>NZ_JBXAHC010000007.1:0-385985 GCF_058794735.1 Janthinobacterium sp. GW823-FHT06H09 | reverse complement strand
AAGTACAAAACGCCCGATGCGGTGCATCGGGCGTTTGTGCAGCAATAAATACTGTCAACCTATTTTAGGACTGGACAGCTATGTCACCATCAGATGTGGGAATGCTCCCAGCGTTGCCTTCAATAATGTTTCCGGGGAGCGGATGCGCCCGGCGTCGAGTATCCAGCGCCAGCCCAGGTAATTCGGCAGGTAGCGCGTCGCCACGCCGTGAAAGGGGCGTAGCCATGCCCGCAGGCGGCTGTGATATGCATTGACGTTCTGTACATGCGCGGCGCCCTGCACGCGGATGCCTGCGCGCAAATTGACGGCCTGGTGACTGATGCCCGCTTCACGCGCGAAGGCGCGATAGGCAGCGTGGCCGTCGGTGACCAGCAAAATGTCCTTGTCGATCATGGGCAATAAATAATGGCGCACCTGCGCCTTCGTCAGCGCCCCTTTTCCGGTGACGAAATCGAGGGTTTGTCCCGTACGGTCGCGCGCCACCAGGATGCAGACCTGCTCATTGGAAATGCCACGCCGGCGGGCATGACCGCCACGGCGGCGCGCCGGACGGGTCAGATGCCGCGATCCCTTTTCCGACTCCAACACATACAGCTCGTCCGCTTCGGCGATGCCATGCAGGCAATGGGGCCGGTCCGTCTTGGCCAGGCTTAAAAACCGGTGGCGCCAGCGAAAGGTGGTGTTGCGGTGCACGCCCAGTTGTAACGCCGCCTTGCGCACGGAATCTGATGCCAGCAGGCAATCGGCGTAATCAAGCCACAGTGATTTATGGCGCAAGCGCGCCAGCGGCGTGCCGGTGAGTGCATTGAAGGTGCGGCCGCACGGCACGCAACGGTAGCGCTGCAGTCCGTGCGCATGGCCATGCAGGTGAGCATGACTGCTATTGCAGGCAGGACAGTGCAACCGCTGCCGGGCCACGCTTTCGATCAGTGCCGCGGCAGCGCCCTGCGGTGCGCTTCCTCGCAGCAGAGCGATGCCCGCCAGGCGCTGGCGACGGTTCAGTACGGCGAACTGGGCGATGAAGGTTTTCCATTGAGCTATCTGCATGAAAGGCTCCCGTTTGTCTGCGATGCACAGTCAGACAGCAGGGATACAGGAAGATTCCTGAACTTCCCCTACTTAACGGGGACAGAGCCTTTTCATTGCGCGACGATTTTCGACAATACGGAAAAGGCCGCGCCCGTCTGCGATGCTTCCAGCAGCAAGGTCAGTTCCGTATACGTGCAAATGATGTTGATCAGGTTGATGCGCTCCCAGGCCAGGCGCTTGAGGATGGCGTGATACACGCCCGGCGTATAGCAGGTTTCGGCCGCCAGGTGCAGGGTCACGGCCGTCACCCGCTCCAGGCGCGCCAGTTCCTGCTCTTCGCCGAACACCTCTTCCACCAGCGCGTGCAGCGAACGGCTGCAGATCACCATCACCTCGTTGACGCCGCGCGTAATGGTGATGAATGTGCCCCGCTGCGGCGCTGCCAGCGCCAGCAACTGGCGCTGGCAGGCATACGTCTGGTCGGAATAGCGGTAGGTAACAACCATCAATTCGCTGCGCGTGGACAGTTCGCCCGCGCGGTGCGCCAGCACGATCTCGCCGTTTTTCTGCGGCATCCGCTCGGCCAGGCGGCGCAGCGCCATCACCACGGCGGCCTGCCCCACCGGTTTCCATAAGTCGGTCTGCAATTGCGGCTGCAGCTGGCGCGCCAGCTCCGACAGGTTGAGCAAGCCACGGCCCAATCCCTCGCTGAGAAAGGCCGATTCCATCACGATCTGTTCCACTTTGGTCGCTATCGAAAGCATAGTTCGTCGGGCCGGTGATTCCGGTGCACGCACCAGGAGCCGGCAACCCTTCCTGAAAAAAAGATGCACTGCGCCAGCGGCCGCGCCGGGCGGCACGGTCGGACTTACAGAAAAGAATCCCCTCGCGGGGGAAAAGCCGGCTGGCGGCCGCTAGGAAGGCGGATGCAGCATGAGTGCCGCTCCAGAGGGGAAATGGCTGAAACCAACAGCAGAAAACAGAACTGACGTCATGTGAAACTCCCGATTTTTTTTCCCGATGCGCTGTATCTGGACGCGGTCATTGCCGCGTGCGCTTTTTTTGTCTTCGCGTGCTCCGCTGGGGGGCAATGCGAAGAGCTAGTGTAGATCGCAACATTTAGAAAAGGCAACAGTGTTTTTCCAACAGAGCGCGCCAATAGGGGTAGTAGTCCAAAACAAAAGTTGCAGCTTGTGGTAGATCAAACTTTCCAACGATGCGATGCCGATAAATGTTCAATTCTTAACAAAAAATCGCCTGGTGACCCATTTCTTGAATTTTTTGACATGGCGATCTCGACAAGTTTAGTGTCCCCCTACCCGGCGTCATGCCACCACAAAACGGCAGGCTATCCGCCCGCCGCCAGGCGCGCCGGGGTGGCCATCAGGCATCGCGGCCAGCTCATTCACCATTTCCTTAACCGATACCATGGAGCAGAAATGAATTTACGTTTGACGATAGTTGCCGCATCCATCGCCGCCCTGCCGCTGATGGCCACCACGGCCGATGCCGCCACCCCGCTGCCACAGACCCTGATGGCCGCGCCGGTCGCCCTGGCTTCTCCACAAGAGACCGCCAGCCTGGTCAACAAGCTGGCCGCGCAGGCACGCAGCCGCGGTCTGAATACCGAGCATGGCTTTGCCGTCGGCGCCCAGCATCCGGGCGTCAGCGGCACGCGCGTGAGCCGCGTACAGCACACCTACAAGGGCTTGCCCGTCTTCGGTTCCGAGACGGTGGTGGTCAGCAACAGCGCCGGCGACATCGTCAGCGAATCCGTGTCGGACCGCGCGTCCGGCCTCGGCAGCGGCGGCGTCAATTCCGTCACCCGCAGCGCCACCACCGATATCGACACCACGCCGGCCGTCAGCGCCGCCGCCGCCATTGCCGCTGCAGTAAAAAGCATCGGCGTGCCGGCCGTCGACCATGTGCCGCCGCATGCGCAGCTGCTGATCTATCCCGTAATGAAAACCGTGCGCGTGGCCGGCGCCGAGAACAAGTCGGAAGCCGCGCTGAACGCCCTCGACGTGCAGGACGTGGTCGACCACTACGAGCTGGCCTACCTGGTGCAGACGCGCATGATCAGCGGCAGCAAGCCCGTCTACTACGACACCATCGTCAGCGCCCGGGATGGCCGCATCCTGCGCCAATGGAAAGCCCTGAAAACCGTCGCCGGCATCGGCAACAGCCAGTACAACGGCCAGGTGCCGCTCAACACCACGCTCACGGGCAGCACCTACACCATGAAGGACCCCAGCCGCGGCACGGGCGGCAGCTTCGGCGGCATGGCCATCACGAATGCCAACCACGGCACCACCTCGGGCAGCGTGTACAGCAACACCAGCAATACCTGGGGCGACGGCCAGCAATACATCAGCGGCGGCAGCACCACCAACGCCAACGGTCAGACGGCGGCCGTCAATGCGATGTGGGGCTTGATGAACACCTACGACACGCACAAGAACGTGCTGGGCTGGTCCAGCCTGGACGGCAACAACACGGCCACCCACATCGCCGCCCACGTCAACACGGCCTACGACAACGCCTATTACGACAGCAACTGCAAATGCATGTACATCGGCGACGGCGGCAGCGCGTTCAACAACCTCGGCTCCATCGACGTGATCGGCCATGAGATGGGTCACGGCATCACGGACGCCACCTCGGGCCTGATCTACTCGCAGGAGTCGGGCGGCTTGAACGAATCGAGCTCGGACATCGCCGGCGAGATGGTGGAAGCGTATGCGCGCGCCGGCGGCACGGGCACCACGATTCCGAACACGGGCAACGATTGGATGACGGGCAAGGAGATCGCCAAGAACGGCCAGCCGCTGCGCTGGCTGTACAAGCCGAGCAAGGATGGCAGCAGCCCGAATGCGTGGAGCAGCACCATCAAGAACCTCGACGTCCACTACAGCAGCGGCCCGAACAACCGCATGTTCTACTTCCTGTCGCAAGGCTCGAATTCCACGTCCAGCAGCGACTACTACAGCTCCTACCTGAACAAAAGCCCGCTGGCCATGACCGGTATCGGCAGCGACAAGGCTTACCGCATCTGGTTCAAGGCCGCCACCACCAAGTTCACCTCGTCGACCAACTATGCCGACGCGCGCAACAAGGTGCTGCAGGCAGCCGAGGAACTGTATGGCGTGGGCAGCGCGGAATCGATCGCCGTCAAGCGCGCGTATGCGGCCATCAACGTGGGTACCGACGTCGATGAATCGACGACGGGCGGCGCGGTAACCATCACCAGCCAGCCGGCCAGCATCACCGTCGCACCGGGCGCCACCGCCTCGTTCGCCGTGGGCGCGGGCGGCGGCACGGCGCCGTACACCTACAAGTGGTACCGCAACGGTGCCGTGATCAGCGGCGCCACGTCGCCGGCCTACAGCTTCACGGCCGTGGCGGCCGACAGCGGCGCCGTCTTCAAGGCCACGGTGACGGATTCCTCGTCGCCCGCCGTGACGGCCACGTCGAACAACGCCACCTTGACGGTGGGCACCAGCAGCGCCACCGAAAGAGTGACGAACGGCGGCTTCGAGGCCGGCGCCACGGGCTGGAGCGGCACCACCGGCGCCATCGGCACATTTACGGGGCAAACCGCGTACGAAGGCACGCAGTACGCCTGGCTGGGCGGCAATGGCGTCACGGCCAGCGAATCGCTGACGCAAAGCGTGGCCATTCCGGCCGCCGCCACGTCCGCCAGCCTGAGCTTCGCGCTGCATATCGACACGGCGGAAACGGGCAATACCGTGTACGACAAGCTGGTCGTCACCGTGAAGAACAGCGCCGGCACGGTGCTGGGCACCCTGGCCTCGTACTCGAACGTGAACAAGGCGGCCGGCTACCAGATCCGCACTTTCGACCTGATCGCCTACAAGGGCCAGACCGTGCAGATCTCGTTCGCCGCCACCGAGGACGCTTCGCTGCAAACCTCGTTCGTGATCGACAAGGTCAGCCTGGTTACCCAGTAAGCGGCTGAACATGCGGGCAAGCCATCGAAACGATGGCTTGCCCGCACAGCACGATTGATTTCCTGGCAATTCCAGTCTACCCTGAGGCAGTGATTGCATCTTGCCTGCTGCCGGTACCCGCGACGAATTGAACTTTTTTGGATGGTTCCTGACCGATGCCTACTTCGACCTTGTCCGCACGCGCTTTCCCCCATTCCAGCCTGTCCATTTTTACGCCTGCCACCATGCTCGCCTGAGCCGGCCATGCAGTTCCACCTCCAGGTGCAGGGCCCGGCGGGCAGCCAGGCGCTGGCCATCGACGCCGCCAGCGAGGCCGAGGCGATCCGCGCGGCCGTGCGCGGCGGCTGGCGCGTGCTGGCCGTCGATGACGGCGCCGCGCCGGACGCGGGCGCCGCGCTGCGCCCCGGCAAGCAGGGCTTGCCCCTGCTGCAATTCAGCCAGGAGCTGCTGGCCCTGCTCGAAGCGGGCCTGAACCTGGGCGAGGCCATGGCCACCCTCCACAACAAGGAAACGCGCCCGGGCGCGAGGAGCACCCTGGCCGCCATCGTGCTCACCCTGCAGCAGGGGCAAAGCTTTTCCGACACCCTGGCCGGTTTTCCCGACATCTTCCCCGACATTTACATCGCCACCGTGCACGCGGCCGAACGCTCGGGCAACCTGCCCGAGGCGCTGGCCCGCTTCGTCGCCTACCAGCTGCAGTTCGACGCCATCCGCAAAAAACTCATTTCCGCCGCCATCTACCCGTGCATGCTGCTCGTCGTCGGCGGCCTGGTGACCCTGTTCCTGCTCGGCTATGTGGTGCCCAAATTCAGCGTCGTCTACGAAAGCTCGGGCCGCGAAATTCCCTGGATGTCGCAAATGCTGCTCGGTTTTGGCCAGACCCTGGCCGCGCATCCGCTGCTGTGCGCCGGCGCGCTGGCCGCCGCCGTCGGCGCCGTGGTCTTCGGCGTTGCCAATGCCGGCGCGCGCCAGGCCCTGGTCTTGCGCCTGCTGCGCCTGCCCGTACTGGCGGAGAAGGCGGCCGAATTCCGCCTGGCCCGCTTCTACCGCGCCCTGAGCCTGCTGCTGCACGCGGGCATCCCGCTGCACAAGGCGCTGGCCATGGTCGGCCCCATGCTGCTGCCGGCGCAGCAGGAGCAGCTGGCGCAGGCGCGCCGCGCGGTGCAGGAAGGCATGCCGTTTTCCACCGCGCTGGAACAGGCCGGCATGGCCACGCCGGTGGCGCAATCGCTGCTGAAGGTGGGAGAAAATACGGGCCGCCTGGGCGACATGCTGGAACGCTCGGCCAAGTTCCACGACGAGGAATTCGCCCGCTGGGTGGACTGGGCTTCGCGCCTGCTCGAGCCGCTCTTGATGACCATCATCGGCGTGGTGATCGGCGGCGTGGTGGTGCTGATGTACATGCCGATCTTTGAACTGGCGGGGAGCTTGTCTTGAACCTTATCGTGAAGGTGCTGCCATGAACGCGCGCGACGAAGAACGGGCCGTGCTCGATGCGGCCATGCTGCGCCGCGCCCATGCCAGTGCGCTGGAACAGGGCCGCCCGCAGATGGCCGTGCTGCAGGAAACGGCGGCCCTGCCGCCCGAAGTGTTTTTGCGCCAGCTGGCCGCCCTGTTCCGCTACCCGGCCTGGACGATGGCCGAACTGCAGGCCGCCCTGCCCGCCTTTTCCCTGCTGCCCTACACCGATTGCGCCCAGCGCGACTGCGTGCTGCTGCAGCCCGATGCCCCGGGCGCGCCGCCCGTGCTCGTCATCGGCAATCCCTTCAGCGAGGACCTGCTGCAATGGGCCGACTTCGCCCTGTCCACGCCCTTCACGGTGGCGCTGGCGCATCCGGACGACCTGGTCGCCTACCTGCAGCAGCAGGAAAGCGTGCAGCAGGCGATGCAGGAAATGCAGCACGGTGATGATCTGCCGGGCCTCGACCAGAGCATCGAAGACATCTCGCTCATCCGCATCAGCGAAGACAGCAGCCCGGTCGTGAAACTGGTGAACTCCACCATCTACGATGCCCTGAAATTCCAGGCCAGCGACATCCACCTCGAATGCGACGTGGCCAGCCTGGTCATCAAATACCGCGTCGACGGCGTGCTGGTGCAGGCGGGCCAGGTGCAGGGGCTGCAGATGGCCGAGCAGATCATCTCGCGCATCAAGGTGATGGCCGACCTCGACATCGCCGAGCGCCGTATCCCGCAGGATGGCCGCTTCAAGGTGCGCGTAAAGGGGGCGGAGATCGACTTTCGCGTTTCCATCATGCCCAATATCTTTGGCGAGGATGCCGTGCTGCGCCTGCTCGACCGGCGCGCGCTGACGGAAGCGGCGCAGGCGCTGCGCCTGGAAAGCCTGGGCCTGAACGAGGACGCCATCGAACAGATCCGCCGCCTGGCCGCCAAGCCGCACGGCATGCTGCTGGTGACGGGCCCCACCGGTTCCGGCAAGACCACCACCCTGTATGCGGCCATCACGGAAATCAACACGGGCCGCGACAAGATCGTCACCATCGAAGACCCCGTCGAATACCGGCTGCCGCGCGTGCTGCAGATACCCGTCAACGAAAAGAAGGGGCTGACGTTCGCGCGCGGCCTGCGTTCCATCCTGCGCCACGATCCCGACAAGATCATGATCGGCGAAATCCGCGACGATGAAACGGCGCAGATCGCCGTGCAGGCGGCGCTCACGGGCCACCTGGTATTTACCACCGTGCACGCGAACAACGTGTTCGATGTGGTCGGCCGCTTCCTCCACATGGGCGTCGATGCCTACAGCTTTGCGGCGGCCCTGAACGGCATCGTGGCGCAGCGCCTGCTGCGCCTCAATTGCGCCCATTGCGCCATCGACGCCAGCGCCGAGGTGCTGGCCGACGCGCAGCAGCTGCGCGACAGCGGCCTGGCCCTGCATCAGGTGCAGGACTGGCAATTCATGGCCGGCAAGGGCTGCGGCCACTGCCGCGGCACCGGCTACAAGGGCCGCAAGGCCGTCGCCGAGGTCTTGATGCTCAGCGATACGATGCGCGAAATGATCTGCACGCGCGCGCCCCTGAGCCAGATGAAGGAAGAGGCGGCGCGCAACGGCTTCCGCCTGGCGCGCGAAGCGGGCCTCGACCTGGTGCGGCGCGGAGAAACCACTTTAGCGGAGCTCAATCGTGTCACTTATTGAACGCCTTACCCGCGCCACCGTGTGCCTGCACCTGGCCCCGCACGGGCTGCACGGCGTGCTGCGCCGCGCCGGCCGCCCCTTGCCCGACAGCGCCTTCCACCTGCCCATTGCGAATCCCGACGCCAGCTGGGAAGTCGCGCTGGCCGCCCTGCGCGGCTGGCTCGAACACGATGGCGGCAAAAAAATGCCGCTGGCCGTCAGCCTGGCCAGCCGCTGGTGCGCCATGCTGATGGTACCGTGGAGCGGTGCCTTGCTCGACCGGAGCAGCGCCCAGCGCTTCCTGCACAGCCAGTTCGGCGCCGTGTATGGCGAGGGTGCGCGCGCCTGGCGCCTGGCCGCCGACGACGCCCCATACGGCACGCCGCGCCTGGCCTGCGGCATCGATGCGGCCCTGCTGCAAGGCGTGCAGGACGCGGCGGCCGCACATGGCCGGCGCTGCCTGTCCATCGAACCGATCGCCGGACCGGCCTGGCGCAGCATCGCCGGTGCCAAGCCCGACGCCTTCGCCCTGGTGGAAGCGGGCCGGCTGCTGCTGGCAACGACGGGCGGCGGACGCATCACGGCCCTGCACAGCCAGTCCTGCGCCGCGGCCTGGGGCGACGAACTGGACCGGGCATGGCGGCGCTGGAACTTGCGCGCACCGCAGCTCGACGCCATCGAACACGTGACCCTGATCGACTTGAGCGGCGTGCCGCAGGCGAACGTGCCCGAACGCTTCGCGCCCATCGCCGTGGCCGGCCCCGCCCACCTGCTGCGGGAGGCCGCATGGGCCTGAGCCGCCTGGAATTCCTGCCGCCCGGCGCCGCGCAGACGTTCAAGGGCTGGCGCCTGGCCCTGTGCCTGGCGGGCGGCTTGCTGTTGCTGCCGGCCGCCGTGTACTGGCTGGTGCAGGCGCAGGAAACGCGGCGCCTGGAGGCGCAGCTGGCGCAGCTGCAGCCCGCGCGTCCCGTGCATGCTCCGCTCTCGGCGAACCAGCAGCGCGAGCGCGACCTCGAACTGAAACAGGTGGCCGCCGCCGTGCGCCAGCTCAACCTGCCCGTCACGCGCCTGGTCAGGACGGTGCAGGCGCCGCGCGACGTGCGCGTGGCCCTCCTGGGGCTGGACCTGAACGCGCAGCAGGGACAGGATGGCGCCAGCGTGCTGAAAATCGCCGCCGAGGCGGAAACCCCGCAAGACATGCTCAACTACCTGGCCTTCCTGAACCAGCAGCCCATGTTCAGTTCCGTGTATCTGCTCAAGCACGAGATGAACAGTCACGCGAACGCGCCCGCACACCCTTACCGTTTTCAGCTGGAGGCGCAATGGCGGCAATAAAACCTGTGTTAAAAGCCGGCACGCCCGTGGCCCGCGCACGCCTCCACTTGCATATGCCGCCGCGCGTGGCGTGGGAAGCGCAGCGTCTGTGGCGCATGCTGGGCTGGCCCAGCGCCATCGGCGCGGCAAGCCTGGCGCTGGCCGCCGTCGCCATGCAGCAGGGCGAGGCCCTGGCCGGACGCCAGCAGCCATTGCGCGCGCAACTGGCCGTGATGGCGAAACAGGCGGCGCTGCCGCCGGCGCCCGTCACGCTCGATGCCGACGCTGACAGCCTGGCCGCCTTTCACGCCTACCTGCCCGCGCACGACAGCATTCCCGAGCAGCTGAAGGCCTTGCTGGAAGCGGCGCAAAAGAGCGGCGTCACCCTGGCCAAGGCCGACTACAAGCCGCAGGAAGACGGCAACACGGCCTTTTTGCGCTACCAGATCACCTTGCCCGTGAAGGCCGAATACGCGCAGCTGCAAACCTTTATCGTCGACGCCCTGCAAGCGTTGCCCACGCTGACGCTCGACTCCGTGCTGTTCAAGCGCGAACAGATCGAGGCGGGCGAGATCGATGCACGCATCCAGTTCATCCTGCTGGTCAAGAAGCCGGAGGCGCGCCGATGAAAAAAGCCGTACTGGGGGGCGCCGCCGTGGCGACCTTGCTGGCCGCCCTCTTCGCCCCGGAGGACGAAGGCAGCATCGTGGGGCCGGCCACTGCCACGCCGCGCCAGGTGGAACGGGTGGCGGTCGCGCCCCTCGTCGTCGCCACTGCCGCTGCGCCAGCCAATCGCGCGCTGGCCATCGAACCGCGCCGGGGCCTCGATGACGAGGAAGCGGCCACCCTGTTCGCCAAGCAAAGCTGGCAGCCGGAGACGCCGAAAAAGATCATGCTCGACCAGCAGGCGGCGCAGGCCACGCGCACTGTCGCCGCCGTCGATGCGAACGCACCGCCACCTTTGCCCTTCCAGTTCCTTGGCCGTTTCGTCGACGAAGGCAAGGCCGCCTATTTCCTGCAGGCGGGCGAACGCAACGTGGTGGCGCGGCCCGGCGACACGCTCGAAGAGCGCTACCGCTTCGATGGCGTGGTGCAGGGCGCCCTGCAATTTACCTATCTGCCGCTCAACCTGAAACAGACACTCGCCGTAGGGGATATCAATTGAAACGACGCACACCACGTACTGGCATTACCCTGCTGCCGATGCTGTCCCTGCTGGCCGCCTGCGCCGGCAACCAGGCCTATACCGACGGCCAGGCCATGCTGGGCGCCGGCCGCACGGAACAGGGCCTGGCCCTGCTGGAACAGGCGGCGCAGGCCGAACCGACCAACGCCAAGTACCGCATCGCCGTCACCAACGGCAGGATGCGCGCGCTGAACAACCTCAATGGCCGCGCCGAGGCGCTGCGCCAGCAGAGCAAGCTGCCCGAAGCGCAAGCGCTGTACCAGCAGGCGCTGGCGCTGGACGCCAGCAACGACGTGGCGCAGCGGGGCCTGGCCGGCGTGGCGCAGGATGAACGGCACCGCAAGCTGGTGCAGGAGGCGCAGTCCAGCTACCAGCGCGGCGGCGAAGCGAATGTCGCGCAGGCGCAGGAAGCCTTGCGCCAGGTGCTGCAGGAGCGTCCCGCGCAGCGCGAGGCGCTGGCCCTGAACGGCCGCATCGGCGACGAGCTGGCCAAAAGCCGTCCGGCCGGCGGCAAGCTGGCGGCTGCGTACCGCAAACCCGTGACCCTGGAATTTCGCGACGCGCCCCTGCGCTCCGTGTTCGATCTTCTCAGCAAGGTGTCAGGCCTGAACTTCGTCTTCGACAAGGAGGTCGACCCGGCCCTGCGCGCCACCATTTCCGTGCGCGACACCAGCATCGAGGAAGCGATCGCCATGCTGCTGGGCGCGAACCAGCTCGAGCAAAGCGTCACCAGCGACAAGTCGATCACGATCTACCCGAACACGCCGCAAAAGGTAAAGGATTACCAGCAGCTGGTGGTACGCACTTTTTTCCTCGCCAATGCGGACGTCAAGACGGTGGCGTTCTCCATCAAGACCCTGCTCAAGGCCAAGGATGTCGTCACCGACGAGCGCCTGGGCATCATCATGCTGCGCGATACGCCGGAAATGGTGCGCATGGCCGAGCGCATCATCAACGTGCAGGACCTGGCCGACCCGGAAGTGATGCTGGAAGTCGAGGTGCTGGAAGTCAAGCGCACGCGCCTGATGGAACTGGGCGTGCGCTGGCCCGACCAGGCCAGCCTGACCCTGGCCGGCGTCGCAGGCAGCACGGGTGGCCTGGGCGGCCTGAAGGTGGCGGACCTGCACCGCATCAATGGCGACAATATCAACCTGGGCATCGGCGGCGTCACCCTCAACGCCAACAAGACGGACAGCGACAGCAATATCCTGGCCAACCCGCGCATCCGCGTGCGCAACAAGGAAAAGGCGAAGATCCTCATCGGCGACCGCGTGCCCGTCATTACCGTCACGACGAACAACGGCGTCAGTTCCGACAGCGTCAACTACATCGACGTGGGCCTGAAACTCGACGTGGAACCGAACGTCTACCTGGATGACGAGGTGGCCATCAAGATCAACCTGGAAGTATCGAACGTCGTCAAGGAAGTGATCAGCAAAACGGGCACGCAGGCTTACCAGATCGGCACGCGCAGCGCCTCGACCGTGTTGCGTTTGAAAGATGGCGAGACGCAGGTGCTGGCGGGCCTGATCAGCGACGAAGACCGGGGCACGGCCAACAAGGTGCCCGGCGTGGGCGAGCTGCCCGTGCTGAACCGCCTGTTCGGCAGCCAGAAGGACGACGCCATGCGCAGCGAGATCGTGCTGTCGATCACGCCGCGCCTGCTGCGCAGCATCCGCCGCCCCGACCTGATGACGGCCGAATTCAACTCGGGCACCGAGGCGTCCGTGGGCGGGCGCGCCAGCGTGGGCGGCACGCCGGAAGCCATCGCCGCGCCCGAGCAAGCCCCTGCGCGCGCAGGCTCGCCCATGACGGGCGGCGACGAGGCGCCCGCGGCAGGCGACAAGTCCGGCAAAGGTGGCCAGTGAGGTGGCCAGTGAAAGAGCGGGGCTTTACCTTCATCGAACTGATGATCACCCTGGCCATCATGGCGACGCTGGCCACGGTGGCCGTGCCGATGGCGCAGGTGGCCTTGCAACGGGCCAAGGAGCAGGAACTGCGCAGCGCCCTGATCGAGATGCGCGAAGCGATCGACGCCTACAAGCGCGCGTCGGACAATGGCCGCATCAAGCTGTCGCTGGGCGCATCGGGCTATCCGAAAAAACTCGAGGAACTGGTCGAGGGCGTGCCCGACCAGCGCAGCCCGTCGAAGCAGAACATCTACTTTTTGCGCCGCCTGCCGCGCGACCCGTTCCAGCCCAGGGAAGCCGGCAGCGCGGCCGACAGCTGGAGCAAGCGCGCCTATGCCTCGCCGCCCGACAATCCCAGCGAAGGCGAAGACGTGTTCGACGTCGCCTCGCGCTCGACCAAGGTGGGCCTGAACGGCGTGCCGCTCAATCAATGGTGACCGCCATGCATACCCCGACCATACGCCGCGGCTTTACCCTGGTCGAACTGCTGGTGGTGCTGGCGATCATCTCGCTGCTGCTGACGATCGCCATCCCCCGCTATTTCGGCTCCGTGGAAAAGTCGAAGGAAGTCGCCCTGAAGGAAAACCTGCAGGTGCTCAGGAGCGGCCTCGATAAATACTATGCCGACAAGGGAGAATACCCGGCCGCGCTGGCCGACCTGGTGACCCACCATTACTTCCGCAGCGTGCCGCTGGACCCCGTCACGGAGTCGGCCGCCACCTGGCAGCTGATCCCTTCGCCCAATGGCGAGATCGGCGGCGTGGCCGACGTGCGCAGCGGCGCCAAGGGCAAGACGCGCGAGGGCATTCCGTTTGAACAGCTCTAGTTTCCGGCGCCGCGCACGGGGCTTCGCGTATATCTGGACCCTGATGCTGGTGGCATTCATGGGCGTGGGCCTGGTGCTGGCCAGCGAACTGTTTGCCACGGCCGCGCGGCGCGAGAAGGAACGCGAGCTGCTGTTCATCGGTCATGAATTCCGCAACGCGCTGGGCCGCTACTACGACAGCACGCCGGCCGACGGGCGACCCCGCTATCCCTTGACCCTGCAGGAACTGCTGCGTGACCCGCGCTTTGCCAACGCCCGGCGCCATTTGCGCCGCCTGTATGCGGACCCCGTCACGGGCAAGGCGGAATGGGGCGTGCTGCGGCAGGAGGGACGCATCGTCGGCATCCATTCGCTGTCGCCGCAGCTGCCCATCAAGCAGGACAACTTCCTTGACGAAGACGCCAGCCTGCGCCGCAAGCAGCGCTACGCCGACTGGCACTTCACGTATCCGCACGACCTGGTGCTGGCTCCGCCCGACGCGGCCGGCGGCGCGCCCGGCCTCAAGCCGAAAGGCGCGAACTGATATCATGCCCGCATTCCATATTCAGCATCGAGCAAAGGAGCAGGCATGAGCATAGGTGGCACTTCCATCGAACAGGCATTGGCATCGCTGTCGGACATGACGGGCGGCATGGTCGCCATCGGCAAGGACGAACATGCGCAACGCATCGCCAGGGCGCAAGCGTTCATGCGCGCACAGGGCATCGCCGCCATCTACCTGAACGCGGGCGCCAACCTCACCTATTTCACGGGCACCAAATGGTATGCCAGCGAACGCATGGTGGGCGCCATCCTGCCGGCCAGCGGCGAGATCGAATACATCGCCCCCGCCTTCGAGGAAAGCACCCTGCAAGGCTTCATGCTCATCGAGGGCAAGGTCAATTGCTGGGAAGAGCATGAAAGCCCGTACCAGCTGTTCGTCGACGTGCTGGCGCGCATGGGAATCGTCCAGGACGCGAATCGACCGCTACGCGTGGGCATCTGCGAAAGCGCCGCCTTCTTCATCTACGACGGCATCAAGCCGCTGGCACCCGGCTATGCACTGGAAAACGCGCGCACCGTCACCGCGTACTGCCGCAGCAGAAAATCACAGGCGGAAATCGCCCTGATGCAGCGCGTGATGGACATGACCCTGGCCGTGCACGTGGCCACGGCCAGCATGCTGTACGAAGGCATCACGACGGTGGAAGTGGAGGAATTCATCCAGCGCGCGCACCGCAAGGTAGGCGCGCCCCGCTCGTACTTCTGCATCGTGCTGTTCGGCGAGGCGACCGCCTACCCGCATGGCGTCAACTACGAGCAGACCCTGAAGGCGGGCGACACGGTGCTGATCGACACGGGCTGCCAGGTGATGAACTACATCTCCGACATCACGCGCACCTATGTTTTCGGACAGATCAGCGAGCGCCAGCGCAGCGTATGGAACAGCGAAAAGGCCGCGCAAGCCGCCGCATTCGCGGCCGCCCAACTGGGCGTACCGTGCGGCGACGTGGACCGCGCCGCGCGCGTCTCGCTGGAAGCGGACGGCTACGGCCCCGGCTACAAGCTGCCCGGCCTGCCGCACCGCACGGGCCACGGCATCGGCCTCGATATCCACGAGTGGCCTTACCTGGTGGGCAACGACACGACGCCGCTCGACGTGGGCATGTGCTTCTCGAACGAGCCGATGATCTGCATCCCCGGCGAATTCGGCATCCGCCACGAGGACCATTTCTACATGACGGAAAACGGACCGCGCTGGTTCACGCAACCGGCGCACAGCATCGACGATCCGTTCGGTTTGCGCACGTAAGCCGGCGCTCCTGTGTTGGATTACGCTGCGCTAATCCAACCTACACTGCTGTGTTGGATTACGCTGCGCTAATCCAACCTATACCGCCAATGCCCGGTAGGTCGGATTAGCGCGCAGCGCGTAATCCGACACAGCACCCTGCGCCAGCTTGAACACGGCCAGCGCCGTACCCAGCTGCACGGCCTGTTCCTGCAGCGATTCAGCCGCCGCCGACGCTTCTTCCACCAGCGCGGAATTCTGCTGCGTCATCTGATCCATGCTGCCGATGGCCACGCCGATGTCGCCGATGCCGGCACTCTGCGCCTGGCTGGCGGCACTGATCTCGGCCATGATGTCGGCCACCTTTTTCACGGAATCGACGATCTGGCCCATGGTCAGACCCGCCTCGTCGACCAGCTTCGAGCCGACATTCACCCTGGCCACCGAATCGCCGATCAATTGCTTGATCTCGCGCGCCGCTGCCGCGCTGCGCTGCGCCAGGTTGCGCACTTCGGACGCCACTACGGCAAAGCCCCGCCCCTGTTCGCCGGCGCGCGCCGCTTCCACGGCCGCATTCAAGGCCAGGATGTTCGTCTGGAAGGCGATGCCGTCGATGACGCCGATGATGTCGACGATGCGTTTGGATGCATCGTTGATCTCGCCCATGGTGGTGACCACCTGGCTGACCACCTGCCCGCCCTTCACGGCAACCGACGATGCCGACACCACCAGCGCATGCGCCTGGCCCGCGTTGGCGGCGTTGTCGCGCACGGTGGAAGTCAGGCTGTCCATGCTGCGCGCCGTCTGGTCCAGGCTGCCCGCCTGCGATTCCGTGCGCGCGGCCAGGTCCGCATTGCCCTGCGCGATTTCCGCGCTGGCCACCTGGATGGTTTCGGCCGACGCCTTGATATCGGAGACCATGCCGCCAAGCTTGGCGCGCATGTCCTTCAGCGCCGCCAGCAGGCTGTCCTGGTCGCCCGCCTCGGTCACGATGTGCATCGACAGGTCGCCATCGGCCACGGCGCGCGCGATCTGGCGCGCATATTCGGGTTCGCCGCCCAGCTGCTGCCAGATGGCGCGCACGACGAAATGCGACACGGCCACCAGGCAGACGATGACGGCCAGCGCCACGGCGATGCTGGTATTGAGCGCATTGCGCACATTGGCCGCGCTGCGTTCTATGCCCTGCCTGAACTGCGCTTGCGCCTGTTCGTTGGTCTTTGCCAGGTCGGCATTGAGCACCGCCAGCGCGCCCTGCATGCGCGCCACGGTCGCTTGCGGGTCGCCCTCTTCCATTTCCAGCATGATGCGCGCCGCGCTCAGTGCCGGCGCATAGTAGGCATCGAATTCCCTGGTCAGGCGCTGGCCCTGCTCGCGCTGGCCGGGAATCGCCGCAAAGGCGGCCAGTTTTTCGCGCAGCTTGACGGCCTGGCCGCCAACTTGCCCGATACGCTCCTTGTCGCCTTCGCTGACGGCGTCGCGCAGGGCGTCGCCCACGGCGGCCACGTCCAGAGTCAGCGACTTGGCCATGTCGAGCACGGGATAGTCGGCGCTTTCGGTAGCGTGGATGGAATTGAGCGTGGCCGTGGACAGATAGGCGCTGACGGCCAGCCCCAGCCCGAAAATCACGGCCGAGACGGCAGGCAGCGCCCATATCTTGCGTTTGATGCTCATTGCTGTCTCCTGATGGTATGTGTACCGGGCCGCCGCATGGCGTGCGGCCCGGGCCGGCTTTATGGCGCCGTCAGCACCACTTTGACGCTGGCGTCGACGGCACTCTTTTCGATATAGCCGATGGCTTTCGGATCGGCAGCCACGGCCTTCTTCACGTCGGCGCTATTGGCCACTTCCTTCGGCAAGGTGGCCTTGCCCGTGAAGACCAGCTTGGACCACAGGGCCTTCGCTTGCGACGGTTCCTTGTCCGTCACCTTCTTGTAGAACTCGGCGCGCACGGGGGCGCTTTCCGGCTGGTCGATCGGCGTCATGGCCGTCGATTTGCCGAGGAAGAATTGCGCCACCTGTTCATTCGTCATGGCGCCGGCGGCGCTTTTCGGATTGACCACCACGACCACTTCGGCCATGGCGGGAACGGCGGTCGACAGCGCCAGCAAGGCAGCCACATTCAAGATCAATGGTTTCATGCGGCGCTCCTCAGAAAACGAAATCGATGGCGGCGGCAGCCACCGTGACGGGACCATGGAAGCCCGGCTTGGCTTGCACGAACAGGCCAGGTCCATTCTTCGGCTTGATGCGGTCGATCTGCACTTTCAGCGCGGCCGAACGGTGGAAGTCCCAGCGCACGCCGATGCTGTCCGTCGATTGCTCGAGCTGGTTGCGCATGGTGGCCAGGGTCTCGACGCCGGCCGACAGGGCGCGCAGGGTCGGCGTACAGGCGGCCGGATAGCCGGCAGGGCAGGATGCCGGCACGGTGTTGTTCACGCGGCCATCGGCCTTCAGGCTGGCGTGGCTGTAGTAGGGCAGGAAAGCACCGATGCGGTAGCCGCCCATCACATACCACGAGGTGCTGTCGCTGACATAGCTGTCCGTCTTGCGCTTCGCATATTCCGACTGTAGCAGCACATTGTTCCAGTCCAGGCCCAGGCCCACGGAGGTAAACGACGCCTTCTTGTCCTTGACTTCCAGCGCATCGGCCAGGGCGCCCAGCTGGGCGATCCGGTAGCCGCTGCCGGCCGCGCGCAAGCTGCCCATCAAGGTGTTCAGGCTCGGTGAATCGTTGATCGTCAACCTGGTCTCGGCCCGGCCGAAGCGCACGGTGACGGGGCCATGTTCAGCCACCACGTTCAAGGCGACGATGGACTTGCCTTCCACCTGCACGGTCGAAGCGGGACCCGTGGCCAGGGTGGCCTTGGTACGGCCCAGCGCCAGCTGCGTGGTGATGCTGGTATCGCCCGCGCTGAACTGGTAGGTGCCGTCGATGCCATCGATGCTATTGAGGGGCACCTGCGAATACATTTCGCCGGGCGGGCGCAGCATGGTGTTGGCATAGCCCACGTTGCGATAATCGGAAATCATGAAGACGGGCAGGCCCATGCGGCCGACGCGCACGCTGAAGCTGTCCGATACCTTGGCCTTGGCGAAGGCCCACGCCAGTTCGGCGCCGACATCATCTTCGCCATCCTTGCGCGCCAGGCCCTGCACGGTGGCCGACAGCCACGGGTTGACGGTGACATTGGCTTGCAAGCCCAGGTTGGAATCGACGCCCGTGCGGGCGGTGCGGCCGGCGCCGGCAGCCTGGTTCGGGCGCGCGAACTGCGCGTTGTCCGTATCGGCCATGGTCAGGGCGGCCGTGCCGTAACCGCTGATCTTGACGGCGGGGCCAACGGCCTCTTCGGCGTAGGCATGGCTGATGGCCAGGGGCATGGCCAACAGGAAAATCAGGACGTGTTTATTCATAGTAATTAAATACCCGTAGCGGTGAACGTTAATCGTGGAATGGAACTCGCGGTCGAGGGTTCACCAGCCGCAAAAGGCCGGGTCCGTTTTTTTTCGCGCCACCATCGCCTTGGGCGTGCATGGCGACGTGACCAGTGAGTAAAACCATGCTACATAGAAAAGGTTTTACGTTGGAAAGTTTTCTTGCGGCAATGAGCGAATTCGCCGCTTTTGATGAAAAAAGCACGCGTTCTAGAGGGGTTTATCTAAATAGCACGCTGTGCAAAACCACACTTAGCCTATATTTTTCATACACTTATGGATAATTCAAGACCAAAAGAACCCCCATAAAAAAAGCGCCACCCGCGCGAAGTTCGCGGGTGGCGCCATTCACACCGGTCCTGCCGGAGACGCTTACTCTCGGACTTACTCGCGCTTGGAGACCAGGGTCAGAATGTCATAGCTGGCCACCAGTTCCTCGTTCTGGTTGGTCACCTGCACGTCCCACGCGACCACGCCCTGGCCCACGCCAAACACGTCCTTGCGGTTGCGGTCGACCTTGCGCTTGCACGTCAGGCGGGCGCGGATGGTGTCGCCAATCGCCACCGGCGCGACGAAGCGCAGGTTGTCCAGACCGTAGTTGGCCAGCACGGGACCGACACCGGGCGAGACGAACAGGCCGGCGGCGGCGGACAGCACGAAGTAGCCGTGGGCGATGCGCTTGCCGAACTGCGATTCCTTCGCCGCGATTTCATCGAAGTGCATGTAGAAGAAATCGCCCGAGATGCCGCCGAAGGCGACGATGTCCGCTTCGCTGACTGTGCGGCGGTGCGTGAGCAGCGAGTCGCCCGTCTTCAAATCCTCGAAGTGCTTGCGGAACGGGTGGATCGGGCTTTCGTTGACGTCCGCGCCGCGCACGTATTCGCCCGTGATGGCCGCCAGCATGGTCGGCGAGCCTTGCACGGCCGCCCGTTGCAGGTAATGGCGCACGGCGCGCACGCCGCCCAGTTCCTCGCCGCCGCCCGCGCGGCCAGGACCGCCATGCTTCAGCTGCGGCAGGGGCGAGCCATGGCCCGTCGAATCGACGGAAGCCACGCGCTCGAGCACGTGCACGCGGCCATGCGTAGCCGCCACCTGCGGCACCACGCGCGCGGCGATCTTCGGATCGCGCGTCACCAGGGTGCTCACCAGGCTGCCCTTGCCGCGCGCGGCCAGGGCCAGCGCTTCGTCGATATCGTGGTAGCCCATCATGGTGCTGACGGGGCCGAACGCTTCCACGTCATGCACGGCATCGTTGCCGAAGGCATCGCGGCACAGCAGCAGGGTCGGCGAGAAGAAGCTGCCGTCCTGCGCGCCATCGCCGAGCGGATTGAATCCGTCGGCCGCGCCGAACACCACTTCATTACCCTGCGACAGGGTGGCGACCCGTTCGGCCACGTCGTTCTGCTGCTCTTTCGACGCCAGCGCGCCCATGCGCACGCCTTCGATGGACGGGTCGCCCACCACCACCTTGGCCAGGCGCTCGCGCAGGCGCGAGCCGACGGCGTCCATCAGGTGCTCGGGCACGATGATGCGGCGGATCGCCGTGCACTTCTGGCCCGACTTGCCCGTCATTTCGCGCACGACTTCCTTGACGAACAGGTCGAATTCCACATCATCGGGCGTGACGTCCGGTGCCAGGATGGCGCAATTGAGCGAATCGGCTTCACCGTTGAAAGGCACGGACTGGGCGATCAGGTTGGAATTCGTGCGCAGCTTGGCGGCCGTGGCGGCCGACCCTGTAAACGTGACGAAATCCTGGCCATTCAGGCGGTCCAGCAAGTCGCCCGTGGAACCGATCACCAGCTGCAAGCTGCCGGCCGGCAGCAAGCCCGATTCATGCATCATGCGCACGACGGCCTGCGTCAGATAGCTGGTCGCCGTGGCCGGCTTGGCGATGCAGGGCATGGCCGCCAGGAAGCTGGGCGCGAATTTTTCCAGCAAGCCCCAGATGGGGAAGTTGAAGGCGTTGATATGCACGGCCAGGCCGCCGCGCGGCACCAGGATGTGCGTGCCGGCGAAACCGCCCTTCTTGCCCAGCGCGATCGCCGGGCCTTCATGCAGCACGTTCGACGACGGCAGCTCGTTGCTGCCCATGCTGGCGTAGGCGAACAGCGTTCCCGTGCCGCCTTCGATGTCGACCCAGCTGTCGGCGCGCGTGGCGCCCGACAGGTGCGAGATCGCATACAGTTCTTCCTTGCGCTCGACCAGGTACAGGGCCAGCGCCTTCAGGCGCGCGGCGCGCTGCTGGAAATCGAGCGCCATCAGGCCCGGCACGCCCGTCTTGCGCGCATACGTGACGGCTTCGTCGAAGTCGATCTTTTCCGCATGCGTGTGATAGATGACGCGGTTGTTCAAGGCACTGTGCAGGGGCACGGCGGCGCTTTCGCCCAGCCAGCGGCCGGCGATCAGGCTTTGCAGGGTGGATATGTGAGCCATGTGGTTTCTCCGTTAGGGGTCAGACCCGTCGGGTCTGACCCCAGCATTTAAAGGGTTAAAGGTTATTGCGCAGCAGCGTTCTTGTGCAAATGCAGCGGCAAGGCCGATTCGAAATTGAGGCGCTGGCGGTTCGCCTCGACTTGCGTCAGCGCTTCCACTTCGCGCATCGTCTGCATCGAGCGCACGGCAAGTTCGTGGTACTGGCCCGTGCCCGAGCTTTTCCATTTGATTTCATCGTCGGTCAGCGCGCGGATCACCTTGGCGGGCGTGCCCACCACCATGCTGCGCGGCGCGACGACCATGCCTGCCTTCACGAAACTCATGGCGGCGACGATGGATTCCTCGCCGATGACGGCGTTGTCCATCACCACGGCGTTCATGCCGACGAGCGCATTGCGGCCGATGCGGCAGCCGTGCAGCACGGCGCCATGGCCGATATGGCCATCGACTTCGACTACCGTGTCGCAGCCGGGGAAGCCGTGCATGACGCACGTGTCCTGCAGGTTCGCCCCCTCTTCCAGGATCAATCGGCCGAAGTCGCCGCGGATCGAAGCGAGCGGACCGATATAGCAGCGCGGACCGACGATCACGTCGCCGATCAGCACGGCCGACGGGTGCACGTAGGCGCTGGGGTGGACGACGGGGGTGACGCCGTTGATTTCGTAGACTTTGACCATGCAAACTCCTATTCATCTGCGCGCCATGCACGCTATTACTAGACGCAGCGGAAAACTGGGGTCAGACCCGGCGGGTCTGACCCCGGCCCTCCGCTGCTGTCTTCACATACCCAGGTACGCGCTCTGTACCTGCTCGTTGTGCAGCAACTCGGGACCGGGACCGGACAGGGTAATCGCGCCCGTCTCGATCACATAGCCCACGTCCGCGATCGACAGGGCCGCGTGCGCGTTCTGCTCGACGAGGAAGATGGTGATGCCCTGGTCGCGCAGCTCGGCCACGATGCGGAAGATTTCCGCGATCAGGAGCGGCGCCAGGCCCATGCTCGGTTCATCGAGCAGCAGCAGTTGCGGGCGGCCCATCAGCGCGCGCGCCATGGCCAGCATCTGCTGCTGTCCGCCGGAGAGCGTGCCGGCCAGCAGCAGGCGCTTTTCCTTCAGGATCGGGAACAGGCCGTACATGCGCTCCATGTCGCCCGCCACGTCCTGTGCGGGGCGTGTAAACGCGCCCAGGCGCAGATTGTCTTCCACCGTCATGGGGCCGAACACTTGCCGCCCTTCCGGCACCTGGCAAATGCCGGCGCGCACGCGCTTGTCGGCGCTCATGCGGCTCACGTCCTGGCCGGCGAAGGCGATGCTGCCGGCGCTGATCGGCTGCACGCCGGAGATCGCCCGCAGCAAGGTCGTCTTGCCGGCGCCATTGGCGCCCACCAGCGCCACCAGCTGGCCCTGGCGCACCTGCAGGTCGATGCCGTGCAGGGCCTGGATGCGGCCGTAATGGCTGGTCAGGCCGGCGATATCGAGCACCAGCGGTGTCTGAGGTTTTTCCATCTTCATCATGCCGCCACTCCCAGGTATGCCGCCACCACGTCGGGATTGGCGCGCACTTCGGCGGCGGTCCCTTCGGCCAGCTTCTTGCCATAGTCGAGCACCAGGATATGGTCCGACAGATTCATCACCAGTTTCATGTCATGCTCGACCAGCACCACCGTCACGCCCGATTGCGCCACCTTGCGGATCAGGGCTTCGATCTCGCCCGTCTCCGTGTGGTTCAGGCCCGCCGCCGGCTCATCGAGCAGCAGCACCTTCGGCTTGGCCGCCAGCGCACGGGCGATTTCCAGGCGTTTTAATGCGCCATACGACATCTGCCCCGCCTCGTCGCCGATGTGGCGGCCCACGCCGACAAATTCCATCAGGCCCGCCGCCTCGTCGCGGCAGGCCGCATCGGCGCGGCGCACGGACGGCAAACGCAGCATGGAGGCGAACAGGTTCTGGTTCAGGCGCAGGTGCGCGCCCACCATCACATTGTCGATGGCCGTCATGTTCATGCATACCTGCAGATTCTGGAAGGTGCGGCTCATGCCGCGCCGCGCCAGCGCATCGGGCGACATGGCGGCCACGTTCTCGCCATTGAGCAGGATCTCGCCTTTGGTCGGCGTATAGACACCGGTGATCAGGTTGAACAGGGTCGTCTTGCCGGCGCCGTTCGGCCCGATCACGGAGTGGATATTGCCTTCCTTGACGGTAAAGCTCACGTCCTGCACCGCATGCACGCCGCCGAAGCTCTTGCTCAGGTTGTTAATCGTCAGCATCTCACACCTCCCGTGCAGATTGAGGCGGTGCTTTCGGCGTGGCAGAACGCTTGCGCGAACGGCTGGCCAGGCTCGGCACCAGGCCCTTGGGCATGAAGATCATGGTCGCCATCAGGATCACGCCAAACACCACCGTTTCCCAGCCTTCAAAACTGGACAGCAGTTGCGGCAAGACCGTCAGCAGCGCGGCGCCGATGATGGAACCGAAGATCGACGCCATGCCGCCCACCACCACCATCGTCACCAGCTCGATCGAGTGGAAGAAGCCGGCCAGGTTGGGCGTGATGAAACCGATGTAATGGGCGCTGATGCTGCCCGCGATGCTGGCAATCACCGCCGACAGCACGAACACGCGCACCTTGAAGCGCGTCGTGTCGACGCCGACGACGCGGGCCGCCACTTCCGAACCGTGGATGGCCTGCAGCGCGCGGCCGACGGGCGAATCGATGAGGTTCAGGGCCAGCCACGTGACCAGCAACAGCAGCACGGCGCACACCAGGTACCATGATTTTTCGCCGGCGATTTCCAGGCCGGCGACACTGAAGGCGGAGACGCCGATGCCGTCCGGGCCGCCCGTCCATTGCGTCTCGTTGTTGATGACGATGGAAATGATGATGCCCAGTCCCAGCGTCGCCATGGCCAGGGTATGGCCCTTGAGTTTCAGTACGGGACGCGCCAGCAGCAGCGCCAGCAGGCCCGTGGCGACGGCGCCGGCGGCCAGGGCGGCCAGCGGCGGCCAGCCATAATGCGTGGTCAGCACGGCCGACGCATACGCGCCCAGGCCATAGAAGCCCGCGTGACCGAGGCTGATCTGGCCCGTATAGCCCATCAAGAGGTTCAGGCCGATGACGACGATGGCGTTCAGCGCGATGCGGATCGCCACGTCATAGTAGAACGCATTGCTGAGGAACAGGGGCAGGATGGCCAGCACCAGGGCCAGCACCAGCAAGCCGCCATGGCGCGAGCGGGTAAGGAAATTCTTCATACACGCTCCGAATTTTTAGCGCCAAACAAGCCTTGCGGCAGGAAGAACAGGATCAATAGAATCAGCACGAACGGCACCGCATCCTTGTAGGCCGACGAGATGTAGCCGGCCGTCATGGCTTCGGCGATGCCGAGGATCAGGCCGCCGGCAATGGCGCCCGCGCCGCCACCGAGGCCGCCGAGGACGGCGGCGACAAAACCTTTCAGGCCCAGCATGATGCCCGCGTCATACGAGGTATACGTGATCGGTGCGACGAGGATGCCGCCCGCCGCGCCCAGCAGGGCCGACAGGCCGAACGAGAACAGCAGCACCTTGCGCGTGTTGATGCCCACCAGTTGCGCGGCCAGCTTGTTGTGCGAGGTGGCCAGCATGGCCTTGCCCATCAGCGTGCGGCCGAAGAACCAGCCCAGCACCAGCACGATGACGACCGTCACGCCCAGCACCCACAGGCTTTGCGGCAGCAGGCTCGCACCCAGAAATTCGATCGGCGCGTCGCCGGAAAAGGCCGGCAGCGAGTGCGTATCCTTGCCCAGCCAGATTTGCACGAGACCGCGCAACACCAGCGAGGCGCCGATGGTGATGATCAAGAGCGTGATGACCTGCGCGTTTTGCGCCGGTTCGATCACGGCTTTTTCCATCAACAGGCCAACGATGCCGGTGGCGATGACGGCCAGGATGATGGCCAGCGGCAGCGGCACGCCGGCGGCCGACATCACGGCGGCCAGCATCCCGCCCAGCATGATGAATTCGCCTTGCGCGAAATTGATCACGCCGCTGGTGTTGTAGATGATGGTAAAGCCCAGCGCCGCCAGCGCGTAGGCGGAACCGACCGTCATCCCGGAATACAGAAATTGTAGAAATTGAGCGACTTCCATGGTGTCTCCATTATGTTCGGCTATGCGCGGGCCGCCTTCGAGGGCGGCCTCGCGCAGGTACTCTGGCTTACATCACTTCGACAATTGCCACTCGCCGTTCTTCACTTCCACCATGCGGAAAGCCGACAGGTCCAGACCCATGTGGTCTTTGGCCGACATGTTGAACACGCCGGTGGTGCCGACAAAACCCTTGGTCTGCTCCAGCGCCGTGCGCACTTTTTCGCGGTCCGTGCCGCCGGCGCGCTTGATGGCGTCCACCGACAGGTTCAGGGCGTCGAGCGCATAGCCGCCAAAAGTCGACGGATCGATCTTGTAGCGCTCTTTATACGTCTTGTCGTAGCCGACGACGACTGCCTTTTGCGCGTCGCTGTCGGGCAGCATGGCGCCGATCAAGAGGGCCGGCGTCGGCAGACGCACGCCTTCGGCAGCCTTGCCCGACAGCTTCAGGTATTCGTCCGACGCCACGCCATGCGACTGGTACAGCGGCAGCGCGGCCATGCCCAGCTGGCCGTAGTTCTTGGTCACGACCGCCGGGCCCTGGCCCAGGCCGAAGACGAAGACGGCCTGCACGCCAGCCGTATTCTTGATGCGCGTGAGCTGCGCCGTGATGTCCGTGTCTTTCGGGCCGTAGGTTTCATCGGCCACCAGGGTGATGCCATATTTGGAAGCGACGATCTGCGACTCCTTGCGGCCCGAGGCGCCGAAGCCGCTCGTTTCCGACAGCAGGCCCACCTTGCTGATGCCGCGCTTCTTCATGTCCTCGAACACCTTTTCGGCCGCCATGCGGTCCGTATGGGGCGTCTTGAAGACCCATTTCTTGACCGGATCGATGATCACCACGGCTCCCGCCAGCGAGATGAACGGCATGCTGGCGCGCTCCACCAGCGGCGCCATCGCCATCGTCGCGCCGGTGGTGGTGCCGCCGATCAGCACGTCGACCTTGTCCGACTCGATCAGGCGCTTGGTAAAACCGTTGGCCTTGGCCGCATCGCTGCCGTCGTCGTAATGCACGAGTTCCAGCTTGCGTCCCAGCACGCCGCCGGCCGCATTGATTTTCTCGATATACAGCTGCAGGGTTTTCAGTTCCGGGTCGCCCAGAAAGGCGGCCGGGCCCGTGACGGACAGCACGGAACCGATCTTGATGTTGTCGGCCGCGTACGCACCCGCGGCAGTCATGGTCAGCACGCCGGCGATCAGGGTTTTCTTGAAGATATTGGCAATCATTATGGTCTCCACCAGGTTGGCACTACGGTCAATTATGGTTGGCGCTTTTTTGCAAGCCTGCGCCTTTTTTGTTGTTTTACTTTTTTATACGCGTTCAATGACGACAGCAATACCCTGCCCCACGCCGATGCACATGGTGCACAGCGCATAGCGCCCGCCCGTGCGTTCCAGCTGGTTCAATGCAGCCATCACCAGGCGCGCGCCCGATGCGCCCAACGGATGGCCGATGGCAATCGCCCCGCCATTCGGGTTCACGTGGGCCGCATCGTCGGCCAGGCCCAGGTCGCGCGTGACGGCCAGCGCCTGTGCAGCAAACGCTTCATTGAGTTCGATCACGTCCATCTGTTCGATGCCCAATCCCGTCTGCGCCAGTACCTTGCGCGATGCCGGCGAGGGACCGAAGCCCATGATGCGCGGCGCCAGGCCCGCCGTGGCCATGCCCAGCACCTTTGCGCGCGGCGTCAATTTGTATTTATCCACGGCGGCGGCGGACGCCAGCAAGATCGCGCAGGCGCCGTCGTTCAAGCCCGAGGCATTGCCGGCCGTGACCGTGCCATCCGCTTTCACCACGCCTTTCAGTTTCGCCAGCATTTCCAGCGAGGTGTCCGGACGCGGATGTTCATCCATCGTCACCATCTTCGGCTCGCCCTTTTTTTGCGGCACGGCGACGGGCACGATTTCGCGATCGAACACGCCGGCCGCGTTGGCGGCGGCCCAGCGCTGCTGACTGCGCAAGGCCAGCGCGTCCTGGTCGGCGCGGCTGATGCCAAATTCCACGGCCACGTTTTCCGCCGTTTCCGGCATGGTGTCGATGCCGTACTGCGCCTTCATTTTGCCGTTGACGAAGCGCCAGCCCAGGGTCGTGTCTTCGATTTTCGCCGCGCGCGAGAACGCGCTGTCGGCCTTGCCCATCACGAAAGGCGCACGCGTCATGCTTTCCACGCCGCCGGCGATGATCAGCTCCGCCTCGCCCGCCTTGATCGAGCGGGCGGCCATGCCCACGGCGTCCAGGCTGGAGCCGCACAGGCGGTTGATGGTATTGGCCGGCACTGCCGCCGGCAAGCCCGCCAGCAGCGCGGCCATGCGGCCCACGTTGCGGTTGTCTTCGCCCGCCTGGTTGGCGCAGCCGTAGAACACGTCGTCGATGGCGGACCAGTCGACGGACGGGTTGCGGGCGATCAGCGCGGCGATCGGCAGCGCGCCCAGGTCGTCGGCGCGCACGCTGGACAAGGCACCGCCGTAGCGGCCGAAAGGTGTGCGCACGGCGTCACAGATAAAGGCTTCGTTCATGTTTGCTTCCTTGTTCGGGCTATCAGGAGAAAATCTTCGGGCGCTGGTCGACCACGCGGCGGGCCTTGCCCGTCAGCGTGCGTTCGATGCCGGCGGCGGCCACCAGGCGCACGCGCGTGCTCACGCCCACGTGCGTCTTGATGCGGTGTTCCAGCTCGCGCGCCAGGGCATCCGTTTCGCTGGCCGAGATGGTGGCCGTCAGGTCGATGCGCAGCTCGGCGATCACTTCGAGCTTGTCGAGGTGGCCGTCGCGCGTGACCACCAGCTGGTACTGCGGCGCCAGCTTCGGCATTTTGAGGATCAGCTCTTCGATCTGCGTGGGGAAGACGTTCACGCCGCGGATGATCAGCATGTCGTCGGAGCGGCCCGTGATCTTGCCGATGCGGCGCATGGCCCGCGAGGTCGGCGGCAGCAAGCGGGTCAGGTCGCGCGTGCGGTAGCGGATGATGGGCAGCGCCTCTTTCGACAAGGAGGTAAACACCAGTTCGCCCTCTTCGCCGTCCGGCAGCACTTCGCCCGTTTCCGGATCGATGATCTCGGGATAAAAATGGTCTTCCCAGATGACGGGACCGTCCTTGCTCTCGATGCATTCGGACGCCACGCCAGGCCCCATCACTTCGGACAGGCCGTAGATGTCGACGGCGTCGATGCCGGCGCGCGCTTCGATTTCCGAACGCATGGCGTCCGTCCACGGTTCGGCGCCAAAGATGCCCACCTTCAGCGACGATTCGGCCGGGTCCAGGCCCTGGCGCGTGAATTCCTCGATGATGTTGAGCATGTACGACGGCGTGACCATGATGATGGACGGCTTGAAATCCTGGATCAGCTGCACCTGCTTTTCCGTCTGCCCGCCGGACATCGGGATGACCGTGCAGCCTAGGCGCTCGGCGCCGTAGTGCGCGCCCAGGCCGCCCGTGAACAGGCCGTAGCCATACGAGATATGCACCATATCGCCCGCGCGGCCGCCGCCGGCGCGGATCGAGCGCGCCACCACGTTGGCCCAGGTGTCGATATCGTTCTGCGTGTAGCCGACCACCGTGGCCTTGCCCGTGGTGCCGCTCGAGGCGTGGATGCGCACCACCTGCTCGCGCGGCACGGCAAACAGGCCAAACGGGTAATTGTCGCGCAAGACTTTTTTGTCCGTGAACGGGAATTTGGAAAGATCGGACAAGGATTTGAGATCGTCCGGATGCACGCCCGCTTCGTCAAAAGCGGCACGGTAATGTGGCACGTTGTCATACGCGTGCTTGAGTGTCCATTTCATGCGTTCGAGCTGCAGCGCCTGCAGTTCATCCTTGCTGGCGCGCTCGATCGGCTCGAGGTCATTCGGGGAAGGCGTACGTTGGACCATCATTGTCTCCTCTAGTAACGCCTGACCAAACCTGCTGCGCGTCGTGATTTGCGGCCTGCGATGCTCACTGTGCCACAGCACAGTTGCGCTTCTCGGCCACAACTCACTTCCGCTCGCGACGGTTTTGTCGAGGCGTTTTTAATCTTAAAAAAAATCTAAAACAGTTCCGGCAGTTCAAGCCTGCTCTTGTATGACTTCGCCCGCCACGCGGATCGACTTGCCCCGGAAGAGCGCGATGGCGCGGCCTTCCTGGTTGCTGACCTTGACGTCATAGACGCCGCTCTTGCCGGCCAGCGCCTGCTCGACGGCGTGCGCCGTCAGCACGTCGCCTTCGCGGCCTGGCGCCAGGTAGTCGATGGTGCAGCCGGCGCCCACGGTGTTCATGTTGTAGCTGTTGCAGGCGAAGGCGAAGGCGCTGTCGGCCAGGGCAAAAATAAAACCGCCGTGGCAGGTCTGGTGGCCGTTGAGCATGTCGGCGCGCACCGTCATCGTCATGCGCGCATGGCCGGGACCCACGTCGGCCAGGGCGATGCCCATGGCGGCGGTGGCGTTATCGCGCGACAGCATGGAGGCGGCAGCCGCTTCGGCCAAAGCCTGGGCAGCGTGAATATGGTCTTCCTTATGCATGAAACGGTGCTCCATTGGCGAGTTTGCGGCGCAGCAGCGGCGAGACCCGGTAGCGGTCTTCGCCATAGCCTTGCGCCAGGTGGTGCAGCACGGTGACAATCTGTTGAACGCCTACCGCATCGGCCCAGGCCAGCGGTCCGCGCGGATAATTGACGCCCTTCTGCATGGCGATATCGACGGCATCCGCCGTGCACACGCCCTGGTTGACGGCGTCGGCCGCCTCGTTGGCCAGCATGGCGACGGTGCGCATGACGGCCAGGCCAGGCACGTCGTCCAGGCGCGTGACGGTGAAACCGGCTGCCTGGAACAGGCCGACGACGGCCGCATAGGCGTCGTCGCTGCACTGGTCGGCACGGGCCACGGCGATGCGCTTTGCACTGGCGTAATCGAGCGCCAGGTCGAACAGCACCGTGTCCGGATGCTGGTTGTCGTGCGCGCGCTGGGTGGCGCTGCGCCCATCGGTCAGATAGATCGCGGCGCCATGGCAATGCAGGGCCGGTGCCTCGTCATGCGCCTGGCCTTCCTGCGTCACGCGGCGGCTGAAGGTGACGCCCGCCTGCTCCAGCCGCTGCACCAGGCTGCGGATGATGCCGCTGTGGCCACGGCCATCGCCGCCGATGGCGGCCGACAGGGCGACGAATTCCGGGGCCGCTTGCGCGCTTTCCGCCTGCGCCACGGGTGCAGCCGCGCCTTCGCCGTACAGATAAAAGCCTCGGCCCGATTTGCGGCCAAGGAATCCCGCGTTGACCATTTCCTGCTGCAGCACGGATGGCGTGAAGCGCGGGTCGTTGAAGTAGGCGCCGAACACGGACTGGGTGACGGAGAAATTCACGTCGTGGCCGATCAGGTCCATCAGTTCGAATGGGCCCATGCGGAAACCGCCCGCGTCGCGCAGCACGGCATCGATGGTGGCGGCATCGCCCGCCTGTTCATTCAGCAAGCGCCAGCCTTCCGCATAGAACGGACGGGCGACCCGGTTGACGATGAAGCCCGGTGTCGATTTCGCATGCACGGGCTTCTTGCCCCAGGCGATGGACGTGTCATACACGGTGGCAGCGACCTGCTCGCTGGTGGCCAGGCCACTGATCACTTCCACCAGCGCCATCAGGGGCACGGGATTAAAGAAATGCATGCCGACCAGGCGTTCCGGCCGGCGCAGCTTGGCGGCGATGGCCGTCACGGAGATCGACGAGGTATTCGTCGCCAGGATGCAGTCGTCGCTGACCAACGCTTCGAGTTCGGCGAACAGGCCGCGCTTGACGTCGAGGTTTTCCACGATGGCTTCCACCACCAGGGCGCAATCGCTCACATCGGCCAGGCTGCCGGCCGCCTGCAGGCGCGCCGTGGCGGCCGTGGCTTCGTCCAACGTCATGCGGCCCTTCTCGGCCAGCTTCGCATACATCTTGCCGATATCAAGCAAAGCCTTGCTCACCGCTTCCGCGCGCGTGTCGTACAGTTTGACTCTGTAGCCGGCGGCAGCGGCCACCTGCGCGATGCCGGCGCCCATGGCGCCGCTGCCGATGACGGCGACGATACTGTTGTTGTCCAAAGCTGCCATATCAGTGTCCCTTGAATTGCGGTGTGCGTTTTTCCATGAAGGCGGCCACGCCTTCGCGGTAATCGTCGCTGTTACCGAGATCGCTCATCATGCGCGCTTCCAGCGCAAGCTGCTGCGGCAGGGTATTGGCGCCACTGAGACCCAGCGCCTGCTTGGTGTACGCCAAGCCCTTGGTCGGCGCCGTGGAAAAGTGCACGGCCAGCTTGCGCGTCTCTTCCGCCAATTCGGCGTCGTCCACGCATTTCCAGATCAAACCCCAGTCCTCGGCCTTTTCGGCCGTCAGTTTTTCGCCGAGCATGACCAGTCCCATGGCGCGCGCCGAACCGATCAGACGCGGCAGGAAGAAGGTGCCGCCCGTATCCGGAATCAGGCCCAGCTTGCAGAACACTTCGACGAAGCTGGCCGACTTGCCGGCGATGACGATGTCGCAAGCCAGCGCCAGGTTGGCGCCCGCGCCGGCGGCCACGCCGTTGACGGCGCAGATCACGGGCATAGCCAGGGCTTTCAAGGCCAGCACCAGCGGCGCGTAGTTCTTTTCCACCGATTCGCCCAGGTCCACGCCCTTCGAACCAGGTTCCACGGCGCGGTCGGACAAATCCTGGCCCGCGCAAAAGCCGCGGCCCGCGCCCGTCAGCACGAAGACGCGCACGGTGCTGTCGGCGTTCACTTGCGCAATCGCGTCGCGCACTTCCTCGTGCATGGCTTGCGTAAAGCTATTGAGCTTGTCGGGACGGTTCAGGGTGAGCGTCGCGATACCCTGCTCGATGGTGAAGAGGATGTTTTGGTAGGTCATGGCATCTCGCTATTTTTATTTATTGGCCCGCAGCGGAAATCTGGGGTCAGACCCGGCGGGGTAATTCGCCCCAATGGGCCGAATTACGATTCCGCAGGAACTGACCCCGGCTTTTATTCTGCCTGATCGAAATCGACGACGACCTTGTCGGTCAGCGGGAAACTCTGGCAACTGAGGACGAAGCCGCGCGCCACTTCATAGTCTTCCAGCGCGTAGTTGACGTCCATCTCGACCTTGCCGTCGAGGATCTTGCAGCGGCAGGTCGAGCATACGCCGCCCTTGCACGAGTAGCGCATGTCCAGCCCACTGCGCAGTCCCGCGTCGAGGATGGACTCCTTGTCCTTGTCCATCATGAACGTGGTGTGGTTGCCATCCATGATGACGGTCACTTCCGTTTCCTGCACAGCATCCGCAGCCAGCTGGGCGCGCGGCTTGTGGGCGTTTTTCGGGATGCTGGCGGCGAACAGTTCGATCTTGATATTCTGCTTGGGCATGCCGGCCGCCTGCAGGGCAGCGGACACGCCGAGCATCATGTCTTCCGGGCCACAAATAAACGCGTTGTCGTAGTCTTCGACTTTGATCCAGTGCTGCAGGAACTGCTCGCATTTTTCCTGCGTGATGCGGCCGTTGAACAATTCGATGTCCTGCTGCTCGCGGCTCATCACGTAGACGAGGTTCAAACGCTCCAGGTACACATCCTTCAGGTCCGTCAATTCTTCCTTGAAGATGACGGACGACGAGGCGCGGTTGCCATAGAACAGAGTAAAACGGCTCAGGGGTTCCGTCAGCAGAGTCGTCTTGATGATGGAGAGGATGGGCGTGATGCCGCTGCCGGCCGCGAATGCCAGGTAATGCTTGCGGTTGACGCAGTCGAGCGGCACGTTGAAGTGGCCCATGGGCGGCATCACCTCGATGGTGGCGCCGGCTTTCAATGTGTCGTTGGCCCAGGTGGAGAAAGCGCCGCCCGGCGTGCGCTTGATGGCCACGCGCAGGGTGCCGTCCTGCACCGCCGAACAGATGGAATACGAACGGCGCACGTCTTCCGCGTTGATGTTGGCGCGCAGGGTCAGGTGCTGGCCCTGCTGGAAGCGGAACTGCTGCTGCAGTTCAGACGGCACGTCGAACGTGACGGCGATGGTGTCGCGCGTTTCGTTGCGCACGTTGGCCACGGACAGCGGATAAAATTTACTCATGCTTCATCTCCAGTTTCTTCGGAACGTGTGCCTGATTTTTTTTAGTGGCACTTGAAGTAGTCAAACGGTTCGCGGCAAGCCAGGCATTTGTACAGGGCCTTGCACGGCGTGGAGCCGAACTGGCTGGTCAGCTGCGTATGCGTGGAACCGCAGTTCGGGCAAATGACGTCCAGCTTGGGCATCGGTTGCCGTTTCACGCCACCACGCAAGCCGCTGATATCGATCACCTGCTGCTGCGGCGGCGCGATGCCGTAGCCTTTCAGCTTGGCCTTGCCCGCCTCGCTCATCCAGTCCGTGGTCCAGGCGGGTGCCAGCTGGTTCACCAGGGTCACCCTGGCCACGCCATGGCTGCGCAAGGCATCGGTGACGGCGTCGGCGATCACCTGCATGGCCGGACATCCCGAATACGTGGGCGTGATCGTCACGATGCAGGCATCGCCATCCGTCACTTCGACGGCGCGCACGATGCCCAGGTCCACCACCGAAATGACGGGGATTTCCGGGTCAGGCACATCGCCGAGCCAGGCCCAGACCTGGGCCGCGTCCAGCGCTGCCATGGGCGTGTTCATTACCACTCCGCCCCGGGATAGGCGCGCTGCAGGAACTGCATCTCGGCCAGAATAAAACCCAGGTGCTCCGTGTGCGTGCCCTGCTTGCCGCCCTTTTGCATCCAGGCGTCAGGCGCCGGCATGGTCAATGTCGCTTCGGCGAAGATCTCGGCCACGTGCTCGAGGAAGGCCTGGCGCAGGATGTCCGATGGCGGCGCGATGCCGGCCGCGACCATGGCCTGGTCGACGGCGTCGTACGTGAACATCTCGCCCGTGTACATCCACAGCTTGTCGGCCGCGGCCTGCGTTTTCGCATGGCTGTCTGCCGTGCCGTCGCCGAGGCGCACGATGAGGTCACCGCTGCGGCGCAGGTGATACGTCACTTCCTTGATCGACTTTTGCGCCACTTCGACGATGCGACCATCCGACGATTTCGTCAGTTCCAGCAGCTGGAAGTAGTGCCAGCTGTCGAAGAAGAACTGGCGCATCATGGTGTCGGCGTAATTGCCGTTCGGCTGTTCGACCAGCAGGCAGTTCTTGAAATCGTGGGCGTCGCGCAAGAAGGCGATGTCGTCCTCGTCGCGGCCCGCGTTTTCCAGTTCCGCCGCATAGCTGAACCACAAGCGCGTCTGGCCCAACAGATCGAGCGCCACGTTGGTCAGCGCCATGTCTTCTTCCAGCGCCGGTCCCTTGCCGCACAGCTGCGACAGCTGCTGGCTGAGGATCAGGGCGTTGTCGCCCAGGCGCAAAAGGTAGTTGACCTTGTCATCCATTGCAGGCGCTCCCATCACAGGTTCTTGACTTCTTCCGGCATCGGGAAGAAGGTGGGATGGCGGTACACCTTGCTGTTCGACGGTTCGAACAGGGCGCCCTTGTCGCCGGGGCTGCTGGCGACGATATCGGCCGCGCGCACCACCCAGATGCTCACGCCTTCATTGCGGCGCGTGTAGACGTCGCGCGCATGGTTGACCGCCATCGCGGCGTCGGAAGCGTGCAGGCTACCTACATGCTTGTGCGCCAGGCCGTGCTGGCTGCGGATGAAAACTTCCCACAAAGGCCATTCTTTGCTCATGTTGCTATCCCCTATCTGTCTTATGTAATTACGCTGCTGCTTTGTTAGCGGCTTGCTTGTCGGCATAGGCGACCAAGGCATCGCGGAACCATGCGCCGTCTTCATACGCTTTCACGCGCGTTTGCAAACGCTCGCGGTTGCACGGGCCATTGCCCTTCAGGACATTGTTGAACTCGGCCCAGTCGATCTCGCCAAATTCATAGTGGCCCGTCTCCGCGTTGAACTTCAGGTCGGGATCGGGCACGGTCAGGCCCAGGTATTCGATTTGCGGCACGGTCTGGTCGACCATGCGCTGGCGCAATTCATCGTTCGAGAACAGCTTGATGCGCCATTGCGCCGATTGGGCGCTGTTGACGGAGGCGGCGTCGGACGGGCCGAACATCATCAGCGACGGCCACCACCAGCGGTTCAAGGCATCTTGCGCCATGGCTTTCTGTGCGGGCGTACCCTTGCACAGCGACATCATGATGTCGTAGCCCTGGCGCGCATGGAACGATTCTTCCTTGCAGACGCGGATCATGGCGCGCGCATACGGACCGTAGGAGCAGCGGCACAGGGGAATCTGGTTGATGATGGCGGAGCCGTCGACCAGCCAGCCGATGGCGCCCATGTCGGCCCACGACAGGGTCGGATAGTTAAAGATGCTGGAATATTTGGCCTTGCCCGAGTGCAAGGCAGCGAGCAAATCGTCGCGCGAGACGCCCAGGGTTTCCGCGGCGCTGTACAGGTACAGGCCGTGGCCCGCTTCGTCCTGGATCTTCGCCAGCAGGATCGACTTGCGTTTCAGGGTCGGTGCGCGCGTGACCCAGTTACCTTCGGGCAATTGGCCGACGATTTCCGAGTGCGCGTGCTGCGAAATCTGGCGGATCAGAGTCTTGCGGTAGGCGTCCGGCATCCAGTCCTTGGCCTCGATCTTGATGCCTTCGTCGATGCGCGCCTGGAAAGCGCGCTCTTCCTGGCCCATGTCGTCGATGGAGCGGACGTTCTTGAGGCCGGTTTCAACCATTTGTGCGTACATGATGTGTCTCCCATGTCTTTGATTTTGCGCAGCAACGCGGTGCGATAAACAGATAATACGATACAAAAAACGATTTGCATACACTTGATGTGAATCATTTTAAAAAATCGTATCTTGTGCAGCTTTTTTGTGCGTATGATATTGCTTATGAGAAAACACCATGGGGCGCTACCCGCGCTTCCGGCAAATTATTGCCGCGCTACCCGCGCAGCCAAGTAAACTGCTGCTTTTATTGAACCGACCGCAACACGGCCAGACCGGAACCACATGAAGAACACCCGCTGCACGGCATGGATAGCCGATTTCCTGGAAAGCGACCCACCGCGCTCGAAGTCCCTGGTGATGACCATCTTCGGCGACGCCATCGTGCCGCGCGGCGGCGCCATCTGGCTGGGCAGCCTGATCGAACTGCTGGCGCCATTCGGCGTCAATGACCGGCTATTGCGCACCAGCGTGTTCCGCCTGGCGCAGGAAGGCTGGCTCAGCTCGCAGCGCGACGGCCGCCGCAGCGCCTATGCGATACGCCCGGAGGCGCTGGCCCGCTTCGAACGCGCCTACCGCCGCATCTACGCGCCGCTGGTCGTGCACTGGGATGGCAGCTGGACCCTGGTGATCGGTCCGGCCGGCAGCATCGGCGCCGCCGAACGGGGCGCGCTGCGCAAGGAATTATTGTGGGCGGGCTACGGCTTGATCTCTCCCGGCATCTTTGGCCATCCGGCCAGCAATGCGGAGGCGCTGGAAGATATCCTCGTGCGCAACGAGGTGCAGGGCAAGCTGTATGTCTGCCACACCACGGAATTGCCAGGCGTCAGCACGCGTCCCCTGCGCGACATGGTGGGCGACTGCTGGGACTTGTCGGAAGTGATGGCTGGCTACGAAAAATTCATCGCCAGCTTCCAGCCGCTGCTGACCCTGCTGCAGGAAGAACCCGTGTTCGATGCGGAGCAAGCGTTCGTCATCCGCTCGCTGCTGACGCACGCCTACCGTCGCGTGCAGTTGCACGACCCGCAACTGCCCGTCGAACTGCTGCCCGAACCGTGGCCTGGCACGCAAGCCTATGCGCTGGCGCGCGACCTGTACCGCATCACGTATGCTCCTGCAGAGGAACACATCCTGGCCACCCTGCGTCGCGAGGATGAGCACGCGCCGGACGTGGAGCCGTGGTTTTACGAACGCTTCGGCGGACTGAACACCTGATAAAACGTCCATGGCGGCGTTGCAGGGCCTGGGCGTACGTTCGTACTGCCTGCGGCCCTGCGCCTTGCCCTGGCCATTTTTCAGGTGTTCAGGAATAAGAACACCTATCAAAACCTACTGCGCGTCGGTATTTGCGGCCTGCGATGCTCACTGTACCTTCGTACAGTTGCGCTTCTCAACCACAACTCCCTTCCGCTCGCTACGGTTTTGTTAGGTGTTGTAAGTCACCGCCTGCTCACTGTTTTGCCACCACCTGCTTGGCCCCCGCCAGCAAATCCTGCCCCAGCTTTTCCAGCGCATTGGCCTGCACCAGCATGGTGTCGAGGATGGCGACGTTGAAGGTGAATTCGGCCGGCGTCGTGTAGCCGGGGAAACGTATGATGCGCAGCAATTCCTGCAAGGTCGTGCCCTTGCCCAGGTGCGCCAGCGCGTCGCTGAGGGCGCTGATTTTCTTTTCCAGTTCGCGTATGTGGTTGCTATGGTCGTCCATGATGATCTCCCCATGTCGGAGCTTCCACGTTAGCAAAGCATGTCCGTCATCGTTTGCGCCAGCACAAAGGCCACCGCAAAACAGGTATCATCGCGCCATTGCACACGATGCAAAACCCATACGTTTTTATCAGGAACACTCATGACCATTAAAATCAGCCAGCAATTCGACGCCGGCGCGATCGAGGTGCTGCGCGCCGACGATGCCCAGTCCATCGAACTGAACATCCGCAAGGATTCCCACGCCGACATCACGCAGTGGTTTTACTTCCGCCTGCAAGGCGCGCAAGGCGAGGCGTGCACGATCCGCTTCATGAATGCCGGCAAGTCCGCCTACCCGGACGGCTGGAAAGACTACCAGGCCGTGGCCAGCTACGACCGCGAAACCTGGTTCCGCGTGCCGACCAGCTTTGACGGCACGGTGATGACCATCGAACACACCCCCGAGGAAGAAAGCGTCTACTACGCCTATTTCGAACCGTATCCATGGGACCGCCACCTGGCCCTGATCGACAGCGCGCAAGCGTCGCCGCTCGTGCGCCTGATCGACCTGGGCAGCACGGTGGAAGGCCGCGACATGAATCTGCTGGTCGTCGGCGACGCCGATGCCGAGAAAAAAGTCTGGGTCATCGCGCGCCAGCATCCGGGCGAGACGATGGCCGAGTGGTTTGTCGAAGGCATGCTTGAAGCCTTGCTGGACCAGGCCAATCCCTTTGCCCGCCAGTGCCTGCAGGACGCCGTCTTCTACGTGGTGCCGAACATGAACCCGGACGGTTCCGTGCACGGCAACCTGCGCACCAACGCGGCCGGCGCCAACCTGAACCGCGAATGGATGACGCCGACCATGGAGCGCAGCCCGGAAGTGTTCCTGGTGAAACAGAAAATGCATGAAATCGGTTGCGACCTGTTCCTCGACGTGCATGGTGACGAAGGCTTGCCCTACGTCTTCGTGGCCGGCAGCGATGCGCTGGAAAATTTCACGCCAGCACAAAAGGCCGAGCAAGAGCGCTTCATCGCCGACTTCAAGGTGGCCAGCCCCGACTTCCAGGATGAGCATGGCTATGAAGACGGCCCGTTCACGCCGGAAGTGCTGACCATGGGCTCGCCCCACATCACGCACGCTTTCGGCTGCCTGTCGCTGACCCTGGAATTGCCGTTCAAGGACAACGCCAACGATCCCGACCCGCAAACGGGCTGGAGCGGCGCCCGCAGCGCCGCACTGGGCGCGGCCGTGCTGCAACCTATCCTGTCCACCTTGCGCGCCTGAGCGCCTGGGCCGACACGGCCCGCTTGATCCCTTGCCCCGCTCGCCGGGGCATTTTTTTTGACCGCACGACAAGCGTTGCTGGCCGAGCGGATTTTTTTCCTAACATCTTGCCTGTCAGAAATTATCGTCCTACACTAAGCAACAGAATCGGGCCGCGCCACGCTGCGCTGCCCCGCAAGAATATCTCGCCGGGCGGGTCGCCATGACTTCCCGGCCACCGGCAATACGCATCCACGGCCCTGTCCCTGCCGAATTAGCTTTCTGTAACGCAAACTGACCGCATCAGCATCGTCTTGAATGGACACAGCCTGTCCGCGGGACGATTCCCTGCGCACGCTTTCCGCTTTTCGCCGAGGATGAATGACCTATGTATAAGCTTAAAATCAGTACCCGCCTGGCCGTCAGTTTCGGCTTGATCATTGTCCTGCTTGCCATGGTGGCATTTGTTTCCATCAGCCGCATTCGCAACATCAACACCTCGACGGAAAAAATTCTCAACGACCGCTATGTCAAGGTCATGTTGTCGAATACGATACAGTCCGAGGTCAATATCCAGGCCCGCCTGCTGAGCATCGCCATCATCGGCGCCAACGATGCCGACGAAGTCAGCAGTTCCGTGACCAAGATTCAGGCCTCGATCAAAAAGAATACGGAGCTGCTGGCGCGCCTGAAAACCATGATCAACACGCCCAAGGGCCAGGAACTGCTCCAGGCCGTGATGAGCAGCCGCGAAAGCTATGCCAGGACGCGCGATGCGAACATCAAACTATTACAAGAAGGCAAATCGGAAACGGCGGGCATCTTCCTGTTGACGCAGTTGCGCTATCCGCAAGAAAAATTCTTGACGGCCCTGGCGGCCATGACCAGCTTCCAGGAATCGCTGATGGAAAGCGAAGGCAAGCAAGCCGCCGCCGATGGGCGCATGGCCATCATCCTGACCTTGTCCCTGTCCATCGCGGCGACGGCCATTGCCATCGCGCTGGCCATCCTGATCAGCCGTTCCATCAGCCGGCCCATCGCCGATGCCGTCAAGGTGGCGCAACGGGTGGCGGCCGGCGACTTGTCGGTCAGCATCGACGCGCGCGGCAACGATGAAACGGGCCAGCTGCTGCGCGCCTTGAAAGAGATGAATGACAATCTGCAAGGCATCGTGGCCCGCGTGCGCCATGGCACGGACGCCATCGCCCACGGCTCGCGTGAAATCGCCTCCGGCAATATGGACCTGTCTTCGCGCACGGAACAGCAAGCCAGCTCGCTGGAAGAAACGGCCTCGTCGATGGAAGAACTGACGTCGACCGTCAAGCAGAATGGCGAAAACGCGCGCCAGGCCAACCAGATGGCGCAATCGGCCTCCAGCGTGGCCAGCAAGGGCGGCCAGGTGGTGGCGGAAGTAATCACCACCATGGATTCCATCAATGCCTCGTCGAAGAAAATCGTCGACATCATCAGCGTTATCGACGGCATTGCCTTCCAGACCAATATCCTGGCGCTGAATGCGGCCGTGGAAGCAGCCAGGGCAGGCGAACAGGGACGGGGCTTTGCCGTGGTCGCCACGGAAGTACGCAACCTGGCCCACCGCTCCGCCTCCGCCGCCAAGGAAATCAAGATCCTCATCGACGATTCCGTGCACCAGGTCAGTCTTGGCAGCACCCTCGTGAACCAGGCGGGCAGCACCATGGAGGAAATCGTCAATAGCGTGCGGCGCGTCACGGATATCATGGCCGAGATCACGTCCGCCAGCAACGAGCAGGAAGCGGGCATTGAACAGATCAACCAGGCCATCACGGAAATGGACGCCGTGACCCAGCAAAATGCAGCCCTCGTGGAAGAGGCGGCCGCCGCGTCCGAAGCGCTGCAGGATCAAGCGGGCATCCTGGCTGAAGCCGTCAGCGTGTTCAAACTCGACGGCACACAGGCGCTGGCGCCAGCCGCGCCAGCCGCGCCAGCATCGCGGCCGGAGCCAAAGCCGGCGCCACGGCCCGCAGCCGCCACGGCGGCCCACCCCCGGCTCGTCGCCAACGCCCCTGCCAGCCGCAAGAGCACCGCGCCCGCCATGGTGGCGGAAGGCGAGTGGGAACAATACTGACCGTACTAACGGTGCCGCAGCCAGCCGCCCGTGCCGCCCTCCGGCACGGCGGGCGGCACCAAGAGCCTATCCCAGTAGATGAATACATCCCCTGCTGGCGGCCCTCAGAAGCGGGAACTGCGTTGATCGTCGTCGCGTGGCTCGCCACGCGTCCTCCTCACGCCTTGTCCGCGCTCCTGATGAACTGCCAGCAGAAGACGCTCCCTACTGGGATAGGCTCTAAACCATGGCGCAGCGCAGCATCGTAAATCGTTGCCACGCCGGCTATTGCTGCCTATACTGGGCGCAGCATTGTCTGTCCCTCCCCTTGCCGATAGCGACCCCACCTATGACCATCAAAGACCAGCCACGCGCTGAGGCGCGATTTTCACCGACCCGATTTGCACACGTGTGCATATCTTTGTTGCTTGGCTTGCCCGGCATGCCGGGCGCAGCGGCCGAACTCAGCCCTGCCGCACAGCTGGGGCGGCGCATCTTCCACGATGCCAGCCTGTCCGCCTCGGGCAAGCAGTCGTGCGCCAGTTGCCATGACCCGGCCCATGCTTACGCGCCAGCCAACAAGCTGGCCGTGCAACTGGGGGGCGCAGATGGCCAGGCGCACGGCTACCGCGCTACGCCATCGCTGCGCTACCTGGAACACACTCCGCCCTTCCGCTTTGATGGGGAAGGCGCACCCAACGGCGGCATCAACTGGGACGGCCGCGCCGCCAGCCTGGCGGAACAGGCGGAACGGCCTTTCCTGGCACCGCACGAAATGGCCAATGCCAGCACGGATGAAGTGGTGGAACGGCTGCGCAACGGCAGTTACGCGGAAGCATTCCGGCACGTCTTTGGCGCTGCCATCTTTACGCAACCGCAACAGGCATTCCGCCGCATCACCTATGCCTTGCAGCAATTCCAGCAGGAAGAGCCGGACTTCCACCGCTACGATTCCAAATATGACCTCTACCTGGCCAACAAGGTTCCGCTGGAGCTGGCGGAATTGCGTGGCCTGGCCCTGTTCAACGATGAACGCAAGGGCAATTGCGCCGCTTGCCACCCCAGCGGGCGGGGCGAACATGGCGCGCCGCCCTTGTTTACGGACTTCAGTTTCGACAATCTGGGCGTGCCGCGCAATACGCGCATTCCCGCCACGGCCGACCCCGCGTATTTCGATCTGGGCTTGTGCGGCCCCGACCGCACGGACCTGGCGCTGAAAGGCGAGCTGTGCGGCGCCTTCAAGGTGCCCAGCCTGCGCAATGTGGCCACGCGCCAGGTGTTTTTCCACAACGGCGTGTTCGACAACCTGACGGATGCCCTGCGCTTCTATGCGCGGCGCGATACGCATCCGCAAGAATGGTATCCGCGCGACCAACGAGGGAAAGTGCAGAAATTCAATGACGTACCCGCGAGGTACCGCGCCAACGTCAACGTCAGCGAAGCGCCGTTCGACCGCAAGCGCGGCATGGCGCCGGCGCTGACGGCGGGCGAGATCGAAGATATGGTGAAATTTTTGGCCACCCTGACGGATGGCTATCAAGTCCAGCAGTAAAGCATGGGCCGCCTGCGCGGCGTTGCCGCGGCGGGCCCCCAAGCACTCAGCCGCCGGCCACCACCATGCTCTCGATGAGGATGGAACCCGTCTCTTTGGTGCCGCGGCGCAGCACGTCGGCGCCTACGGCAACGATGTTGCGCAGCATGTCCTTCATGTTGCCGGCAATCGTGATTTCTTCCACCGGATACTGGATCACGCCATTTTCCACCCAGAAACCGGACGCGCCGCGCGAATAGTCGCCTGTCACGTAATTGGTTCCTTGTCCCATCAGTTCCGTCACCAGCAAGCCCGTGCCCAGTTTTTTCAGCATGGCACTAAAATCGTCGCTGGCGGCCGTCAGGCTCGAGGTCAGGTACAGATTGTGCGAACCGCCCGCGTTGCCCGTCGTCTGCATGCCCAGCTTGCGGGCCGTATAGGTCGACAGGAAATAGCCTTGCACCACGCCATCCTTGACGACGTCGCGGCTGACGGTTTTCACGCCTTCTTCGTCGAACGGCGCCGAACCGACGCCGCCGATCACGTGCGGATCTTCAAAGATCTGCACGTGCGACGGCAGCACCTGCGTGCCCAGTGAATCGTTCAGGAACGTGGATTTGCGGTACAGGGCGCCGCCCGAGGTCGCTTGCACATAGGTACCGAGCAAACCGGCCGCCAGCGGCGCCTCGAACAGCACGGAGCAAGTGCGCGTGCCCAGCTTGCGCGCGTTCAGGCGCGACAGCGCGCGCTCGGCGGCATAGCGGCCGATGGCTTCCGGGCTCGACATCTTGGCGGCGTCGCGCACGGACGAATACCAGTCGTCGCGCTGCATCTTCGCACCCTTGCCGGCGATGGGTGCCACGGACAGCGTGTGGCGCGAAAACGGGTAGCCGCCGATGAAGCCGCGCGAATTGGCGGATACAAAGTGCGATTGCTGCACGTGCACGCTGGCGCCCTCGCTGTTCGTGATGCGCGGATCGACGGCAAACGCGGCCGCTTCGGCACGTTGGGCCAGTGCGACGGCTTCCTCGGTCGAAATAAGCCAGGGATAGAACAGTTGCAAATCGCGGGGGGACATTTCCAGCATGTCGGCGTCGGCCAGGCCCGCGCAATCGTCCTCGGCCGTGAAGCGCGCAATATTGTAGGCGGCGTCCACCGTGGCGCGCAGGGCGGACGGCGAAAAGTCGGAGGTGCTGGCATTGCCGCGTTTCTTGCCGACAAACACGGTCACGCCCATGCCCTTGTCCTTGTTTTGCTCGATCGTCTCGATCTTGCCTTTTCGTACAGAAACGGACAGGCCGCCGCCTTCGCTGACCTCGACGGCAGCGTCGGTGCCGCCCGCTTCCCGCACAAAAGACAACACATCACGGGCCAGTTGCTGCAATTGCTCTTGACTATGGGTAAATACGGAGTCGTTCATGCGCTGTTTTCTTCGGAAAGCCGCTAAAAAGGTTATCATAGCAGTCGTTTACAGTTTACAGGTGCGGCCTACGCGGCCAATCCCGCCTTATCATGCCAAATCCAAACCGGGGAGCTTGCGGCTTCCAATCCACCGAATTCGAACAGGAATATGAACGTCCGTCGAAATCGGAACTCAAGCGCCAGATGACCGTCCTGCAAAAGCTGGGCGAAGAACTCGTCAATGAGGCACGCGACCGCGTCAAGCGCGTCCCGATGCCGGAAGACGTGCGCGACGCCATTCTCGAATGCCAGCAAATCAAGGATCACGAAGGCCGCCGCCGCCAGCTGCAATACGTGGGCAAGAAAATGCGTACCCTGGATGAAGAAGAAGTTGCCGCCATCCAACGCACCATCGATAGCTGGAAAGGCTTGTCGAAAGCCGACACGGCCAATATGCACGCGATGGAACGCCGCCGCGACAAGCTGTTAACGGATGACAAGGCGCTCACGGTCTTGCTGTCGGAAAACCCGGAACTGGACGTGCAGCACCTGCGCACCCTGATCCGCAATGCCCGCAAGGAGCAAGCCGAGAACAAGCCGCCGAAAGCCTACCGCGAAATCTTCCAGATCTTGAAAGAGATCGCCAAGAAGAACAACAGCGGCAAGAAAGATGCCGATGAAGATGGCGTTGAGCAAGAAGAAGACGAATAAGCAACTGGGGTCAGACCCGACGGGTCTGACCCCGAAAGCAGCGAAAAACCGGGATCAGCCCGGTTTTTTTACGACATAGAGAGGTGCCCATGACCACGATAGAAGACGAATTGATTATCGGCCTCGTGTCGATCTCCGACCGCGCCAGCGGCGGCGTGTATGAAGACCTGGGCATCCCCGCCCTGGAAAGCTGGCTGTCCGCCGCCATCCGTACGCCTTTCCGCCTGGAAAAGCGCCTGATCCCGGACGAGCGCTCGCAAATTGAAAACACGCTGATCGACATGGTCGACCTGAACCACTGCCATCTGATCCTGACGACGGGCGGCACGGGTCCCGCGCGGCGCGACGTCACGCCGGAAGCCACGCTCAGCGTGGGAACCAAGGAAATGCCCGGTTTCGGCGAACAGATGCGCCAGATCAGCCTGCAATTCGTGCCGACGGCCATCCTGTCGCGCCAGGTGGCCGTGATCCGCGAAACGCCCGAGCGCGCTTGCCTGATCATGAACTTGCCGGGCCAGCCGAAAGCCATCAAGGAAACCCTGGAAGGCTTGAAAGACGCCGACGGCGTGCAACTGGTGAACGGCATCTTTGCCGCCGTGCCGTATTGCATCGACCTCATCGGAGGTCCCTACATGGAAACCGACCCGGCCATCTGCAAGGCCTTCCGTCCCAAATCGGCGCTGCGTCCGGCGCAACCATTACCCGAGGAAAATACATGAGCACCTTGCTGGAAACCATAGAACTCGACAGCGCACCGAATCCCACCGTCTCCATCATCTGGATGCACGGCCTGGGCGCCGACGGCAACGATTTCGTGCCCCTGGTGAAAGAACTCGATTTGCGCGGCTGCCCCGCCATCCGCTTCATCTTTCCCAGCGCCGGCACCATGCCCGTCACCATCAACAACGGTTATGTGATGCGCGCCTGGTACGACATCCTCGTAAACGACCTCGTACGCCGCGAAGATGAGGGCGGCCTGCGCGCCTCGCAGGCGCAGATCGAAGCGCTGATCGCGCGCGAAAAGGCGCGCGGCATTCCCGCCAGCCGCATCATCCTGGCCGGCTTCTCGCAAGGCTGCGCCATGACCTTGCAGACGGGCTTGCGCCATGCGGAACCGCTGGCCGGCCTGATGTGCCTGTCCGGCTACCTGCCCCTGGCCGACAAGACGGCTCTTGAGCGCACGCCGGCCAGCCTGGAAACACCGATCTTCATGGCGCATGGCACGGCCGACCCCGTGGTGCCGATCGGCCGCGCGCAGCAGTCGCGCGACTTGCTCACCGGTATGGGTTACAAAGTGGAATGGCATGAATACATGATGCAGCACTCGCTGTGCCAGGAAGAAATCGACGCCATCGGCGCGTGGCTGAAAAAAGTATTGGCTTAAAGTAAAACAGGCGCGGTGTGCGCCGCGCCTGTTGTTGTACCTGTACGTAAAGTACGAAGCGCCGGGAACGATCAGTTCGCCGGCGTTTTTGCATTCCAGATTTTCAGCATGTCGGCCGACGCTTCCGAGCGGATACCGTTGTCCGTCAGCACCGATTCCGTCGCGGCCAGCATCTCCTTGCGGGGCACGACGACCATTTCCGCATCGCGCTGCTGAAAGCGGAATGTCAGCAATTCATCGGTCTGGTCGCGCAGCAAGGCCACCAGGTGCGCCAGGCTGTGCACGCGCACGCCATTGACGGAATCGACGACCGAGAAGAAACGGGTGCTGTAGCCATTCATCAGCTTGTGCGGGAAGAACGGCGCGGCGATCACCACCAGCTCTTCGCGCTCGGCATCGGGCGCATCGCCGCGCCGCGTGGCCAGCGGATTGCCGGCAAACGCCATGCCGCCCAAGATCGCCGGGTTGCCATTGGGCGCCGCCATGAATTCCGTCGTGGCGCGCGAAAACACCATGGGGCCGAAGATGAAATAGGACGGATAACTGCCCTGCAGGCCGCTGATGAGCATCGGGTGCGCCGCCGAGACGGGCACCTTGATTTTCAGGGGCGCGCCCTGGCGCACCACCGTCAACGGCAATTCGCCGTCTTTCGCCAGCTGCTGCACGCGGTACTGGAAGCGCACGCGGCTGTTGGCATTCAGCTTGACCATGCCTTGGTTATCGACCGGAAAATCGCCGATATGCGTGATGACATCCCACTCCTTGAGCGGATAGGCGGCATCCTTGCTGGCCGGCGTCATCACGACGGCGCCCTCGACACCCTTGGCCAGTTTCAGGTAGGTGCGCAACGCGGGGTTTTCCAGCGTTTGCGTCACGTCGCGCATGGCCGGCTTGCCCTTGGGCGCGCCGCCTTCCTGGTCGCGCAGGAACAGCTCGATTTCCTCGTTGGGGATGATGTAGCCGATGTTTTGCGCATTGAGCATGCCCGCAAAGGCCAGGCCGATCATCTTGTCACCGGCAATCACGGGGCCGCCGCTATTGCCCGGATTGATGGCCGCATCGATCTGGATGCGCAGGCCGGAGACGGGGAAGTTGTAGCGCACGAATTCGATGCGCGAGACGATACCCTTGGTGATCGACAGCGAGGTGCCGCCCGTCGGATAACCATACGCCAGCACGGCATCGCGCACGTCCGGCAAGACGTTGGCGCGCGGCACCGCCTTGTGGCTGGCGAAAAAACTGTCGTCGTCGATCTTCAGCAAGGCCAGGTCCATGCCGCGCGAAATGGCCAGCACGGTGGCCGGTATCTTGTCGCCCGCGCCATTGGCCTGGATCTGCACCTGGCTGGCATAGCCGACCACGTGCGCATTGGTGAGGATGCGGCGGCCTTCGATGACGACGCCCGAGCCCGTCACCTCCTGCGGCGCGGCCTTGCTCCACGGTTTATACGGGTCCGGCCCGCGCAGGGTGGAAAACACCTTGACGACGGAATTTTCCAGGGCGGAAGCGCTGGCGTTCGCCGTAGCGGCGGTCTCGGCGGCCAGCGCCCGCAGCGTCATCAACGGACAAAAAGAAAGGGCCAGCGCCAGGAAGGCGCGGCCCATCAGGGTGATGCACGGACGAGTTTTCATTGAGCTAATGGGCAATGGAAGGGAAGCAAAATTATATATTGAATAATTTCAACTTCATTACACTTTGTCCATCTTTGCCGAAGAACTATTCTAATCGGGCAAAGGCGTGACGCCCAAGGCCGGCATGGCCGTCTGCGCGCCATTCATCACCATGGCCAGGAAGGTGTAATAGCCATTGATGCCCATCAAGTCGACCACGCCGTGCTCGCCGAACAGCGCCAGCGCGCGCGCATACGTGACGTCGCTGACGCGCTTGTTTTGCTGCAGCTCGATACAGAAGTCATGCACGGCTTGCTCGTCTTCCTTCAGGGCAAGCGGCGCGCGCCGCGCGGCGATGGCGTCCACGGCCGCTTGCGCGATACCGTTCTGCACGGCCAGCGGCGCGTGGATGGCCCACTCAACCTGCTGGTCCCACTGGCGCGCCGTCACCAGGATCGCCAGCTCCGACAGCCGCGTGCCGATGGCGCTGCGGTAGCGCAAATACTCGCCCATGCGCTGCGCCGTTTCCATCAGCTCGGGGCTGCGGATCAGCGGCACGAAGGGGCCGTACAGGGCACCGCGCGGACCATCGATGATGGCTTGCGCGGCGGCGCGCTGCTGCGGGTCCAGCTGCGCCAAAGGCAGCGCGGGCAAGCGGTCGATATCGCTACCGGCCATCAGGCAGTCCAGGCGACCACGTCCTGCTGCTGTTCGCCCAGGCCGGCGATGCCCAGGCGCAGACTGTCGCCTTTTTTGAGGAAGCGCTGCGGCTTGCGGCCCTGGCCCACGCCCGGCGGCGTGCCCGTGGCGATCACGTCGCCCGGTTCCAGGGTCATGAATTGCGACAGGTAGCTGACGATCTGCGCCACCGTGAAAATCATGGTTTGCGTATTGCCAGTCTGCATGCGCTTGCCGTTGACTTCCAGGTACAGGTCCAGGTCCTGCTCGTCGATGACTTCATCGCGCGTCACCAGCCACGGGCCGACAGGGCCGAAGGTATCGCAGCCCTTGCCTTTATCCCATTGGCCGCCCCGTTCCAGCTGGAACGAGCGCTCGGAAATATCGTTGACGACGCAATAGCCGGCCACGTATTTCAGCGCGTCCTCTTCGCTCACGTACTGCGCGCGCGTGCCGATGATCACGCCCAGCTCCACTTCCCAGTCCGTCTTTTTCGAGCCTTTCGGCAACACGACATTGTCGTCCGGACCGTTCAGGCAAGTGATCGCCTTCATGAACACGATGGGTTCGGCCGGGATCGGCATGCCCGATTCGGCCGCGTGGTCCGCGTAATTGAGGCCGATGCCGATGAACTTGCCGACCTTGGCCAGCGGCACGCCGAAGCGCGGGTTGCCGCGCACCAGGGGCAAGGTCTTTTCGTCGAGCTTGGCCAGCTTGCGCAAGGCCTTGTCGGACAGTTGTGCGCCGTCAATATCGGCAATCACGCCGGACAGGTCGCGCAGTTTGCCTTCTTCATCGATCAGGCCCGGTTTTTCCTTGCCTGGACGTCCATAACGAACGAGTTTCATAGTCTTCCTTGGAGTTGATCATTGCCGCTGTGCAGGCTGCCATTTTACCGGATGGCCCGGCACGCCTGTAGCGGTTGATGAAAAACATCGCAAGTCCCGGCAGTTGCAAGGCCGCCAGCACGCCAAACGCCGCCTGATACGCCTGCGGCGGATACTGCTGCTGGCTGTTCAGGGGCCAGCAGCCGAGGATCAGGCCAAAACCCGCCTGCACCAGGAAGGCGCCCGTAAAAATGAGCAAATTCAGACAGGTGGCCGCCCTGCCCGTCAGGCTGGCCGGCATGCTTTGCGCGACGATCGCATACTCGAGGCCCGTCACCGTGCCCAGCAAGGTAAACAGCACAGACAGCAACGGCAGGCTGGGCACCACATTACACGCCATCGCCGCTTGCACGGCGACAAACAGGATGATGCCCACGGCCGCCACTTGCATGGGCGCAATGCCACGCCGCCCGGCCCATTCCGTCAGCATGCCCATGCCGATGGCGCCGAAGATGACGGCCGCCATGCCCAGGTACAGCAAATACGCCACGCTGTCATCGGACAAGCCGCCCACGTCGGCCAGCCAGCGCCCCACCCACAAGCCCTGCACGCCAAAGAACACCGTGTGCGGCAACAGGATCAGCGCGATGGTGCGGCGAAAGCCGGGATCGCGGTACACGCTCCAGACGCTGACCTTGCTCACCTTGTGCATGCCTGCGGCAGGCGCGGGCATGGCCGGCGACAGCAGGCGGATCAGCAAGCCGACGGCCAGCGCCGCCAGCGCCAGCCCCAGGAACACGCCGCGCCAGTCCGTGTAATGCAGGGCCAGCTTGACGGGCATGGTGGCCGTGGCCGCGCCCAGGCCACCCACGGCGATCAGATAGCCGTGCACGGAAGGCAGGCGCGACGGCGCGATGGCGCACGAGATCGCTTTCACGGCAGCCATGAAACAGCCGCCCAGCCCCGCCCCCATCAGGGCGCGCGCCCACATCAGCTCGGCAAAGCTGTGGCCCCGGCTGAACAACCACACGCCCAGGGCCGCCAGCGCCAGCAGCCACAGTTGCACGGTGCGGGGGCCGTAGCGGTCCAGCGCCATGCCGACCGGTAATTGCACCAGCGCAAAGGCGAGAAAAAAGGCGCTGGTCAGCAGGCCCAGCTGCGCTGGCGTCAGGGCGATGGCGCCCAGCAATTCCGCCGTCAGCACGGCATTGACGCCGCGCAACAGGCACGACAGGTAATGCCCGAGCGCAAACGGCATAAATACCAGGCAAAACACGGCCACGCCGGAACGGGCGGGCGCACCGGCCGCGTGCATGCTCAGGCAGCCTGCGCCAGGCGGATGATTTTATGCGGCAGCTGCGGCACAGGTTCATCCGTCTCGAAGAAGAATTTATCGTGGCCGAACGCGGGCTTCAAATCGTCCATCCACGTCGCTTCCGCATCGAATTTCGCAAAGAACGGCCGGCGCACCCAGTCCGGGTTGCGTGCCTGCAAGAATTGCAGGGCAAACAGTTTTTCGCCATTGATGGTGACGATGCCGTCGATGACGATCTTGCCGGGAAAGGCGCTCATGGACGGTCCCCGCACCGTGCGCGACAGGCCCGACACCATCTGGTAGGCGGCCTGGAAAATTTCGTGCGCCTTCGCCAGCGGCAACTCGAAATAACCGCGCGGGCCCGTGTCCCGTTCCACAAACATGTAATACGGAATCGCTCCCAGGCGCGTGCCCGTCTGCCACAGTTCGGCCCAGCTTGCCGGATCTTCATTGATGTGGCGGATCAGCGGCCCCTGCATGCGCACGGTGGCGCCCGTGGAAACGATGCGTTTCACGGCTTGCTGGGCGATGTCCTGGCGCAACTCAACGGCGTGGCTGTAATGGCCCATCACGGCCAGGTTCTTGCCCGCCTTGACGATGCGCTCGAACAGGCGCATCAAGTCATCCGCATCGCGGTCCGAGACAAAGCGCTGCGGCCAATACGCCACCGCCTTGGTGCCGATGCGGATGTTCTGGATGTGTTCCAGGCCCGGTGCCAGCAGCGGCTCCAGGTAGGCCGCCAGTTGCCGCGTGTTCATGATCATCGGGTCGCCGCCCGTGATCAGCACGTCCGTCACTTCCGGATGCAGTTTCAGGTAGGCGGCCAGCTCGTTTGATTCGCGCGCATCGAACTTCATGTCGTCCATGCCGACGAACTGGGGCCAGCGAAAACAGAAAGTGCAATACGCGTGGCAGGTCTGGCCCGCGCTGGGAAAAAACAGCACCGTCTGCGCATACTTATGCTGCAGGCCGCGCACGGGCGCGTCGTTGACCCGCGGCACGTTATGCGTCATTTGCCCGGCAGGATGGGGATTCATTCCCAGGCGCAAGCCATGCACATAGGCGTCGATGGCCGCCTTGTCGCGCTGCACCAGCACCAGGTCGCGCAGGTGCGCGTACTGCTCCGGCGGCAGCATGTCGCGGTGGGGAAAGACGAGGCGGTAGATGGGATCGTCAGGGATGTTGTTCCAGTCGATCAACTGATCAAGCACATATTCATTGGTGCGAAACGGCAAGACGTGCGAGACCACTTGCACGGCTTCGCGCTGCTCTTCCGGCAGCCATTCCCACTGCCGCGCCTGTTGAATGGTTTGCCGCGTGTACGGCTTGAACTTGGGTGCAGACGGCTCGGTAATGAGTGCGGACACGATCAGCTCCTTGCCTGTAAATGGCGACAACTTTCATGAAATCGGCCGTATATCGGCCAATTCCAGCTTTTTCCTCTCCATGCCAGTCCAGCGCGGCATGCTGTGAAAGTCATCATAGTTCTTGCCTATAAGAACCAAATTGCTACATATCAACAAGCGGTCGATACGTTGCATGCTGCCTACAAGCAACACCTAAGTTTGTTCCACCGCAATTTGATGGGACTGTCGGCGACGTAAATTACGGCTTGGCAACACATCCCTCGATATCACAAGGAGCTTTCATGAAACGCTTATTCACGGGTAGCCTGCTGTGCCTGGCATTTGCCGGCGGCAGCGTCAGTGCCGCGGTCGAACCAACGGAAAAAGACGCCATCGCCATGGCCGAACGGGGCGCCGCCTTCATGAAGGCGCATGGCAAGGAAGAAATGATGAAGAAAATCACGGCGAAAGACCCGGACTTCGTGCAGGGCTCGCTGTACGTGGACATGCGCGACATCAAGACGGGCATCGTGCTGGCCCACCCGATCAATCCTTCCATCGTCGGCAAGGATTTGACGGATGTGCCGGACGCGAATGGCAAGAAATATCGGCGTGAAATCATCGAGCTGGCGCAAAAACAGGGCAAGGGCTGGGTCGATTACCAGTACAAGAATCCCACCAGCGGCAAGATCGAGCCGAAGACCACGTACATCCTGCGCGTCAACGATGTGGTGCTGGAAGCGGGCATCTACAAAAAATAAGGCAGGGGCGGCGTGCACGCCGCGCGCCGCCTGCGGTTTGATCAGCCATAGCCAGGAGTCAAGCATGCTCAATCAATTACGCATCGGACCAAAATTATTGCTGGCGCCCACCCTGGTCTTGCTGTTGCTGATACTCAGCTCGAGCGGCGCCTGGTATGGCATGGTGCGGCAAAATGCCTCGCTGGAAAACATGGTGCGGGTACGCATTACGCATTTGAAGGCGGCCGCGGACGTACTAGGCGAGGCCAAGCACGTACATGGCAATATGTACCAGCTGCTGTCATGGACGAATGGCAGCTTCGCCAAGGCCCGCCTCGATGCGCTGGAGCAACAGATCAAGGCGCGCCACGCGGCCATCGGCGCCCAGCTGGGCACGCTGCGTTCCACGGCCACGGGTGCCGAGCGCACCCTGGTCGATGCGGCCATCACGGCCCTGGCCGGCTATCGCAAGGCCGTACTGGAAACCATGGAAATGGCGCAGATGGACCAGTCGATCGCCACCAACTCCATGCTCAAGGCGGAAACCCAATTCGTCCAGTTCAATACGCAGCTGGCGCAACTGTCTGCCCTGGAAACAACGCTCAGCAGCCAAGCCCACGCGACGGCCAGCGCCGAGTTCCGCAGCCTGGGCTGGAGCCTGCTGCTGACGGTGGCGCTATCGATCCTCGTCTCCATCGTGGTGACCATGCTGGTGCGCCGCGCCATGCTGGTGGAAATCCGCGGCATTGCCGACGCCGTGCAAGACCTGGCGGCGGGCAAGCTGATGGCCAGCGCCCCCAACAAGCCGGGCAATGACGAAATCGCCGCCACGTCGCGCGTGCTGGACCAGACCATCGCCCACCTGAACCAGACCTTGCGCACCATCACGGGCGCCGTGCAATCGATCGACACGGCCTCGCGCGAAATTGCCACCGGCAATCTGGACCTGTCGGCGCGCACGGAAATGCAAGCCAGTTCACTGGAAGAAACATCGAGCGCCATGGAAACCTTGACGGCAGCCGTCAACAACAATGCGGACAATGCCCAGCTGGCTTGCGAGCTGGCGGGACAAGCGTCGACCCTGGCCGTGCAAGGGGGAGCATCGATGCAGCAGGCGGTGGCGACAATGGCGACGATACGCGCCAATTCGCGCCAGATCGTGGATATTATCGGCGTGATCGACGGCATTTCCTTCCAGACCAATATCCTCGCGCTGAATGCGGCGGTGGAGGCGGCGCGCGCGGGCGAACAAGGCCGGGGCTTTGCCGTCGTGGCGTCGGAAGTGCGCACCCTGGCGCAGCGCTCGGCGCAGGCGGCCAAGGAAATCAAGACCCTGATCGCCACCTCCGTCACCACCATCGACGGCGGCAGCGTGGCCGTGCAGCAGGCGGGCGACAGCATGGGCGCCATCGTGGCCTCGGTGCAGCAAGTCAACGAGATCATCCAGCGCGTGAAAGAGGCCAGCGCCGAGCAGGCGTCGGGCATCACGGAAGTAAATCAGGCCGTCGCTCAAATGGATGACGTCACGCAGCAAAACGCGGCCCTGGTGGAGCAGGCGGCAGCGGCGGCGGCCAGTTTGCAGGACCAGGCCGTCAAACTGTCGGCGGCGGTCAGCGTCTTTACCCTGGATCCAGCCGCGCCGGCCACGCCCGCCGGCGCGGACGACGACGCCTTTCAAGACCCCGCCATGACGCCACCCCAGGACCGGCGCGCGCTGCACAGTCCGCTGCGCGGCAAGCCCGGCATGCGTAACGCCAAGGATGCGCCCCAACGCCGGCGTGGCTAGCGAGGTAACTCGATGACAGGCGCGCGCATCGGCTTGCTCAGGTAGGGCGAGCCTGCCAGCACGAAACGCCACGGCGTCTCCATCGCCTTGGAAATGCCGATGCGCGGCCCCGCCCGTACCGCAACCTCATCCTCGCGGGCCAGCAGCATGAACGGCGGCGCATCGAGCGCCAGCCGGTTCTGCAGATGGCTCACACCGAGCGCCTGGCACACCTTGCCCGGCCCCGAACACAGCAGCCGGGCATCCTCGACGCCGCGCCGTTCGCGCATGGTATCGAGTCCCACGAGCGGTTCGATGGCGCGGATCAACACGCCCGCGCCATGGCCCGCTTCGCGGCACACAAAGTTCAGGCACCAGTGAATGCCGTACGAGCGGTAGACATAGGCGTGCGCGGGCGGGCCGAACATGGCCGCATTGCGCGGCGTCATGCCGCCATACGTGTGCGAGGCGGGGTCCAGCCGGTCATACGCTTCCGTTTCCACGATGCGCCCGCCCACGCCGTCCACCAGCACGGTCACGCCGATCAACTGACGCGCCACGCTGCTGGAATCGTCCGCAAAATCGATACCCGCGAGGATTTTTTTCATCCGGCAATTGTACTGCCGCACTGTCCGCAGCACGCCTGGCCCCACCTTGAAAACAAATAAAACTTGATTTTTCCATCATGAGTATCGGGATAGGGAGCGTCATAAAATGTGGAAAATAGGGGATGGAGCAAGCCAAAACGGGGATTTTTTCCAGAATAATTTGCAGAGACGAACTATTGCCATGCATAAACAGCGATAATCGTCGGGCAATGCACCAGACGCCCACGAGGCCGGCAGCGGCAGTGCGCAACAGAATAACCACAGGCAAGGCAATGATGATGAGAGCGGCAGCGCAAAAGCAGGTAGTGCAGGAAGATCCGGTTGACGCCCTGATGCGTTCCATCCGTATCCCGCCGCGTCCCAGCCTGCTGGTCGACCTGCAGCGCGAACTGGCCGAACAGGACCCGTCGCCGCGCCGCATCGCGCGCATCATCGCCGACGATGTCGGCATGTCCGGCGCCCTGCTGAAACTGGCGAATTCGCCGTTCTATGGCGCCGCGCGCAAGGCCAAATCCGTCGAGCAAGGCATCAACTTTCTCGGCATTAACCAGTGCAGCGCCATGATGACGGGCTTGCTGGCGCGCCAGGCGCTGGAAGCGGAAGGCGTGGAACTGACCCACTTCTGGGATGTGTCGGCCAAGCGTGCGCGCGCCCTGGTATTTACCTCGCGCAAGCTGCGCATCGCCCCGCCCGACATCGCCCACACCTTCGGCCTGTTCTGCGACATCGGCGTGCCCCTGCTGATGAACCGCTTCCCCGACTACGTCAACACGTACGCGGCGGCGGCCAACGATGCGCACAATTGTTTTACGGCCCTGGAAGACGCGCGCCACCAGACCAACCACGCGGCCATCGGCTGCTTGCTGGCACGCAACTGGGGCCTGTCCTCCGACGTTTCCTGGGCGATTTTGCACCACCACGACTACACGGTGCTGGCCGACCCGTCCACGGACGATGCCATCCGCTCGCTCGTCGCCCTGTCGCTGCTGGCCGAAAAAGGCATTCAGCGCTACCATGGCAACAGTACCTCGCTCGAGTGGGACAAGGGCGGTGAGCTTGCATGCCAGCATCTTGGCCTGTCGCAGGAAGAAGCCGCCGACCTGCTCGACGAGCTGCACGAGATGTTCGATACCGACCATTGAAGTATCAGGCGGCCGCGTCCGCCTGTATGATCTGTCCCGGCGCCAGGCAAAGCCTTGGCGCCCGTTTCCGTTTGCCTGACCCGTATTTCTTAACCTGTTGATCGCCATGCCCAAAAATAAGCGCCCTGTCCCCCGTAAATCCGCCAACACGCCTGAAGACAAGGACGAATCCCTCACGCGCATGCTGTGCACGATGGCCCTGAACCTGGCCGAGCAGGAAGACAGCGAATCGCAGGGCACGGTGCTGGCCGAGCAAGCCGTCGAATTCGGCCGCCTGATCCGCAAGGCCTTGAATCAAAAGAAGGATGAAATCCTGTACGACGCCATCGAGCGTTCCAAGTACGAAGACGTGGGCGCCTACCAGTATCTGCGCAGCCATATCGAGGAAGCGGCGTCCATTTCCGTGATCCGCCGCGAAAACGCCCCGGCCATGGAAATCAACGCCTTCGTCGTGCCCCTGCTGGTGCAAAGCACGGGCGGCCTGAAAGAAGCGGACAGTTTCCAGGACCAGGACGCGTTCGAAGCGCTGGTGAAAAGTTTCCAGCAAGCAGAACTGGAAAGCGCCAAGGCCAAGGTGGTATTGATGAGCCATGCCTATGACCTCGATGAAATCGACCGCATTACCTATAGCCATCTGCATGAGATGGTGCGCGATGCCTATTCGTCGATGACGGACAAGAAGATCGTCGCCACGCCGGGCCTGGAAAGCAGCATCGTCGGCTGGAGCGAGACGGCTTTCGGCCCGCAGGACACGGCCGTCGAACTGCGCTTCCTGCTGGGCTTTGCCCTGAAGCGCGTGGACGACCCGTTCTATGCGGAACCGAAGGACGAAGCGGCGCTCGACGCCTGGTTTGACGCGCGCATGGCCCGCTACCAGCAGTGGACGACGGAAGTGGGCGACCTGGTGAAACGCTGCCTGGCACCAGCCGGCAACGCGCTGGAAGTGAGCTTCCTCTACCAGGACCTGTTCCACGGCGGCAAGGAACAAGGCATGAGCGAATATGCGATGCTGCAGATGATGTCCGGCATCAACCATGCCTTGGCGGAAAACAAGGTGGACGCCGGCGACGTCTCGGTGGTCGTCGGCCCGGCCGATGAACACGGTGAAATGCTGCTGCGCGTGAACGTCAGCACGGCGGGCGGCGCACTGCTGCACAGCGCCGACAAGCCGCTGGACCTGGCCGCCGACCTGCAGGACGAAGTCGACGACATCTGCGACGCGCTGGCCACCATCGGCGTCACCAACTTGTCCGTGGCGCTGAGATTCGATGCCAAGGGGCAACCACTGGAAGCGCAGCCGTACGCGCCTGCGTAAAGGCCGGCAACACGATTAACGCGCGGCCGGCTCCGGTTGGCCACGCAGCGACAGCCACGCCTGCAATTTCTGCGCATACGCGAGCGTGTACGCCGGGCTGCTCGACGGCAAGCTGACGATGCGGTAACGCTGCGCGTGCTCACCCAGCACCTTGAGGCCCAGCTTGGCGGCCGTGCCGCCGTTGAAGGCGATCGTGTGCAGCCGCGGCAGGCTGGCGGCCAGGGCCACCAGGTCATTGTCGTCGCGGGCGCGGATATTGCTGTCCAGGCTGCCCGTGCGCTGCGCCTGCGCCACCACGTCCCACAGGCCCACGCCGTGCGCCAGCAAGGTGCTCAAGCGTATCTCATAGGGCAGGCTGCTCAAGTCCACGCCCAGCACCTCGCCCAGCAGCATCCAGAACTTGTTCTGCGGGTGCGCATAGTACTGGCTATGCGCCAGCGATTTTTCGCCGGGCAGGCTGCCCAGTATCAGCAGGCGCGTGCCGGCATCGACGACAGGGGCGAAACAGCGCTTGCGCGGGTCCGGCATGGCCGGTTCAACAGACAATAAGCGGGTCAAAAGCGGCATCCTGCAGGATTGGGGACAGCGTCTATTTTACTGGGGCCATTGCACGGGCACAGACATGATGCCCTTGTCATCCCACACCAGTACCTGTGCCGTATGAAATCTGCCTTGCGGTGTGACGGCATTGCCGACGCCGTTGACATGGTATTGGTAGCCCGATCCATAGCGCTGCGCCACGATCGCACGCGCCTGTGTAGCCATATCTCCATGCGAGGCATGCAGCTGGAAAGCCACGCCAGCCATGCCGAGGATCAGGCCGCAGATGGCAGGGATGCGCAGATCGCGTCGCTTGTAGCCCCTGGCATCGCAGGCGGCCATGACGGCAGGCATACCCAGCTGACGATACAGGTAATGAATGACCCACAATGACAGCACGGCTTCCAGCACCGACCAGATACGATAGCCGGGTGCGAGCTTGAATTGCATCACCGTCAGGGACATCGGCTGCAGAAACAGGAAATCGATCGCCAGCACGGCAGGCACGATCCAGAATACCGCCAGCCAGCGCAGCCATACTGCCGCGCGCAGCTTGCCGCGCACCAGGCAGGCACCAAAGATCAGCAAACCGAGATTGCCAAACACATAGGTCCGGCTACCTGTCTGCAAGGTTTCCAGCAAGCCCGCAACTCGCAACACCACCCATGCGAACAGCAACACATAGCCCGCAGACCGCAGAAAGGGGCCGGCTGCTTCCTTGAGCGCGGCAGTGGCCGGATCGAGCGGCTTGTCCTGCGGCCGCGCGGCCCACTGGCGCTGTTCTGCCGCATGGTCATCCTGCTGGCGCTGGGCAATTTCCGCTTCGATGCGCTGGCGCCGTGCCGCATCGGCTCCGTCGGCGCCGGACAGGGCTTGTTGCAGGGACGCCATCGAATAGCGCTGGTAATCAGGGTGGCTGGCTTGCAATGTCACGGATACCTTTATTCCATCTGTGCAGTGAGTGAAAACATTTCCAATTGGAAATAATAGCCCATAATTTCCAATACAACAATTCTGCGGGCGGTTCGCTGCGTTCGGTTGCCTGAGTTCCGGTGTAGAATTTCCAGCCAGAACACCACACAAGAGACCGCCCATGCGCACCATCGACACCCTGCTGGCCCAGTATGGCGAAAGCCACCGCAACCACGTCAATGAATGGGTGCACATCGTGTGCGTGCCGCTGATCGTTTTCAGCTTGCTGGGGCTGCTGTGGAGCGTGCATCCCAGCGTGGCGCTGCTCGGCAGTATCCTGGCCTTATACTATTACTACAAGCTGTCGCGCCCGTTTGCGGCGGGCATGCTGGCGATGCTGGCCGCCATGCTGGGCCTGCTGCAGCTCATGCCGCCGCTGACCATCCTGCCCGCGTCGCTGGCGCTGTTCGTGCTGGCCTGGATAGGCCAGTTCATCGGCCACCAGATCGAAGGCAAGAAGCCGTCGTTTCTCGACGACTTGCGCTTTTTGCTGGTGGGTCCGCTCTTCGTGCTGGGATTTTTGTACCGGCGCCTGCGGCTGGCGTATTGAGCGGCAGGCGGTCACGTGGCCACTCGGTCACGCGAGGCCAGTAACAGATTTTTACTATTCGCAACTAGTTATCTTAGGCAAGTGTCCTTATGATAAGTCATCATCTGCCGGTCGACGCAATCGGCAACCAACTTTTGTCCAAGGGAGTCCTACATGAAAGCACCAATTATTGCAGTGGCATTGCTCGCCACCCTGGCCGGCTGCGCCGTACAACCGAACTCGGCAAATGTCTACAACGCGCGCCAGGCGCAGAATGAACAATCGGTTCGCATGGGCACGGTTGAATCCGTGCGCCAGGTAACCATCGACAAGGGCGAAACGGGCACGGGCGTGCTGGCTGGCGCGGCGCTGGGCGGCGTGGCCGGCTCGACAGTCGGGGGCGGCAAGGGCGCCATTGCGGCCAGCATCCTCGGCGCCGTCGCCGGCGGCATGGCCGGCAAGAGCATAGAAGCGAACGCGTCCAACAAACCCGGCCTGGAAATCACCGTGCGCCTGGACAATGGCGACATGCGCGCCATCGTGCAAGACGCAGACGAGCTGTTCCGCCCCGGCGAGCGCGTGCGCCTGCTGTCGGACGGCCGCAAGACCCGCGTCACCCACTGATCTGCTTGCCGGCGCATGCGCTCAGCCGAATGCGCCGGCAGCGAGCAAGGCAGAAGGGTGCAGCCAGATGGCAATCACAGCAGTCACGACGACATATACAAGCACGCTCCATACTTTGATGTGCAGTGAGGCTGGCATGGCGGTCCCCTTCAAAGATGCAATCCGGAAAATATTTACTTGATATTAATGTAAATATTTTCATAAATTCAATATTTTTCAGAAGCACTGCGCTGGCTCAATGCCTGGTATTTCTTGGCAACACATCGAGCAAGCTCGACCGCACTCGCCATCGCTGCACGATGCCCGCTCGCCATCGCTGCGCGATGCCCGTATACTTGCGCGATGTCCTCTCCTCTCCTGTTCATCATTGCCTGCCTGATCTGGGGCTCCACCTTCTGGGCCATCACCTTGCAGCTGGGCGACGTCGCCCCCGCCGTTTCCGTGGTCTACCGCTTTGGTCTCGCGTCCGCCACCCTGTTTGCCTGGTGCGCCGTGCGCGGCGACCGCCTGCGCCTGCCCTGGCGCGCGCAAAAATGGATGCTGCTGCAGGGCCTGGCCTCGTTTGCCCTCAGCTATGTGTGTACGTATAGTTCGGAGCAATACCTGGTGTCGGCCCTCGTCAGCGTGCTGTTCGCGCTGATGGTGTTCTGGACGCCCTTGCTTAACCGCATTGCCTTCGGCACACCGATCACCTGGAGCACCTGCTGCGCCGCGTTCGTTGCCATCTGCGGTATCGTGCTGCTGTTTTACCAGTCCATCGGCGCGGCGCTGCACGACATCCTCGGTGGCGGCAACGGGCATTTCCTGCTCGGATTCATGCTGGCCCTGGTGGCCACCGTCTCCAGCACGGCAGGCAACGCCCTCGTCATGAAAGTGCGCGAACAGTCGGGCAATGTGATGCTGACCATGGCCTGGACCATGCTGTGGGGCACCTTGATGGTGGCTAGCTGGGCCATCGCCACGGGCCAGTCCTGGCAGCTGCCCGCGCGCGCCAGTTACTGGATGGGATTGCTGTACCTGGCCCTCTTCGGCTCGGTAATCGCCTTCAGCGCGTATTTCACTTTAATCGCGCGCATCGGCACGCAAAAGACCGTGTATATCGGCGTCGTCACGCCCGTCATTTCCGTGCTGCTGTCGGTGCAGTTCGAACATTACCGGCCCGCTCCCATCGAATGGGTGGGCATGGTGCTGTGCCTGTCCAGCGTGGCATGGGCCCTGACGTCGGGCGCGCGCAAGACGGCTGCCGTTTCCTCTCTTTCCACCACTTCATCCGCAAAGGCAACATGAGCACCTCTTCCTCCCTCGCCATCCGTCCCGCGACCGCATCCGACGTGGCCGCCATCTTCGGCATGATCCATGAACTGGCCGTGTTTGAAAAACTCGAACACATGATGATCGCCAAGGAATCCATGCTGCACGACAGCCTGTTCGGCAAGCACCCCGCGTGCGAAGCGCTGGTCGGTGAGGAACATGGTGAAGTAGTGACGTTCGCCCTGTTCTTCCACAACTTTTCCACCTTCCTGTGCCGCAAGGGCCTGTACCTGGAAGACCTGTACGTGAAGCAATCGGTGCGCGGCAAGGGCTATGGCAAGCAGATGCTCGTGGCGCTGGCGCAACTGGCCGTCGAACGCGATTGCGGCCGTTTCGAATGGTCGGTGCTGGACTGGAATGAAAACGCGATCAACTTCTACCAGGGCATGGGCGCGGACGTGATGCCGGACTGGCGCATCTGCCGCGTGGCCGGCGATGCCTTGACGCAATTGTCGGCGGGCACGCCGAAAGCGGTCTGATTGGAATTGTAGCGAGGGAACTGACAATGCAAGTTCCCAAAAAAAATCCCCGCGGGCTAGCGGCACCGCGGGGTGAACCCATTGTCAAGTGGGAGGGGGAGAATGCAATCAACGGTTATCAATATAAACGCAGCCGCTTGCGATGGCGCAGACCTTTACATTTGCTTACCGGGCCTTACATTTGACTTAAATCTGCTAACCAAGTGTCACCAAGTGTCGCTCGGATGACACTGATTATTTCCGTGGTTCAATCAATGTGCCGTGCAAGCCGATATGTTGTTGCGCAACCCCACTGCCACCCTGCGAATTTTTATAGATTTGGTACACTGTCAGGCAGGCGATGCAGCCAGCAACCACGGCAAAAATGACCATGCGACGCTCCTTGAGTATGCTTGATGGGATCAGGGCTCGCGGCTGATGATGTCCAGGCGAGCAGGGAAGATTCAGTGTGGCATCTGCGACGTTGGGGGCATTGCGCAATGTCAAACGCGCCAATTTGACGGGGTCATGGCGTTTGATATGACGCAAAGTGGCGGCATTCCGCTCACACAAAATGAACGCATCATTTCGCATCCGGGAGCCACATCATGAATGTCTCTGCCAAACCGCTCGTCATGAAGATCTACCGCGCCTACCTGCGTTCGCGCCTGGAACGCTACACGCGCGACTTGCAAGCCATCGCCGAACAGCGCGAAAACGACTTCCAGGCCGAACGCATCCTGCACCAGGCCGTCGTCTCGGTGCGCTCGAAACTGCATTCGCTGTAACCGTGATGCCGTCAGCGCTGCCGGCCGGCCACGGCCCAACGCTCCACCAGTTCGAACAGGCCTTGCGTCAGCAGGGCCAGCACGGCTGCGGGGATCGCGCCGGCCAGCAGCATGTCGTTGTCATTCAGCGCCAGGCCGATGGTGATGCGTTCGCCATAGCCGCCCGCGCCGATGAAGGCGGCGATGGTGGCCGTGCCCACGCTCATCACGGCCGCCGTTTTCACGCCCGCCAGCATCACGGGCAAGGCCAGCGGCAAGTCCACATGCAGCAGGCGGTCGCGCCGGCTCAAGCCCAGCGCCAGCGCCGCCATGCGCAAGCCTTGCGGCACCTGCAAGATGCCCGTGCACGTGTTGCGCACGATGGGCAGCAAGGCGTACACGAATAGCGCCACCAGCGCTGGCACCAATCCGATCATGCCCAGCACGGGAATCAATATCGCCAGCAGGGCCAGCGACGGCACCGTCTGCAGCACGCCGACGAAGGCCAGCACGGTTTGCCGCAGCGGCGCCGAAAACGCCGCCAGCACGCCCAGCGGAATGCCGATCAGGCACGCCAGGGCCACCGACAGCAGCACCAGCGTCAGGTGCTGGCGCGTCAGGGTCCACAGATCGTCGCCGATGATTTTATCGAGCAGGCCGCTGCGCGCGGCGGCCGGTGTGTTCGCCCGCGTGCCCGATGCCAGCCACTGCCGCGCCACGCCGGCAAAGCTCTTGCCGTCGATTTCCACGGCCGCATTCATGGCGATCATGTCGCCCTCGCTGATGCGCCCCTGCAAGCCTTGCAAGGCTCGCCAGGCAGCGGGAAAGCGCTGCGGCAGGTCGAGCCGGTACAGCAGCATGGCGTCGTAGCGGGGAAAATACTGCTGCGTGTCAGCCAGCACGCGCAAACCGTACTGGCGGATCTTCGCGTCCGTCGAATAGATGTCGATCACATCCACCTGGCGCTGCGCCAGCGCTTCATAGGCGATGCCGTGATCGAGTCCGCGCGGGCGCTGCGGCAGTCCATAGCGCGCGGCCAGCCCCGGCCAGCCATCGATCCTGCCGATGAATTCATGCGACAGGCCGAATGTCAGGGCCGGGTGCTGCGCCAGCTGCGCCAGGCTCGTGATGGATGTTTCATCGCCGCGCATGGCCAGCGCATACGTATTGTTAAAGCCCAGCGGCACGGCCACGCCCAGCCCCAGCGCCGCCAGCTCGCGCCGCATCTGCGCCTGGTCGATGGCTTTGTCGTGCTTGAGAATTTCGCTGGCGATGGTGCCCATGTATTCGGCATATACGTCGATGCTGCCTGCCTGCAGCGCGGCCAGCACGATGGCCGTGTTGCCCAGGCCCTGGCGGTGCTGCGCCCTGACGTGCGGCGCGGCGCTCTGCTGGATGATCTCGCCGAGGATGTACGATTCCGTAAAGCGCTTCGAACCCACCTTCAGGGTGCCGCCGTCAAGGGCGTGTGCGGGCGCGGCGACGCCGAAAACAAGCAGCAACAACAGGTAAACACAACGCACGCGGCGCTCCAGGACGGATGATCAATCCGGCAAGCTTACCACCGGCGCGCGCCAGACACCGCCGTGCACCACGCCCGCGCACGGGTTCAGGCCCAGCGCATACGCCAGGTCGGCCGGGCGCGCGATGCGCCACAGGGCGAAATCGGCGCGCTTGCCCACTGCCAGGCTGCCCGTTTCCTGCTGCAAGCCCAGCGCGCGCGCCGCATGGCACGTAACACCGGCCAGCGCTTCCTGCGGCGTCAAGCGCCACAAGGTGCACGCCATGTTCATCGCCAGCAGCAGCGACGTCATGGGCGACGTGCCCGGATTGCAATCGGTGGACACGGCCATCGGCACGCCGGCCGCGCGCAAATCTGAGATGGGAGGTTGCTGTACTTCGCGCAAAAAATAATAGGCGCCCGGCAGCAGCACGGCCACCGTGCCATGCCGCGCCATGGCGGCGATGCCCTCGTCCGACAGGAATTCCAGGTGGTCGGCCGACAGGCCGCCGTAGCGGGCCACCAGCGCCGCCCCGCCCAAATCCGACAGCTGCTCCGCATGCAGTTTGACGGGCAGGCCCAGCGCCTGCGCCGCCTCGAACACCGTTTCGGTTTGCGCCGGCGTAAAGCCGATGCGCTCGCAAAAGGCGTCGACGGCGTCAACCAGTCCATCGCCGGCCAGCCGGGGCAGCATCTGCGCGCACAGCAGCTCGATATACGCATCGGCCTGTCCCGCGTATTCGGGCGGCAGCGCGTGCGCGCCAAGAAACGTGGTGCGCACGGATACGGGCAGCTGTTCGCCTATCCTGCGCGCCACGCGCAGCATCTTCGCCTCGCTGTCCGCATCGAGGCCGTAGCCGGACTTGATCTCCAGCGTGGTCACGCCCTCGGCCAGCAGCGCCAGCACGCGGGGCAGGCTTTGCCGCAGCAATTCATCGTCGCTGGCCGCGCGCGTGGCGCGCACGGTGGACATGATGCCGCCGCCGGCGCGGCTGATGTCTTCATAGCTGGCGCCATTCAGGCGCGCCTCGAATTCGTCGCTGCGGTTGCCCGCGTGGACGATGTGCGTATGGCAGTCGATCAGGCCGGGCGTGAGCCAGCAGCCCTGGCCGTCGTGCAGCACCGCGCCGCTGGCCGGCAGCTCGTCGCCGGGGCCGAACCAGGCGATGCGGCCATCCTTGACGGCGATGGCCGCGTCGAGCAGTTCGCCATAGCCATGTTCCATGGTGGCCAGGTGGACGTTGTGGATGACCATATCCCAGTCTTGCATCGCTTTTCTCTCCTAGATGAACAGGTCGACGCGGAACACGGCCGTGCGCTGCAAGGCGTCGAGCCGCCAGTCCGGCGCGTCGTCGGCGTCCAGCAGCAGCGCGTCATGGCGGGCCAGCGCGAACTGCTGCTCGCCACCGCGCGCCAGCACGTGGCCTTCGCCGGCGACGAACAGCAGGGTCGCCGCACTGCGCCGTACCAGCTTGCCCGGCGCCGTGATTTTTTCCAGCTGATGGCGGCAGCGGTCGCGCCGCGTCATCACATTGAAATCCGTCGTCGGCCCCTTGACCTGCGCAACCACGGCCACTTCGCCGGGAAACCACAGCATCGGTTGTGCCGCGCTCAAAACCACCTTGCGCGTGCCGTCGAGCGTCAGCTGCACGCTGTCGCCATCGACCAGCATCAGGCTGCGGTCAATGCCGGGAAAGCTGGAAAACGGCCCGCTGGCCGTGATCGTCGCCAGGCTGATACGCCAGTCAAAATCGTCGAAACCGGCGTCCGGCGGAGAAATGGCGATTTCCGTCGTGCTGCCGCCGCCGTTTTTCCACGGTGCGACGCGCAGGTATTCCTGTGGGATGAAGGTCGCCATCAGAACGCCCTCAGTTGCGCCAGGGTGCGCTTGTAGGCGGTGGCGATGGCGTCCTGCGCCACGTGGCGCCCATCGCGCACCTGCCACTGGCCGCCGCACAGCACGTCGCGCACCAGCTTGTCGTTGCCGCAGAAGATAAAACTGCCCAGCACGTCGGCGATGGCCACGCCGCACAGGTTCACATGCGCGTCGTCGAGCACCAGCACATCGGCGCGGCAGCCCGGCGCCAAAGCACCGAGCTTGCGTCCGGCCGCCTGCGCGCCGCCCCGCAAGGCTGCCTGCCACAGATAGTCGCCCACATGGCGCTGCTCCGGCGTGGCGGCCACATTGCGCTGCTGGCGCTGCAAGCGCTGGCCGTATTCGAGCCAGCGCAATTCCTCCACGGGCGACTGCGACACGTGGCTGTCGCTGCCGACGCCGAAACGCCCGCCGGCGGCGATGAATTCGGCCAGCGGGAAAAGGCCGTCGCCCAGGTTCGCCTCCGTCGTCGGGCACAGGCCCGCCACGGCGCCGCTGGCGGCCATCCGCGCCACCTCGTCGGGCTGCACATGCGTGGCGTGCACGAGGCACCAGCGCGCGTCGACGTCGACCTGGTCGTACAAATACTGCACCGGGCGCCGGCCGCTGTAGTCGAGGCACTGGCGCACCTCGCCCTGCTGCTCGGCGATGTGGATGTGGATAGGGCGATCTGCGGGCAGCGCTTGCGCCACTTCGCGGATCTGCGCCACGCCGGCGGCGCGCAGCGAATGCGGCGCAAAGCCCACTTCCACCTGCCCGCCGCGCTGCGGCGCCAGCGCCTCGATGATGCGCAAGACATCGTCCGCACCGGTGCGGAAGCGCGCCTGCTCGGGTTTGAGGGGCTGTGCGCCGAAGCCCGCATGGCTGTACAGCACGGGCAGCATGGTCATGCCGATGCCGCTGATGCGCGCCGCCGCCAGCACCCGTTCAGCCGTTTCGGCGGGACGCGCATACAGGTCGCCAGCCGCATCGCGCTGCAGGTAGTGAAATTCGCACACGGACGTGTAGCCATGGCGCAGGCATTCGGCAAACAGCTGCGCGGCGATGGCTTCCATCTGTTCCGGCGTGATGTGGCGCGCGAAGCGGTACATCAGCTCGCGCCAGGTCCAGAAGCTGTCCGCTACCTGATTAACCTCGTCACCCGCAACCTCCGTCATGCCGCCCAGCGCGCGCTGGAACGCATGCGAATGCAGGTTGACCATGCCGGGCAAGACATACTCGGCCACTTCGGCACCGGCGGGCGGCGAAGCGCCCTCTTTGACGTGCGTCAAGTCGCCGGCCGCATCCCATTCCAGCAGCACGTCGCGGCGCCAGCCTTGCGGCAGCAGCGCGTGGCGCGCGAACAGACAGGTACTCAACGCGCCACCCATGCCACGGCCGCTTCCATCATCTGGCGCAGCAGCGGCTGCACCCGGGCCGCCAGGTCGGGCCGGTAGCCGAATGGCGCCGCCTCGTCCATGCCAGGTTCATTCATGTACAGGCACTGGCACATCTCCAGCTGGATCGCATGCACGCACTTGTCCGGCTGGCCGTAATGGCGCGTGATATGGCCGCCTTTGAAGCGGCCATTCAAGGCCACTGTAAATGCATCCTGCGCGCGCGCGATGTCCACCACGGCGGACGTCAGGCCAGCATCGCAGCTGGCGCCATCGGCCGTGCCGAAGTTCAGGTCGGGCAGCTTGCCGTCGAAGAAGCGCGGCACATGCGAGGCGATGGAATGGGCATCCCACAGCACCACGGCGCCATGCACGCGCAGCAGCCGGTCCAGTTCCGCGCGCAGCTGCTGGTGGTACGGCGCCCAGTAGCGCTGCAACCGGCGCTGCACGTCAGCCGCATCGGGCTCCTTGCCGGCCAGGTACAGCGGCTCACGGTGGAAGGTATCGTTGGGCAGCAAGCCCGTCGTGTCCTGGCCCGGGTACAGATTCGTGTCTTCCTGCGGGCGGTTCAAGTCGATGGTGTAGCGCGACCAGCGCGCCGACAGCACCGACGCGTCCATCTCCTGCAAAAAACCATACAGCTCGCGCAAATGCCAGTCCGTGTCGGCCTTGATCAGGGCCTGCGGCGTCATGCGCGCGGCGATATCGTCCGGTATGTCGGTGCCCACGTGGGGCATCGACACGAGCAGCGGGATGCTGCCTTCGTTGAAGCGGAAATCCATGCCTGTCTCCTTGCGCCCGCTCAAGCGTACAGCGGGGCGAACAAATTCTTGCAGGTGCTGCTCAATTCGCCCTGCAGCACCATCTGCTTGGCCGCCTCGATGTCGGGCGCGAAGAAGCGGTCGGCGTCGAAGAACGGCACCTTCTGGCGCAGCTGGTGGTGCACGTGTTCCAGGTGCGGCGAGGTTTTCAGCGGACGGTGGAAATCGATGCCCTGCGCGGCGGCCAGCAGTTCGATGCCGACGATGACGGCCGTGTTGTGCGCCATGTCGTCCAGGCGGCGCCCGGCGAACGTGGCCATGCTCACGTGGTCTTCCTGGTTCGCGGACGTGGGCAGGCTGTCGACGCTGGCTGGATGGGCGAGCGACTTGTTTTCCGACGCCAGCGCGGCCGCCGTCACGTGGGCGATCATGAAGCCGGAATTGACGCCCGGGTCGCGCACGAGAAACGGTGGCAGGCCGGACAACGTGGCGTCGATCAGCAGCGCGATGCGGCGCTCGGCCAGCGCGCCGATTTCGGCGATCGCCAGCGCCAGGGTGTCGGCGGCAAAGGCCACCGGCTCGGCATGGAAGTTCCCGCCCGAGACGATTTCCGCCTGCCCGTTGGGGCCATCCTGGAAGATCAGCGGATTGTCCGTGACGGCATTGGCTTCGATCAGCAGGGTACGGCCCACGTTGCCGATCAGATCGAGGCAGGCACCCATGACTTGCGGCTGGCAGCGCAGGCTGTACGGGTCCTGCACGCGTTCGTCGCCTTCCAGGTGCGAAGCGCGGATCGCGCTGTTGGCTACCAGCTGGCGGTACATCTGCGCGGCCAGTATCTGCCCCGGCTGTCCCCGCACGGCGTGCACGCGCGCGTCGAACGGCGAGTCGCTGCCCTTGGCCGCGTCCAGCGACAGCGCGCCCGTGACCATGGCCGCTTCCAGCAGGCGCTCGGCCATGAACAGGCCATGCAGCGCCAACGCGTTCGACACTTGCGTGCCGTTGATCAGCGCCAGGCCCTCTTTCGCCGCCAGCACGACGGGCGCGATGCCTGCCTGCGCCAGCGCTTCGGGCGCCGCCATCAATTCGCCGTTGACGCGCACGTCGCCCACGCCCAGCATGGCCAGGGTCATGTGCGACAGCGGTGCCAGGTCGCCCGAGGCGCCGACGGAGCCCTTGGCGGGAATGGCCGGCATGATGCCCGCGTTGTACAGGGCGATCAAGGTATCAACGATCAGCGGGCGCACGCCGGAAAAGCCGCGCGCCAGGCTGCCGATCTTCATCAGCATGATCAGGCGCACGACGGCGTCCGACAGCAGCTCTCCCGTGCCGACGGAATGCGACAGGATCAGGTTGCGCTGCAATTGCTCGAGTTTTTCATCGGGGATGCGCGTCTTGGCGAGCAGGCCGAAGCCCGTGTTGATGCCGTAGGCCGCATCACCCTTGGCGACGATGGCTTGCACGGCGGCGGCCGACGCCTCAATGACGGGATAGGCCTCGGCGGCGAGGATCAGTTTGGCGGGCGCGGCCCAGACGGCGCGCAGGTCGCCCAGGGTCATCGCGCCCGGTTTCAGGGTCCAACTTTTGGCATGCTGTGTCATAGTCATTCGCATCAAGGTCTCAAGGAAGCATTGGAAGAATCAGGCCGTTGCGCTTGGCGCAGGCGGCCGCGGTTTCATAGCCGGCATCGGCATGGCGCATCACGCCCGAGCCGCTGTCGTTGACCAGCACCCGGGCCAGGCGTTTCGCCGCCCCTTCCGTGCCGTCGGCCACGATGACCATGCCCGCATGCTGAGAATACCCCATTCCCACGCCGCCGCCATGGTGCAGCGAGACCCAGGTGGCGCCGCCGGCCGTGTTCAGCATGGCGTTGAGCAGCGGCCAGTCGGAGACGGCGTCCGTGCCGTCCTTCATGCTTTCCGTCTCGCGGTTCGGGCTGGCGACGGAACCCGTGTCCAGGTGGTCGCGGCCGATGACGATGGGCGCCTTCAGCTCGCCCGTGCGCACCATCTCGTTGAAGGCCAGGCCGGCGATGTGGCGCTCGCCCAGTCCCAGCCAGCAGATGCGCGCCGGCAGGCCCTGGAAGGCGATGCGTTCGCGCGCCATGTCCAGCCAGTGGTGCACCTGCTTGTGGTGCGGGAACAGCTCCTTGATCTTCGCATCCGTTTTATAGATGTCTTCCGGGTCGCCCGACAGGGCCACCCAGCGGAACGGCCCCCGCCCTTCGCAAAATTGCGGGCGGATATACGCGGGCACGAAACCGGGGAAGTCGAAGGCGTTCTGCACGCCCTGGTCGAACGCCACCTGGCGGATGTTGTTGCCGTAATCGACGGTGTGCACGCCCATGGCGTGGAAATCGAGCATGGCCTGCACGTGGGCGGCGCAGGAATCGGCGGCGGCCACCGTCAGGCGCGCGTGGCGCTGCGGGTCTTGCTGCGCCGCCTTCCAGTCCGACACGCTCCAGCCGCGCGGCAGGTAGCCGTTGACCAGGTCGTGCGCGGACGTCTGGTCCGTCACCAGGTCCGGCACCAGGCCGCCCGCCTTGGCGCGGCGCACTAGTTCCGGCAGCACTTCGGCCGCGTTGCCCAGGAGGCCAATGGAAATGGCTTCCTTGCGTTCGGTGTGATATTTCACCAGCGCCAAAGCTTCGTCCAGGCTCGCCGCCTGCTTGTCCAGGTAGCGCGTGCGCAGGCGGAAGTCGATGCTGCTTTGCTGGCATTCGATATTGAGCGAGACGGCGCCCGCCATGGTGGCGGCCAGCGGCTGCGCGCCGCCCATGCCGCCCAGGCCCGCCGTCAAGATCCAGCGCCCGCCCCAGTCGCCGCCGAAATGCTGGCGGCCCGCCTCGGCGAAGGTTTCATACGTGCCCTGCACGATGCCCTGTGTGCCGATGTAAATCCAGCTGCCGGCCGTCATCTGGCCGTACATGAACAGGCCCTGGCGATCGAGTTCGTTGAAGTGTTCCCAATTCGCCCATTTCGGCACCAGGTTGGAATTGGCGATCAGCACGCGCGGCGCGTCCGCGTGGGTCTGGAACACGCCCACCGGCTTGCCGGACTGGATCAGGAGGGTCTGGTCGTCTTCCAGTTCGCGCAGCGAGGCGAGGATCTGGTCGAAACAGGCCCAGTTGCGGGCCGCGCGGCCGATGCCGCCGTAGACGACCAGGTGCTGCGGATTTTCCGCCACTTCCGGGTCCAGGTTGTTTTGCAACATGCGGTAGGCCGCCTCGGCCTGCCAACTCTTGCAAGCCATGACCGTGCCGCGCGGGGCGCGGATGGTACGGCTGGCATCAAAGCGTGGATCGGTGTCCATTGTGCTGTTCATGCTGTCTCCTCGTAGGGTGCGAGCGGGCGTACCTGGCCCGCTCTGGTACTCCCAGCATAGGTTGTCTATACAACCAAGTCAACAGATTTTCTTTTGGGGTCAGACCCGACGGGTCTGACCCCGGCCCTCATTCTTTCTCGAACACGCGCTTGCCCGCCACCCACGTCTGCAGCACCTGCGTCTTGCCGATGGCCTTGGGCTCGACGGTGAACAGGTCCTGGTCGACGACGATGAAGTCCGCCCATTTGCCCGCTTCCAGCGTGCCGATGACCTTTTCCTGGTGCGCCGCCCAGGCCGCGTCCAAGGTGAAGCAGCGCAGCGCCTCGGTGACCGTCATGGCTTGCTGCGGATACCAGCCGCCGGCCGGGAACCCCTCGCTGTTCTGCCGCGTGACGGCCGCGTGGATGCCCTCGAACGGGTTCGGCGACTCGATGGGGAAGTCGGAGCCGCAGGCGATGCGCGAACCCTGCTTGAGGAAGGTGCGCCACGCATACGCGCCCTTGATGCGCTCGTGGCCCACGCGCTGCTCCGCCATGTTCTGGTCGGACGTGGCGTGCGTGGGCTGCATCGACGGCACGATGCCCAGCGCCTTGAAACGGGGGATGTCGGATAATTGCACCACCTGCGCGTGCTCCATGCGGTGGCGCAGGCCCACGCTATGGTATTGCGCGGTCAAGGCCTGGTAGCCGTCGAGGATTTGATGGTTGCCCGCGTCGCCGATGGCGTGCACGTTCACCTGGTAGCCGGCGCGCATGGCTTTTTCCATTTTCGCGCGCATGGCGTCGTCCTTGTAGAACAGCAGGCCGCGGGTGGAAGGATCGTCGCTGTACGGCGCCAGCAGGGCCGCGCCGCGGCTGCCCAGGGCGCCGTCGGACAGCAGTTTGACGGCGCGCAAGGCGTACATGTCGCGCGCATAGCTTTTTAATGGGCCGCTTTTCGACAGCGCGTCGAAATCTTCCGTGGTATCGGCAATCATGCCGTAGACGCGCACCGTCAGCTTGCCGTGGTCCGCGTAGTCGCGGAACAGCCGGTCCTGCATCTGGCCGATGCCCGCATCGTGCACGCTGGTCAGGCCCGCCTGCGACAGCTGCGCCAGCGCGCCATCGAGGGCGGCGCGGTTTTCCACGTCGCCCGGCTTGGGCAGCACGGCATCCATCAAGTCCATGGCGCTGTCGACCAGCACGCCGGTGGCGTTGCCATCCGCGTCGCGGACTATCTTGCCGCCGGCCGGGTCTTGCGTGGCGCGCGTGATGCCGGCCAGCGCCAGCGCGCGGCTGTTGGCCCAGCCCGCGTGGCCATCGACCCGGCGCAGCCACACTGGCCGCGCGCTTTCCACCGCATCGAGTTCTGCGGCCGTGGGAAAGCGGCCCAGCTTCCAGATTTCCTGGTTCCAGCCGCTGCCGACGACCCAGCTGCGCTCGGGATGCGCGCGGGCGAAGTCGCCCACGGCTTGCACGGCGGCCGGCAGCGACGACGAACCGTACAGCATCACGCCGCTGGCGATCGTCCCCAGGCCGAACACGTGGCCGTGCGCGTCGATCAGGCCGGGCAACACGGTTTTTCCCCGCACGTCGACGTGCAGGGCGCCCTTGGCCGCCTTGCGCTTCACCTGCGCGGCGCTGCCGACGGCAAGGAGTTTTCCAGCGTCGTCAAAGGCCAGCGCCGTGAAGCGCACCACCTTGCCATGCGCGTCGAGCGTGTAGCCATTCGCATTGTTGATGACCGTGTCGGCATGGGCCTGGCCCAAGGTGCCCAGGCAGGCGAGAACGAGCAGGGTACGGCGCAGTGGCAGGGTCGGCATTTCCATCTCCAGGTCTTTTAATAAATGAGTGAAAAGACGAGTGTATAGAAATTGGCAAAATGGTCAATCAGGCAGCAGTGGGTTGCCGCAGCATCAGCCAGTAATCGCAGCCCGTGACGGCTTCCGCATAACGCCCTGCCACCACGAAGCCCAGGCGGGCATAAAACGGCAGGCTGCGCTCGTTGTAGGTCTCCAGGAAGCACGCGGCGCCCGCCGCATCGACGGCCGCCAGGCCCGGCGCCAGCACGGACGCACCCAGTCCCCGCCCCTGTGCGTCCGGGGCGATGCCGGCGATCGACAGATACCACGCGTCCTGCAGACCATGCGGCGCCAGCGCGTGCTCCATGTTCCCGACGATGGCCGTGAAATGCGCGTAGCCCTGCTCTCCCAGCAGCACGCGCAAGGCTGCTTCGCGCTGCGCGTAGGCGGCCTGACGCTGGGCTGCCGGCGCATCCGTCGTCCAGATGGCGGCGCCATTGCCTACCGCATCGGCCAGGTCGACGCGCCCCGCCTGCTCGCCCTCGGTCAGCGCCAGCGCAAAATACGCTTCCAGCATGGCCAGCCGTGCCGTTTCGTCGTCGCCGCAGGCCACCGTGACGGCGCGGTAAAACGGGTCGCCGATCAGGGCGGCAGCCAGGCTGAGGGCGGCTTGCGATGCTTGAGTATGGGGGGTGCTGGACATGGGTTCTCTTTCTGTTCGTTGTATCTTTTCATTGCGACGCCCGGCATCTTAACGCAAGCGCCCAAGCCTTGCGCCCAGTCAATACCTCCCCGCCGCCGCTGGCCTACGCTGGCGTTTTATCGCGGAGGTTCCATGGCCAGGCACCATGTCATCAGCACCACCGCGTGCGACGTGTTCTTCAAGCTCGTGGCCCATCAAAAGAAAAGCCTGGGCGCGCGCTTCGACAGCATGATCGTCACCTTCAGCGCCGACGGCCAGCCCGTGCTGGGCGCCACCCTACGCAACGCGACAAGCGGCTGCGAACTGCACCGCCTGGCCGGCCAGCCCGACGAATGCTGGTGCTGCGGCTACGACGAACAGCTGGAATTCGTCTCGCAAAACAAGGTGCCGCTGGCGCACGCCGACTACCGGCTCACCTTGAGCAATGGCGAAACGTGGACGGGCACGACGGATGCGAAGGGACGCACGGGGCGCATCGCCAGCAAGCGGGAAGAGCAAATTACCCAGGCCGAATTCCTGCCGCACGCGGACAAATCGCCATGCTGCGCCGCCGCGCCCAAACACGCGGCGCCAGCCGTCAAGCTCGTCCCGCTGGAAGGCATCAAGACGACCGACAAGGACGTCGGTTCGTCCGTCAAGCAGGTGAAAGTGAAGGACAAGGTTCGCCCGCTGACCAGGGGCGAGATCGACATGGCGTGGATGCTGTTCCAGGATGCGATCGACTATGGCAAGGTCAAGGTGCATGGCGAACCGTATTTGTGGTTCGGTTTACAGCCGAAGAACGTGGCCATGACGCCGGATGGGGAGATATATTTTCATGAGTCGGAGTATCGGGAGGATTTCTCAAAGGAGGATGATCATCGGAAGCATTGGTTCATCCACGAAATGGTTCATATTTGGCAGTATCAACTCAACTATCCAGTAAAGATACGTGGTGCCATTCGTCTCGGCCTGGACTATACATACATTTTGCTAGCAAATCAAAAACTGGCCGATCACAATATGGAAGCTCAAGGAGATTTAATTGCAGACTACTTTGTGCTGAAATTTTTAGATTCTACTGAAGCAATGGTCCAACAGAAATATAAGAACTCTCAAAAAACTTTTGAAGAGGTACTCGGTGATTTCTTTAAAAATCGAAAAAGTCCAAAAAATCTTCCTGGTAATAATATCGACCATGAGCCTTTATTCGATATCCCCTGACGGATCCGCCTTTTCACGTATGGCATATGCTGTCGTCACTACTTCAAACGGAATACCGTGCTTTTCCATTACAAAAAAGGAGGAGGCACGCAATGGCACACCAATGCTCGGGGCATTAATCGTTTCCGATCTGTCCGTTCAACCCGTCAAGAAGGTATGGTCTTTCTCTGTACCTCCAGATTGGCCTATTCCAATCCATGCAGATTCGTGCATTCGTTATGGAGATTTGCCCCCTACTGCTACAGGAATTAAACCAAAAATTCTTATTCCAGGACATTTCTATAGCGTATTTCTGAATGGCCGCCCCAAAGATCCGTCCGATCCAACCTATGGTTACCAAGGAAAATTCTGCGTGAGAGCTACGGCGGATGGCGGCCAGCAAGTCATCCCCATCAACAGCGACATGCAGGCCTGGATCGATGAAGTCTGCCCGACGCCCCGCTAGCATCAATCCAACGCTGTTCATACTGCTCGCGCTCTCAAGTATGAACGGCTACGCGCGCTCACGCATGGCCGATGCCGAAGTTACCTCGATCAATGGCGTGCCCTGCTTTAGCATTTCCAAACAGGAAGAGAGGCGCAACGGCCAGCCCTTCCTCGGCGCCTTGAGCGTGTCCGACGTGACGGTCAAGCCAACGACGGAAATATGGGGGTTTCTCATGACGGACAGTAAGAAAATTCCGCTGTCTTCAACAAATTGCATTACCTATGGGAATATTCCGGCTCATGCCGACGCTGCGCCCGCGCCTGAATTGAAGACCGGCAGGGTGTACGAGGTATTTCTGAATGGCAGGCCAGCCGATCCTGCCGATCCTACCTATGGATATGTGGCAAAGTTCTGTCTCATACAGCAGGTCTCTGCCAAGCCACGCCTCGTCGTCATCAAAAGCGATACACAGGCCTGGATGGATGATACGTGCCCAGCCAAAAATCCTGTCCCATAGAAGGCATGCCATGAATCACCGCCACCTTATTCTTTGTCTGCTGGCGACCTTGACGAGCATGGATGCCTCGGCGTGGTCGCGCATGGCCGAAGCCGAGATTAGCGCTTTCAAAGGCATACCATGCTTTACCATTTCAAAAAAAGAAGAACGCCGCAATGGAACGCCAATGCTGGGTGCACTCATGGTTTACGATATCTCCATAAAGCCGCCTGTAGAGGTCTGGTCCTTCATTCTCCTTGGAGCGACGCCCCTACCCATGCATGCAAAAACCTGCTATTTGTATGGCCAAGTACCAGCAGGAGCCGAATCGACTGCCGCGACGATGTTGAAAACAGGCAGGATGTACAGCGTCTTCTTGAATGGCAGGCCGGATGACCCGTCTGACTCGACCCGTGGTTACAAAGGGAAATTCTGTCTCATCGCGACAACTAACGGTGGTCAACAGGTCATTCCCATCAAACGCGATATGCAGGCCTGGATAGACGAAATTTGCCCGGCAAACACCCCAGCACAAAAAGGCCAATAATGCCCATCTGCCACAAGAGCCTATTGGTACTCGCCTTGATGACCTGCATGAGTGCCTCGGCCACCTCCCGCATGGCATACGCGGAAGTACAGCTAAAAAATGGCATTCCCTGTTTCACCATTTCGCAACAAGAAGAAGCACGCAACGGGCTTCCGCAGATTAGTGCGGTCGTACTGACAGATGTATCCGCCAAGCCCGCAGTCAAAGTATGGTCTTTTCTTTTACCGGGAACAGCAACTATTCCTGTGCATGCCAAGTCCTGCCTTTTGTATGGGCTTGCTCCAGCAAAGGCAGAGGTCAAGCCGCCCAAAGCGCCGCCGCTGAAAACGGGGCGCATGTATGACGTCTTCCTGAACGGTAGGCCAGCCGATCCTTCAGATCCTACTCGCGGCTACGTCGGGAAATTTTGCTTAATCACCGGCATCTCCGGGGAGCGCAAGATTCTTCGTATCGACAGAGATAGCCAAGCCTGGATAGATGAAATCTGCCCCGTTCAGAAATAGGAAAAACATGATGTCCTTGCAGCAGAATGCCCTGTTCATATTGCTCATGTTCCTCAGTCTGCATGCCTGTGCAACATCACGCATCGCCGATGCTGAAATCAGTTCAGTGAATGGCACCCCCTGCTTCACAATCTCGCAGACGGAAGAACAGCGTAACGGCCAGTCACTCCTGGGAGCACTCAGCATTTCAAACCTGTCAGAAAAGCCCGTCGTTGGTGTGTGGAGTTTTTATATGACTGGTGGAAAAAAAGTACCGCTCTCGTCAAAAAGCTGCCTTCGGTATGGTGACCTTCCCCAAGGCGCGAACGGCATGCCCGCCCCTGAACTGCACACAGAACGGGTCTACAGCATTTTCCTCAATGGAAGACCAAATGATCCTGCAGACCCTACCTATGGCTACATGGGAAAGTTTTGCATAGTAGCCACGGCCACTGGTGAACGAAAAATCATCGCCATTGGCAGCGACACGCCAGCGTGGAAACAGGATAGTTGCCCGGAGCATTCGCACATCAGATAGTGCAAGGATCGCCATGCCATATCGTCACACACTGCTATTCCTGCTTGCCACGCTGACGACTATCAATGCCTCGGCGTGGTCGCGCATCGCTGATGCCCTCATTCACTCTGGCAACGGCATGCCGTGCTTCTCCATTACAAAAAAGGAAGAGGCACGCAATGGCCTGCCATTTCTTGGCGCACTCATGGTTTCAGACATGTCCGCGCAACCAGTAAAAGAAGTATGGGGATTCTCCATGCCTCCAGAGATGCCGCTACCCATCCGCGCCAGCACATGCATCCGCTATGGAAAACTGCCTACCGGCGCGACGGGCATGCGCGCTGAAAAACTGATGCCCGGGCATTTTTATCATGTGTTCCTGAATGGCAGCCCCAAAGATCCGTCCGATCCAACCTATGGTTACCAAGGAAAATTCTGCGTGAGAGCTACGGCGGATGGCGGCCAGCAAGTCATCCCCATCAACAGCGACATGCAGGCCTGGATCGATGAAGTCTGCCCGACGCCCCGCTAGCATCAATCCAACGCTGTTCATACTGCTCGCGCTCTCAAGTATGAACGGCTACGCGCGCTCACGCATGGCCGATGCCGAAGTTACCTCGATCAATGGCGTGCCCTGCTTTAGCATTTCCAAACAGGAAGAGAGGCGCAACGGCCAGCCCTTCCTCGGCGCCTTGAGCGTGTCCGACGTGACGGTCAAGCCAACGACGGAAATATGGGGGTTTCTCATGACGGACAGTAAGAAAATTCCGCTGTCTTCAACAAATTGCATTACCTATGGGAATATTCCGGCTCATGCCGACGCTGCGCCCGCGCCTGAATTGAAGACCGGCAGGGTGTACGAGGTATTTCTGAATGGCAGGCCAGCCGATCCTGCCGATCCTACCTATGGATATGTGGCAAAGTTCTGTCTCATACAGCAGGTCTCTGCCAAGCCACGCCTCGTCGTCATCAAAAGCGATACACAGGCCTGGATGGATGATACGTGCCCAGCCAGAAATTCTTCCCGATAACGCAAGGCATGCCATGAATCATCGCCACCTTATTCTTTGTCTGCTGGCGACCTTGACGAGCATCAATGCCTCGGCGTGGTCGCGCATGGGCACAGCCGCCGTCATGACGGAGGCTGGCCTTCCCTGCTTCAAAATTGCCAGCGAAGAGGAACGATCAAGGGGACCAGTCAGCCTGAAGATGCTGACGATCAGCACACCTGGGCCGAATGGCTGGAAAGACGTATGGACGGTCATGTTTCCCAATGCCTCGTTTGGCGATCCCAGCTATCGCCTGCCAAACAAGGGATGTGTGCGCTATGGCAAGGCACCCGAGGGGGCCGAGAGCAGCGCTGCCGCGCCGCTGGTGGCGGGAAAAGTGTATGGCGTATCCTTCCTGGGAAGGCCGCCATCCGCGTCCGATCCCACTTCGCGCTACTCGGCAGATTTCTGCCTGCTCGCGGCACCCGCCGGGGGATTCCAGGTGATTCAGCTGACAAATGGCAAGAATACCTGCGCTCCCGAGGAAAAACCAAGATAGCGCGTGCCATTGCATCCGTCACGCACAGACCACGCCTCGCGTTCAAGACTTGGGCGGAACCACCTCAATCGATTCCTCCCCCCGCTTCGCCGGCGCCCTGAACCATTCACCGGGCGGCACCACGTGCGACTCTTTCGGGTCGTCGATGTAGTGCGGCGAGGTGATCTGCACGTCGAATTCGTTGAAGACGTCGATGATGTTCTGGTGCAAGCGGTTCAGCACTTCGGCGCGTTGGCGGGGGACTTCGGCACTGGCGTAGGCGACGAGGCGGTATTGCACATAGTAATCCTGCAAGGCCAGCTGCATCACGTACGGTTTCGGCGTGGTCGACAGTTCCGTTGTGCGCGAGGCCGCCAGTTCCAGCATGGCGTGCACTTGCCGCCACGGCGTGGCGTAGCCGATGGTGACGGTGGAGTCGAGCACGAAGCCGCCGCCGGGCTGGGCGCGCGAATAATTCTTGGTCGTTTGCGACATCACCCAGGCGTTCGGCAAGGCGACTTCCTCGCCCAGGCCCGTGCGCAGGCGCGTCTCGAACATGCCCAACTCGACCACCGTGCCCTCGCAGTCACCCACGCGCACATATTCTCCCTTGCGCAGGGCGCGCGTGTACATCAGGATCAGGCCGCTGGCGCCCTGGCCCACGATGCTCGACGCGCCGATCGACACCATCAAACCGACCAGCACGGACAGCCCCTGGAAAGCGGCCGTGTGCGAGCCGGGCAAATACGGATACGCCATGGCCAGCGCGAACAGCCAGATCACCACGCTGGCGATGCGGCGCGTGGGCAGGGCCGTGTCCTTGTCGAGCCAGCCGATCTGCAATTCGCCGCTTTCCACGCGCTTGAACAGCGAGGCGGCCGTGGCGGCGATCAGGCGCGCGATGGCGAAGATCACGCACACCAGCACCAGCCCCGGCAAGGCGCCGATGATGGCGTGAAAGACGTCAGCCGCCACGTCGAACAGGTAGCCGCTCAGGCTTTCGCCCCAGGAACGCGTGTACGGCAGGCGGCCCAGCACGAAGGCGGCCCACAGATACGTGGCCATCAGGCGCAAGCCCCACAGTACGGCGCTGAGCAACTGATACGCGAAGGCGATGTAGTGTTCGGCGTCGAGCACGCGCACATTTTTCAGGCGCACGTCGCGCAGGCGCGAAGCGAGCAGGATGCCGCTGCGGCGCTTGGCCCAGCGGTACAGACGCGTCAAGCCCATCCACACCAGCCAGAACACGAGCGTGGCGACCGCGCACACGGCGGCGGCGATCGCCAGGTAGCGCCAACTGCCCTGTTCGCGATAGTCAAACACGGCCTTGCTCAACTCGCCGGCGGCCGTTTTCGCCACGCTTTCCGTCGTGTCGCCGGCCAGCAAGTTGACGTCGCCAGGCACAACGACGAACAGCTGCACGCCATCGAGCAGCACTTGCGTGCCTTCTGGAATCATGCGCGTGCTCGCCTGCAAGGGACCGTTTTTCGCCAGCACGCTTTCCAGGCGGCGCTGCGCGCCGATGGCCCGTTCATCGGGCGGATAGCCGGCCAGCGCGGCGCGGAAGACGAATACCTTGCGGTTGGCAAACATCAATGGCGCCGTCTTGACGGCGGCGGCCTGTGACGGCGCGATGGCGGTCGCGGCTTCCGCAACGAGCGAGGATGCGCCCTCATCCGCGTGGGCTGCGGGCAGCAGGAAGATGGTCAACAGGCACAACAGGCGGAGCAACGCGGACATGGCAACAGTGAAAAGTGACAGGGAGTAGCCATCATGCCATGTAATTGCGGAAACTCAAGCGCCGCACCTACCGTTCAGCTCGCATCATGAAAAATGATGCCCAAGGTATGGCGCAAGCCCGAACGCAGGCGCGACACGCCATGGCGCATGTTAACGCGGTAACTGCCGCGCGTGCCGTTGACGGGGCGCAGCGCCACGGGAAAGATGACGGCGTCGCCCTGCATCAAGGGCACGACTTCGGCACGCGACTGCATGCGCGGGCGCTGCTCCGTCAGCACGAATTCGCCGCCCGTGAAATCGTCTTGTGGGCGCGACAGCAGCACGGCCAGTTGCAGCGGAAACACGTGCTCGCCATACAGGTCCTGGTGCAGGCAGTTGTAATCGCCTTCGCGGTAGCGCAGCAGCAAGGGCGTGGGCCGCGTTTGCCCCGCCGCATGGCAGCGCGCGAGGAAATCGGCGTGGCTGGAGGGAAAGCGCGTCTCCAGACCCATGCTGGCGTGCCAGCGGTTGGCAATCGCCGCCAGCGGTCCGTACAGCTGTTCGCGCAGGCCGGCCACCACATCGGGCAGCGGATGCGCCCAATACTGGTACTCGCCCTGTCCAAAGCCATGGCGCTGCATCACCACACGGCTGCGAAAGCGCGACGCATCGTCATACTGCGCTGCCAGCGCCGCGCACTGCGCAGGATTGAGCAAGCCCGGCACGACGGCGCAGCCATATTGATTCAGCTCATCCTCGATCTGCCGCCAATCGAGCGCCCTCACCGTTCGCCCTCGCGTTCCAGCAGCGCCTGCTTGCGTTCCACGCCCCAGCGGTAACCGGACAAGGCGCCATCGTTGCGCACCACCCTGTGGCAGGGGATGGCGACGGCCAGGGCATTGGCGGCGCAGGCGCCCGCCACGGCGCGCGCGCCTTTCGGCGCGCCGATGCGGCGGGCCAGCTCGGCATAGCTGACCGTGCTGCCGGCGGGAATTTCGCGCAAGGCTTGCCACACGCGCTGCTGGAACACGGTGCCGCGCACGTCCAGCGGCAAGTCCAGTCCGATCGCCGGCGCCTCGACCAGGCCCACCACCTGCGCCACCGTCTGTTCATAGTCAGGCTCGGCGCCGCGCAGCTCGGCTTGCGGAAAGCGGTCCTGCAAGTCGCGCAGCAGCAGTTCCGGGTCGTCGTCGATCAAAATGGCGCAGATGCCCTTGTCCGTGCTGGCCACGAGGATGGCGCCCAGCGAACAGGCGCCGATGGCAAAGCGGATCACGGCGCCGCTGCCGCCGGCACGGAATGCGCCCGGCGTCATGCCCAGCAAGCCGGGCGTGGCGGCATACAGACGGCCGCTGGAATTGAAGCCGGCCGCATATAACGTTTCCGTGACGTTCGCCGCGCCTTGCAAGCCGGCCTTCAGGCGCTCGCCGCGCCGCGCCGCCGCGTAGGCTTTCGGCGTGATGCCCGTGTGCGCCTTGAAGACGCGGTGAAAGTGAAAGCGGCTCATGCCGGCCGCCTGCGCCAGCGCGTCCAGGTCGGGCAGCTCGTCGCTGGCATCGATCAAACGGCAGATGTCGGCCACGATGGCCGCCTGGCGCTGGGCCAGGGGCGGCAAGTTCGGCTTGCAGCGCAGGCAGGGGCGGAAACCGGCCGCCTCCGCCTGCTCGCACGTGGCGTGAAAAGCCACGTTGCGGCGCAAGGCGGGACGCGCCGCGCAGGAAGGGCGGCAATACACGCCCGTCGTGCGCACCGAGTAATAAAAGACGCCGTCGGCATCGGGCGCGCGCCGCTGCAGGGCGTCCCAGCGTTCATCGTCAGTCAGGTAAGCGTGTTCCATGGCGAACTCCGTGCAAATCAATAATAAGTCACCAGCATAGCCAGCACCCGCGCGCGCCACACTCCGGCGCTTGCTTTTGAATTCAAAAAAGGCTGGCGGCGCCTGCCTTGCTCGGTGCTAAAATCGGCCATCGCGCCTCCAGCCGGCGGCGCGCCCTGCCCGCGCCCCGGAGAAACCGCATTGGACGATCATACTACCCAGGAAAATACGCCCATTTTCCAGCGCATCAAGGATTTTCTGCTGGCCGGCATCGCCGCCGGACGCTGGAAGGAAGGCGACGTGATTCCCTCCGAGCAAGCCCTCGTGAAACAATTCGGCGTCTCGCGCATGACGGTCAACCGCGCCGTGCGCGAACTGACCAGCGAACAGGTGCTGACGCGGCGCCAGGGTTCCGGCACCTATGTGGCGCAGCAAAAATACCAGGCGACCTTGTTGGAAATCAAGAGTATCGCCGATGAAGTGCGGGCGCGCGGACATATCCACCGCAGCAGCCTGCAATTGCTGGAACGTACGAAAGCCTCGGATTTGCTGGCCAAGCAATTCGGCCTGCCGCCGGAACACCCGCTGTTCCACTCGCTGATCGTGCATTTTGAAAACGGCGTGCCGATCCAGGTGGAAGACCGCTGGGTCAATCCCGAGTGCGCGCCCGACTACATGACGCAGGATTTTTCCAGCATCACGCCGAACGAATACCTGATGGCCGCCGCGCCCCTGCAAGGCGCCACCTACAGCATCGAAGCGCTGTCGGCACCGCGCGACATCGCGGAAATGCTGGCCATCGACACGAAACAGGCGTGCCTGGTCCTGCGCCGCCAGACGCGCTCGGGCGGCAAGATCGCCTCGATCGCCACCATGTGGCATCCCGGGCACCGATATCAGTTTGCCGGAAGTTTCACCTGAGAACACCTGAAAAAACCTACTGCGCGTCGCGCTTTGCGGCCTGTGATGCTCACCGTGCTCAAGCACGGTTGCGCTTCTCGGCCACAAATCGCTGCCGCTCGCTACGGTTTTATCAGGCGTTCTACAGATCGCTGATTCCGTAGCACGATTTCGCGCCGACTTTCTCTCAGATTCTCACCAAATCGCGAAAAAAACAGCCATTCCGGGGCAAAAAAAATCCCGTTTTGGCTGTTTCAGAACTTAAATACCCCGAGCAAATATTCGATGCTATAGTTGCCGCGAGAAAGCGCCGCAGGCGTTTATTTGAGCGCGCATCATGCACTGTCAGCCCAGTTCCATCATGCCCCAGAAAGGGATGCATTTGTCGTATTGCAGCCACACGAGTTTCAGCGCATCACGCCGACGGCGCCCTGCGCTGCGTCGTCTCGCTCATACGATGCTGGCGGCAGGCATGACGCTTTCCTTGCCGGTGCAGGCGGCGGTACATGGCATGGCGCCAACACTGCTATGGCCTTACGCTGCCGCCAGCGCCACCGCCCTGGCGGGAGTGGCTTGCTGGCAAGCCTGGCGGCTGCGGCAACAGTTGCGCCGCCTGCTGCTGCCCGCGCATGCCCTGGCCGAACAGGACGCCGGGCAAGCCTTGCGCGGCGCGGCCATGGCTGGCTGGACCTGGCGGCGACAGGCCGACCGGCTGCAGTTCGCGCCCCAGTACCAGGACGTGCTGGGCGACAAAAGCGCCAGGCTCGACCATGCACTGGACGAGTGGCTGGCCGAAGTGCACCGCGACGACCGCGCGCGCCTGAGCCTGGCCTTTCGCCAGCATCTGGATGGCCAGGCGCCCGGCACCTTCAATTGCGAATTCCGCTTGCGCCACAGCGACGGCCACTGGCGCTGGCTGCTGGCGCGCGGCGCCGTGCTGACACGCGCCTCGGATGGCGCCGCCACGCAGGCCAGCGGCATCGTCTGCGATATCAGCGAACGCAAACAGGATGAGCAATCGCGCATGCGCTCGATGCTGGAAGCGGCGCCCGAAGCCATGCTGGTGGCCGACGTCGAAGGCAAGGTGCACTACGCCAACCAGATCGGCGCGCGCTGCTTCGGCTATCCGCTGGCCGAATTGACGGGCATGTCGTTGGAGCAATTGGTACCGGAAAGCACGGCCAACCACTCCGTGGGCGACCCGCAAGCGCGGCACAGCCTGCCGGGCCGGGTGATGATGGCGCGCCGCCGCGACGGCACGCACTTCCCGGCCAAGGTCAGCCTGTCGCCGCTGCGCATGGCCGGGCAAGTATTTTCCATCGTCTCGCTGCGCGACATGACGCAGCGGCAACGCGCCGAGGAAGCGCTGCACGCCAGTTCCGAACGCTACCGCCTGATCGTGCAGACGGCCGCCGAAGGCATCTGGATGACGGATGCGGACGGCAAGACCACCTTCGTCAACCCGAAGATGGCGCACATGCTCGGCTACACGGTGCAGGAAATGCTGGGCCGTCCCCTGCTCGACTTCATGGACCGCGACAGCCAGCTGCTGATGCAGCGCCGCCTGGCCAGCCACGGCAGTGCCGCCAGCCAGCCGGATCAGGTCGATTTCCGCTTCTTCCGCAAGGATCAGTCGAGCCTGTGGGGCTTGCTGTCGAGCACCAGCATCCAGTCGGACAACGGCGAGCCGGGCGGCACCCTGGCGATGATCACCGACATCACGGAGCGGCGCCAGGCGTCGATCGCCCTGTCGAACTCGAGCCAGCGCATGGCGTCCGTGTTCGGCGCCGTGACGAACGGGCTGGTGGTGCAGGACAGCCACGGCCACATACTGGAAAGCAATGCCGCTGCCGAGCGCATGCTGGCGGCCAGTCCAGCCGGCAACAGCCTGTGGCAAGCGATCCACGAAGACGGTTCCCCCTTCGACCAGCGCAGCCATCCCGTGCACATCACCCTGTCGACGGGTGTCGCCATGCGCGACGTGCTGATGGGCGTGCAACAGCCCGACGGCAGCCTGTCGTGGCTGTCCGTAAATACCGAGGCCATCCGCGATGAATACGGCAAGGTGGGCATGGTGGTGGCCAGCCTGACGGACATCACGTATCACAAGCGCAGCGAGAGCGCCTTGCGCGAACTCAATGAACATCTGGAAGAGCGCGTGGCGCAGCGCACGGAGCAGCTGGACCAGGCCAAGCAGGTGGCCGAAGAAGCGAGCCTGGCGAAGGGGCAATTCCTGGCCAACATGAGCCATGAAATCCGCACGCCGATGAATGGCGTGATCGGTATGGCCTATCTGGCCCTGAAAACGGACCTGGAACCGCGCCAGCGCGATTACCTGGAAAAAATCCGTTTTGCCGGCGAACACTTGCTGGGCATCATCGACGACATTCTCGACATTTCGAAAATCGAGGCGGGCAAGCTGGAAATCGAGCGCGTCAACTTCAGTTTCGACCACGTCGTGCAAACGCTGATGACGGTAGTGGCGCCGCGCGCCGCCGGCAAGAACCTGGAACTGCTGTTTGAAATCGACCCGCAATTACCGGCCGTGCTCGTGGGCGACCCATTGCGCCTGGGACAAGTGCTGATCAACTACGCCAATAACGCAATCAAGTTCAGCGAACAGGGCAGCATCACCGTGAAGGTGCGCAAGGTGGTGGCAGACGCCAGGCACTGCCTGGTGCGCTTTGAAGTATGCGACCACGGCATCGGCCTGTCGCAGGATGAAATGAGCAAGCTGTTCCAGTCCTTCCAGCAGGCCGACACGTCCACCACGCGCGAATATGGCGGCACGGGCCTGGGCCTGGCCATCTGCAAGCAGCTGGCCCAGCTGATGGGCGGCGACGTGGGCGTCGACAGCCGTCCCGGCGCCGGCAGCACCTTCTGGTTCACGGCCAACCTGGGCATTTCCGACCAGGCGGCACCCGCCATGCTCGACAGCATGGTGCAGACGGCGGCGGCCATGCGCGCCAGCGCCGACGCGGCCCTGGTGATGCGCACGCTCAAGCATGCGCGCATCCTGCTGGTGGAAGACAACACGTTTAATCAGCAGGTGGCACTGGAATTGCTGGAAGAAGCGGGCGCCTCCGTCTGTCTGGCCAACAATGGCGAGGAAGCGCTCGACCTGCTGCGCCAGACGCAGTTCGACTGCGTGCTGATGGACGTGCAGATGCCGCTGATGGATGGCTTGCAGGCGACGCGCCACATCCGCGCCGACCCGCAGCTGGCGCACCTGCGCGTGCTGGCCATGACGGCCACGGCCACCAGCGAAGACCGCGTGCGCTGCCTGGACGCGGGCATGGACGATTTCATTTCCAAGCCCATCCAGCCGGCCATGATGTACCAGACCATCGCCAGCTGGCTGCCGGCGCGCGACACGCCCCCGCCGCCGGCACGCAGCCGCGCCGCGCCCGCCTTCAAGACCACGCTGGCGGGCGACCCGCAGGTGATCGACCTGTCGATCCTGGCCAAGCTGCTCGGTTACAACCCGGAAAAGGTGCGCAAATTCGCCTTCAAGTTTCTGCAGACGACGCAGGACGGCTTTGGCGACATCGATGCGGCCCTGGCGCGCGGCGACGTGCACCAGGTGCGCGAACTGGGACACCGCATCAAGTCGTCGGCGCGCACCGTGGGGGCCCTGGGACTGGCCGAGCTGTGCCACAACCTGGAAACCCTGGCGCCGGGCGAAGCGGCCGACGAGGCGGAGCGGGCCCGGCACATCGTCGCGCGCCTGTGGCCCCTGCTGGAACAGATTACCGAACAAATCATGAATAACACCAGCTTTGCCAATGACGATTAGCTACCGCCAAATTCCGTTAAGGCAAGGTATCGGCATCGACAGCGATGCAGCATATCAATAGGAAGACAGGACGATGACTACTGTATCAAACCAAGCAAGCCGTGAACACAACGAAGCAGGCCTGGCGCCATTGCGCGTATTGCTGCTGGACGACGACGTGTTCATGCTCGACGTGCTCAGCGACATGCTCGAGCAAATGGGCCCGTTCGACATCCGCTGCGAGTCGCATAGCGAACAGGCGCTGGCCACCCTGAAGCAGCACCAGCCCGACCTGCTGATCTGCGACCTGTCCATGCCCGACATCGACGGCATCGAATTTTTGCGCATGGCGGCTGAAAACGGCTTCCGCGGCGGCGTAGTCCTGCTGTCGGGCCTGCATTCGGCCGTGCGCCTGGCGGCCGAACGCCTGGCCATGGCCAACGGCCTGCATATATTAGGCACCTTCCGCAAGCCGATGGAAAGCGCGGAATTGCAGCTCATGGTGAACTTGCAACTGCAGCACACGGCGCGTCAGGCCGGCGCGCAAGCCTGAGCGCGGAGCCAGGCCGGGAGGCGGGACACGGCGCCGCAAGCCAGCAGGCATGCGGCTTTGCCGCCCTGGCGGCAGGCGCAGGGGCGATATGCCTCAAGTTTTTCTGCAATAATCGCCACGCTTTGAAAAAATGGGTTATTATTTCAGCCATCCCCGCCTGCATACCTCTGGTCGCACCTTCCAAGAACATTGAATTTGTGCCCATTGCCCCCATCTTCTCACTGCATTCCAGGAAGCATGGATGGCGAACCAGCGTATGGTGAATTCCAGGCATTATTGATCCCACCCTCATTTGAGGAAAATATGAGCGAAAATATCAAACACATTAGCGATGCATCTTTTGAAGCAGACGTCCTGAAATCCGAGTTGCCAGTACTGGTCGACTTCTGGGCAGAATGGTGCGGTCCCTGCAAGGCCATCGCCCCGATCCTGGAAGAAGTGGCCAAGGAATATGCCGGCCGCATCGTGATCGCCAAGATGGACGTGGACGCCAACCAGGCGGTACCTGCCAAGTTCGGCATCCGCGGCATCCCGACCCTGATCCTGTTCAAGGATGGTGCTGCAGCTGCTCAAAAAGTGGGCGCCATGGCCAAGGGCCAGTTGACCGCTTTCGTCGACAGCAACATTTAATGTATGATGGGCAGCGCTGCGCCCGCAGCGCCGCCTGACTGGATAGACCGGGAAGCGGCTTTGCCTCATTCGTGCACAGCCTTCCCCAATAATTAATCAACGCCACGCAGTCCCCTCCCCTACCTTTACATCCCGTCTCGGGACACTCAACACATATGCATTTATCCGAACTAAAGGCCCTACACGTATCCGCCCTGCTTGAGATGGCGATCGGTCTTGACATTGACAACGCAGCCCGCTTGCGCAAACAGGAGCTGATGTTCGCTATCCTGAAAAAACGCGCCAAGTCCGGCGAACAGATTTTTGGCGACGGCGCCCTGGAAGTGCTGCCTGACGGCTTCGGCTTCCTGCGCTCGCCTGACGCCAGCTACATGGCGTCCACCGACGATATTTACATCTCCCCTTCGCAAATCCGCCGCTTCAATCTGCACACCGGCGATTCGATCGAAGGCGAGGTACGGACCCCGAAAGATGGCGAACGCTATTTCGCACTGGTCAAAGTCGACAAGGTCAACGGCGAATCGCCGGAGATGTCGAAACACCGCATCCTGTTTGAAAACCTGACGCCGCTGCACCCGAACGAGCCGCTGCGCCTGGAACGTGAAATGAATGGCCAGGAAAACATCACCGGCCGCATCATCGACCTGATCGCCCCGATCGGCAAAGGCCAGCGCGGCTTGCTGGTGGCGTCGCCGAAATCCGGCAAATCCGTGATCCTGCAGCACATCGCCCATGCGATCACGGCCAACCACCCGGACATCACGCTGATCGTGCTGCTGATCGACGAACGTCCGGAAGAAGTGACCGAAATGCAACGCTCGGTACGCGGCGAAGTCGTCGCCTCGACCTTCGACGAGCCGGCCACGCGCCACGTGCAAGTGGCCGAGATGGTGCTGGAAAAAGCCAAGCGCCTGGTCGAAATGAAAAAAGACGTGGTCATCCTGCTCGACTCGATCACCCGTCTGGCGCGTGCCTACAACACCGTCATCCCTGCCTCGGGCAAGGTCCTGACCGGCGGTGTCGACGCGAACGCGCTGCAACGTCCAAAACGCTTCTTCGGCGCCGCGCGCAATATCGAAGAAGGCGGCTCGCTGACCATCATCGCCACGGCGCTGATCGAAACGGGTTCGCGCATGGATGACGTGATCTTTGAGGAATTCAAGGGTACCGGCAACATGGAAGTGCATCTGGAACGCCGTTTGGCCGAAAAACGCGTCTACCCGGCAATCAACCTGAACAAATCGGGTACCCGCCGCGAAGAACTGCTGATCAAGCCGAACGAGCTGCAAAAAATCTGGATCCTGCGCAAGTTGCTGTACTCGATGGACGAGATCGAGGCGATGGAGTTCATTCTCGACAAGATGAAGGCGACCAAAAACAACGCCGAATTCTTCGACATGATGCGCCGGGGCGGCTAAATTCCCCTGCCGTGTATCGTAGGTCGGATTAGGCCCGCAGGGCTGTAATCCGACAACATTGTTGGCGAAGACGGTGGTGTTGTCGGATTACGCGCTAGCGCGCTAATCCGACCTACGTTGCGCCCGGCGTAAGCACACGCGATCATGCAAAGCCGCTCATTGAGCGGCTTTTTTATTGCCTGCGCCCCGAAAGCGCTATATAATCGACGGTTGCATTATTTTAAACCTGGCAAGTGATCGGCAATCGGGTCAAGAAGCAGGACGACCGACGAAGTGCTGTTTGGCTACCAAACTAGAGAGAAGACCATGAAAGTCGATACCCATCCAGAATACCGCGAAGTTGTTTTCCACGATCTGTCGTGCGATTTCAAATTCGTTACCCGCTCGACCATCCAAACCCGCGAAAAAATCACCCACGACGGTAAAGAATACCCACTGGTGAAGATCGAGGTTTCGGCTGAATCGCACCCATTCTTCACGGGCAAGCACAAAATCGTCGATACCGCCGGTCGCGTCGAGAAGTTCCGTCAGAAGTTCGGTTCGGTTGGTTCGAAAACCGCAGTCGCAGCAGGCTGATTTTTGCCGCTTTGCGGCAAAACAGGGCAGCTCCGGCTGCCAGAGAAAAGGCAGCCACGGCTGCCTTTTTTGTCTTTGGCCGCTTTACTTTATACTCGCGCATACCCGACGCCATTCGTCGCGTCTTGCCACTATTCTGATACCGATTATCGATGAAGCCAGTCCGCCTTCCCGCCGCTGCCACACTCGCGCTGCCACGATGGGCCTTGTTTGCGCTCGGCCTGCTGTACATCCTGCCTGGCCTGATCGGCCGCGAACCGTGGAAGAACGATGATGCCGCCAGTTTCGGCATCATGTGGACCATGGCGCATGGCGGCCTGAACGACTGGCTGTGGCCCAACATCGCCGGCCTGTCGCTGCTCGATGAAGGCCCGCTGGCCTTCTGGCTGGGCGCCATCTTCATCAAGCTGTTCGGCTGGATCGACGGCGACGTCTTTGGCGCGCGCATGTCGACCATCGGCATCTTCGTCGTCAGCACCCTGTCCGTCTGGTACACCGCCTTCAACCTGGGCCGGCGCAACGACGCCCAGCCGCTGCGCCTGGCTTTCGGCGGCCAGCCCGAGCCGGACGACTTCGGCCGCACCCTGGCCGATGCCGCCGTGCTCATCTACCTGGGCTGCCTGGGCCTCTTGCAGCACAGCCACGACATCACGGCCGAAGCGCTGTACGTGTCCCTGATGGCCTATTTGCTGTACCGCGCCGTGCGCTACGTGGAAGGCCCGTCCGTGCGCAATGCGGCCCTGCTGGGCCTGGCGCTGGGCGGCCTGACCCTCGCGCGCGGCTGGATCACGCCGGCGGCGCTGAGCATCGCCTTGCTGCTGTGCACCGTCTTCCTGCGCCTGCCGCTGCTGCGCAGCGTGCGCCACCTGGCGCTGGCCATCCTGATCGGCATCGCGCTGACCCTGGCCTGGCTGCTGCCGGGCGAACTGCTGCAGCCATACGGCCATTCGCCGCTGCAAGCGTGGATGGAATGGAATTGCCGCCAGTTCAGCGCCCCCAGCCTGAAGAGCCTGCAATACTTCTGGCGTGTCGGCATCTGGTTCTTCTGGCCCGCCTGGCCGTTCGCCGCCTGGGCCGTGTATGCCTGGCGCCGCCAGCACCACGTGCTGCACATCGTCGTGCCGCTGACCTTTGTCGCCATGCTGGCCATCCTGGGCCTGTGCCATCCCGATCCCGACCCGAGCCAGCTGCTGCCGCTGCTGCCGCCGCTGGCCGTGATGGCCGCGTTCGGCTTGCTGACCATGAAACGGGGCGCCATCAACGCCATCGACTGGTTCTCCGTGATGGTGCTGACCATCTGCGCCCTCGCGCTGTGGCTGTTCTGGTTCGCCATCCTGACGGGCTGGCCTCCAAAACTGTCGCATAACGCCCTGAAACTCATGCCAGGTTTCAAGCCCGAACTGGACTTGCTGGCCTTCTTCGTCGCCGCCTGCGCCAGCGCGGGCTGGGTGGCGCTGGTGCACTGGCGCATCTCGCGCCAGCCAGCCGTGCTGTGGCGCGCCGTGGTGCTGTCGTCCGGCGGCCTGATCCTGATCTGGGTGCTGATCATGACCCTGTTCCTGCCGCCGCTGAACTACAGCAAGAGCTACGCCAGCGTCGCGCACCAGATTTCCGTCCACCTGCCGCCGGGCACTACTTGCATCAACAGCAATGTCGGCGCCGCCCAGCGCGCCTCGTTCGCCTACTACGGCCACCTGCCGTTTGCCAATGTGGGCCAACAGCATTGCGACGTGTTCTTGTTGCAAGACAGCATTAAAGTTCCGGATAACAAGGAAAAGCTGCCGGAACACCACGGTGCGGATTGGATCAAGCTGTGGGAAGGACGCCGCCCCACGGATGACGTGGAACGCTTCCGCCTGTACCAGCGCGTCAGATAAACAGCAAAAAACCGGGCCAGCCCCGGTTTTTTTATGTCCGCAAGACAATTGCTGACCCTAGGAAAAGTGTTGCCTTAAAATATAGTTAATTACCTAAATTGAACTAACATTGTTTTTTATATTATAATAGCCGGCTGCGCGATGGCGGTGTGTTGCTTTCCCGCCCGAATCGTCCCCTAATTGACTATGAGATTGTCCATGAAATTATTTGCTACCCGTACCTTGCCGCTCATCAGCGCCGCCCTGTTCGCCTTCGCCTTCAGCGCTTCGGCCCAAGCCACCGTGGTCGACCTCGGCGTCGCCAATGGCTACTCGGCCTTTATCTTTGGCAACATCGGCAGCAGCGGCGCCAGCGGTTTTACCAGCGTCGGCGGCAGCATTGCCGCTGGCGGCAATATCTACCTGGACAACTACAATGTCGGCACGAATAAAAAGCCAGGCAGCGCCGTCAATTCGGTCGTTGCTGGCGGCAACCTGAACACGGGCTGGGGCACGCTCAGCGGTTCGGCCGTGTACGGCGTCAGCAACCCCAACGCCACCCTGACGGCGCCACAGTGGTTTCCAAAAGATAACATCAGCAAAGGCAATGCCTCCACCCTGGACTTCGCGGGCGCCAAGCAGCAACTGACGACCCTGTCGGGCGACGTGGCCAAGCTGCAATCGAACGGCACCGTGATCTCGCAGTACGGCAACATGACCCTGGTCGGCAATGTCAACGCCGACGTGAATATTTTCAACATCGATGCGTCGAACCTGCATAACCTGACGCTGGACCTGTCCTCGCTGAAAAGCACGGCCAGCATCATCATCAACGGCACGGCCACCGACATCACCATGAGCGGCGGCTTCGACAATTTCGCCAGTTTCGCCAACCGCACGCTGTTCAACTTCGCCAACGCCACCACCACTAACCTGCAGAACGTCGGCATCAACGGCAGCATCCTGGCGCCGCACAGCGCGTTCTCCGGTTCGGGCGACATGAACGGCACCCTGATCGCCAATTCGGTCAGCTCGATCAATCGTGGTCACGTCGCGATGAACGGTTCCGGCTTCAACACGGTCAACGTGTCGGCCGTACCTGAGCCAGGCACCTACGCCATGCTGCTGGCCGGCCTGGGCTTGCTGGCCTTCATGCGCCGCCGCACGCCAGCGCGCGCACCGCAAGCCGCGATGGCCTGAGCTTGACGCCGCATCAATAAAAAACACCGGGCCGCGCGAGCGTCCCGGTGTTTTTTTATGGGCGGGCGAAAAACTTAATCCGCGCTCAGCCCCAGATCCGTCGCCACCTGCTTGCGCAATACATATTTCTGGATCTTGCCCGTTACCGTCATGGGGAATTCCTCGACGAAGCGCACATAGCGGGGAATCTTGTAATAGGCGATCTGCCCGTCGCAAAAGGCGCGGATATCCTCGCTGGTGGCCTGCGTGCCCGGGCGCAGGATGATGCAGGCGCACAGTTCTTCACCATACTTGGCGTCCGGCACGCCCACGCATTGCACGTCGAGCACGCTCGGGTGGCGGTACAGGAATTCCTCGACTTCGCGCGGGTAGATGTTTTCGCCGCCGCGTATCACCATGTCCTTCGAGCGGCCGACGATGCTGCAAAAGCCGTAGTCGTCGATGACGGCCAGGTCGCCCGTGTGCATCCAGCGCGCCGCGTCGATGGCCTCCGCTGTTTTTTCCGGGTCGCCCCAGTAGCCCTGCATCACGGAATAGCCGCGCGTGAGCAATTCGCCCTTTTCGCCGCGCGGCACGATGCGGCCTTCCGCATCGATGATTTTCACTTCCAGGTGCGGGTGGACCCTTCCGATGGACGAGACGCGCATCTCGCGCGGGTCTTCGATCGCCGTCTGGAAGCTGACGGGCGACGTTTCCGTCATGCCATACGCAATCGTGATTTCCGCCATGTGCATCAATTCGATGACCCGCGTCATGACTTCCATCGGACAAGGCGAGCCGGCCATGATGCCGGTGCGCAGCCGGGACAAGTCATATTGCTTGAAGTCAGGATGGTCGAGGATGGCGATGAACATGGTGGGCACGCCATGCAATCCCGTGCAGCGCTCGGCCTGCACCGTTTCCAGCACGGCTTTCGGATCGAAGCCTTCGCCGGGAAATACCATGGCCGCGCCGTGCGTGACGCAGGCCAGGTTGCCCAGCACCATGCCGAAGCAGTGGTACAGGGGCACGGGGATGCACAAGCGGTCCCGTTCCGTCAGGCGCATGGCTTCGCCGATGAAGAAACCGTTGTTCAGGATATTGTGGTGCGTCAAGGTGGCGCCCTTCGGCGCGCCCGTGGTGCCGGACGTGAACTGAATGTTGACGGCGTCGTCAAACTGCAAGCCAGCGCTCACTTCGTCCAGGTGCGCCAGGTCGGCGTCGGTGATGCCGTCCATCACCGCGTCGAAGTTGTGCATGCCCGGCGTGGTGGCCGCGCCCAGGCGGATGACGTGGCGCAATTGCGGCAGGCGCGGCGACTGCAGGGCGCCGGCGCGCGAACGGGCGATTTCCGGCACCACGTCCTGCACGATGGCCAGGTAATCGCTGGACTTGAAGCTGGGCGACAGGATCAGCGCGCTGCATTGCACCTTGTCGAGCACGTATTCGAGTTCGGAGCGGCGGTAGGCGGGGTTGATGTTGACCATGATCAAACCGGCTTTCGCCGTGGCAAACTGCGTCAGCACCCATTCGGCGCAATTCTGCGACCAGATGCCGACCCGGTCGCCCGGCTGCAAGCCCAGTTTCAACAGGCCGGCGGCAAGCCGGTGCACGCGCTGCTGGAATTCCAGATACGTCCAGCGCACGTTCTGGTGCGCCACGATCAGGGCATCGTGCTGGCCATAGCGCTCGGCGATGCCGTCCAGGTAGGCGCCTATCGTTTCGCCGATCAACGGCGTCTCGTGGGCGCCGTGTACATAACTCATTGCTTGCATGCTGTCTCCGGGGTGGGTGGCGCGGCGCGCTCTTGTTATCGTCTTCGATGCAGAAAATTATAGCCGCAACCGCCCCCGCCCTGCGTCAGCTTGCTGTAATGTGCAGCCCAGCACACCAGACACTCACGGCACCATGACAGGCAACGCGCAGCACCCGCCCGAACAGGGCTTCATTCTGACCCGCCACTGGCGCGACACGCCCGCCGGCACGGAGGTCGATTTCTGGCTGGCAACGGACGCCGGGCCCCGCCACGTGCGCCTGCCCGTGCAGACGGCCGTCGCCTTTATCCCCATGGAGCAGCAGGAGCAAGCGCAACAGCTGCTGCGCGGCGAGCGCCATGCCGAACTGCGTCCCCTGTCGCTGTGCGATTTTCACCACCGTCCCGTGCTGGGCCTGTACTGCAAGCAATACCGGCATTTGCTGAAGCTGGAAAAGCAGTTGCGCGCGCACGGCATCGACGTGTACGAAGCGGACATCCGCCCGCCCGAGCGCTACCTGATGGAGCGTTTCATTACGGCGCCGGTAACGTTCATCGCGGAAACAGGGCAGGACGTGCAGCTGAAACCGGCGCCCGGCTACCGGCCAAGCTTGAAACTGGCCTCGCTCGATATCGAGACGACGGCCCATGGCGAGCTGTATTCGCTGGCCCTGGAAGGCTGCGGCCAGCGCCAGGTCTACATGCTGGGGCCGCAAAACGGCGGCGATGAGCTACTCGACTTCGACCTCGAATACTGCGACAGCCGCGCACAGATCCTCGAGCGCCTGAACACGTGGATGGAGCGGCACGATCCGGACGCCATCATCGGCTGGAACCTGGTGCAGTTCGACTTGCGCGTGCTGCGCGAACACGCTGAGCGCTACCAGGTACCGTTGAAACTGGGGCGCGGCGGCGCCGTGATGGAATGGCGCGAGCATGGCGGCAAGCAAGAGCATTACTTTGCCGCCGCCGCGGGACGCCTGATCATCGACGGCATCGAAGCCCTGCGCTCGGCAACGTGGAATTTTTCTTCGTTCAGCCTGGAAAACGTGGCGCAGACCTTGCTGGGTGAAGGCAAATCCATCGACAATCCCTACCAGCGCATGGCCGAGATCGACCGGCGGTTCCGCGAAGACAAGCCCGCGCTGGCCCGTTATAACCTCAAGGATTGCGAGCTGGTCACGCGCATCTTCGCCAAGACCGAGTTGCTGACCTTCCTGCTGGAGCGGGCCAGCGTGACGGGCCTGGCGGCCGACCGCAGCGGCGGCTCCGTGGCCGCCTTCGAACATTTGTATTTGCCGCTGATGCACCGGCAGGGTTATGTGGCGCCCAACCTGGGCGATATCTCGGGCGAAAACAGCCCCGGCGGCTTCGTCATGGATTCGCAGTCGGGCCTGTACGATTCCGTGCTGGTGCTCGACTATAAAAGCCTGTACCCGTCCATCATCCGCACTTTCCTGATCGACCCCGTGGGCCTGGTGGTGGGCACGGGCGGCGACGAGGCCGATACCGTGCCCGGCTACCGGGGCGCGCAGTTTTCACGCGTAAAACATTGCCTGCCCGCCATCGTGAAACAGGTGTGGCAAGGGCGCGAGACGGCCAAGCGCGAGCGCAACGCGCCCTTGTCGCAAGCGTTAAAGATCATCATGAACGCGTTTTACGGCGTGCTGGGGTCGAGCGGCTGCCGCTTCTTCGATCCGCGCCTGGCTTCGTCGATCACCTTGCGCGGCCACGACATCATGCACCGCACGCGCGAACTGATCACCGAACAGGGTTATCAGGTGATCTATGGCGACACGGATTCCACGTTTGTGTGGCTCAAAACAGCGCATACGGATGAAGAGGCGGGCAAGATCGGCCGCGCCCTGGTGGCGCATGTGAACGCCTGGTGGGACGCCCATCTGCGCGAAGAATTCGGCCTCGAGAATGCGCTGGAACTGGAATTCGAGACGCATTACCGGCGTTTCCTGATGCCCACCATCCGCGGCTCGGAAGAAGGCAGCAAGAAGCGCTACGCGGGCCTCGTCGGCAAGCCCGACGGCAGCGAACAGATGGTCTACAAGGGCCTGGAAACGGTGCGCAGCGACTGGACGCCGCTGGCGCAGCAATTCCAGCAAGCCTTGTACCTGCGCATCTTCCAGCGCGCCGCCTACCAGGACTATGTGCGCGACTACGTGGCGCGCACGGTGCGCGGCGAGTTCGACGCCTTATTGGTCTACCGCAAGAGATTGCGCCGCCCGCTCGACGATTACCAGCGCAACGTGCCGCCCCACGTGCGCGCGGCGCGCACGGCCGACGCCTACAACCTGGCGCAGGGACGGCCATTGCAATACCAGAACGGCGGCTGGATCAGCTATGTCATCACGGTGGCGGGGCCGGAACCGCTGGAAACGCAGCGCTCGCCCATCGACTACCAGCATTACCTGACGCGCCAGCTGCAGCCGGTGGCGGACGCCATCTTGCCCTTCCTCGGCGACGATTTTTCGCGCCTGGTCTCGGGACAACAGGATTTGTTTTAGATCAATTTTACTGACCTGCGCGGCCAAGCTGAGGTAATATCGGCGCCTGCCGGGCCAGTCCGCGGGCGCTGTGCGCCGGGGCAGCGTAAAATACGCCTTGGCGAAAGAATAAGAGCTGCATGAAGAAGAAGATGCCATTCCAGACGAGAATCATTCGCAAGAAGATTTTCCCCGCTGAAATGGCGCATAATTTCACACTATGTTGAACCAGCGGGCAGCAGCAACAGCCATCTGCCCTGCTAATTTTTGAATGAATTGACACCATGACCGAGATCACGTCCCTGAGAGACATCCCGCAAAAAAATATCTTCCGCAAGGGCGACACCTTTGTGCTGTTCGGCGAGCTGTTCGGCCGCGGCTATGTGAATGGCTTGCTGGACGAAGCGCGCAAGGCGGGCATGAATATCGTCGGCATGACGGTCGGCCGCCGCGATGAAAACATGGCGCTGCGCCCGCTGAACGCGGAAGAGCTGGCCGAAGCCGAAGCCAACCTGGGCGGCCGCATCATCAATGTGCCGCTGATGGCCGGTTTCGACCTCGACGCGCCCGCCGGCGAACCGACGCCGACGGCCCTGCTGGCCGACATGACCCTGAAAAGCTGGCAAGAAGACAAGCTGGACTGGGCGCAGATCGAACGCTGCCGCGAAGCCGGCATCGCCCGCTTCAGCGCGTCCGTGGCCAAAGCCATGGCCGAGCTGGATAGCCTGATTCCTGACGGCAGCAATGTGTATTTCGCCCACACCATGGCCGGCGGCATTCCAAAGGTCAAGGTCTTCCTGGCGATCGCCAACCGCATCTACAAAGGCCGCGGCGAGCGCTTCATGTCTTCGCGCGCCCTGCTCGACAGCGACCTGGGTAAATTGATCCTGATGAACTTCGACGAAGTCACGGCCAACACCCTGCAGCACCTGATCGACGGCAGCGCCGCCATCCGCGCCCGCATCGAGCAAACGGGCGGCCAGGTGCGCTACAGCGCCTACGGCTACCACGGCACCGAGATCTTGATCGACGGCAAATACCAGTGGCAAACCTACAGCAACTACACGCAAGGCCTGGCCAAGATGCGCCTGGAAAACGTGGCCAAGGCCGCGTGGGAAAAAGGCATCAAGGCGACCGTCTTCAATTGCCCGGAAATCCGCACGAATTCGTCCGACATTTTCGTCGGCGTGGAACTGTCGCTGTTCCCCCTGCTCGACGCGCTGAAAAAAGAAGGCGGCGCTGCCTGGGCCGAAGAACAGTGGAAAATCTGCCAGGGCTTGCTGGAAGACGGCGTGTCGCTGCAAGACTTGCTCGACCGTATCGCCGCCTACAACGGCGACGCCACCAGCGTGCAGTTCCGCAACTTCGCCGCCTGGCCGATGGACAACACGCCAGAGCTGGCCGACGTCATGATCGGCACCTCGGACGACATCACCAAGCTGCACAAGGACCGCAAGGAACTGATCACCGACCACCTGAGCTCGCTGGTGCTGGAAGGCACGGGCCCGCTGATGTTCCACACCATGTCGGAACCGCCAGCGCCCGTCATCTGGCTCAACCACGACATCATCGCGCGCCAGCTGAACTCGGTTCACAACTGAGCTTGAAACTGAGCTTGATGTAGCGCACACAACCGACGGCCCGGCTCATCCCCGGGCCGTCGGCGTTTCTGCGCGTGCTTTATGCGCGCACGATGGACACGCCGCCATCGGCTAGCAGCGCCGTGCCGGTGGTGAAGCTCGAGGCATCGGACGCCAGGTACAGCGCCGAGCGGGCGATCTCGTCCGGCGTAGCCAGGCGTTTTAACGCATGCAAGCCCGCCACGAAGGCCAGCGCTTCGGGTGTATTCGCCACTGCGCGCCCCATGGGCGTATCGGTGCCGCCCGGCAGCAGGGCATTCACGCGGATACCCGCCGTGCCATACTCGGCCGCCAGGGCCTTGGTCAAACCGATCACGCCCGCCTTGCTGGCCGCATACGCGGCCATGCCGGACATGCCCAGCGTATGACCGACAAAGGTCGAGGTAAAAATCAGCGAGCCGCCGCCGCGCGCCGCCATGGCGGGCAGCTGATATTTGGCGGCCAGGAAGGCGCTGGTGAGATTGGTGTCGACCGCCGCCCGCCAGTCTTCCAGGGCAACTTCCTGCGTGGGTCCCATGGGTCCCAGGGTGCCCGCATTATTGAAGGCGATATCGAGGCCGCCAAAGCGTTGCAGCGCCAGCGCCACGGCCGCTTGCGCGCATGCCGCGTCGGCCACATCGCCGGCACAGGCCACGGCTTGCGCGCCGCCGTCCGCCAGCTGCGCCACCAGCGCATCGAGTTCCTTCCGCCGCCGCGCCACCAGCACCAGCCGCGCGCCATGGCGGGCAAACAGCCGCGCCGCCGCATGGCCAATGCCCGAGCTGGCGCCCGTGATGATGGCGACCTTATTTTCCAGTTGTAACATTTGCTTCCCCTTCATGTGGTTAAAAGGGAAAAGATAGGCCGGCAAGCCCGGCGCGGCACTCCGCTTCTTGCGCTGGAATCGGCATCGTCACAGATTCTGCAGGCTTGGGCAAAACGCACGCCAAGCATAAAACTTGCCAGATTGTGACAAATCAGTGATAATGCGTCTCGCGTTGCCGGGATGGCGGAATAGGTAGACGCACGGGACTCAAAATCCCGCGCTGGAAACAGCGTGCCGGTTCGATTCCGGCTCCCGGCACCACAGAACACCTTAGTTGTACCTGATCAAACCCGCCCATCGCCAGATGCTGCGGGTTTTTTTATGTTTGTTTTTATGTAAACGTCTTGGCCGCGCCCGGTTTGTCGTTCAGCTCGTCGCAGGCCACGCTCCCTCGCTTGCTCGATCCCCTTATCCAAACGGCCGCACGCCAAACAGCACGCCGTGCAGCCAGAACGCCAGCAGCAGCCACAGTGCACAGCCCGCGGCTATGGCGATCAGGGTGCCTTGGACGGTGCCGCCCTGGTATGCCACGCCGGCCGCGCGGTCGCGCTGCACGGCGGAAACCAGATCCACCGACGACCAGACGAGGAAGCCGCCGAACAGCAGCACGTCGGCCACGTTGCCGTTGGCCAGCAGATGCGCGACGGCCCAGAGTTGCGTGCCGAGCAGCATGGGGTGGTGCACCAGGGTCTTGATGCGGTTGCGCGGCACATTGGCCGCCGCCAGCAAAATCAGCGAGAACAGCATCAGCAGGCCGCTGGCGTGGCGCAAGCCCATGGGCGGCGTCCACAGCACCTGCGGCTGCTGGCGCGCCAGGGCGTAACCCCAGATGATCAGGCCCAGGCCGGCAAACGCCACGAGCGAGTACAGCCCCTTCCAGCGCTTTTCGCCGAGGCGCGCCAGCTGGGCGCTGCGCCAGCCGTCGGCGACGATGCGTACCGAGTGCAAGCCCAGGAACAGCAGCAAACCGAGTATCAGCACCGTCATCTTATTCTCCCCCAGTCAATGCCCGCTATCGAGCATACGCGACGCCGTGGCCGGCGCCGTCCGCGCAGATCAACGTTCTTCGCGATAGTAGTCGCAGCCCTCGAACGTGGTGCGCAGCGCCTGCTGCAGCTGGGCGTAGCGCTCGGGCGTCAAGTTGAAACGCACGTCGATCTGGCCGTCGTCATCCATCTGCATGGCGGCCTCGGCATCCATCTGCACGGACAGGCGGTTCGGATGCAGGATCACGGCGTGCATGTGGCCATACCACGCAAATTCCTGGCCGCCATATTCAATATACGGTTCGTCCATGCCCGTGGCGACGTCCTGCTCGTCGTATTCATCGGCGCGCTGCAGCATCAAGTAGACGGGCTCACCTTTGCCCGCTGGCGCGGCCAGGGTGGTGATCAGGGCGTCGTCTTCATGGATGACGGACAACTCGGTGGCGGTAAATCCTGCGGACATGGCATGCTTTCAACAAATAAATGAATGACGCCACCATAGCGCAAAAGCGCCGCGCACGACATAGGGCGCGGCGAATAAAGCGTGCCGCCGCCGGCCGCGCTCGCCGCCTATAATGGCCATTCCATCCATATTGCACAGGAGACCGTCTTGACTGCCGCATCGCCCTACACCACCCGCCTGGCCATTCCCTCCATCGCCACCTATCAGCAGCTGCGCGTCGCCGCCGGGCTGAGCGCGAAAACCGCGGAGGCGGCGGCCAAGGGCTTGCCGAATTCCCTTTTTGCCGTGCAAGTGCTGCATGGCGACGAGGTCGTCGGCATGGGCAGGGTCATCGGCGATGGCGGCTGTTTTTACCAGGTCGTCGATATCGCCGTGCTGCCGGCCCACCAGGGCAAGGGCTTGGGCAAGCTGATCATGCGCGAAATCCGCCAGTTCATCGACAGCGACGTGCCGGAAAGCGCGTACGTCAGCCTGATCGCCGATGGCCAGGCGCAAGACCTGTATGCGCAGTTCGGTTTCAAGCATACGGCGCCCGCCTCCGTCGGCATGGCGCTGAAGCGCTAGGCGCCCGATGCCGGTCTGGCTGCTGTGCTGCATGGTGCTGGCGCTGCTGTTGAGCGCTGCCGCCTGGCGCGCCGAGCGCGCGCGGCAACGGCGCGGGCGCACGACACGCTGGCTGTGGCTGGCGGCCATCGCCGCGTCCGTCATCTTGCCCCTGGCGTGGCTGCCCGGCGTGCTGGCGGCCATGCCGTCGGAGCAGGCGCAGCTGAAACTGGGCTGGTTTGCCTTATCGAGCGGCATACTCTTGCTGCTGGCGCTACGCAGCATCTGGCTGCTGTCGCACCAGCGCCGCTGGCAGAAAACATCGCTGCTGGGCACGCCAGTGTACTTGAGCGGCGGCATCGGCCCCTGCGTGGCGGGGCTGCTGCGGCCCCGCATCGTGATGCCCGTCTGGCTGCAACTGATTCCTCCCCAACAACAAGCGCTGCTGCTGGCGCACGCACAATGCCGGCTGGCCGCGCGCGATCCGCAGTTGCTGGCCCTGGCCTACGGCTTGATCGTGATCATGCCGTGGAATGTGCCCCTGTGGTGGCAGCTGCACCGGCTGCGCTTTGCCATCGAGGTCGATTGCGATGCGCGCATGCTGGCACGCGGCCACGCGCTGCGCGACTATGCCTTCGTCCTGCGCCGGCACGGCCAGTATTATTCGGGCTTGACGGGCGCCTCGCCCATCGTGCTGAACGATCCGCTGACGCTGCGCCGGCGGCGCCATCTGATGGCCAGATTTACCCGGGACCGGGCGGCGAACTTGCTATAGTAGCGGCAACGCCGCGCGGCACGCCCGCGATCCCGGCTCCCCCCTTCGAAATCAGAGAGATACCATGCTTTACCTGCTTGCCATCGTGATCGTCATCGCCCTGCTGTACTACGTCTTCAGCGGCCGCACGCCCGTCAAACCGCTGCACAAACCGCTCGTGTCCGTGCGCCAGTACGTGCCGGCGATCCCTGCGGGCGCACCGGCGCACCACTGGAGCGACGAGGGGCGCTTTGCGTCGGAAGTGGAAAACGAAGCGATGTACCAGCCCGCCATCGCCAGGCTGACCGGCGAACACGGCCCCGGCAACGCGGAAGAAAAATGCCTGGCCCTGCTCGTCTGCGACGATGCCAACCCGTTCCAGGACAAGGCCATCGCCGTCTTCATCGACGGCCTGCTGGTGGGCTACCTGTCGCACAACGACGCCCTGCGCCTGCGCCGCAACCTGGGCCGCATGGATCTGGTAGGCCAGCTGACCTCGTGCGACGCCGTCATCCGCGGCGGCGGCCTGTGGAACGGCAAGCGCCTGTCGTACGCCGTCTGGCTGGACTTGCAGCCGTACAACTAATGATCGCTATAGCGCGCGCGCCAGCCTGACGGCCCGCGTGGCAATAAAGCTGGGCAGGAATTTTTCAATTTCAAAGCGCGGGTGGGGATGCATTTCCTCGTGGTAACCGGCCAGCACGAAGCCCGCCGCCAGCTGGCCGCCGATCTGGCTGTCCAGGCCGTGGCCGAACACCAGCGCCTCGCCCTTTTCCATGCGCGCCGCCAGCGCATCGGCATCCATATCCTCCACATCCGAATACGGCAGCACGAAACGTGGCCGTATCAAGCCCTGCTGTGCCCATTGCGGATCGCGGTCGCCGATGAAGACGGCCGGGTTGAAGAAACTGCTCAGCAGCACGCCGCCATCGGCCAGCACGCGCGCGCATTCGCGCCACACGGGGGCGATATCGGGCACGTACTGGTTCGACACGGGGTGGATGATGACATCGAAGCTGGCGTCGGCAAAGCAGGCCAGATCGCGCATATCGCCCTGGACGGTGGCCAGTTGCAAGCCGTCGCGTTCGGCCACCATGCGGTCTTGCGCCAGTTGCTGTTCAGACAGATCGAAGACGGTGACGTGCGCGCCGGCGGCAGCCAGCACGGGCGCCTGCTGCCCGCCGGCACCGGCCAGGCACAGGATGCGCTTGCCGCGCACCTCGCCCAGCCAGCCGGCTGGCAAGGGACCGGGCGTCAGATGGATTTGCCACTGCCCGGCACGGGCCGCGGCGATGGTGGCGCTATCGACGGGTTGCGACCACGGGCTGTTCCGTGCAGCCTGGGCATCCCAGGCTTGCTGATTGTGCTGCAAGAAGTTGTTACCGTTATTACCTAAAGGCATCGTCATCCTTTCAGAAAAACAGGACGCGAATGTAGCATGACTCCAGGCAAGGCGCCGAGAATTGAACTCCCGCCACGGCCAGCGTTGTTGCGTCACACAAGGAAGTGCCGGACAGATGGCGCCGGCGCCGATGCAGACCACTGGAAGGGCAAGGAGTTCAAGGCCATTATGGCTGGTGGCGGCCCCCGCATTTTGATGCACATCAAACAGCTCGCAATCTCCTGGCTATCGCCTTGCGAAAGGCCCTCGCCCGTGTTTTTTTGACCCACGTCAAGCCCCGCATAAGAAAACCGCCCGCCGGCACGGCAATGCTGGACTTGCCCGTGTTGCCGTTCTAGCCTTGTTGCCACCCTGACTAGCGAATGACACCATGGCTTACAAATCCATCCTCGTCCACGCCGACCTGTCGCGCCATGCGCCGCAGCGCGTCGCCATCGCGGCGCGGCTGGCGCACACGCACCAGGCGCACCTGATCGGCGCCGCCATGACGGGCGTGTCGCGCTTTACCCTGGAAAACAACCGCGGCATGCGCGGCGGCGCCGTGGCGGCGCAAATTACCGCCCTGCACGGACAGGCGGAGCAGGCGCTGGACCAGTTTGAAACGCTGGCGCGCCAGGCGGGCGCCGTTTCGCTCGAGCGGCGCCTGATCGAAGACGACGAGGATGGCGGCCTGGCCGTCAGCGCCCGCTACAGCGACTTGACGGTGCTCAGCCAGCACGACGCCAGCGAAGCGCTGCCCGGCGCCATGAGCGACCTGGTGCCCTACGTCATGCTGAACGCGGCCCGTCCCGTGCTGATCGTGCCGCGCAGCGGTCAATTCGCGCAAGTGGACAACACCGTGGTGGTGGCCTGGGATGGCAGCATGGAAGCGACGCGCGCCATCGGCCACGCCCTGCCCCTGCTGCGCGCGGCGCGCCTGGTGGTACTGACCCTGCTGCACCCGCCGGCCGGCCACGCGCAGCCGGCCCGCCATCCGGGCGCCGACATCGCCGCCTATCTGAGCCGCCATGGCGTGCCCGTCGAGGTGCGCCCCGCCGTCACCACGGGCGACGTCGGCGCGGCGCTGCTGGCCATGACGGCCGAAGTGCATGCGGACCTGCTGGTCATGGGCGGCTACGGCCACGCCCGCTTCCGCGAAATCCTGCTGGGCGGCGTGACGGAAACGGTGCTGCGCCAGATGACCTTGCCCGTGCTGATGGCGCACTGAGGTCCCGCGCGCCACGTTCTGTTGCACAATGGCTATACTTGCCTGATTTTCCATATCAAGGCAATGTAGATGAAGCAACAAATGATCAATTGGGGCAGCAGCCTGGCGCCGTTCGGCAGTGAACTGCTGTGGACCGCCCTGCCATCGATGCTGCTGTATGGCATGCTCGGCTTTGTGCTGGCGCTCGGCATCTGCTACCAGCTGGCCAGAAAATGCCTGCTCGTGCGCCGTCCGCGCGCCTGGCATGTGGCCGCCAAGCTCAGCTATGTGTTGATCCTGCTCGCACTGCCGCTCCTCGGCGGCGGGTTTGGCGCCGTGCACAGCGCACACCGCATGGTCAACCAGGCCCTCGAGCGCGACCTGCAGCCGGTGGTCGAAGCACAGATGCCGGCGCTGCGCGTCTACCTGGAGCAGCAGGTCAAGCTGATCGCCCCGGGCCAGCCCATCAGCGTGCGCAGCCTGCTCGAGCCCTTCGTGCAAGGCATGTATTACCAGCCCACGTCCAGCAGCTACTGGGAACGCAGCAAGGCGCGCTGGATCAATGAATTCATCCTGCGCCGCGGCAGCGTGCTGCTGACCCAAGTGCTGCAGGAACAGCTGATCGCCAGGGTCGGCCTGCTCGGCGAAGCGCTCAAGGGCGCCAACTTCCGTGGCCAGGCGACGGGCGAGCTGGCCGCGCTGGGCACCGACCTGGCCGTGCGCCTGACCACCGACGTGGCGCGCCAGGCCGACTTCAGCAAACTCGACAAGTCAGTGCCGATGATTTTCATCGACGCCATCAAGCGCCAGGCCGGCGCGTATTTCAATTCGCTCAAGATCACGCTGGCCCTGTTCGCGTTGGTCGCGCTGCTGCTGGTATGGGGCGAGATCATGCTGTACCGCCACTATTACCGGCGCCGCCATCCGGCCGCCACGGCCCTGCCCGTGCCACCGACGTAAAAAAGCCGCCCCTCCTTGCGGATGGGGCGGCTTTTCATGTGCAGCTAACGCTTAGACCTTACGCTGGGCCACTGCGTCGACCACGCACAAGGCCGTCATGTTGACGATGCGGCGCACGGTGGCCGATGGCGTCAGAATGTGCACGGGCTTGGCGCAGCCGAGCAGGATCGGACCCACGGCGATGCCGTTGCCGGCCGCCGTCTTGACCAGGTTGTAGGCGATGTTGGCCGATTCGATGTTCGGCATGACGAGCAGGTTGGCGTCGTTCTTCAGTGCCGAATTCGGCATGATTTTTTGACGCAGCTTGCTGTCGAGGGCCGTATCGCCGTGCATTTCGCCGTCGATTTCCAGGTCCGGCGCGCGTTCCTTGACGATGGCCAGGGCGGCGCGCATCTTTTGCGCCGAGGCGCTGTCGCTGGAACCGAAGTTCGAGTGCGACAACAGGGCCGCGCGCGGCGACAGGCCGAAACGGGTCATCTCTTCGGCGGCCATGATGGTGATTTCGGCCAGCTGCTCGGCGTCCGGGTTTTCATTGACGTGCGTGTCGACCATCACCAGCTGGCGCTCCGGCATGATCAAGACGTTCATGGCGGCATACACGTTGCTGCCGGCGCGCTTGCCCAGCACCTGGTCGATGTATTTCAGGTGCAGCTGGGTGGTGCCGAAGGTGCCGCAGATCATGCCGTCGGCATCGCCCTTGTGGATCATCATCGAACCGATCAGGGTGTGGCGGCGGCGCATTTCCAGCTTCGCGTATTCCTCGGTGACGCCCTTGCGGCTGGTCATCGCGTAGTACGTGTTCCAGTAATCGCGATAGCGTTCGTCGAAGTCCGGGTTGATGACGTCGAAATCGACGCCTTGCTTGAGACGCAGGCCGAACTTCTGGATGCGCGCTTCGAGCACGGGCGGACGGCCCACCAGGATGGGACGCGCCAGTTTTTCATCGACCACCACTTGCACGGCGCGCAGCACGCGCTCTTCTTCGCCTTCGGCGTAGACGATGCGCTTGAGTTCGGCCGGCGTGGATTTGGCCATCAGGAACAGCGGCTTCATGAAGGTGCCGCTGCGGTAGACGAATTGCTGCAGGCTGTCCGCGTACGCCTGCAAGTCCTTGATCGGACGCGTGGCGACGCCGGAATCCTCGGCCGCCTTGGCCACGGCCGGCGCGATCTTGATCAGCAAACGCGGATCGAAGGGCATCGGGATCAGGTATTCAGGGCCGAACGACAGGTTGCTGATGCCGTAGGTGGTGGCGACGATGTCCGACTGCTCGGCGTGCGCCAGGTCGGCGATCGCGTGCACGACGGCGATTTCCATCTCGCGCGTGATGGTGGTGGCGCCGCAATCGAGGGCGCCGCGGAAGATGTAGGGGAAGCACAGCACGTTGTTGACCTGGTTCGGATAGTCCGAACGGCCCGTGGCGATGATGGCGTCGCTGCGCACGGCCTTGACTTCTTCCGGCAGGATTTCAGGGTTCGGGTTGGCCAGCGCCAGGATCAGCGGGTTCGGCGCCATCTTGCGCACCATGTCCTGTTTCAGCACGCCGGCGGCGGAAACGCCGAGGAAGATGTCGGCGTCCGGGATGACTTCGCCCAGGGTGCGCAGCGGCGTGTCTTGCGCGAAGCGTTCCTTGTCCGGATCCATCAGTTCCGCGCGGCCCTTGTAGACGACGCCGGCCAGATCGGTGACGTAGATGTTTTTCAGGGGGAAGCCCAGGTCGACGATCAGGTCCAGGCAGGCCAGCGCCGCGGCGCCCGCGCCCGACACGACCAGCTTGCAGTCCTCGATCTTCTTGCCGACGGCTTTCAGGCCGTTCAGGATGGCCGCGCCGACGATGATGGCGGTGCCGTGCTGGTCGTCATGGAAGACGGGAATCTTCATGCGGTCGCGCAGCTGGCGCTCGATGTAGAAGCACTCGGGCGCCTTGATGTCTTCCAGGTTCACGCCGCCGAAGGTCGGTTCCAGCGACGCGATGATGTCGACCAGTTTATCGGGATCCGATTCATTGATTTCGATGTCGAAGACGTCGATGCCGGCGAATTTCTTGAACAGCACGCCCTTGCCTTCCATCACCGGCTTGGCGGCCAGCGGGCCGATATTGCCCAGTCCCAGCACGGCCGTGCCGTTGGTGATGACGGCCACCAGGTTGCCGCGCGCCGTGTATTTATAGGCATTCGCCGGATCGATGACGATTTCTTCGCACGGTGCCGCCACGCCTGGCGAGTAGGCCAGTGCCAGGTCGCGCTGGTTGGTCAGTTGTTTGGTCGGCGTCACGCTGATTTTGCCGGGGCGCGGGCACTCGTGATACTCGAGTGCGGCCAAGCGCAATTGTTGACGCAATTCTTCTTTTTTATCAGATGACGAATCCATGCTGTGCTGCCTTCCTGTTTGGTCGATCGGGTGTTCCGGATTTTATCAGACCGATTCTTTCAATTAGCTAGGTATTTTCCGCTAGCCACAGTCTGATATCACGAAAACGCATAACCTAGCATTGTAAGGCCGTCCGGCGGCACAAACGTCCTCAACAGGAAAAACTATCAAATTTTATATTTCAATTAGTTTTTGTGATCAGTCGCCGGGAGCACGCCACAGCGGCAGCGCGGCGACGGCGCGCTCGAGATCGTCCATGTCGTCGCCGCCCAGGCTGGTGTCGAATGGGGCGGACAGGATGCGGCGCATCAGCGCCAGGCGCGTCGTCGCTTGCTCCTCGTCGATGAAGCGCGTCGTCTCCGCGCAATACTGCGCGCGGCGCAGGGCATCGGCGCCGTCATCGTCGCCGTCGGGATAATAATGGCGGCCGATGTGCTGCAGCGACTGCAGCAGGAATTCGATCTCGCGCAGGATGCGCAGCGCATCCTCGCCGGACAGCACGATGCGGCGGTTGGCGGGCAGCAGGGACGGCGGCGCGGCGCGCTTATTCGAAATTGTCATCGATCAGGAAGCCGTAATCGTCATCGATCAGCATTTGCAGATACGCGTCGAAGCTGTCGGCGATGACCTGGTAGTTGTCGGGATCGTGCAGGAAGCGCACGACCTGCCCCACCTTGCCCGATGCCGTGGGCGTGAAATCGACATACAGGCGCGAGGAGCCGCCATTGTTCATGCAATGCGAAAAACACAGGCGCTGGCCCTGTTGGATGCCCGCGTCGATGCGGGCGTCGACGATGTCGGGGTCGTCGTCCAGGTAATGGCCGTAGATATCGGCGATGCTGCGCTGGTTCGCTTGCCGGTCTTCCAGGATCTGTTCGACGGAACTCAGGTAATACGGATACTCGAACACGTCCGAGCCCAGCATGTACACCAGCACCATGCCGCCCGCATACTCCTGGTAATACGTGCCGTTGTACTGGCCCAGCAGGCGCAGCAGGCTGTCCGGGCACAGCGGATAGGCCTGGCGCAAACTGTCCAGTTGCGCCGCGCTGGCGCCGCTGGCCAGCGCCAGCTCCGCCAGCGGCTCCGGCGGCATGGCCTGGTGCAAGCCGGTTAAATAGTGGTCGACGATATCCATGCGTGGCGGGCTCCTGAATTGACGGGTCGGCGCAATATAGCAGTTCAGGATACGCGTCCGGCGCACGCTAGCGCGCACCGGCCAGCCGCGCCCCCGGCGCGAAGCGCACGGCGATCAGCAGCAACAGCACCACGCCGCCCGCCATCACAATCCACGCCTGAGCCAGGCTGGACGAATGCTGGCGGATCAGGCCGGCGATGAAGGGCATGCTGCTGGCGATGATGTAGCCGCCGCCTTGGACGAAGCCCAGCAAGGCGCCGGCGCCCGCCGGGTCACGCACGTGGTCCATGCTGACGATCAGCGACAGGGGAAACAGCGCGCCGATGCCGCAGCCGAGCAGGATCACGGCGGGAATGGCCAGCTGCGCGGGCGCCACGATCAGGCAAGCCAGGCCGGCCAGCACGGCCAGCAAGACCGACAATAACAGGATGCGGCGGTCGGGGAAGCGGTGGATGATGCTGGAAATCACCAGTCCCGCCAGCACTTCCACCAGGGTCAGGCCACCGAGCAGCAAGCCGCTGTCGGCCGCGCTCCAGCCCAGTTCCGTATAAAACGGCGGCAGCCAGGCCAGCACCAGCGTGTACGCCCCCGTGCCGATGCCAAAGAACACCATCAGCAGCCAGGCGCGGCGGCTGCCCACGGGCAGGCTGGCGCCCGCGCCGCCGGTCACCTCCACGCGCGAGGCGGCGGCGCGGCGCCACAGCAGCGCGGCGGCCACGGCGGGCAGCGCCCACAGGGCCAGCAGCGCTTGCCAGCCCCAGCTTTGCGCCAGCGGTGAGGCGGACGCGGCGGCAATGGCCGCGCCGCCCATGATGCCCGTCGTATAAAAGCCCATCAACTGGCCCGCCCGTTCGGGGAAATGGCGCTTGATGAAAGCCGGCAGCAGCGCCTGCACCAGCGCGATGCCCAGGCCGCCCAGGGCCGCCGTGGCGATCAGGCCGCCGCTGCCGTGCAAGGGCCAGCGCAAGGCGCAGGCGGCAGCGATGATGGCGATGCCCAGCGAAATACCGCGCGCCACGCCCAAGCGGCGCTGCAGCTGGGCGCCCGCCAGCGCGCACACGCCCATGGCGAACACGGGCACGGTGGTCAGCAAGCCCGCGTCGGCATTGCTGAGGCCCGTGCTGGCCTGGATGCTGTCGAGCAAGGGACCGATGGCGGCCAGGATGGGCCGCAAATTCAGGCCCAGCAGGATGATGGCGGCCACCAGCAGGGCGGACGAGGGCAGCGGGGAAGATACGGGGCGTTCAACAGGCATGGCAGAGTTGTCCTTGCCTCGCAGGGAGGCACATGGTTTAATGCGTGACATAATCACTTGATGAAAAGTATCTTAACACAAAGATAGAAATCTATCTTGATGTCGAGATACATGCCTACACCATGACGGATACCCCGCAAGAACACACGCGCGCGCAATTTGCCGCCGCACAATGGCAGCGCGAACTGCCGCAGATGGATACGCGCGCCATGCAGCTGGTGGGACAGCTGGGCACGGTGGCGCAGTTGATGGCGCGCGACTGGCTCAATCCCCTGTTCGCCGAACACGGCTTGCAGCCGGGCGAATTCGACGTGCTGGCGACATTGCGCCGCTCGGGCGCGCCGTATGCGCTGACGCCGACGGCCCTGTACGAGGCGGCCATGCTGTCCTCGGGCGGCATGACCAACCGCATCGACCGGCTGGAAGCGGCCGGCCTGATCGAACGCCAGAAGCACCCGACGGACCGGCGCGGCGTGCTGGTGGCCCTCACGCCCCAGGGACTGGCCTTGATTGAAAAGCTGGTGCTGCTGCACGTGGAAAACGAGCGCGCCATGCTGTCGGCCTTGAGCGCGGACGAGCAGCGCCAGCTCGACCAGTTGCTGGCCAAGCTGCTGCAAGGCATGGCACAGGCGAAGAAGAGCTAAGCAGCGAGCAGCTGCGCCAGCTCGCGCAGCGCTGCATTGCCGCGCCGGGCCAGGCGCCGCAGGTCGGCGGGATCGCGGCTGTCGTACAGGGCCTGGACATGGCCCACGCTGGCCGCGCGCAAGTCGATATCGCTGTCGCGGTCCGCAAGCTGGGCGTCGGCCACGTGCCCCTCGACCAGGGTCAGATAATAATGGCGGGGCTTGCCGCGCAAATTGGCGGCAAACTGCAGCACCAGGCCGCTGTCGAACAGCAGGGCGCCGCTGCGGCCGCCCTGTTCCAGCAGCACGCGAAACGCGGGCAAGGGCTGCCGCGCCGCGCGCAGGAAACCGGCCAGGTGCACCTGGTAACCGAGGTCCAGGCCATTCGCGCCCAGCTGGCCGCGCTGCAGATACGCCTTGAACGACGCCTGCACGGGCCGCTTGCCCCTGCGGAACAGGCGCTCATCCTCGTACAGGCACAGCTGACCACCGTCGCAGATGGCGTCGAAGCCGCGCGCCACCAGCTCCTGCGCCTCGAAGGTGGCCAGGCCAACGGCTTGCGGGTCGCGCAGCCAGCCGTGGTCGAGCCAGGATTGCAGTAAGTCGTGAATATCGGAAAGGGGCATGGCAAGTTGCTCGGCAGTGACAAAGGCCTGTATTGTAGGCCAGCCTATAATAGCCGGGCCACACCATCACTCAACGAACAGACCACGCCATGGCCCCACACGACGCGCTTTCCGAATTCGACCTGATCAAACACTATTTCGTGCGCCAGCGCCCCGGCCGCGCCACCCTGGGCATCGGCGACGATTGCGCGCTGATGACGCCAGCGGCCGGCAAGCAGATCGCCATCTCGTCGGACATGCTGGTCGAGGACCGGCACTTCTTTGCCGGCGCCGACGCCCGCATGCTCGGCCACAAAAGCCTGGCCGTGAACCTGTCCGACCTGGCCGCCATGGGCGCGCGCCCCGTGGCATTCACGTTGGCCCTGGCGCTGCCGCAAGCGGAACGCGCCTGGCTGGCCGGCTTTGCCGAAGGCCTGTTCGCGCTGGCCGACACCTTTGATTGCGAACTCATCGGCGGCGACACCACCAAGGGTCCGCTGAATATCTGCATCACCGTGTTCGGCGAACTGGCGCCGGGCCAGGCCCTGCGCCGCAGCGCGGCCGTGGCGGGCGACGACATCTGGGTCAGCGGCACCCTGGGCGACGCGCGCCTGGCGCTGGCCGGCTACCGCATGGAACAGGAATTGTCGCCAGCCGACCTGGCCACTGCAGGCGCACGCATGCACACACCGACGCCGCGCGTGGCGCTCGGTTGCGCGCTGGCCGAAGCGGGCCTCGCGCATGCCGCCATCGACATTTCGGACGGCCTGGTCGGCGACCTCGGTCACATCTTGAAAACGTCGCGGGTGGGCGCCACCCTGGACGTCGACGCCCTGCCGGCCGGCCCCGTGCTGGCGCGGCAGGAAACAGGCCTGCGCCGCCGCTACACGGCCGCCGGCGGCGACGACTATGAACTGTGCTTCACGGCGCCCGCATCGTCGCGCGACGCCATCGCCGCACTGGCGATCAGCTGCGGCACGCCCGCCACGCGCGTGGGCCGCATCGAGACGCAAGCAGGCTTGCGGCTGGTGGATGCGGCCGGACAGCCGCTGGATTTACAACTAAGCTCGTTCGACCACTTCAGCGACTGAGCTAGCGCACCGCCACGCGCGCCAGCCCCGGCTGGTTCACCATCCAGTAGTGCTGGAAGGCCAGGCGGATGTTGTCGCGCAGCTGGGTGTCGTCCCACGGCTTCGTATAAAAACGGTAGATGGCGCCCCGGTTGATCGAGTCGAGCACCGCTTCCAGGCCCGTGTAGCCGGACAGGATGATGCGGATGGTTTCCGGGTACAGCTCTTTTACTTTGCTGAGGAATTCCGTGCCGCTCATGCTGGGCATGCGCTGGTCGCAGACGATGACGTGCACCCGGTGCAGGGCCAGCATTTCAAACCCTTCGGCCGGCGTGCTGGCCGTGAGGATCTGGTAGCCCTCGGGACGGAACAGGCGGTGCAGCGACGACAGCACGTTGACGTCGTCGTCGACGATGAGCAGGGTTTGCGCCGGCTGGGCGGCCGGGTCGTGGCCGGGCGGCAGGCCGGCGCCCGCGGCGATCATCTGCCCCAGTTCCAGCGCCGGCAGGGCGCGGCTGAAATAAAAGCCCTGGATCTCGTCGCAGCGGTTGCGCCGCAGGTATTCGAGCTGCGGGCGCGATTCCACGCCCTCGGCCACCACGCTCAGTTTCAGGCTGTGCGCCATGCTGACGATGGCCAGCGCGATGGCCGCGTCGTTCGGGTTGCTGGTGATGTTGCGCACGAAGGCGATGTCGATTTTCAGCTTGTCGATGGGGAAGCGCTGCAGATACGCGAGGCTCGAGTAACCGGTGCCGAAATCGTCGATGGCCACCTTCACGCCGATCTTCTTCAATTTTCCCAGCACGACGATGGTGCGCTCGGCGTTCGACATCAGCGCCGTTTCCGTCAGTTCCAGTTCCAGCAGCTCGGGCGCCACGTTGTGCCGTGTCAGCGCGCGCGTCACTTCGCCTTCCAGGTCGCCTTCGGCAAACTGGCGGCTCGACACGTTCACGGCCACGTGCACGGGGCCCACTTCGCTGTCGCGCCACTCGGCGATCTGGCGGCAGGCGGCCTGGATCACCCAGGCGCCCACGCGCACGATCAGGCCCGTGTCTTCCAGCACGGGCACGAATTCGGCCGGCGCCACCAGGCCGTAGCCGGGGCGGCGCCAGCGCAGCAGCGCTTCCACGCCGCTGATGCGGCCCGTGCGCAAATCCACCTTCGGCTGGTAATACAGGATGAACTGCTCGTGTTCGAGCGCATGGCGCAGCGCCAGTTCCAGGTCCAGGCGCGCCAGCACCTGCACGTTCATGCCGGCCGTGAAAAAGCGGTAGCCGTCGCGGCCCGCCTGCTTGGCGCCGCCCATGGCCGTATTCGCGTATTTGATCAGCGTTTCCGGGTCGGTGGCGTCGTCCGGATACATGGCGATGCCGATGCTGGCCGTCAGGGTGGCCGCGTGGCCGCGCAAGTCGAACGGCGCGCGCAGGGCTTCGCGCACCTGGTTGGCCACGGCCACGGCTTCCTGCTGGTTGCGGCTCATGGTCAGTATCAGCGCGAATTCGTCGTTGCCCAGACGCCCCACCGTGTCGCGCAGGCGCACGCATTCGACCAGGCGGTTGCTGAACTGGCGCAGCAGTTCGTCGCCCAGCGCCGCGCCCAGGGTGTCGTTGATGCTTTTAAAACGGTCCAGCGCGATGAACAGCACCACGATGCGCCAGCTTTTTTCCTGCGCCAGTTCGACGGCCTGGGCCAGGGTCTGGTAGAACAGGCTGCGGTTCGGCAGCCCCGTCAAGCCATCGTAATGGGCCAGGTGCTTCAGGCGCTCCTGCGCCTGGCGCCGCTCGCTGATGTCGCGCGCCACGGCGATCAGCAGCAGGCCGCCCGCAGCCTGCCCGCCCATCACGGGCGCCTGCGCATACCAGTGCCAGCCCAGCTCCACGGGTATCAGGCTCAGGTCGCGCCGCACCAGTTCGCATTCCGTCACTTCCGTGGCCAGGTGGGCCGGGCCGCCCGGCAGCGCGGCCAGCGGCGGGGCCGGCGGCGACGGCAGCAGGCTGCCGGGCGCCAGCGCCAGCAGTTCGGCGCGCGCATAGCCGAGCAGGCGGCACGCGCCGTCGTTGACGTCGACCAGGGTCATGCCCAGCACGTCGACGAGGAAGATGGCGTCCGTGGTGGCGTCCATGGCGCCGCGAAAGCGCTGCAGTTCGGCCGTGCGCTGGCTCACCGTGCGTTCGAGCAAGGTGTTGTAGTGGCGCGCGGCGCGGTGCAGCAGCCGCACCTCAAGCATGTTGCGGATGCGCGTGAGCACTTCGAGCGCGTCGAAGGGCTTGCTGATGAAGTCGCGCGCGCCCGCTTCCAGCGCCGCCAGCTTGGCGTCCGGGTCGGCGGCGATCACCAGCACGGACAGATAGCCTTCCCGCTCCAGCGGACGCAAGGCATCCATCACCTCATAGCCGCTCATGCCGGGCATCACCAGGTCGAGGATGATCAGGTCGAACTGGTGCCGCTGGTGCAGGCCGGCCACGGCGCGCGCGTCGAGGGTGCTGCTGATGGCCGTGTATCCGCCGCTTTGCAGCAAATGCTCGAGCAGGCGCAAATTGACGTCCTGGTCGTCGACGATGAGAATTTTCGCCGCATAGATATCGGCCTGGCTGATCATGGCGCGCCTGTTCCCTTCTGCCGGCGCTGCTGCGCCACATAGGCCAGGGTGCTGTTGATCGCCTCGGTAAATTCATCGAGGTTGATCGGCTTGGTCAGGTAGCGGTAAAAGCCCAGCGCCATGCTGCGCTCGACGTCGCCCGGCATGGCGTTGGCCGTCAGGGCGATGACGGGAATGTGCGCCGTGCGGGGATCGGCGCGCAGCAGCTTCAGCGCTTCCGTGCCGTTCACGTGCGGCAGATTGATGTCCATCAGGATCAGCTGCGGCAGGTGCGTGCGCGCCATTTCCACCCCCAGGCGGCCATCCGTGGCCGTCAGCAGCTGCAATTGCGGGCAGTAGCGGACGATTTCCTCGACCAGGGTCAGGTTGGCGGGATTGTCTTCCACGTACAGCAAGGTCACGGGGGCGCTGTGATCGAGCAGCGCCCCGGCCAGGTCGGGCCGCGGCAAGGCCAGCAGGTCGGGTGCGGGCAAGGCGTCGACCACGCGCAGCTCGATCCAGAAGGTGCTGCCCTCGCCGGGCGCGCTGCTCACGCCGATGCTGCCATCCATCAGCTCCACCAGGCGCTTGGTGACCACCAGGCCGATGCCGCTGCCTTCTTCCGTGCCGCCCTCCTGCCCCAGCCGGTTGAAGGGCTGGAACAGCAGCGCCACCTGTTCGCCGTCCAGGCCCACGCCCGTATCGCGCACGCTGATGCGCACCCGTCCGTCCGCCTGCGGCGCGCAATCGATGGCCACCTGCCCCTGCTCGCGGTTGTACTTGAGCGCATTCGACAGCAGGTTCAACAGAATCTGCTTGAGGCGCGTGCGGTCGGCCAGCACGTTCAGGGGGCAAGCGTCGGGAAAGGTCATGCCGATGCCGCGCTGGCTGGCCAGCGGCGCGATCATGTCGCGGCACTCCTGCAAGATGGCGTCCAGGCCCACCGGTTCGAGCGACAGGCTGACGGTGCCCGATTCCACCTTCGCCAGGTCGAGGATTTCATTGATCAAGGTCAGCAGGTGGCGCCCCGATTTCAGGATATGCCCGGCGAACTCCTTCTTTTGCTCCAGGGTCGACGGCAGGCGGTCGGAACTGAGGATTTGCGCGAAGCCCAGGATGGCGTTGAGCGGCGTGCGCAATTCATGGCTCATCGACGACAAAAACGCCGACTTGGCATAGTTGGCGCTGCGCGCCTCTTCCATCGCCATGGCCAGTTCGCCATTCGTCATTTCCAGCTGCATCGTGCGCTCGTGCACGCGTACTTCCAGCTCCTGATTCAGGCGCATGACTTCCTGCTGCGCCTGGGTGCGCTGCTCGCCCTCGCGCGCCAGCTCGCCGTTCGAGCGCTCCAGCGCCTGCGTGCGCAGCTCGATCTCGGCCAGCATCTTGTTGAAGGAATCGACCAGCTGCGCCACCTCGTCGACGCTGAGCTTGCGCGCGCGGCGCGAGTAGTCGCCCGTCTCGATCACTTCGCGCGCCACGTCGGCGATGTCGAGGATGGGCTGCGTGATGACGAAATCGAGGCGGCGCAGCAGCAGCAAGGCCACCAGCAGCGCCAGCACCGTCACGCCCAGCGCGATGGCCAGGTAATCGGCCGTGCGGCCTGCCAGTTCGTAATCGGCGCGCAGATACACGGTGCCCAGCAGCTCGCCATTGTCGACGATGGGCTTGAACAATTCGACGGATTTGCCTGCGATGCTGACGCCTTCCTTGCCCGCCTTCGCCGGCAGCTCGCCCAAGCGTTCATTCGCGCGGTAGCTGGCAAACAGGCTGCCGTCGGCCTTGTACAGGGCGCCGGCCGTCACGCGCGGGCGGATGCGCATCAGATTGAGGTTTTCCAGCGCCAGGCGCTCGTCGTCGAAGGCCAGCGCGGCCGAACTCATGTGCCCGAGCAGTTCGGCCTGGGTACTGATGTCGGCCACCAGGTTGCGGTGGTAGGCGCGCAAGTCATAGGCGACGATGGTGCCCAGCGAAATGACGAGCGCCACCAGGGTGGTCAGCAAGACCACCGACATCAGCTTGTGGCGGATGGAACGCAGTCGTATCATCTAGGCGCCTCCCGTCTGCACGCGGTAGGCGGCCAGCAGCATGCGCGCGCTGATGCGGATATGCGCCTGCGCCACGGGTTTCAGCGCCACGTCGAAGCGCACCTTGTCTTCGGCCATCACAAAATTGATCATGCTGCCCATCGCGTAGACCTCATCCGAATCGGACACCGTCAGCAACGCCAGGCCACGGCTGGCGGCCAGCATTTCCTGCAGCGCCATTTTATCCAGCGCGCCCAGGTACAGCACGTGCAGTCCGGCCAGCGCGTCGCCGCGGCGCACTTTTTTCACCTGCACGGCGCGGCCGTTGACGCTGTGCCCGGCCACGCTCTGTTCGAGCTGCTCGGCCAGCGCATCGGCGCCCGCCACGCCGATCACCAGCGGGGAGTCGGGCCGGGCAAAGCTGCCGTCGGGCCACTCGACATAGCCGGCAAACTTGTACAGATATCCGGCCTTGACCTGGCGTTCCAGCTCCCCCGGCACCTGCGCCCGCGCATCGGCGCATAGCACGCCCAGGAGCAGCATTAGCCAGCCCCAGCGCAGGGAGCGGCGAGCAGCGCCGCGCACAGGGCGGCGCAGGGGGCCAGGATGACGCCACCAGGTCCAGTTCAGAATTGCCATGACAACCGAGTAAAGATAATGCATATGAAGGCGCGGCACCATGCCGCCTGCCTGTTCGAGCGATGCGCACCAGGGTGGCGCAGCGACAGAGCGCCTGCCGGCCCGAAGTGGTAGCAAATGTATAAAAGAGTGTACGCATTTTCGCTGTGACCGGGGAAAGTTTCTTTTACCGTCGGCCATGCTACAGTCTTGCCACCATTTTCACCGCACACAGGAGCCATCCATGAGCAAGGAACTCGTCCCCCTCTCCACCGCCGTCGGCCTGGCCTTGCAGGCGAAAGGCCTGCTGCTGGCCACGGCCGAATCGTGCACGGGCGGCGGCGTGGCGCAGGCCGTCACCGACATCTCGGGCTCGAGCGCCTGGTTCGAACGGGGCTTCGTCACCTATTCCAACGGGGCCAAGACCAGCATGCTGGGCGTGCCCGCCGAACTGATCGCCGCACACGGCGCCGTCAGCGAGGAAGTGGCGGCCGCCATGGCGCAAGGCACCCTGGCCCACAGCGAAGCCCAGGTGGCCGTCTCGACCACGGGCATCGCCGGCCCCACAGGCGGCGTGCCGGGCAAGCCCGTCGGCACCGTCTGCTTCGGCTGGGCCATGGACGGGCGCGTGCAGACGCAGCGGCTGGTGTTCGCGGGCGACCGGCAAGCCGTGCGCGAGCAGGCGGTGGCGCACGCCTTGCGGGAACTGCTGCGTTTTATTCAGTAGCGCCGGCGATGCAGGCGCGGTCGCGGCCCGCCTGCTTGGCCGCGTACAGGGCGCTGTCGGCGCGCATCAGCAATTCATGGCGGCCGGCGCCGTGGCGCGGATATTCGGCAATGCCGGCTGAAAAGGTGCAGCCCGTCAAGCTGTGCGGCGCCTGCTGGATCAGCAGCTGGCGGTAGCGCGCGGCGATATCGTCGATCTTGTGCGCGGCGATGATGCTGTCGGCTTCGCGCAACAGCAGGCAGAATTCCTCGCCGCCATAGCGGCATACCATGTCGCTGCCGCGCAGCTGGCCTTCCACCAGGCGCGCGAACTGGATCAGCACTTCGTCGCCAAAATTATGCCCGTAGGTGTCGTTGACGCGCTTGAAGAAATCCAGGTCGATGATGGCGATGGCCACGGGCGCATCCGCGTCGGCCTCGTGCAGGATGGCATTGAGGCAGGTTTCGAAATGGCGGCGGTTGTACAAGCCCGTCAGGTGGTCGCGCATGGCCTGCTCCTTCAGGCTGTCCTGCAAAGAATTGACGTGCAGGATCTGGTGCGCCAGTTCGCGGTTCAGGTGCTCGAGCTTGACGTTTTCCGATTCGCGCGCCGCCTGCAGCTCCAGCGCCTTGTCGCGCTCGGCCTTCAGGCTGTGCATTTCCTTTTCCAGATTGCGCATCAGGCTGCGCGAGGCGCGCGCCGACTTGCTGCTGGCCTCGTACGCGGCCTGGTATTGCTGCAGGAAACCGTACGCGGTTTGCCATTCGCCCAGCTGGGCATTGATGTCGGCCAGGCCGCGCAGGATCTGTTGCTGGTGAAACGGATTGCGCGTCCAGCTCAGCAGGCTGTGCGCCTGCGTCAGGGATGCCAGCGCCTGCGCCGTCTGGCCCGCGTGCAGGTCCAGCTTGCCGCGCACCAGCCATGCATGCATCTGCTCCTCCAGGTCCTGGCCCCGGCGCGCATAGTCTTCGGCCCGCAGCAGCAATTGCAAGGCCTTCTCGGGCTGGCGCAGCAGGATGGCGGCATGGGCGGCGATGCAGAACAGGAAGGCGCGCACGGCCAGGTCTTCTTCCGGCCACTCGTAAAACGGCTCGACCAGCGCCAGCGCCTCGGCCGGCTTGCCGGTGGCTAATAAACACATGGCCAGGTTGGCCGAAACGATGGTTTGCTGGTATTTGAGCTTTTGCGTGCCGATGATGTCGAGCGCCTCGACCAGCAGGGGAATGGCGTCTTCATCGTTGCCCAGGTCATGCTGCGACGACGCCAGGTTCGACAGGCTGTTGACCCGGTGCGCGGGGCTGCCGAAACGCTCGGCGATGTCGAGCGCCAGCAGGAAATTGCGCGGGCCGTCCTGCGTATCGCCACGGTTCAGGGCATCGACGCCCAGACGCGCGTACAGCATGAACTTGTGCAGCGAGTCGGGGATCTGCGCGGCCTGGCTGCGCGCCTGCAGGAAGTGCTGCTCGGCATCGGCGAAGTCGCCGCGCCGGCTCGCATACGCGCCCTGCAGGGCGGCCACTTCCATGCCGCCTTCCAGGTCGCAGGTCTGCTTGAAATAGTCGCGCAGACGCTCGCACGACGGCTCCGTTTCGCCCGCATAATAGGACAGCCAGCAATGATTGAGTTCCGCATATGCGCCGCCGCGCGCATACTGTTGTCGTTGCGCCGCCGCCAGCGCCATCTGCGCCAGCCGGCGTGCCTGGCGGCGGTTGCCGATCAGACAGGACAGGGCTTGCTGATTCAGACGGTCAATGTCGGCTTTATCGAGACTGGAGATCGGCACTGCGTCCTCATTCACACTCTGGGGGTGCATTTTTCACACAAAACTTGCTTTGTATCAATGGTATCCTGATTAACATCATAACCAGATTCGCGTACGCGCATGGCATCTTTGCAAAGGATTGTGGTAAAAATGCCAGTCGTGGCCTGGCCGGACGCCAGCGCCGCTGTCACGGATCTTTGATTGTCACTGACGCAACAACTTGGAGTAGTCGCAATGCAAAACACGGTACATTTCATCCTGCAGGGCAAGGGTGGCATCGGCAAGACCCTCGTCTCGACCCTGCTGGCCCAGTGGATAGGCGGCAAGGACGACACGCCGCTGCGCTGCTACGACACCGATCAGGAAAACGCCACGTTCTCGCGCTACAAGGCGATGAACGTCAAGCATGTGCCCGTGATGACGGATGCGCGCAACATCGATCCGAAACGCTTCGACGCGCTGATGATCGACATCCTCGACACGGACGGCAACTGCGTGATCGACAATGGCGCGAACACGTTTTCGCCGCTGATGGGCTACCTGCTGGAAAACGACTGTTTTTCGCTGCTGGAAGAATCGGGCCGCAAGGTGTACATCCACACCATCGTCGGCGGCGGCGACACCCTGCACGACACGGCCACGGGATTTGTCGCCACGGCCCAAGCGACGAAGGTGCCGCTGGTGCTGTGGCAAAACGAACACTTCGGCCTGCTGCAATCGGCGTCCGGCAAGCAATTCGTCGAATCGCAGTCGTATGCCGACAACCGCGCGCGCGTAAAAGGCAGCATCACTTTGAGCCAGCGCAACCCCGACACCTTCGGCGCCGACGTGAAAAAAATGAACACGGCGCGCCTGACGATGCAGGAAGTGCTGCAGAACGACAAGTTCAACATCATGGAAAAGCAGCGCATCAAGGTCGTCTACCGCGACATCTTCGAACAGCTCGACAAGGTGCAGTGGTAGATGGACCGGCACACTCTGCGTAGCCACGTGTTCGACAAGACGGGCATCAAGGTCGACGTCGACGACCCGATATTCGCCCTCGTGGCGCTGAACGAAGCGGTGCTGGCGGACACCGTCGAGCGCCAGCTGGCCCTGCTGGACGCCGCCACGCAGGCGCTGGCCGCGCAGGCGCGCGCGGCGGGCGGCTTGCCGCCCGAACCGGGCGCAGCCATACCCCGGCCCGTGCCGCAAGCGCCCGGGCCTGCCCCCCTTTTTACGCCGCGCGAATGGCGTTTGCTGGGCGCGGCGGCCATCGTCTCGCTCGCCTGCGCGCTGCTGGTGCTGGGCGGCGCGGCCCTGCTGTATCAACCGTAGCACCGACCGTAGCACCATCGCGCTGGGCCAGCCACGAGCGGGCCGCAGCGTCTTCCCCACCCTAGCCTGGAAGCATGCATGAAACCGATCAAATTGCTGGCCATTCCCGCCCTGATGCTGTCGCTGTACGGCGCCCCGCTCACGCTCGCCCACGCCGCCGGCGCCGCCGCCGCGACGGCAGCCACGGCCGTGCCCAATGTCGCCTACGAAAAATACACCTTGCCGAACGGCCTCGACGTGATCCTCGTGGAAGACCATAAATTGCCCGTCACGGCCGTCAACATCTGGTACCACGTGGGACCGGCGAATGAAGCGCCGGGCCTGACGGGCTTTGCGCATCTGTTCGAGCACATGATGTTTGCCGCCACCAAGCACGTGCCGCGCGGCATGGCCGACCAGCTGCTCGAAGGCGCGGGCGCCACCGATTCGAACGGCAGCACGGATTTCGACCGCACCAATTATTTCGACACGGTGCCATCGAACCAGCTGGAACTGGCCCTGTGGGCCCATTCCGACCGCATGGGCTATCTGCTCGACGTGCTCGACCAGACGGCGCTGACGAACCAGCAGGACGTGGTGCGCAACGAGCGCCGCCAGAGCGTAGAAAACGCGCCCTACGGCATCGTGCAGGAAGCCCTGTACCACCAGCTGTTCCCGAAGACCCACCCGTATTACGCCAGCGTCATCGGTTCGCACGCGGACATCCAGAACGCGAAACTGGCCGACATCAAGGAATTCTTCACCAAATACTATGGTCCCAACAATGCCAGCCTGGTGATCGCGGGCGACATCGACAAGGCGAAGACCAAGGAACTGGTCAACAAATACTTCGGCAGCTTCAAGAGCGGCCCCGCCGTGGCCAAGCCCGATGTCGTGACGCCGCCCATCACGCAGGAGCGCCGCATCGTGGTGCAGGACCGGGTCGAGTTGCCGCGCGTCTTCATGGCCTGGCTGACGCCGTCCGCCTATGCCAAGGACGATGCGGAACTGTCGATGGCCGCGCAGATACTGGCCGGCGGCAAGTCCAGCCGTTTATATAAATCGCTGGTGTACGACAAGCAGATCGCGCAGGACGTGGGCGCCAACCAGAGCTCGAATGCCCTCACCTCCGTATTTACCCTCGACGTGACGGCGCGCCCCGGCCACCAGCCCGAGGAAATCGAGCAAGCCATGCAGGCGGAGCTGGAGCAATTGCGCGCCCAGGGGCCCAGCGAGAAGGAAATCGAACGGGCCCGCAACAGCATCGAAACAGCCATGCTGAGCCAGGTGGAAAAAGTGGGCGGCAACGCCAACATGATGAACCAGTACAACCAGTACCTGGGCGACCCCGGCTACCTGGGCAAGGATATCGAGCGCTACCGCCAGGTGACGGCGGCCGGCGTGCAGCGCGCCGTCGACACCTACCTGAAAAATCAGGCGCGCGTGGTCGTCTACGGCGTGCCGGGCAAGCCGGACCTGGGTCCGGAAGTGGCGACGCCGGCGCAGGGCAAGGTCAAGCCGGCGCCAGGCACGGCCATCAACGCGGACGAGCCATGGCGCAACGCGGTGCCGAAGGCCGGTCCCGCACCAAAGATTGTGCTGCCGCAAGCGACGTCCTTCACCCTGAGCAATGGCTTGACGGTGATTCACAACTACAACCCGGCCGTGCCGCTGATTTCCAGCCAGCTGGTCATCAAGAGCGGTTCGGGCGCCAATCCGCTGGCGCAGCCGGGCTTGGCGGGCTTCACGGCGCAATTGCTGCAGGAAGGCACCAGTACGCGCAGCGCGCCGCAGATCGCCGATGACGTGGCGCAACTCGGTGCTTTTCTGGGCACGGGTTCCGGCGCGGATGCCTCGTTCGCCCAGCTGACGTCGCTGAAAACCACCTTCCCGCAAGCGCTCGACGTGCTGGCCGACGTGGTCCAGCACCCGCAATTCCCGCAAGAAGAGGTGGAGCGCCAGCGCGCCAGCCGCATCGGCGAACTGGCGCAGCAGCGCGAAAACGCGGGGGCCGTGGCGGCCCGCGTGGAAGCGGCCGCCCTGTACGGCCCGCAGCATCCGTACGGCTATATCCAACTGGGCACGGAAGCGGCCCTGAAAGCCACCAGCCGCGCCGACCTGCAGGCGTTCTGGCAGCAGCATTATGTGCCCAACAATGCGGCGCTGATCGTCTCGGGCGACATCGGCGCGGCGCAATTGAAGGCACTGGCCGAAGCCAAGTTCGGCAGCTGGAAGGCGGGCGCGGTGGCGCCGTCCGTGACGGCGGCGCCGGCCACGACGAAAGCCAGGCTGATCCTCGTCGACAAGCCGGGCGCGCCGCAGACGGCCGTGCGCCTGTCGACCATCGCCGTGGCCCGCGCGACACCCGACTATGCGCCGCTGCAAGTGATGAACGCGGCGCTGGGCGGCTTGTTTACGAGTCGGCTAAGCAATAACCTGCGCGAAGAGAAGGGCTACACCTATGGCGTGCGCTCGCAATTCCAGTACCGCAGCCAGCCGGGACCGTTCTCGATCGCGGCCGGCGTGCGCACCGACGTGACGGGCGCGGCCGTGTCGGAAACCTTCAAGGAAATCCGCGCCATAATCGCCAAACCCTTGACGGCCAAGGAATTGTCGAATGCGCGCAATTCGCAGGTGCTGTCGCTGCCGGGCCAGTTCGAGACGAATGCCAGCATCAGCAGCAGCATGGCCAACACGTATGTCTACGGCCTGGGCCTCGACTATTACGCGACCTTGCCGCAGCGCTTTGCGGGTGTGACGGACAAGCAGGTGCAGCAGGTGGCGAAAAAATACCTGCAGCCGGAAAAGCTGATCGTCATCGGCGTGGGCGACCAGGCGAAGATCGCGCCGCAGTTGAGCAAGCTGAAACTGGCGCCCGTGGAACTGCGCGATGCGGAAGGGAACGTCAAGTAACCGGGACTAGCGGCGCTTGAACAGCGCCGCTTTATCCACCAGCGCCGCGATCGCCACGCCCGCCGTGTAGGCGATCAAATCGCCCCAGCCGAAGGTGGAACCGAGCACCAGATGCCCCAGCGGATGCGCGCGCAGCGCCACGAGCCAGGGCGTCTGGACCAGCTGGCCGAATTCCACGGCAAAGCAGATCAGCAGCGCAGTCAGCGCCAGCTGCCACGTGCGCATGCGCGTGGCGAAGATACCCAGCGCAAAGACGATCATCATGGCCCACAGGGCGTCGCCCGGATACTTGCCGAGCGCGGCGGGGAGGAATTGGGGATAGGCGCGCGAGGCCAGGCCCAGCGCGATGACAGCCACGGTTGCGCCCACCTGCAGCAGGCGGCGGCGTTCAGGTTTTACCAGGAACATATTTCCATTCAAAGGCACAATACGGGCCGAACCATTGCGGCCCGTCCGATATTGTACTGCGCGGCCGTGTCCGCCTGCAGCCTATCGCATCAAGCCAGGTCGACATGCTGCGCCAGAAAGTCGAGAAAAACGCGCACGCGCAGCGGCACGTGCCCGCCCTGCCCCACGAAGACGGCATGCACGTCTTCGCTGTCGCCGGGGTTGAACGCTTCCAGCACGGCCTGCAATCGGCCCGCCGCGATATCGGCGCGCACCTGGAACGCCGCCAGGCGCGCCAGTCCCAGTCCCGCCAGCGCCAGTTGCCGCAAGGCTTCGCCATCGCTGGCCTGCGCATTGCCAACGACGGGCACGACGATGTCGCCCTCGGGCAGGCGCAGCGGCCAGCCCGAGCGGGCGCGCGCGTAATTGGCGTCGAGCAAATTGTGCGACGCCAGCTCGGCCGCTGCCTGCGGCGTGCCGCGCCGCGCCAGGTAGCTTGGTGCCGCCACGATCGCCATGCGCGTCTGGCCCAGCTTGCGCGCCAGCAAGTTGGAACTTTTCAGGGGACCGGCCCGCACGGCCACGTCCGTGCGTTGTTCGAGGATATCGACGACTTCATCGGTGAGCACGATGTCGAGCGTCACCTCGGGATAGCGCTCGAGAAACAGCGGCGCCAGCGGCAGCAAAAAATGCTGGCCGAACGGCACGTTCGCATTCACCCTGATCTTGCCGCGCGGCACATCCTGCACGCCCGCGCAGCGCTCGGCCTCGTCCAGCGCCGCCAGCACCTGCATCCCCCGTTCATACAGGCCGCAGCCTTCGGCCGTCAGCTGCAGCTGGCGCGTGGAGCGGTTCAACAGGCGCGCGCCCAGGCGCTCTTCCAGCCGAGACACGAGCTTGCTGACGGCCGACGGCGTCATGCCGCAGGCGCGCGCGGCGGCGGAAAAGCCGCCCAACTCGACCACGCGCACAAACACTTCCAGTTCGCCGGAACGGTTCACTTCCAGTCTGGCCATTGTGAATTCAACTCATAAATGTTCTTCGATGGGATAGTCTAGTACACAAATGGCTTTGCTTTCATCATGCGCACATTCCCCTTGATAAAGCGAGCCGCCATGCAACGATATTCCCTCCTCCCCGCCGCCCTGCTGAGCCTGGCCCTGAGCACAGTATCTGTCCAGGCCGCCAACGCCGATACCAGCTGGCTGGCCAGCTGGACGGCCAGCCCGCAAGCCGTGTGGGGCAGCGACTTTGTGCTTCCCGCCAACGTGCCCGCCGTGCTGCACGGACAGACCGTGCGCCAGGTGGCGCGCCTCAGCGTGGGCGGCCCGCGCGTGCGCATCGTGCTGTCGAATGCCTACGGCAAGGTGCCGCTGCGCATCGGCGCGGCCACCGTGGCCCTGGCCGCTTCCGGTTCGGCCATCGCAGCGGGCAGCCTGCGCACGCTGACGTTTTCCGGCCAGCCGGCGGCCACCATGGCACCGGGCGCGCCGCTCGTCAGCGACCCCATCAACCTGTCCGTGCCGGACCTGGCGCGCCTGACGGTGAGCGTCCACCTGCCGCAGCCCAGCGCGACTGCCACGTTTCACTGGGATGGCCGCGAGACGGCGTGGATCGCGCCGCAGGACCAGACGCGCTCCCTCCGCATCGATGACGCGCCCGGCGTGCAGACCACCACGGCGCGCCTCTTGCTCAGTGCCATCGAGGTGGAGGCGGCGCCGGGGGCGCAAGCGGTGGCCATCCTCGGCGACTCGATCACCGATGGCGCCAGCGCCAGCCTGGGGATCGATGCGCGCTGGCCCGATTTCCTGGCCGAACGCCTGGCGCCGCACGGCGTGGCCGTGATCAATGCGGGCATTTCCGGTGGACGGCTGTTGTCCGACGGCATGGGTGAGAACGCCCTGGCCCGCTTCGAGCGCGACGTGCTGGCGCAGCCCGGCGTGCGCACGGTGGTCGTCTTGTTGGGGATCAATGACATCAGCTGGCCCGGCACGGCGTTCGCGCCTCGGGCACAAAGACCGACACTGGAAGAATTAAGCAGCGGCTACGCGCAGCTGGTGGCCCAGGTGCGCAGCCGCGGCGTGCGCGTCATCGGCGCCACTGTGACGCCGTTCGAAGGCGCCCTGCCCGGCACGCCCTTGAGCGACTATTATCAAAAAGAAAAAGATGCGCTGCGCCAGCAACTGAACGCGTGGATACGCGCCAGCGGCCTGTTCGACGCCGTGCTCGACTTCGACGCACTGGCGCGCGACCCCGCCCATCCGCTGCGCCTGCTGCCCGCCTACGACTCGGGCGACCATCTGCACCCGGGCGACGCCGGCAACCGGGCGCTGGCGGAAGGCATAGACCTGCCGCTGCTGTTGAACGGTCAGTCGCCCAGGCCCGCGTACAAGGCCGTGCTCAGGTAGCGTTCGCCGAACGACGGGATGATGGTGACGATGGTCTTGCCCGCGTTTTCCGGGCGGCGCGCCACTTGCAGGGCGGCCCACAGGGCGGCGCCCGACGAAATGCCGACCAGCAAGCCTTCATCGCTGGCGGCCAGGCGCGCCGTGGCGAAGGCGTCGTCGTTCTTCACGCAGATGATTTCGTCGTAGATGGCCGTGTTGAGTATCTGCGGCACGAAACCGGCGCCGATGCCCTGGATCGGGTGCGGTCCCTTGGTACCCTTCGACAGCATCGGCGACGCTTCCGGTTCCACGGCAATCATTTGCAGGCCGGGCTTGCGTTCCTTCAGCACTTCGCCGATGCCGGTAATCGTGCCGCCCGTGCCTACGCCGGCGACGACGATGTCCACTTGCCCATCCGTGTCGCGCCAGATTTCCTCGGCCGTCGTGGCGCGGTGGATGGCGGGGTTGGCGGGATTATTAAATTGCTGCAGCATCAAATAGCGCGGGTCGGCCGCCACCATTTCCTCGGCCTTGCGGATGGCGCCCAGCATGCCTTCGCTGCCGGGCGTCAGGACCAGCTCGGCGCCGTAGGCGCGCAGCAGGATGCGCCGTTCGCGGCTCATGGTATCGGGCATGACGAGGGTGCAGCGGTAGCCGCGCGCGGCGCAGACCATGGCCAGCGCAATGCCCGTGTTGCCGCTGGTGGGCTCGACGATGACGGTATCGGGATGGATCTTGCCCGCCGCTTCGGCGGCGACGATCATGGACAGGCCGATGCGGTCCTTGACGCTGTGCGCGGGATTGTAGAATTCGAGTTTGGCCAGGATGGTGGCCCCACTGCCGGCGGCGATGCGGTTGATGCGCACCAGGGGGGTGTTGCCGATCAGTTCAGTGACGTCGTTGGCGATGTTCATGGGAGTCTCCACAGCAATTACAGAAGAATCCAGTCTACCGCGTTTTGGCGGCAGCGCGAGCATGCGCCGCCGCCAAACTGAACAATTACTTAACGTCCAGCAGTTCCACGTCGAAGATCAGTGCCGAGTTCGGCGGAATGTCGCCATTGCCGGCACCGCGCGGGCCGTAAGCCAGTTCGCCTGGAATGATCAGGGTGCGCTTGCCGCCCACTTTCATGCCGGCCACGCCCTGGTCCCAGCCCTTGATGACCATGCCCTTGCCCAGCGGGAAGTCGAACGGGCCACGGCCCACGGAGCTGTCGAACTTCTTGCCGCGCGAATCTTTCGCCAGGGGACGATACAGCCAGCCCGTGTAGTGCACGGTGACGTTGCTGCCGGCGGACGCTTCCTTGCCCGTGCCGACCTTGTTGTCGATCAGAATCAATTTATCGGCGACAGGGCCAGGGCTCAGCGAGACGGCCGAGGCGGGAACAGGCGCCGGCGCCTGTGCCTGCGCCAGCGACGCGGCGACGGAGCAGATCAGGGCAAACAAAACGGAGCTACGCGTCATGATGTATTCTTTCAGTGAGTTTCGGTGAGATCTCTGCCAATGCAAGAGGCAGGGAACGCCAATCATAGCAAACCGCCGCAACGATAGGAAAAACTTGTCGCCCGATACCCATTGCCCCCGCCTGTTTTACGCGCTGTGGCCCGACGCGGCCACGCGCGCGGCGCTGGCCGCCTGGCAGGCGCGCCTGCAAGGCAAACCCGTGCGCGTGGACAAGCTGCACCTGACCCTGGCCTTCCTGGGCCAGCACCCGGCCAGCGACCTGCCGGCCCTGCTGGCTATCCTGGCACAATTGCCGGCGCACCCCATACCCTTGCTGTTCGACCACGCCAGCCACTTCACGCAGCTGGCGCTGGCCTGGGCCGCCCTGGCGCAGCCCTCGCCGGCCCTGCTGGACTTGCGCGCGGCCTGCATGCGCGCGCTGGCGCAACAGGGGCTGGCGCCCCGCTTCGAGCACGACCGCTTTACGCCGCACGTGACCCTGGCGCGCCAGGCGCCGCCGCCGGCTAGCCAGGACTTTGCGCCCATCGCCTGGCAGGCGGATGAACTGGTGCTGGTGGAATCGCTGAAAAGCAGCGGCGACTACCGCATCGTGGCCAGCCGCAAACTGGTTTAAGCGGCGTGGCTTAGGCGGCGTCCGGCACCGCCACTGGCTCGGCGGCCAGTTTGTCCTGGCGCAAGCTTTTCAGCGCATGGGCGGCCGCCACCATGCCGAAGCTGGCCGTCACCACCACGCTGGAGCCGAAGCCGGCGCAATTGAGGCCCGTGACGCCGGCAGGCGTGCTGCCATCGATGGCGCACGCTTCCGCGCTCTCTGGCGTGCTCAACGGCTCCATGGAAAACACGGCATCGACATTGAATTTGTTTTTCACGCCACGGGGGAAACCATATTCGGTGCGCAACAGTTTGCGTACTCTCTTGAGCAGCGGTTCCTGCTCCGTCTTCGACAAATCGCGCACGGCGATCAGTGTCGGATCCGTCTGCCCGCCCGCGCTGCCGATGGTCAGCATGGGAATGTTGCGCGCGCGGCAATACGCGATCACGGCTGCTTTCGCCTTGGCATTGTCGATGGCGTCGACCAGGTAGTCGAAATCGCGCCCGCCCAGCAACTGCTCCAGGTTATCGGGGGTGATGAAATCCTCAACCTGCGTGACCTGGCACAAGGGGTTGATCAGTTCGATGCGTTCGGCCAGGGCCGTGATCTTGGCCTTGCCGATGGTGTCGCTCATGGCCTGGATCTGGCGGTTAATGTTCGATTCGGCAACATTGTCGAGGTCGATCAGGGTCAGGCGGCCGACGGCGCTGCGCGCCAGCGCTTCGACGATCCAGGAACCGACGCCGCCCACGCCGATCACACACACGTGGGCCGCGCGAAAACGCGCCAAAGCGGGGGCGCCGTACAGGCGGGCTATGCCGCCGAAACGCCGTTCAAAATCGATCTCGGTCAAGTCCATGGAAATTAGTTCATTGGTGGAGGTATGCATGGCGCCATTTTAACGGACACTGCGCTGGCGGATATTCTAAAATAGCCGAATTGACACAGCGACAAGCTCCGTTTGTCGCCGCGCCCCCACACCGTTCACCACGAGAACTCGCCATGACCGCTCCCCTGTTCGACTCCGTTCCCGGCTTTGACCAGCCCATCGCCGTGCTCAAGCATTGCCACGACAAGATCCGCAAGCAACTGACGACCCTGCAAAACCTGCTGGCCCACCTGGTGCAGCATGGCAACACGGCGGACGCGCAGCAGGCGGCCAAGGCGGTGTTGCAATATTTCAATAAAGCCGCCCATCTGCACCATGACGATGAAGAGCAGGACCTGATGCCCATGCTGCAGGCCACGGCCACGGGCGACGATGCGGCCCTGCTGGTGACCCTGGTGCCGGAAATCCTGGCCGACCACCAGCGCATGGACCAGGCCTGGCTGACCCTGCGCCCGGAACTGGACGCCATCGCGGCCGGCACGGGCGTGCAACTGTCCGCCCATGGCGTGCGCGACTATGTGGCCGCCTATCAGGCCCACATGAGCAAGGAAGAGGGCCAGCTGGCACCGATGGCCAAACGCCTGTTCAGTGCGCAACAGATGGAGCAGCTGGGCACAGCCATGCAGCGCCGCCGCGGCATCGCTCCCGAGGCGCCCGCAACGGCAGCCCAGCCGGACGCGGCCGCCATGCTGGCGGCCATGCGCACCGATTACGTGCAATCGAGCCTGAGCGAGACGGATGTGCTGGCCGATCCCATCGCCCAGTTCCAGAAATGGTTTGCCGAGGCCGTCAAAGCCCAGGTGCTGGAGCCGAACGCCATGAGCTTGTCCACCGTCAGTGCCGACGGCAAGCCCAGCTCGCGCATCGTGCTGATCAAGCAGTTCGACGAGCGTGGCTTTACCTGGTACACGAATTACCAGAGCGACAAGGGCCAGCAGCTCGAACACAACCCGCACGCCGCCCTGCTGTTCTTCTGGGGCGAGCTGGAGCGGCAAGTGCGCATCGAGGGCACGGTGGTGAAAACCACGGCCGCCGAGAGCGACGAGTATTTCAATGTGCGCCCCGTGCAAAGCCGCTTGTCGGCGATTGCCTCGCAGCAAAGCGCCCCTATCGCCGACCGTGCCGCGCTGGAAAGCAATTACGAGGCCGTGGCGGCCGCCGTCGGCGACGCGCCACCGCCGCGCCCGGCCCACTGGGGCGGCTACCGCCTGCAGCCGGAACGCATCGAATTCTGGCAGGGGCGCCGTTCGCGCTTCCACGACCGCATCGTGTTTACACGCGGTGCTGACGGGCAATGGAGCATGCAACGCTTGCAACCATAAGCAGGACAGTCAAGGCGGCGCAAAGCAAGCTGGTCAATATCGGTGTAGGCTATGAGGGTAGAAGTTACTAAATGACATTGTTTCTCAATTTGCGGCCGCAACAGCGGCCGCTTCATTGGAGGCTATTTTGTTTGTACAAAACCAACTCAAGTCCTGGATTGCCGGTATCCGCAGCAAGACCGCCTTGCCGCTGCGCATAGAATTGTGGAACGGCCAGCATGTCGACCTGTCCAGCGAAGCGCCCACAGTCACCATCCGCCTGCCGACCGTCGCCTCGGCCCGCTATCTGCTGAACCCCTCGCTGGCCAACCTGGGTTCGGCCTATGTGGAAGGCAATATCGAAGTCCAGGGCACGGCCCAGGACATGATTTCCATCTGTAATGCCCTGGCGCGCAACACCTTGAAACCGGAAGGCAAGCTGGCCCGCATCGTGCGCAGCTTTACGCACGACAAGAGCAAGGACGCCGAAGCCATCCGCTACCACTACGACGTGTCGAATGCCTTCTACGAGCAATTCCTCGACCCCGCCCTCGTGTATTCCTGCGCCTATTTCGAACACGGCGATGAAACGCTGGCGCAGGCGCAAGTCAAGAAGATCGACCATATCCTGAAGAAAATCCAGCTGCAACCGGGCCAGACCCTGCTCGACATCGGCTGCGGCTGGGGCGCGCTCGTCATGCGTGCCGCCCAACAATATGGCGCCCGCTGCGTGGGCGTGACCCTGTCGGAAAACCAGTACGCGCTGGCGCGCGAGCGCGTGGCGGCGGCCGGCCTGGCCCACCTGATCGACATCCGCCTGCAAGACTACCGCGACGTCACGGGCCAGTTCGACCGCATCACCAGCGTGGGCATGTTCGAGCACGTGGGCTTGAAACATTTGCCCGATTATTTTTCCATCATCAACAAGCTGCTGGCGCCGGACGGCATGGCGATGAACCACGGCATCACCTCGACCGACCCGGAGAATGGCGAAACGCCGTATGGCGGCGGCGAATTCATCGAAAAATATGTGTTTCCGCACGGCGAACTGGCCCATATCGGCAATGTCCTGAAAACCATGCAGCAAGGGGGGCTGGAAGTGCTGGACGTGGAAAACCTGCGGCGCCACTATGCGCGCACCTGCGCCCTGTGGACGGAAAATTTCGAAGCCAACGCCGAGCAGATCCGTCCACTGGCGGGCGAGCGGCGCTTCCGCATCTGGCACGTCTACCTGGCCGGCTGCGCCTATGCCTTCGAGCAAGATTTGATCAGCCTGTACCAGATCGTCTGCGTGAAGGCGGGCCGGCGCTCCTCCACCCTGCCCTGGTCGCGCAACTACATGTATGCGCAGGACGCCAGGCCGGCGCCCCTGCTGGCGACCTGATCCTGATGCCCACGCGGGGCGCTTACTTCAGGCGCTCGGCGTACATGGCGCGGAATTTTTCCACCTTGGGCACGACAACGAGGGCGCAGTAGCCCTGCAAGGGATGCTGCTCAACATAATTCTGGTGGTAATCCTCGGCCGGATAAAAGACCGATGCCGGCGCCAGCTGCGTGACGATCGGTGCATCCCACACGCCGGCCATCTCGGCCAGCACCTTGCGCGCCACGGTTTCCTGCTCCGCCGACTGATAATGGATAACGGAGCGAAATTGCGTGCCGACATCATTGCCCTGCCGGTTCAGGGTGGTAGGGTCGTGCAAGGTAAAAAAGATTTCCAGCAAGTCGTGGTAAGGGATGACGGCGGGATCGAATTCCAGCCGCACCACTTCCGCGTGGCCCGTCTCGCCCGAGCACACCTGATCATATCCGGGGTTGGGCACCGTGCCGCCCGTGTAGCCGGACTCGACGCGCGTCACGCCGCGCACTTCCCCATACACGGCAGCGAGGCACCAGAAACAGCCACCGCCGAATACCGCCACTTCCGTCTGTTGGTTCATGATGTCCTCCCGCAACGCCTGTGCGACGTATCATTTCATTACTGTAACGCAAAGCGCCATGGCCTGCAGTGCCGCTTGAAACGGCGCGTGATGCACCGCACATAAGGGGCATGCCGGCCACGATTGCGCTGGCGTGGCCGATTTTTGGCATAATGTCAGCAAATAGACAGGTCACCCATGAACACACGCTCTCCCCGCGCGCCAGCGCAAGAATTCGATACGGCACATTTCCGGCAGGCATTGTCACAGTTTGCCACCGGCGTGACGGTCATTACGACGCGCCTGGCCGACGGCAGTTTCCGCGGTCTGACGGCCAGTTCCTTCAATTCCGTCTCGCTGTCGCCGCCCCTGGTGCTGTGGAGTCTGGGCACGGTGGCGAACAGCATGCCGATTTTCAGCGGCAACTCGCATTACGTCATCAATGTGCTGGGCGCCGAGCAGGCTGAACTGGCGCAGCGCTTTGCACGCCGCACGCCGAATCCCTTCGACGACGTCGAATACGAACTGTCGCGCACGGGCCAGCCCATCCTGAAAGGCGCGTCGGCCTGGTTCGAATGCCACAACCGCAGCCGCTATCCAGAAGGCGACCACGTCATTTTCGTGGGCGAAGTAGAACAATGCGCGTTTGCCGCGCAGCCGCCCTTGATCTTCCACAATGGTAAGTTCAATACACCGCCAGCCTGAGCGGGACAAAAAAAATCCGCCGAGGCGGATTTTTTGTTTTACAGGGTAAATTTATACCCGATGCTGACACTCACGGCGAGCGGATCGAGCTTGATGTCCTGCGTCTGCCCCGTCGAGAATTTCGCCTTGGTCTTCAGGAAGGTCTTGACCACGGCCACGTCGGCAAACCAGCGCTCGTTGAAGGACAGGGTGCTGCCGACCACCAGGCTGCCTGCCAGTTTGTTATCCATGCGGTAAGTGACGGGCGCTCCACCCGGATCCAGCAAGGCCGTCATCTGGCCCGAGCCTTTTTCCTTCTGGAAATATGCATACGTCAAGCCCGCGCCCACGTAAGGACGGATCATCGCATTGGGCTGGAAGAAACGGTACTGGATGAAGGCCGTCGGCGGCAAGGCTTCCGCCGTCCCCAGCTTGCCCGTGCCCTTGATGGCACCATCGCCCATCAGGTCATGCTTGTACGGCACGCCCAGGATCATTTCAGCGGAAATATTGTCCGTGATCATGTAGGCAAAGGTCAGGATGGGCTTGGTATCCGCCTTGACGTCGGCCTTCGTGCCCGGCAGTGCCGGCGCGGAAATGTCGCCACTATCGACGTGGGGCGTGATTTTGTTGAGGCCGACCTTGGCCATCCAGGTGCCTGCGCTTTGCGCCGAAGCGCCCGTCGCCATGGCCATCGCGGCGGCGGCGGCCAGCACGCGTACAGCGGTATTCAAACGATTTTTCATCTTGTCTCCTGATCATTATGTGCGGATAGCCGGGCTATCCAGTCTTGTCGCTGCCGGCGCCAGCCCCGTCCCCGGGACGCGGCTGGCGCGGCGATTCCTTACAGCCAGCCCCGCACGACCATGTCCTTGGCCACATAACGGGCCAGCAACAGGTTGTTGAACGGCGTAGGGTGCACATCGTCGGCATACGCGTAGTGGCTGACGTCGCCCGCTTTCAGGTTCGAGCCATTGCACACCAGCGAGCTGCCCAGGATATTGCCAGGTGCGGTCAGGTCGCACGCCGTCTCGCTGACATTGGTCAAGCCATACGGGCCAGGGTTGACGCCCTGGTCATGGCTGACGGCAAACACGTCGACCAGCAAGACTTTCGCATTGCCGCTCAGGCCACCGCTCAGTTCGCCATTGAAGGCGCTGACCATGGCATTGATGAGCGTCTTGGTATTGGCATCCTTGCTCAAGCCCGATGGCGTACCGGCCACGTCCGGCAAGTTGTTGACGATGACATAGTTGGCGCCCTTGGCGATGATCTGATCCTTGACCAGCGCCACCAGTTCAGTACCCGCTTGTTTCATGGCGGCAATCAGCAACGGCCCCTGGGCCGCCGCATAATCGGCGCCGGCCTTGGCGCCGGCAGCATTGCCGGTGACCGTCGCATCGGCTTGCGCCTTGGTGACCAACGGACCATACACTTCCAGCGCGCCTACCGCCGTATTGCCGGCAATCACGGCCGCTTGCACGGCGGCACCGACGATGGTCGCCGAGGTGGCGCCAGGCGCCGCGCTGGCCGTCTGGATGGCGGCGCCGATGGAGGCGGCGGCCGTGGCGGGATTGGGCGCGCCGGCGGCCAGGGCCATGGTTAAATTGGTGGCAAAAGCCTTGGCGCCCGCATCGGCGCCCGCCGTCTTGCCGGCCGCCGTCGCACCGACCTGCAATGCGCCGAGCTGGAACAGCACGTCATTGCCGCCCGCCATCACGAAAACGGCTTCCGTGCCGCTGAACTTGCCCCCGGAAGCAGCCAGGTGGTTCGCGATCTGCGTCACCACGGGCACGGTCAGGGCACCGAGCTCGCTGCCCGTCAACTTGTTGTTCGGACCGACGGGGTTGGTCACGCGCGAACCGCCCATGGCGTAGCCGTAGCAGCCCGGATGCTTGACGCGTGGAACAGACAAGCCTTTTGCCGCATTGCCTTCCAGGCCAGTCTCGGCGGCGCATGGGGCGGCCAGGCCGAATTGCGCGGCCAGGTGCTCGGTCCAGTTCTTGCCTGTCAGTTCAGGATTGATCTTGGTATTGTCGCCATTGATGGTGAACTTGCCGCCACCTTTCGCCAGCACTGTGCCCACGGCATACGAACCGACATCGGACAGGCTGTCGCCGAACGACACCTGCGCCGTGTACTTGACTTTCAAGGTTTGATCACCGCCACTGGCGCCGCCGCAACCTGCAAGGACAGCCGCAGCCAGCACGGCCAGCGCAAATTTTGTTTGATGCATTTTGTCTCCTCGGTCTTTTTTATGGTTTCTAAACGAACGGGCGTGCTATTCGTTACCCAACTAATATGCCATCGTTCATGAGGCTTGTATAGAAAATATGCTTTAAAAATCAACGAAATAACAACACCGCCTGCGCCCTGTGATGGCCGGGCGATCTGCTGAATTATGGAGGATTTACTATGTTTCGTGGCAAGCATTGCTATTGCGCTGCATCAAGAAAAAGCCCCTTGCGGGGCTTTTTTCAGACGGACAGGAATTGCTGCAAGATACCACTTGAGCCGAACGCGGCACGCCGCAAACGGTCGTTGACGCCGAGCCACGCGGGGCCGGTCGGTGGCGCTTCGACGAGGATCAGCTCGGCGCCGACCTGGTCCATCGTGCGCAGCGAGGCATACAGCGCATGTGCGTAGTTTTCCGGGCTGGCGGCCAGGCGCACGCTGGCGCTGGCCGGCGGCAGATCCGAGTAGTGGATCAGCGCCACGCGGCGCCCGTCATTGAGCAGGCGGTTCAAGGTGGCGCGCACGTCGTCGCTGTGCTGCATCGCAACAGGCGTGTGTGGCGCATAGTGCGATTCCAGGGTGCCCGAAGCACGCGGTGCGGCCGCGTCGGCCACGGCCGGTGCGCGGCCAATGACGGCGGCGATCTGCTCGCTGCTGATATGGCCGGGACGCAACAACACGGGACCGTGCGTGGCCAGGCGCGACAGGTCGACGATGGTCGACTCGATGCCCACGTCGCTCTGCCCGCCGTCGAGCACCAGGCCCAGCAAGCCGCTGTCGAGCTCCGCCGCGAATTCATCGCGCACGTGCTGCGCCGTGGTGGGGCTGACGTTGCCGAACTTGTTTGCCGACGGCGCCGCCAGGCCGCCGTTGCCGCCCTTGAAAGTGCGTAGCAGTTCGATAGCCACCGGATGCGAGGGGCAGCGCAAGCCCACCGTATCCTGGCCGCCGGAAACGGCGTCGGGGATATGCGCGGCGCGCTTGACGATCAGGGTCAGCGGACCGGGCCAGAAGGCGGCCACCAGCTGTTCCGCCTCGACCGGAATATCATCGGACCAGTGCGCCAGGTCGGCGCCCGGCGCCACGTGCACGATCACGGGGTGGTCCGAGGGACGGCCCTTGGCTTCATAGATGCGCGCCACGGCGGCCGGGTTTTCCGCATCGGCACCGAGGCCGTACACGGTTTCCGTCGGGAAAGCGACGAGGCCGCCCGCTTCCAGCACGGCAGCGGCTGCCGCCAGGTCGTGTGCGGGCACGCTCACGGCGCGATTCCCAGGATCAGGCACGCATCGCGCAGGCGCTGCTGCGCCTCTTGCAAGGTGGCGGCGATGAAGGTCAGGTGACCCATCTTGCGGCCACGGCGCGGATCGTCCTTGCCGTACAGGTGCAGACACGCGCCCGGCAAGGTCAGGATGCGGTCCCAGGCCGGCTCGCTGGCGACATCGCTGCCGTCGGCAAACCAGGCGTCGCCGAGGAGGTTGAGCATCACGGCCGGCGAATGCTGGCGCACGTCGCCCAGCGGCAGGCGCGCCATGGCCCGCACCTGCTGCGCGAACTGGCTGGTGACGCAGGCATCCATCGTGTAGTGGCCGCTGTTATGCGGGCGCGGCGCCATTTCGTTGACCACCAGGCTGCCGTCGGTGAGCACGAAAAACTCGATGCACAGCACGCCGACATAGCCGAGTTCGGCAACCATCGCCTGCGCCGCCCGCTGCGCCATGGCGGCGCAGTCGTCCGACACGTTCGGGCCCGGCACCGTGGTAGTAAACAGCACGCCGTCGCGGTGCACGTTTTCGGCGATCGGATACACGACCGATGCGCCGTCCACGCCGCGCGCCGTCAGCACGGACACTTCATACGCCAGCGGCAGCATCTTTTCCAACAGGCAAGTTACCTCGCCCATTTCCGCGAAGGCGGCGCGCACCTCGTCGCGCGTGCGCACGCGGAACTGGCCCTTGCCGTCATAGCCCATACGCACGGTTTTCAAAATGCCTGGCAGCAAGTCGTCGGCGATGCCGTCGATGTCCAGCTGCGTGGCGATCACCGTATGCGGCGCCGGCAGCACGCCCGATTTCGGGGCGCAGGCGACAAAGAAACGCTTTTCCGCGATGCGATCTTGCGCCACCGACACGCCGTGGGCGTTGGGCGCCACAAACACGCGTTCGGCCAGGCGCGACAGGCTGTCGGCCGGCACGTTCTCGAATTCCGTGGTGACGGCCAGACACTGCGCGGCCAGGGCGTCGAGGCCGGCCGCATCGCTGTAGCCGGCATTGACCAGGCGCTGCGCCACCTGCCCCGCAGGGCAGGCGTCCGATGGTTCCAGCACGGCCACTTGGTAGCCCATGCTCTGGGCGGCCTGGGCAAACATGCGGCCGAGCTGGCCGCCGCCCATCACGCCCAGCCATGCCGGTGGATTGGCGGCGGGCAGCAATGGGGAAGTCGATTTACTATTCATTATTTTTCAAGCACATTATTCAGGCAAGACCATGGCCTTGGCGGCGGCCGTTTGCGTGGCACGGAAGGCTTCCAGCTGCTCGGCCAGGGCGTCGTCGTTGGCGGCAAGCATCGCCACCGCCGTCAGCGCCGCATTCGCCGCGCCCGCTTCGCCGATGGCGAAGGTGGCCACGGGCACGCCCTTGGGCATTTGCAGGATCGACAGCATGGAATCTTCGCCGCGCAAATACTTCGATGGCACGGGCACGCCCAGCACGGGCACGATGGTCATGGCGGCCACCATGCCAGGCAGGTGGGCCGCACCGCCGGCGCCGGCGATGATGGCGCGCAAGCCGCGCGCGCGTGCGCTTTTCGCATACGCATACATCTCGTCGGGCATGCGGTGCGCGGAAATGACTTGCGCTTCGTACGGCACGCCAAACTGTTTCAGGATGGCGACCGCGTTCTGCATCACGTCCCAGTCCGAAGACGAACCCATGATGACGCCGACCAGCGGCTTATTCTGCTCGCTCATCTCAGGCCTTCAGCTTCTCGCCCGTCAGGCGTTCGATGGCTTCAAAGTACTTGGCCTGGGTTTTTTCAATGACGTCGGCCGGCAACGCGGGCGCCGGTGCGGTCTTGCCCCAGGTCAGTGTTTCCAGGTAGTCGCGCACGAATTGCTTGTCGAACGACGGCGGCGAAATGCCAGGCTGATACGAGTCCGCTGGCCAGAAGCGCGAGGAGTCGGCCGTCAGCACTTCATCCATCAGATGCATGACGCCGTTGTCGTCCAGGCCGAATTCGAACTTGGTGTCGGCGATGATGATGCCGCGCGTGGCCGCGTACTCGGCGGCCGTCTTGTACAGGGCAATGGCGACGTCGCGCATCTTGGCGGCCAGTTCCGCGCCGATGCGCTCTTCCATTTCCGCAAAGCTGATGTTTTCGTCATGCTCGCCCAGTTCGGCCTTGGCCGCCGGGGTGAAGATCGGTTCCGGCAGCTTTTCCGCCTGTTGCAAGCCAGCTGGCAGCTTGATGCCGCAGATGCTGCCCGTGTCCTGGTAATCTTTCCAGCCCGAACCGATGATGTAGCCGCGCACGACTGCCTCGACCATGATGGGCTTCAAGCGCTTGGCCACGACGGCGCGGCCCTTGACTTGCTCTACTTCCTCGGGCGCCACCACGGACTCCGGCGCCACGCCGGTCAGGTGGTTCGGCACGATATGGCCCAGTTTCTCGAACCAGAAATCGCTCATCTGGTTGAGGACCTTGCCCTTGCCGGGGATAGGCTCATTCATGACGACATCGAAGGCCGACAGGCGGTCCGTGGTGACGATCAGGATCTTGTCGTCGCCAACGGCGTAATTGTCGCGGACCTTGCCGTGGCCCAGCAATGGCAGGGAATGGATGGAAGTCTGATAGAGGCTGTTCATAGCGGGGGAATAGTTGGATGAAACGAAACCGGCAGGCAGGGAAGGCGCCCGCCGGTCGAGAAAATCGGGCACGGAGCATTGCTTCCGGCCCGTTCCAGACAGAATTTTACTTCACAATTTGCGACAGCTCGCCGGCCTTGTAGCGCTCGGCCATTTTTTCCATCGTGATGACCTTGATTTTCGACGCCTGGCCTTCGCAGCCGAAAGCCTGCATGCGCGCGCGCACGATTTGCTCGGCGGCGGTGCGGGCTGGCTTCAGGAAGTCGCGCGGGTCGAATTTCGACGGGTTCTCGAACAGGTACTTGCGGATCGCGGCCGTCATCGCCAGGCGGATATCGGTGTCGATGTTAATCTTGCGCACGCCGTGACGGATGCCTTCCTGGATTTCTTCGACTGGCACGCCGTAGGTTTCCTTCATGTCGCCGCCAAATTCGCGGATGATGGCCAGCAATTCCTGCGGCACCGACGAGGAACCGTGCATCACCAGGTGGGTGTTCGGGATGCGCGCGTGGATCTCCTTGATGCGGTCGATGGCCAGGATGTCGCCCGTCGGCTTGCGCGTGAATTTGTAGGCGCCGTGCGAGGTGCCGATGGCGATCGCCAGGGCGTCGCACTGGGTGCGCTGCACGAAGTCGGCCGCTTGCGCCACGTCCGTCAGCAGTTGCTCGCGCGTCATGGTGCCGTCGGCGCCATGGCCGTCTTCCTTGTCGCCCTTCATGGTTTCCAGCGAACCGAGCACGCCCAGTTCCGCTTCCACCGTCACGCCGATGGCGTGCGAGAATTTCACCACTTCACGCGACACTTCCACGTTGTATTCGTACGACGCGACCGACTTGCCGTCCGCTTCCAGCGAACCGTCCATCATCACGGAAGTAAAACCCGAGCGGATGGCGGCCATGCAGACGGCCGGCGACTGGCCGTGATCCTGGTGCATGACGACCGGGATGTGCGGATACGCTTCGACGGCGGCGTCGATCAGGTGGCGCAGGAACGCTTCACCGGCGTACTTGCGCGCGCCGGCGGACGCCTGCATGATCACCGGGCTGTTGAGCGCATCGGCGGCAGCCATGATGGCTTGCACTTGTTCCAGGTTGTTGACGTTGAAAGCAGGAATGCCATAGCCGTTTTCGGCGGCATGGTCCAGCAGTTGACGCATGGATACGAGAGACATGGTAATACTCCAGATAACAATAGAAACCGTTGCGGCGCTTCGCGGTGGTCAATAACCGCGCCGGCGCCTGAATTCTTGGGCCTTATTCAAATTCGCCGACTGTCACAATCTTTAATGCATTCGTACCGCCCACCTGGCCCATCGGCTCGCCCCAGGTGACGACGATCATGTCGCCCTTTTTGACGATGCCCTGCGCCACCAGCAGCTCTTCCGCCTGCTTCAGCACCTGCGCGCTGGGAGCGTTCTGCATCAGATGATACGCCCGAACATTGCGGTACAGCGCGGCTTTGCGCAAAGTCGTGACGCTCGGCGTGAGCGCATAGATCGGCGTATCGATACTGTGGCGGCTCATCCACAAGGCGGTGGAACCCGATTCCGTCAGCGCCACGATGGCTTTCACGCGCAGGTGGTGGGCTGTAAACAGCGCGCCGTAGGCGATCGACTGGTCGATGCGGGTAAACGTGACGTTGAGGAAGTCGGCATCGAGCTTGTTGTATTCGGACTGTTCCGCTTCGACGCAGATGGCGGCCATCATTTCCACCGTCTCGATCGGGTACTTGCCCGAGGCCGTCTCGGCCGACGTCATGACGGCATCCGTGCCGTCCAACACGGCATTGGCCACATCGGACACTTCGGCGCGCGTGGGCACGGCGTTGACGATCATCGATTCCATCATCTGCGTGGCAGTAATGGCTAATTTGTTCGACGCGCGCGCCATCTTGATCATGCGCTTCTGCAAGGCCGGCACGGCCGCATTGCCCACCTCGACGGCCAAATCGCCGCGCGCCACCATGATGCCGTCGGAAGCGTCCAGGATTTCCTGCAGCGCGGGAATGGCTTCCGCCCGCTCGATCTTGGCGATCATCATCGGCTTGTGGTGGTACGGTTCGCCGGCGATATTGGCCAGCTGGCGCGCCATTTCCATGTCGGTCGCGCATTTCGGGAAGGAAATGGCGAGATAGTCGGCCTGGAAACTCATGGCCGTCTTGATATCTTCCATATCCTTGGCCGTCAGGGCCGGCGCGGACAGGCCGCCGCCCTGGCGGTTGATGCCCTTGTTGTTCGACAACTCGCCGCCGATTTTCACGGTGGTGTGGATTTCGCTGCCGTGGATGCGCTCGACGATCAGCACGATGAGGCCATCGTTCAGCAGCAGCACGTCGCCCTTGTGCAAGTCGCGCGGCAAGGCCTTGTAGTCGAGGCCGACCCGTTCCTGGTTGCCCAGCTCGCCGTTTTCTCCCCACTTGGCGTCGAGGATGAAGCGCTCGCCCGCTTCGAGCTGAATGCGCGTGTTTTCAAACTTGCCGACACGAATCTTCGGCCCTTGCATATCGGCCATGATGGCCACTTCGCGGCCACACTCGGCCGCCGCCAGACGCACCAGCGCGGCGCGGTCGATATGGTCCTGCGCCTTGCCGTGGGAAAAATTCAAGCGCACCACGTCGACGCCCGCACGTATCATTTTGACCAGGATATCGAAGTCGGTGGAGGCGGGGCCGATTGTTGCTACGATTTTTGTACCACGTGGCATAGGAATCCTTGTGCGCGAGCGAAGGTGAGCAAGGCCGGTTTGAGACAGCCGCCGGCAAGGTAAAAGCGCAGCGGTCAGGCTGCGCTTGGTACTGAACTGCTGAACGCTCCGTCTTAGCCGGCGCGTTGCATGAGCATTTCCACGGCAGGCAATGTCTTGCCCTCCAGGAACTCCAGGAAAGCGCCGCCGCCCGTCGAGATATAGCTGATTTTATCCGTAATATCGTATTTGGCAATCGCCGCCAGAGTATCGCCACCGCCGGCGATCGAAAATGCTTTCGACTCGGCAATCGCCAGGGCCAGGGTCTTGGTGCCGTTGCCGAACTGGTCGAATTCGAACACGCCCACGGGGCCGTTCCACACGATGGTGCCGGCGGCGGCGATCTGCTGCGCCAGCAGGGCTGCCGTTTTCGGGCCGATATCGAGGATCATGTCGTCATCCGCCACGTCGGCCACGTCCTTGACGGTGGCGGCGGCTGTCGGCGAAAACTCCTTGGCGCACACGACATCGACGGGAATCGGCACTTGCGCGCCGCGCTTGGCCATGATGTCGATGATGGCTTTCGCTTCGTCGACGAGCTCCGCTTCCACCAGCGACTTGCCGACGTTCAAGCCAACGGCTTTCATGAAGGTATTGGCGATGCCGCCGCCGACGATCAGATTATCGACCTTGTCGGACAGGGCTTTCAAAATGGTCAGCTTGCTCGATACTTTCGAACCGGCAACGATGGCCAGCAGCGGGCGGGCTGGCGCGTGCAGCGCTTTGCCCAGCGCATCGAGTTCGGCGGCCAGCAGCGGACCGGCGCAGGCGACGGGCGCGAACTTGGCGATGCCGTGCGTGGACGCTTCGGCGCGGTGGGCCGTGCCGAACGCGTCATTGACGTAGATATCGCACAATTTGGCCATTTTTTGCGCCAGCTCATCGCTGTTTTTCTTTTCGCCCTTGTTGACGCGCACGTTTTCCAGCAGGACGACCTGGCCGGCAGCCAGGTTTTCCAGGCCGGCGCCGTCGACCCAGTTTTGTTTCAATGCAACTTCCTGGCCCAGCAGCTCGGACAGGCGGGCCGCCACGGGCGCCAGGCTGTCGGCCGGCTTGAACTCGCCTTCCGTCGGACGGCCCAGGTGCGACGTCACCATGACGGCGGCGCCAGCGTCGAGGGCGGCACGGATGGCCGGCACCGAAGCGCGGATGCGCGTATCTTCGGTGATCTTGCCACTGTCATCTTGCGGAACGTTCAGGTCGGCGCGGATGAATACGCGCTTGCCTTGCAGTGCATTTTGGGCGATCAAATCTTGCAGACGGATGAAGTTGAAAACAGCTGACATGGCGATCCAGATGACGAGTGGAAGGAAATGCGCTATTTTACCGCAATGACCAGACCAAATCGCCGATTTGTCCTGCTTTACTGAAAAACATGCAACAGTCGCAAGCCCGTGAAAACCAGCATGCCGAACACGATGGTTTGCAGCATATTGCGGCGAATCACGAAAAAGAGCGTAGCGGCAATACCCGACAAGAGTTTCAGATTCGACAAGTCAAAGTGCACTTGCGGCCCTTCCATCAGCATGTCGGGCGCAATGATGGCCGCCAGCGCGCAGGCCGGCGCATAGCGCAGCATCTCGCCCACGCGGCGCGGAATGGTGATGTGGTGGCCGATCAGCCAGAAGGTGCTGCGCGTGGCGGCCGTGGCCACCACCAGCACGGCGATGGCGATCCACACGTCGCTCCTGCCCCAATCGATGCCGTCAAACATGGCGTTTTGTCCACTTTTCTGTCAATTCTTCCACGGCCATGGCGCTGACCATGCCCACCACCACAGCCACAAGCAAGCCCAGCTTATACGGCAGGCTGAACGCCAGCACGGCGACCGTGCCCGCCACCAGCACGCCGCACAGGGCGGCGCGGCTGAGGATGAGCGGCACCGTCACGCACAGGATCGCCAGCGTGCCCGCAAAACCCAGCCCCCATTCGGCCGGCACGATGGCGCCCAGCACGATGCCGATGAAGGAACCGGTTTGCCAGGCCAGCCAGTTGGGATAGATCAAGCCTTTCAGGAAAGGCAGCTTGGCCGGGTCCGGCGTTTCGTGCGGATAGCGCTGCAGGAACAGGCCCACCGTAATGTCACCGGCCACATAGCCGAGCGCGAAGCGCTGGCGCCACGGCAGATGGGAAAAATGGGGGGCCAGCAGCACGGAAAAGATAACAAAACGCAAATTGACGACGAGGGCCGTGGCGAAGATCACCCACACGGGCGCTTGCGCGGCCAGCAGGGGCAAGGATGCAAGCTGGGCCGAGCCGGCAAAGACAAACAGGGTCATGGCGCCCGCCTGCGCCACGGTCAGGCCGCTTTTCACCATGGCCACACCCACCACCATGCCCCAGGCGGCGATGCCCAGCAGGGTGGGCGCCCCCAGGTTCAGGCCGGCACGCCAGGCATCTTTCAGCAAGGCATCATCGCTGCTGGCCGGGACGGCGTTCACGCGGGTGTTCATGCGAGCCCCCGGCAGGCTGAGTGTGGTAACTGCACAACAATGGTGCAAGACGACAAGGGCGGCAACGGTGATACCGGCAAGGCAAATCCAGTCAGTGTGGCGCTGCAGCCGCCATATTTCCGCGAAAACCCGCGCCGCAGCCGAAGATGATCAAGCCGCCATTTTAGCCATGATTTTTGCTGTCTGCCTGAATCCGTTAAAATCGTGGTTTTGGCAGCAGCCGACTTCCATCCATACAGCCTCACGGAGCATGACAAGATGACAAAAACCACCCAGCCAGCGGTCGAACTCGACGGTAAAGACTTGCCAGCCCACTGCCCTAACCCGGCCATGCCGCTGTGGTCATCGCATCCGCGCGTGTTTCTGGAATTCAACAAGGACGGTATCGCCAAGTGCCCGTACTGCGGCACGGCCTACACCCTGAAGGAAGGCGCCAGCGCCGGCCATCATTAAACTGCCCAGCGGCGCGCCCCCAGCGCGCCGTTTTTATGTGCATCAAGTTATACCGTTCAGCCCGGAGTCGTCATGAAACGTCTGAAAGAACTCAATGGCAGCGCCGCGGAAGTCGAAGCGGCGTTCTACGATGCCTTGCACCGCGCCGACCTCGAAGCGCTGATGGCGCTATGGGCCGACGATGAAGAAATCGTCTGCATCCACCCGGGCGGCGCGCGCCTGATCGGCCATGCCGCCATCCGCGCCTCGTGGGAAACCATCCTGGCCGGCGGCGGCCTGCACATCGTGCCCGCGCAGCTGCATGAAACGCACAATCTGATGAGTTCGGTGCACACGGTCATCGAAGGCGTCACCAATGAAGACGGCGCACCGGCGCATCTGCTGGCGACGAATGTGTATGTGAAAACGCCGCGCGGCTGGCGCATCGTGCTGCACCACGCGTCCATCGCCCCGGGCGGCGCGCCGGCCGACGCCACGGGAACGCAGATCCTGCACTGATGTTCTTGCCGCTTATTGACAACGCCCCCTACACCGCCCCGCTCTGGCTGCCTGGCGGCCACGCGCAGACGATTTATCCTGCCGTGTGCCTCGCCAAGCCGGCCGTGGCCTTCCGCCGCGAACGCTGGCAAGCGCCCGACGGCGACTTCGTCGACGTCGACCTGGTCGACGGTCAGCCGGGCCAGCCCTTCGTGCTGCTGTTCCACGGCCTGGAAGGCTCGTCGAACAGCCATTACGCGCGCGCCCTGATGGCCGAGGTGGCCGCGCGCGGCTGGTCGGGCGCCGTGCCGCATTTTCGCGGCTGCTCGGGCGAAGCGAACCTGGCGCCCCGCTTTTACCATTCGGGCGATGCGCAGGAAGTGGACTGGATCGTGCAGCGCCTGCGCCCGCGCGCGACAGGCAAGTTTTACGCGGCCGGCGTCTCGCTGGGCGGCAATGCCCTGCTGTGCTGGCTGGGCCAGTCGCAGCACCAGGCCGATTTCATCGATGCGGCGGCGGCCGTGTCGGCCCCGCTGGACCTGGCGCAAGGGGGCAAGGCCCTGTCATCGGGAGCGAACCGGCTCTACACGCGCATGTTCCTGAACACGCTCAAACCGAAATGCCTGGCCAAGCTGGAACAGTTTCCCGGCCTGTTCGCGCGCGAGGCCATGCTGGCCGCGCGCGACTTGCACGCCTTCGACAATGTCGTCACGGCGCCCCTGCACGGCTACCGCGACGCCGACGATTACTGGCACCGCGCCAGCGCCAAGCACGTCTTGCAGGACATCACGGTGCCGACCCTGGTGCTGAACGCGCAAAACGACCCCTTCCTGCCCGGGCGCTTCCTGCCGCGCAGCGCCGCGCCGACGGTCACGCTCGAGTATCCGCGCCACGGCGGCCACGTCGGCTTTGCGGCAGGCAAGTTGCCGGGCAGCACACGCTGGCTGCCGCAGCGCCTGCTCCATTTTTTTGAGGGCGGCAACATGGCGCCGCCGGCCCCGCAAACCTGTCACGCTGGCAGTTCGCAAACGCACACGGAAAACGCTACACATGGATGAACTCGTCAAACAGGCCCTGGCCAAATGGCCGAACGTACCGCACTGCTACGGCTGGCTGGGCCTGGACGCGCGCGGCCACTGGCGCATGCGCGACCAGCAGGCGCAACAGCGACAACTGCCTGGCGACAAGATCGCCCACGAAGCCCTACTGGGATTTATCAACCGCAATTACGGCCATGACGAACGCGGCTGCTGGTTCTTCCAGAACGGCCCGCAGCGCGTGTATGTAAATCTGGAAGCGACACCCTACATCGCCCGCAGCGACCCGCGGCACGGTTTTGTCTTGCAGACGGGCGCGCCGCTGGAACAGATCGAGCAGGTGTATTGGTGCGACAACGGCGTCTTGATCTTGCGCCAGGGCGAGGTCGTGGCGCAGGTCGATGACCGCGACATGGCGCAAGTGCTGGACGCCCTGCACGTCGATGGTCAGGTGGCCAGCGACGAGGCCTTGCTGGCGTGGCTGGAAGAGCGCCGGGGCAAGCTGACCCTATTGCATAACGGCAAGGAGATCGCCGTGCAGCCGCTGCGCTACGACGCCGTGCCGCAAACCTTCGACTTCCAGCCGATGCCGCAAGCCGAATAAGGCTTATCCCTTCTGGTCCTTGATCTGCTCGCGGCGCTTTTCCTGCAATTCGCGCTCGCGCGCATCGATCACGGCCTGGTCATAAAAGGTCGCGTCCGTCGATTTGCGGGCGATCGTCAGCTGGTCCAGCGCGGCCATGGTGGCGCCCTGCAGCACGTAGGATTCGGCCAGCGCCATATGCTGCAAGGTCATCTTGCCCTGATCCGCATAGGCTTTCGCCAGTAAATCGTACAGTTCCGGCTCTTCCTTGTAGAGCTGCACCTGCTCACGCAGGTACAAGGTGGCTTGCTCCAGCTTGCCGGCAGCCATCAGCGCTTCCGCATATTGGTGGGCAATGCCGCGCGAGAGGGGAAACTGCTGGCGCGCCGCATCGGCCGCCTTCAAAGCCTGTTGCGCCACTTCCTTCTTTTGCGCCGGCATCAACAGCACTTCCAGCCCCATCGCCGCCAGCAGCGAATTGGGGCCCTGCGTGCCGCCCGACGTCAGCACATTCGGCCCGGCCGGCTGGTGCAGGGCGGCATTGGCCGCATCGAGTTCCTTTTGCGCCTCCGCCGGCTTGCCCTGCTTGACGGCGACAAAGGACAAGCCGTAATGGGCGGCCGTCACCTGGAAGCGGCTTTGCTGTTCCAGCTGCGTCTTGAAGACGGCCTTGGCGTTCAGCAAGCCTTGCACGCTTTCATCCTGCAGCACGCGCGCGCGCGCGCGGGCCAGGTGGAAACTCAGGCTGTCCGCACGCTGCTTGTACGGCTGCTCGCGGATGCGCGCCTGGATGTCGGCGATGCGTTCCGTCGTCAGCGGGTGGGTCTGCAGATAGGCGGGCATCAGGTCGCTGTACGAACGGCTGGCCGCCTGCATGCGGCCGAAAAAGGCCACCATGCCGGTGGTGTCGAAACCGGCTTCGCCCATGATCTGGAAACCGATGCGGTCCGCCTCGCGTTCGGCGTCGCGGCCGAAATTGAGCTGGCGCTGGATGGCCAGGCCCTGGCCGGCGGCAAACACGCCCATGGCCACGTCGCCGCCCGCGCGCGACGCGAGCGCCGCCAGCAGCATGGCGGCCAGCGGCATCAGGGCATCCTGACGCTGCTGGCCCAGCATGCGCGCGATATGGCGCTGCGCCACGTGGCCGATCTCGTGCGACAGCACGGAAGCCAGTTCCGCCTCCGTTTGCGCCGCCAGCACCAGGGCCGAGTGCACGCCGATGAAACCGCCCGGCAAGGCAAACGCGTTCAATTGGGGATCGCGCACGGCAAAGAAGAAATAGTCGTAATTCGTTTCGCCGCGCACGCTGGGGCGCGCCGCCACGAGGGCGTTGCCGAAGGTATTCAGGTATTCGAGCAAGGGCGCGTCATCGAGATAGTCGCGGTCGCCGCGGATGCCGCGCATGATTTCCTCGCCGATCTTGCGCTCCATCGCCGGCGACAGGTCTTCGCGCGAGGTATCGCCCAGGTTCGGCAGGTTCGGCGCCGGCGGCACGGCCAGGGGCGTCCAGCCGCTTCCCGGCTTGGCCGCCGCGCCGGCAGATGGCGCCGCTGGCGCGGACGTATAGGTTTGCGCCAGCGCACAGGGCGCCGCCAGCGACAATGCAGCCAGCACGGATGCGCGCCGCAAGCGGCGCAGCCATGCCGCAGCGGCGTTTTCAAGTACGATCGGAAGGGGAGTTTTTGAATTCACGGGTGCTATCATACCTTGTTAGCGGCGCCCATTCCCACGCGCCATGCCAGTGGCATGGGGCCGTGATTCGGCCTGCCGCGCCCCCGTTCCTCACCTATTTTGACGCCATGACAACAGCAGACAAGCAAGCCCCCGCCGGGGAACTGACCCATTTCGACGCTACGGGCCAAGCCCATATGGTCGACGTGGGCAGCAAGGAGGACACGCGCCGCAACGCCGTGGCCGCCGGCACCATCCGCATGCAGCCGGCCACCCTGGCCTTGATCATTTCCGGCAACGCCAAGAAAGGCGACGTGCTGGGCATCGCCCGCATCGCCGCCATCATGGGCGCCAAGCGCACCAGCGACCTGATTCCCCTGTGCCACCCGCTGGCCCTCACGCGCGTCACCGTCGATTTCGACGTGGATGAAGCGGCCAACAGCGTGCATTGCCGCGCCCAGGTCGACACCACGGGCAAGACGGGCGTGGAAATGGAAGCGCTCACGTCCGTGCAGATCGGCTTGCTGACGATCTACGACATGTGCAAGGCCGTCGACCGGGGCATGGTCATGACCAACGTGCGCGTGCTGGAAAAGCATGGCGGCAAGTCGGGCGATTGGCACGCGGAAGTGTAACTATGCCGCCTGGCGCGCCAGCCGGCCCCGGATGCGGCGCAAGTCGCACAGCAGCCAGACGGCGCAGCCCAGGCACAACGCGATGATGGCCACGGACAGGGGCAAGTGGAATTGTTCCAGTCCTGCCAGCGCAAAGCCGGTATGGATCAGGCATGTCCCCACACCCAGCGCGGCGCAGACACAAGCATACAGGGGCGCTCGCGGGGTGGCCAGCAGCACGTGCCGGTAACCGGCCAGCACCACGGCAATCGCCGCCAGGTTAAACACGAGAAAACCCTGCACGCCGCCCGGCACGTGAAACATCTCCCACTCTTTCCAGTAGGCAGCGTCGATTTGATGCAGGATCAGGAACAACATGGTCCAGAAGTAGCTGCGTGGCATAAGATTTACATTCGTCAATATTGACGCAATTGTAAAGCCTGCACCGCGCACCGGCACGTGCCCATGATATTTTTCGATGCGAAAGTGAATTTCATTGATAGGAATGCTTTTTCATCAAGAAATCATGCATACTGCGAGTCGACCATATACAGATGAGCATCGCATGACAAGCAACACGCCCGCCGCAGAAAGCAAGCTCCAGGACTTCGAATTCGAGGCCATGAATCTGCAGGTGGGGGGACGCATCCAGTTCATCACGCACCGCACCATCAAACCGATCCAGCATTTCTCGACCGTGATCGGCTATGTGAAAGACGAGTACCTGATCGTCAAGATTCCCATGGAAAACGGCGCCTCCATCGTGCTCAACGAAGGCGACAAGCTGACCATCCGCGTGTTTTCCGGCATCACCGTCTGTTCGTTTGCGTGCAGCGTGCTGCGCCTCTTCGGCCGTCCGCTCAACTATGTGCACCTGAGCTTTCCCGACGCCATCCAGGGCACCAGCCTGCGCACGGCCATGCGCGTCAAGGTGGAGATTCCCGCGCAGCTGAGCTACCGCGACGTGGCGGCCGTGCCCGTGTTCATCGTCAACCTCAGCGTCTCGGGCGCGCTGATCGAGGCACCCAGCATGCTCACGCCCGATGAAGAAGGCGTGGCACTGAGCTTTACCCTGCTGGTGCAGCCGAACAAGCATCAGATGCGCGTCAACACGCGCGCCCGCATCCAGAACGTCAGCGTGGGCAAGCCGTCCAATGGCCACGCCGCCGGAGTGGCCGAAATCTATACGTATGGCGTGCAATTCATCGACCTGGAACCGACCCACTACACCCTGCTGCAAAACCTCACCTATGAAGCGCTGATCGCGGACCGGCAAAAAATCGTCTGACACGGGCGCGGCAGGTGTCGCTTACTGCGTCGCCACCACCTTGGGAATATTCGTGCGGGTAATCGCTTCCTTGGCTGCCGCATTCGTCACGGTGGTGCTGTTAAACCAGCTCAGGCTGCTGGTGCCGAGCTGCAACTCCATGTTCACCTTCTGACCGCCCAAGCCGCTGCCCAGGTCGCCCGCCAGGGTCAGCTCGATATTGCCCTTGTGGACCTTGGCGCCTGCCACTTCGCGCGTCGGGCTGAACACGGGGATGGCGCTGGGCACGGCTTCGGTGGGGGTGCTGCAGGCGGCCGCCTCGCCGCCATTTTCCTGCACGCACAGGGCCACGGCCGTCTTCAGGGGCGCGGCAGCGGCCAGCACGTTGCTGACCTTGGCCCGCATCGTATAGTCGCCGTACTGGGGAATGGCCACGGCCGCCAGGATGCTGGCGATGGCCACCACGATCATCAGTTCTATCAGGGTAAATCCGCTTTGCGCGCGCATCGCATCCTCCCGGAGTGCAGTTGGTCACGCCGTGCATGGTGCAAGCGCCGTGCCAGCGGCGCCCCGGGGCGGCGTTGGCAGGCATGGAAAGAAAAGCGACGCATTTGGGCGGATTCGGACCAGCGCCGTCGCCCCAGGGCGGGAATCGGCCTGTCTTGCGGACAAAAAAAAGGAGCCGAAGCTCCTTTTTTTTATACTGCATGAATCAGGCTGAAATTACAGCATGGCTTTCAGCAGACGCGCCATTTCCGACGGGTTTTTGGTCACGGTGATGCCGCAAGCTTCCATGATTTCCAGCTTGGCTTGCGCCGTATCGGCACCGCCCGAGATCAGCGCGCCGGCGTGGCCCATGCGCTTGCCTGGAGGAGCCGTTACGCCAGCGATGAAGCCGACGACCGGTTTTTTCATGTTGTCTTTGATCCAATAAGCCGCGTTGGCTTCGTCCGGACCGCCGATTTCGCCGATCATGATGACCGCGTCGGTATCTGGATCATCATTGAACATCTTCATGATGTCGATGTGCTTCAGACCGTTGATCGGGTCGCCGCCGATGCCGACTGCCGACGATTGGCCCAGGCCCAGTGCGGTCAGCTGACCCACTGCTTCATAGGTCAGGGTGCCCGAACGGGAAACGACGCCGATACGGCCCTTCTTGTGGATGTGACCTGGCATGATGCCGATCTTGATTTCGTCTGGCGTGATCAGGCCTGGGCAGTTAGGGCCCAGCAGCAAGGTTTTGCTGTTGGCTTTAGCCATGCGGTCTTTCAGGGCCATCATGTCGCGGACAGGAATGCCTTCGGTGATGCAAATGGCCAGATCCATTTCAGCTTCGACAGCTTCCCAGATCGCCGCTGCCGCGCCTGCTGGCGGCACGTAGATCACGGAAACGTTGGCGCCGGTTTCTTTTTTCGCTTCGGTAACGTTAGCGAAAATAGGAATGCCTTCGAAATCTTCGCCGGCTTTCTTCGGGTTCACGCCTGCCACGAAGGCAGCTTTGCCGTTCGCGTAGTCGCGGCATCCGCGGGTGTGGAACTGGCCGGTCTTGCCGGTGATCCCTTGGGTAACGACTTTGGTATCTTTATTGATCAGAATGGACATGTTGATTCCTTAATTAAGCTTGACCGGCAGCAGCGGCAACGACGCTCTTGGCTGCATCTTCCATGGTGTCGGCTGCGATGATAGGCAGACCGGAATCGGCCAGCATCTTTTTGCCCAGGTCTTCGTTGGTGCCCTTCATGCGCACGACCAGCGGTACGTTCAGCGAGACAGCTTTCACTGCGGCGATGACGCCTTCAGCGATCACGTCGCAACGCATGATGCCGCCGAAAATGTTCACCAGGATGGCTTTCAGGCCTGGGTTTTTCAGCATGATCTTGAACGCTTCGGTCACTTTTTCTGCCGTGGCGCCGCCGCCGACGTCCAGGAAGTTGGCTGGCTCGCCGCCGAACAGTTTAATCGTGTCCATGGTGGCCATGGCCAGGCCGGCGCCATTCACCAGGCAACCGATGTTGCCGTCGAGCGAAATGTAAGCCAGGTCGAATTTCGACGCTTCGATTTCAGCTGGATCTTCTTCGTCCAGATCGCGCAGGGCGACGATTTCCGGATGACGGAACAGGGCGTTCGGGTCAAAGTTGAACTTGGCGTCCAGGGCGATGACCTTGCCGCTGCCGGTGACGATCAGCGGGTTGATTTCGGCCAGCGAGCAGTCGGTTTCCCAGTAGGCTTTGTACAGGCCTTGCAGGTTGGCGCGCGCGTCGGCGATGGAACCGGCAGGCACGCCGATCTTGGCGGCGATGTCGTCTGCCTGGGCATCGGTCAGGCCAACGCCCGGATCGATGGTGACGTGGTGGATCTTCTCAGGGTGGCTCTCGGCCACTTCTTCGATGTCCATGCCGCCTTCGGACGATGCCATCAGGACGATTTTCTGGGTAACGCGGTCGGTGACCAGCGAAACGTACAGTTCTTGCTTGATGTCGGCGCCCTCTTCCACCAGCAGGCGGTTGACTTTCTGGCCTTCGGCGCTGGTCTGGTGCGTGATCAGCTGCATGCCCATGATCTGGTCAGCGTATTCCTTGACCTGTTCCATCGATTTTGCCACTTTCACGCCGCCGCCCTTGCCGCGGCCACCTGCGTGGATCTGCGCCTTGACAACCCATACCGGGCCGCCCAGGGTTTCCGCAGCCTTGACGGCTTCTTCGACGGACATGCACGGAATACCGCGTGGTACCGTCACTCCGTGCTGCCGGAGGATTTCTTTGGCTTGATACTCATGGATTTTCATGCTGGCTTCCCTTCTGATACTGATGTGTAAAAATACGGTTAGTGGTGCAAAAAAACAGGAAATACAGCGCCGGGGTCACGCTTTGGCTACCCAGCGCGGGTAATACTGTGCAACCGCCCCGCCATCGGTGCGCAGGGCGTGGCATTTGTCGAGTTGAAACGGCTTTTCATGCGATAAGTCAGCATTCGCACCGTCACGGGTCGACCAGACATCGCCGGCAAATGCCTGAACCGTCGCAGTCGGCAAGACTTGCGCCAGTTCGGTCAAATGGGTACAGCCGGCGATTCCCGCCAGGCGCTGTTTCAAGTCGCGGCGGAAATTCTTCAATAAATTCAATCCGATCAGCGCCCTGTAAGCGGGGCCGATGGTATCGCAAAAACCGGGATAGGGCACGGCATCGGAGGCAGCTTCGGCCTCGACAATGGTCAGTGCGCGATCGACGGTAATGCGTAAATGGAGGTCATGCAGAGGGGCGCCGGCGGGACGGGGGCCGGAGGCCAGGGTCGCGTCATAGCTTTTGATATCGGTGATATGGGCGTCAATATCCCACAGGCCGTCGTCGCGCATATACGCTTGGACGTCGATAACGCGGGAGTGCCGTAGGGCGCGCCGGGATACGGGAGTTGACAGGGGCATAAGACCGATGCCGCTTGCGCGGCCATAATTAGTAAGCAGCCATGTGCCTAAAGCACTCTGTTCGCAGCTTCTACGAACAGCAACCGCACCTGCGGCGCCGCAAAAACCCTAAAAGTGTAGCACACAGGGCGCTAGTTGCGCCGCAACATAATTTTTTATTGCTTGTGCCGCCCGCCGCAAATCATTAACGAAAATCGCAAAATCAATGACGATCATTCACAATTCAAATAACTTGGCAGCAGGCTTGCCGGCACCGGCAGGCTGGCCGGCACCGTGCCTCAGTCAGTCACACCCAGTGCGCGTAAAACAGGCAAGATGCGCGCGGAAAAATACTGTGCCTGCGCCAACAATTCGGCCAGGTTTTCCTCTTCCGTCAACAAGGGCTGCCCATCCTTCGTCATCAGCTGCTTCAGGCGCAGCAGCAAGGGCCACGTCGTGCGCACCCAGTCTTGCGGCGTTGGACAACCTTGCAGTTTCGCCCACAGGAAGAGCTGTTGTAAATGCGATACAACCACGCCGCCGCCCGTCAGGGGGCTGGCGAGGATGTGCAAATCGGTTCTTGCCAGCGCCTGCTCCAGCAAGTGTGCATTCAGGCGCGCCGTCTGCGGCCGCGCAGCGGCGATGCCGGCCTCGTCCTGGACGGCAGACACGCTGCCCTTGCTGGCCAGTACCAGCATGATCTGCAGCAAGGCCGCCAGACTGGCTTCGCTGCCAGCCAGTTGCTGCTCCAGTTCGCCTATCGTGTACACGCGATGGTCAGCCATGGCGTCCAGCACGGGCGCATAGACGCGCTCGTCCATATCGGCGTCGCCCAGCACGCCATGCACGCTCAACACCACTTCGTCGCGGGGCACGGCCAGCATCACGCGCACGGCCCGCAAGGCACTGGCCTGGGCGAACGGCGTCAGCCTGCGTGCGCCCTTGACCCAGTAATCCCTGCGGAATTGCTCGTTGACGAGGAAGGAGCGCGTCGTCTCGCGAAAAATAGGATCGGGTATCTCGGCCAGGAACTGCTGGTGCTCAGCCGTCAGGTTCAGCATGTCGACCAGAGCGGTATAGTTGGCGGACGCGGCGAACTCGAGCTTGGCCTCGCCCAGCATGGCCGCGACGCTGGAAAAGGCCATAGGCTGCCAATCGGCATTGAAATACTCATGGGCAAGATAATGTCCATCCATCGCCTTGAGTTTTTCGAAGCGGTCCGCCAGTTGCGGGTTGGCATCCAGGTAGCGCGGTTGCGTGGCGATCATCCTGTCGACGAAATCGATGGCGCCAGCGACTCTGGCCAGCACGCCCTGGCCCGGGGCGCTCATGACGCGGCTATGTTCGGCCAGCAAGTCGCGCATCGGCATCATTGCGGCCCAGCCTGGCTGCGTGTTGTAGCTGATGAAGACGACACCGCCCACCTTCAGCTTGCGCCGCAGGAAGTCGACGATGAGCGCGCGATTTTCCGCCGAAACCCAGCTCCAGATCCCGTGCAGGCAGATAAAGTCGAAATCGGGCAAGTCGTCGCGGCAACAAAACTGCGCGAACGATTCATCCGTGAACTGCGCGCCAGCGTCGGCCGCGTTGGCCAGCTCCTGCGCAAAGGCGGCCTGGGACGGATTGAAATCATTGCCATGCCAGCGCGTGGCGGACGCCGCCGCATGGATGTTGGCGCTGATGCCCTGGCCAAAGCCCAGCTCGCAAGCCGTGCCGCTGGCCGGCAAGGCCAGGCCGGCGGCCAGCAAGGGCAGGCGCAGGCGCAGAGGGTTCAATTCTTCGTAATAGCCATAGGTATAGGCGATTTCGGCCACATAGCCGGCATTCCAGTTGCTCATCTTGCATCCTGTCACGATCAGTGGTGCTGCGCGCATCGCACAGCGTTCGAGCGCCAGCATACCCGATCGCGCGGCGTCACCATACTGGAATCAGACGACGTTTGAAAGCGCAGTTCTTGGCGGCACGGCGTGGCGGCCGGGCAGCCCTGGATGAGCTATTCCTCGTCGGGATCCAGCCCCTTCAAGGCCACCTGCACGGCGCGCTGCGAAAAGCCGCGCTGCATCAAAAAACGCATCTGCTTGTTGCGCTGCTCGGCATCCTGCGCCACCTGACCAAACTTGCGGCGCCACACCTCGCAGGCGCGCGCCACTTCCCCTTCGGCCAGGCCCGCCTTGAGTTCCTGCAACGCTTCTCCCCCGATGCCATGGCTTTGCAGTTCCGCCATGATGCGGCTGTTGCCGAAACGGGCCGAGCGGCGGTGGATCAGCGACTCGGAAAAGCGCTCCTGCGACAGCCAGTTGGCTTGTTCCAGGCTGTCGAGCAAGGCTTCCACGTCGTCGCCTTCCTGCGCATGGCGCTGCAGCTTGCGCCGCAATTCCATGCGGCTGTGTTCGCGCATCGACAGAAAGCGTAGCGCCCTGCCCTTCAGGCTTAGTTGTACTGCGGCCATACACCCACCTTGTCTTTCATTCCACGATCACATCACCCAAACACAATCGCCGCCCGGCGCAACAGCGCGGGACGGCGATCATGGTCACACCTTGCAACAAGCCATGCGTAGGTCGGATTAGGCCCCTTGGGCCGTAATCCGACAACATTGTTGACGTCTGATCCGACAACATTGTTGATGTCTGTGGTGCTGTCGGATTACGCGCGGCTTTGCCGCGCTAATCCGACCTACTCTGCCTTGGTTTCCGCAGCCTTGGCAGCCTTGTCGGCGGCCTTATCCGCTTTTTCCGGCTTTTCAGCGGCCAGCGGCGGCAGTTCGCGCACGCCCAGCGAAGCGCGGACCTTGTTTTCGATTTCGCGGGCCAGCGCCGGACGCTCTTGCAGGAAGGCACGGGCGTTGTCCTTGCCCTGGCCGATGCGTTCGCCGTTGTAGCTGTACCACGAACCGGATTTTTCCACGATCTTGGCATCCGAGCCCAGGTCCAGGATTTCGCCTTCGCGCGAGGTGCCGGCGCCGTACAGAATGTCGAAGTGCGCTTCCTTGAACGGCGGCGCGATCTTGTTCTTGACGACCTTGACCTTGGTTTCGTTGCCGATCACTTCATCGCCGGACTTGATCGAGCCGGTGCGGCGGATGTCCAGGCGCACGGAGGCGTAGAATTTCAGCGCATTGCCGCCCGTGGTCGTTTCAGGGCTACCGAACATCACGCCGATCTTCATGCGGATCTGGTTGATGAAGATGACCAGGGTATTCGTGCGGTTGATGGAACCGGTCAGCTTGCGCAGCGCTTGCGACATCAGGCGCGCCTGCAAACCTGGCAGGGAATCGCCCATGTCGCCTTCGATCTCGGCGCGTGGCGTCAGTGCGGCCACGGAGTCGATGACGACGAGGTCGACGCTGCCCGAACGCACGAGGGCGTCGCAGATTTCCAGTGCCTGCTCGCCCGTGTCCGGTTGCGAGATCAGCAATTCATGCAGGTTCACGCCCAGCTTTTGCGCGTAACCGACGTCGAGCGCGTGCTCGGCATCGATAAAGGCGCAAGTGCCGCCCAGTTTTTGCATTTCGGCGATGGTTTGCAGGGTCAGCGTGGTTTTACCCGACGATTCCGGACCGTAGATTTCCACCACGCGGCCGCGCGGCAAGCCGCCCACGCCCAGCGCGATATCGAGGCCGAGCGAACCGGTCGACACGACTTGCACTTCTTCGATCGGTGCGCTGGCATCCATGCGCATGACCGAACCTTTGCCAAACTGCTTCTCGATCTGCGCCAGTGCGGCGGCGAGCGCCTTGGCTTTTTCCGATGCGGGTACTACAGCTTTTTTATCGTCCATATGTTCTTTCAGCCGTTCTACAGTTGCGGATTCACGTGACGCATCTACGTGAACCGTGCAGCCTGCGATAGCGCCAGTGGGTTAAATTCTTTACACAGACAGTACTGTATAAAAAAACAGTGATCAATGCAAGCGGAACGTGGATTTGTTTTGAAACAGATCAATACAAGCCTGGTTTTTCACAAAAACTCGCCACCTTGCGGGAAATGAAACACAATACAAGCTTCTATGCCGCAAGCCGAGGAAGTCTCACCATGCGTATTTTACTTGCCGAAGATGACAGCGTACTGGCCGATGGCCTGACCCGTTCGCTGCGCCAGTCGGGCTATGCCATCGACTGCGTCAAAAATGGGCAGGAAGCCGATACGGCCCTGTCCACCCAGGAATTCGACCTGCTGATCCTCGACCTGGGCCTGCCGAAGATGTCCGGCCTGGAAGTGCTGCGCCGCCTGCGCGCGCGCGCCTCGCTGCTGCCCGTGCTGATCCTGACGGCCGCCGATTCCATCGAACAACGCGTGAATGGCCTCGACCTCGGTGCCGATGATTATATGGCCAAGCCGTTCGCCCTGTCGGAACTGGAGGCAAGAGTGCGCGCCCTGACGCGCCGCGGCGCCGGCGGCGGCGCCACCATCATCAAGCATGGTCCCCTCAGCTACGACCAGGTGGGGCGCAGCGCCTACATCAACGACCAGATGCTCGACCTGTCGGCGCGCGAACTGGGCTTGCTGGAAATCCTGCTGGGCCGCACCGGCCGCCTCGTCTCGAAAGAGCAGCTGGTCGACCACCTGTGCGAATGGGGCGAGGAAGTGTCGAACAACGCCATCGAAGTGTATGTGCACCGCCTGCGCAAGAAGATCGAGGTGGGCGGCGTGCGCATTGCCACCGTGCGCGGCCTTGGCTATTGCCTGGAAAAATACTCGGAAGCGGCGCGCCTGAACGCCGAAGCGGGCGAGTCGGCAGCCCCGGCCAGCGGGTCCGCCAGCAAGTGAAGGCGCGCGAGGCGCCAGCGGACGAGCCGGGCGACGACGACTGGTTCGAGCCGCCCACGACGGAGCAGGACGACACCATCGAGCATTCGCTGTTCGGCGAAATCCTCGACTGGATGCTGGCGCCCCTGCTGCTGCTGTGGCCGATGAGCATCGCCATCACCTATCTGGTGGCCAAGGGCATCGCCAATCAGCCGTTCGACCATGCGCTGGAAGACAGCGTCACCGTGCTGACGCAACAGGTCAAGCAGGCCGACGGCGCGCTGCTGCGCCGCGTGCCGGACAAGAACAGCAATAACAAGGGCCGCGACTTCCTGCGCGGCGACGACGTCGATACCCTGTATTACCTGGTGGTGGGTCCGCGCGGCGAATACCTCGACGGCGACCGCGACTTGCCGCCGCCGCAGGACCCCGACAAATACCGCAGCGGCATGGTGCTGTTTCGCAACGACACCATCCACGGCACGCCCGTGCGCGTGGCGTTCAGCTATCTCGATATTCCCGCCGGCAACGACGATGAACCGCACCGCGCGCTGGTGCAAGTGGCCGAGACGCTGGAAAAGCGCGCCCAGCTGGCCAATGAAATCATCAAGGGCGTGATTTTGCCGCAGTTCATCATCCTGCCCGTGATCCTGGCCCTGGTCTGGTTTGCCCTGGCGCGCGGCTTGTCGCCGCTGGCGCAATTGCAGGAACGCATACGCGCCCGGCCGCCCGACGATTTATCTCCCATCGAATCGGGCCAGGTGCCCGAGGAAATCACGCCGCTGGTTGGTTCGCTCAACGAGATGCTGGCGCGCCTGTCGCTGTCGATCGACATGCAGAAACGCTTCATCGCCGATGCGGCGCACCAGATGAAGACGCCGCTGGCCGGCATGCGCATGCAATCGGAGCTGGCCCTGCGCCAGACCGACCACGACGAGATTCACCGCTCGCTGCTGCAGCTGGCAAAAAGTTCGGAAGCGGCCACGCGCCTGGTCAACCAGCTGCTGGCCCTGGCACGCGCGGAAAACCAGCCGCAGGCGGGCACGGCGTTCGAGCCGATCGAACTGAGCGAACTGGCGCGCGGCGTGGTGCAGGACTGGGTGCAAGCCTCGTTTGCCCAGCATATCGACCTGGGCTTCGAACAGCCCGCGTATTCGATCATGATTTCCGGCAATGCCATGATGCTGCGCGAGCTGCTGAGCAATCTGATCGACAATGCCCTGCGCTACACGCCAGCTGGCGGCAGCGTCACGGTGCGCGTGCGCAGCACCCTGGAACTGGCCATCCTGGAAGTGGAAGATACGGGGCCCGGCATTGCGCCGGCAGAACGGGCCCACGTGTTCGAGCGCTTTTACCGCATTCTTGGCAGCAATGTCGACGGTAGCGGCCTGGGCCTGGCCATCGTGCGCGAGATTGCGCAGCAGCATGGCGCCGAAGTCGATATTTTTAACAATCCGCGCGCCACGTCACCGAAGCTGCCAGGCACCCTGCTGCGCCTGAGCATCGCCCTGCTGTTGCCGGAAGCGCCAGAAGAGGATGACATCACGTATGGATAAACCCAGCCTTTCCGCAACGCCGCTGCAGCCCGCGCGCGCGCCCAGCCCCGAGCTGCAGGCGCGCCGCGATGTGCACTGGAGCAAGACGCGGCGCCTGACGGCCATCCTGCTGCTGGTCTGGCTGCTGACGGGCTTCCTGACCGTGTTCTATGCGCGCGAGCTGTTGCACCTGAACCTGTTCGGCTGGCCCCTGCCCTTCTATATGGCGGCCCAGGGCGCCTCGCTCGTCTACCTGGCCATCATCGCCTTGTATGCCTGGCGCATGCGGCGCCTGGACCGGGAATTCCATGCCGAGGAGCAAGCATGAGCGGCCAGCGCAGCTTCTTTGCGCGCCTGTGCCGCTACTACCTGCTGTTTACCGCCGGTTTCGCCGCCTTCCTGCTGGCCCTGTCGGTGCTGGAACAGGAAGGCATGCCGCGCGCGTGGATCGGCTACCTGTTCATGCTCGTCACCATCACGCTGTACGCCACCATCGGCGTCATCAGCCGCACCTCGAACGTCACCGAATACTATGTGGCGGGGCGCCGGGTGCCGGCCATGTTCAACGGCATGGCCACGGCCGCCGACTGGATTTCGGCCGCCAGCTTCATCAGCCTGGCGGGCGGCCTGTACCTGAACGGCTTCGACGGCCTGGCCTTCATCATGGGCTGGACGGGCGGCTATTGCCTGGTGGCGCTATTGATCGCCCCCTACCTGCGCAAGTTCAGCCAATACACGATTCCCGATTTCCTCGCCGCCCGCTACGGCAGCGGCAGCGACAAGCGGGGCGCCAGCGTGCGCGTGGTGGCCGTGGCCGCCACCATCATCGTGTCGTTTACCTATGTCGTGGCGCAGATCTACGCCGTCGGCCTGATCGCCTCGCGCTTCACGGGCGTGGATTTTTCCGTCGGCATCTTCCTGGGGCTAGCCAGCATCCTCGTCTGCTCCTTTCTGGGCGGCATGCGCGCCATCACCTGGACGCAGGTGGCGCAGTACATCATCATCCTCGTCGCCTTTCTGATTCCCGCCATGTGGCTGTCGGTCAAGCATGCGGACAATCCCGTGCCGCAGATCGCCTACGGCAAGGTGCTGCCGCAACTGAGCGCGCGCGAACACGTGCTGGAAACGGACCCGAAAGAAAACGAAGTGCGCGCCATCTTCCGCCAGCGCGCGCAAAGCTACCAGGCGCGCATCGACGGCTTGCCCGGCTCCTGGGAGCAAGGCCGCCTGGCGGCCCAGCGCCAGCTCGACAGTTTGCGCCAGCGTAATACCTCGCTGTTCGACATCCGCAACGCGGAGCGCTACCTGATCGCCTATCCGAAGAGCCCCGACGAGGCACGCGTGCTGTGGCAGGCGATGCAGGCGCAAAACCAGAAACGCGCCGAGCCGATCATTCCGCACGCGCAGCCGTTTCCCGCCGCCGACCGGGAGCAATCCGATATCAAGCGCAACAATTTCCTGGCCCTCGTGTTTTGCATGATGCTGGGCACGGCCGCCCTGCCCCACATCCTCATGCGATCGTACACCACGCCGTCCGTGCACGAAACGCGCGTCTCCGTGTTCTGGACCCTGTTTTTCATCCTGTTGATCTATCTCACGATTCCCGCGCTGGCCGTGCTGGTCAAGTACGATATTTACTCGGCCCTGGTCGGCACGCAATACGCGAACCTGCCCACCTGGGTATCGTACTGGGCCAACGTGGACAAGCTCAGTCCCCTGATCAGCATCGTCGACGTCAACCGCGACGGCATCGTGCAACTGGCGGAAATTTCCATCGACGCCGACGTGCTGGTGCTGGCCACGCCCGAGATCGCCGGCCTGCCCTATGTGATTTCCGGCCTGGTGGCGGCCGGCGGCCTGGCCGCCGCCCTGTCGACGGCCGATGGCTTGCTGCTGGCCATCTCCAACGCCCTGTCGCACGACGTCTATTACAAGGTGGTCGATCCCAGCGCCTCGACGCAAAAGCGCGTGACGATTTCCAAATTGCTGCTGCTGGCCGTGGCCTTCATCGCCGCCTATGCGGCCTCGCAAAAGCCGGCCGACATTTTGTCGCTGGTGGGCGTGGCCTTCTCCCTGGCCGCCTCGACCCTGTTCCCGCCGCTGGTGCTCGGTGTCTTCTGGCAACGCGCCAATTACCAGGGCGCGCTGGCCGGCATGCTGACGGGCTTTGGCGTCTGCCTGTACTACATGCTGCATACGAGCACCATGCTGGGCGGCAATGCCAGCGGTCAATGGTTTCATATCGCGCCTATTTCCGCCGGCATCTTCGGCGTACCGGCCGGCCTGGCCGCCGCCATCCTGGTCAGCTGGCTGACGCCGGCACCGGGACGGCGCAGCAGGGGACTGGTCGAGCATATCCGGGCGCCGGAATGAATAGGCAGGCCGGCCCGCCAGATCAATTCCCCTTGCGGCATAGGGAAAAGACAGCGTCCCGCTAAAAAAGGAGTAGGCTGGAGGGCCGCTTTACTTACGAGGAGATCCCATGCCGTCTGGAAAAATTCTTGTTGCCCAGGGAGGCGGCCCCACCGCCGTCATCAACCAGTCGCTGGTGGGCGTGGTGCTCGAATCGCGGCGTTTTCAGCACGTCACGCGCGTGTATGGCGCCCTGCATGGCGTGCGCGGCATCATCAATGAAGAGTTCGTCGATCTGACGCAGGAAACCAGCCACAACCTGGAACTGGTGGCCGCCACGCCGTCCTCGGCGCTCGGTTCCACGCGCGACAAGCCCGACATTGCCTACTGCCAGCAAATCTTCGAAGTGCTGCGCGCGCACGAAATCGAGCACTTCTTTTACATCGGCGGCAACGACTCGTCCGACACGGTGCGCATCGTCAGCGAGGAAGCGCACAAGGCAGGCTATCCGCTGCGCTGCATCCACATCCCGAAAACCATCGACAACGACCTGGTGGGCAGCGACCACACGCCCGGCTTTCCCTCGGCCGCGCGCTTCGTCGCGCAAGCGTTCGCCGGCGCCAACCTCGACAACGCGGCCTTGCCCGGCGTCTACGTGGGCGTGGTGATGGGCCGCCACGCGGGCTTTTTGACGGCCGCCTCGGCGCTGGGCAAGAAGTTTCCCGACGATGGCCCGCACCTGATCTACCTGCCCGAGCGCGTCTTCGTGCTGGAAAATTTCCTTGCCGACGTGAAGGCCACCTATGAAAAGTATGGCCGCTGCGTGATCGCCGTGTCGGAAGGCATCCACGACGCCTCGGGCGAGCCGATTGCCAGCCTGCTGGCCAGGCAGGTGGGCAATGAAGTAGAGCGCGATGCGCACGGCAATGTGCAATTGTCAGGCACGGGCGCGCTGGCCGACCTGCTATGCGACGAAATCAAGGCCAAGCTGGGCATCAAGCGCGTGCGCGGCGATACCTTCGGCTATCTGCAGCGCTCCTTCATCGGCTGCGTTTCCGACGTCGACCAGCGCGAAGCCCGCGAAGTGGGAGAAAAGGCAGTGCAGTTCGCCATGTGGGGCGACCGCGACGGCTCTGTTGCCATCAAGCGCACGGGCTTTTATTCCGTCGATTACGAGCTGCTGCCGCTGACCGAGGTCGCGGGCAAGACACGGACCATGGAAGACGAGTTCATCAGCGCCAGCGGCACGGACGTGACCGATGCCTTCCGCCTGTATCTGCGTCCGCTGCTGGGCTCGGGCATGCCCGATGCGTTCCGCCTCAGGGCGGCCAAGGTGGCGAAGGTCCTGAAACCTTAAACACCTGACCAAACCTACTGCGCGTCGCGCGTCGCGGCCTGCGATGCTCACTGCCTCGGCGGCCCCGTGCCCAGCACAGCTGCGCGTCTCGGTCACGACTCACATCCGCTCGCTACGGTTTTGTTAGGTGTTGTGAACCGTTTCTGCCAGCAGCAACGGCCGCAGTTTCACGGCCGCCTCCTTGAGCTGCGGTACGTGTTGCAGCAGCTGCTCCACGGACTTTCTCGCCACAGGCGCGTGGCAGGCGACGGCCGCCACGATGCGCCCGTCCGCCGCGCAGATGGGCACGGCCACGGCCACCATGCCGTGCACGAATTCCTCGTCGTCGATGCCGATGCCCAGCCGCGCGATGCGCACGATCTCGCGCTCGAGCAGCACGGGATCGGTGATGCTTTTCGGCGTGCGCGCCTGCAGGTTTAGCATGGCCAGCAATGCGCGCCGCTCCAGCAAACTCATGTGCGCCAAAAACAGCTTGCCGCTGGCCGTGCAATGCATGGGCGCGCGCGTGCCCAGCACCAGGTGCAGGCGCAGCGGTTCCTGCGTTTCCACGCGGTCCACGTAGACGACGGCATTGCCCTCGGGAATGGCCAGATTGCACGTCTCGCCCGTGGCCGCCACCAGGCTGCCCAGGATGCTGCGGCTCACGCGGATCAGGGCATTGTTGCGCAAGGTCGCCAGCGCCAGGTTGGTCGATGCGGCACCCGGTACATAGCCGCGCCCCACGGGCGTGCGCAGCACATAGCCATGCTGTTCCAGGGTATCGAGCAGGCGCATCATGCTGGCCTTGGGCACCTGCATGCGCGCGGCCAGCTGCGACAAGGTCAGGGGCTGGCTGGCGCTGGCCAGGTGCTCGATCAGGCGCAGCACGCGCAAGCCGCGCGCCTCGTCGCCATGGCTGGCCGCCGCGCCGGCCCCAACCGCTCCACCCGCCGGGCTGTCTTCTTCGGCCTCGGCCTGCCGTTTTTGAAACGCATCATGCATGTTCTGTTTCACCTCTCGCGTATGCGGCGGTTTCCGCTTGTCCCGGTGCTGCACGTCTTTTATAAATGGAACCAGACGTTCCAAAAATAATCAATAAAGACCAGTGTATCGCAAAAAACGCCCGCCGAGGCAAGCTGATACCGCAACGCAGGAGACAAGCACCATGTTGCAAACACACTACGATTACATCGTCGTCGGCGCCGGTTCCGCCGGCTGCGTGCTGGCCAACCGCCTGTCGCACGACAGCAACCACCGGGTATTGCTGCTGGAAGCGGGCGGCAAGGACAACAATCCCTGGATACACGTGCCGGTCGGCTATTTCAAGACCATGCACGACCCGAAGCTGGACTGGTGCTACCGCACGGAAGCGGACGCCGGCATCGCCGGGCGCCAGTTGCAATGGCCGCGCGGCAAGGTCCTGGGCGGCTCCAGCTCGCTCAACGGCTTGCTGTACGTGCGCGGACAGAAAGAGGACTACGACCGCTGGGCCGAACTGGGCAACGCAGGCTGGAGCTATGCCGAGGTGCTGCCCTATTTTAAAAAATCGGAAGACCAGGAACGCGGCGCCAGCGATTACCACGGCGTGGGCGGCCCGTTAAAGGTGTCGGACCTGCGGCTGCGCCGCCCGATCGCCGAGCACTTCATCGCCGGCGCCACGGAAAGCGGCATCCCCTTCAATGCCGACTACAACGGCGCCACGCAGGAAGGCGTCGGCTACTTCCAGCAGACGGCCAGCAAGGGCCTGCGCTGGAGCACGGCCAAGGCCTTTCTGCGCCCAGCCCGCAAGCGCGCCAACCTGCGCGTGGAAGTGCGCGCGCAAATCACGCGCGTGCTGTTCGAGGGCAAGCGCGCCGTCGGCATCGAGTTCCGGCAGGATGGCCAGCTGCGCCAGGCGCGCGCCAGCGGCGAAGTGATTCTATGCGCGGGCGCCATCGGCTCGCCGCAAATCCTGCAATGCTCGGGCGTCGGGCCACGCACGCTGCTCGAGCAAGTGGGCGTGCCGCTCGTGCACGACTTGCCCGGCGTGGGACAGAACCTGCAAGACCATCTGCAGATCCGCCTCGTCTTCAAGACGCGCCTGAAAACCCTGAACGATGAAGTCAACAGCCTGTGGGGCAAGCTGTGGGTGGGCATGCAATATGTGTTTTCCCGCTCCGGCCCCCTCACTCTGGCAGCCAGCCAGGTGACGGTGTTTACCCGATCCTCGCCCGAGGTGGAGCGGCCCGACATTCAGTTCCACATGCAGCCGCTGAGCGCCGACAAGCCGGGCGAAGGCGCGCATCCGTTTTCCGCGTTTACGTCGTCCGTGTGCCAGCTGCGTCCGCACAGCCGCGGCCACGTGTCGATCAAGTCCGCCGATCCCCTCGCCTATCCGGGCATCTACCCGAACTACCTGTCCGACCCGCGCGACCAGCGGACGGCGATTGCCGCCCTGCGCGTGGCCCGAAAAATCGCCGCCGCGCCGTCGCTGGCGCCGCACATCATTTCAGAGTTCGTGCCCGGCCCGCAGTTCGAGACGGATGCGCAGCTGCTGGACGCGGCACGGCGTTTCAGCCAGTCGATCTACCACCCGAGCGGCACCTGCAAGATGGGCCACGACGCCATGGCCGTCGTCGACGACCGCCTGCGCGTGCACGGCATGCAGAACCTGCGCGTGGTCGACGCGTCGATCATGCCGGAAATCGTCTCGGGCAATACGAATGCGCCCACCATCATGATCGCCGAAAAAGCGGCCGACATGATTCTGGCGGACGCCGTGCGGCTGCCGCAGGCGGCCTGACCCACCCATTCCATTCCATTCCCGGCAAGGAGGATGTCAGCGGCGGGCAGACGGCCCCGCCTCCAATGACCCGGCGACAAGCCAGGCATCAAACACATAATCGATATCGATTGGAGACTAGATATGGACAACAATCCCAGCAATCCCAAAAAAGCCCAAGAGCTGCGGAAAGTCGTGATGGCCAGCGTGATCGGCGCCACCATCGAGTGGTACGACTTCTTTTTATACGGCGTCGTCGCCGGCATCGTGTTCAGCAAGCTGTATTTCCCGGGCGGCGATCCGCTCGTCTCGACCATGCTGGCCTACGGCACCTTCGCCGTGGGCTTTCTGTCGCGCCCCATCGGCGGCGTGATCTTCGGCCACTTCGGCGACAAGATCGGCCGCAAGAGCATGCTGGTGATGACCCTGATGATCATGGGCATCTCCACTTTCCTGATCGGCGTGCTGCCCACCTATGACCACATCGGCTACTGGGCGCCGGGCCTGCTGCTGTTCCTGCGCGTGCTGCAAGGCATCGGCCTCGGTGGCGAGTGGGGCGGCGCCGTGCTGATGGCGTACGAATATGCGCCACCAAAAGAGCGCGGCTTCTATGCCAGCCTGCCGCAGATCGGCCTGGCCATCGGCCTGTGCCTCGCCTCCGGCGTGGTGGCCATCCTGTCGTACAGCTTGAGCGACGCGCAATTCCTGTCCTGGGGCTGGCGCGTGGCCTTCATCCTGTCGGCGGCCCTCGTCTTCATCGGCATGTGGATACGCCTGAACGTGATGGAAACGCCCGAGTTCCAGGCCGTCAAGGAAAAGAACGCGGAGACGCAGATTCCATTCTTCGACCTCTTGAAACGCTATCCGGGGAATGTATTAAAAGGCATGGGCGCGCGCTATATCGACGGCGTGTTCTTCAATATCTTCGGCGTGTTTTCCATCACCTATCTGACCAACACCATCAAGATAGACCGCACGGAAGCGCTGATGGGCGTGATGGCGTCGGCCGTCGTGATGTGCTTCTGCATCCCCTTCTTCGGCCGCCTGTCGGACCGCATCGGCCGCAGCAAGGTGTTTTTCTGGGGCTCCCTGATCACGGGCGTGTCGGCCATCCCCGCCTTCTGGATCATGCTGCACCACGCCGGCAATCCGCTGCTGCTGTGGTGTTCCGTGATCATCCCGCTGGGCGTGCTGTATTCGGCCGTGTACGGCCCGGAGGCGGCCCTCTTCTGCGACCTGTTCGACGCCAGGGTGCGCTACACGGGCATCTCCTTCGTGTACCAGTTCTCCGGCATCTTCGCCAGCGGCCTGACGCCCATCATCGCCACCTACCTGCTCAAGACGGGCAATGGCGAGCCGTGGCACATCGTCGGCTACATCCTGTTCGCCTCCCTCGTCTCGGCCGTCAGCGTGGCCATGATCGGCAGGGGCGGCTCGCAGCCGGATGGCCGCATGAAGCCGGCGCACGCAAGGTAAGCTGGCAACAGGCGTAAAAAAGCAGGCTCTCGAAGAGGCCTGCTTTTCTGCATTGCCGTCTCAAAATAATCATGCACGCCACCACATTTACTGCAAGTCAATTCCCCATAACATATATTCACTCAAAAAACTTTCTTATTTTCACAGAAAGGATTTTTTATAAAAATAAGTCCATTTGACATTCATCAAACCACCAGCACCAGCAGGACCTACCATAACCTTCCGAATTTAATAACGCATGCCCCGGCAAAAAATAGACATTTCAGGCTCCCTGCCAATTAAAAATAATCATACGTAATTTTCTGGCGCAGAAAATAATTTAATAAGGAGAGATAATGAAAAAATGTCTATTAAAAATCAATAGCAGTGGCAGCGATGTTGTGGCCCTGCAATTGGCTCTGGCAGAACGGGGGTTCAATCCCGGTGCGCAAGATGGCATGTTCGGGCAAGCAACGGCCGCCGCCGTGGTCGCCTTCCAGGAAAGCGAAGGCTTGCTCATTGATGGCGAAGCTGGCCCCCGTACCTTGTCATTGCTTGACCTGTGCGACAACGATGACTTGCCTGACGTCAGGACACAAGTTTCGGTGCAAGTGGTGAGCCAGATGTTTCCCGATACGCGCATCGATAACATCAAGCGCTATCTGCCGCCTGTACTCGATGCATTGGGCAATCATGGCCTGGGAGACAAAATCATGGTATTGGCCGCGTTAGCCACAATCCGGGCAGAAACAGAGGCATTCCTGCCTGTCGATGAAGGCATTTCCAGATACAACACCTCTCCCTCTTCCAGACGGCCCTACGATTTGTATGACTATAAAAAGAGTCTGGGTAATCAGGGGCCTCCCGACGGGGACCGCTTTCATGGCCGTGGCTTCATCCAACTAACAGGTCGCGACAATTATGCGCGCTATGGAACGCGTTTGACACCATCACAAGATTTATTGAATGCCCCCGAGCGTGCGAATATGCCTGAATGTGCGGCCAATATTCTGGCGCTTTTTCTCTCGGATAAAAAAATAGAAATAAAACAAGCATTATTGCAACACAATTTTATTTTAGCCAGAAAGCAGGTTAATAACGGCAGCAATGGCCTGGAACGCTTTACGTCCGCATATTTAGTCGGAGAAAAACTTATCAATAACGGATTCCAATAACGAACAAGCGCTGGTATGCAATTTCACGAAAGGACGGGATCATGAACACAAGCATAGAAAAACTCATTTTTCTTGCGCGTAAAGAAAAAGGAGTGCGCGAAGGCCCCATCAATAACACCGGACAGCGGATCGAAGAGTTTCAGTCAGCGACTTGGATGATGCCGGGTGCCTGGCCTTGGTGTGCAGCCTTTACAGCCTGGCTCATGCGCGAATGGCTGCACGAAGAAAGCGTGCGTGACGCGTTGGGCATCGATTCCGTCAACGCTGCCGAAAAGTGGCGCTGCCGCGACGCCAGTGCATTTGGCTGGGAAAAGTGGGCGGCACAGAAAAACATCGAGCTATTACCAGAAACAGAAGCCGCCAGGGCCGGCGACTTCGTTGTCTACGACTTTTCGCATATTGGCTTGGTCATCAAGGATCAACCTTCTCAAGCTGGTGCGATCATGACAATTGAAGGCAATACCAACGGCAAAGGTGAGCGCGACAGCAATAGCGGGGATGGCGTATGGGAAAAAACACGCGCGCGGTCGCTGACAAAATCGTACATCCGCCTGTTTGCGTAACGCGAGCAGCTGCATAAAAAAAAGCAGGCACACTGTCGAGTGCCTGCTTTTTTTCTGCCAGTGTGAGGCAAGGCATGAATGCCTTGCCTCATATGCCCTCAGCGCCAGTAACGCTCAGATCACGATGGTCTGATGCTCATCGCCTACGCGGGCGCGGATGGTGCCGATGCGCGAGACGGTTTCGCCGGCCGCTTGCAGCTGGGCAATGGCGGCGTCGGCGTTTTCCTGCGCGACGATGACGGTCATGCCGATGCCGCAGTTGAAGACGCGGTGCATCTCGGCGTCAGCCACGCCGCCGTGCTGTTGCAGCCACGTGAACAGCGGCGGCATGGTCCATGCCTTCGAGTCCAGTTCGGCCACCAGGCCAGGCTGCAGCACGCGCGGGATGTTTTCCACCAGGCCGCCGCCGGTGATGTGCACCATGCCCTTCACTTCCATGGCGTCCATCAGCGCCAGCAACGGCTTGACGTAGATGCGCGTCGGCTGCATCAGCACGTCGGCGAGTTTACGGCCGTGGAAGTCGCCTTCCAGGTCCGGCTTCGCCACTTCGATGATCTTGCGCACCAGCGAGTAACCGTTCGAGTGCACGCCCGACGAGGCCAGGCCCAGCACCACGTCGCCCGGGGCGATCTTGGTGCCGTCGATGATTTTCGATTTTTCCACGGCGCCGACGGCAAAACCTGCCAGGTCGTATTCGCCGGCCGGGTACATGCTCGGCATTTCCGCCGTTTCGCCGCCGATCAGCGCGCAACCCGCCTGTTCGCAACCCTGGGCGATGCCCTTGATGACGTCGGTGGCGATGGCCACGTCCAGCTTGCCGCAAGCAAAATAATCGAGGAAGAACAGCGGTTCGGCGCCTTGCACGAGGATGTCGTTGACGCTCATGGCGACGAGGTCGATGCCGACCGTGTCGTGGCGGTTCAGTTCGAACGCCAGGCGCAATTTCGTGCCCACGCCGTCGGTGCCCGAAACCAGCACCGGTTCCTTGTACTTCTTGCTGATTTCAAACATGGCGCCAAAACCGCCCAGGCCGCCCATCACGCCTTCGCGCAGGGTGCGCTTGGCAAACGGCTTGATTGCTTCGACTAAAGCGTCGCCTGCGTCGATATCGACGCCAGCGTCACGGTAGGAAAGGGAAACATTAGAAGTCTGGTTCATGGTGTGGTGGCAGCGGAGGCGGTAAAATAGAAGGCGGATACCCGCCGGCACGCGCGCGCAAGCATGTTTTTCAACATCGTGCGGCAGGGCGCCAGCGGGTGAATTCGGTCGATCAAGACGCTATTTTATCAAACTGCCCCGCCATTTCGTAATTAACTGCCTTTTTTTAACGCAACAGCACAAACTACATGCCATTCGCCATCACCGCCGAACAGAAGCAAACAGCATTTTGGATCGCGGTCTGGCTGGCATTCTTGCTGCTGCTCGTCAGCCTGGGCCCCATCCTGACGCCCTTCTTGGCCGCCGCCATCCTCGCCTACGTGCTCAATCCCGGCGTGGACCGCTTGCAGCGCCTGCATTACCGGCGCTTTTACGTGCCCCGTCCGCTGGCCGTGCTGGTCGTCGTAGTGTTGTTTTTCCTCGCCATCACGGCGCTCGTGCTGATCGTCGTGCCCGTGTTGCAAAAGGAAATCCCGCTGCTGCAGGCGCAGATTCCGCAATTCCTCAGCAAGGCGAACGAGTTCCTGGCGCCGAAACTGCGCGACCTGGGCATCCGCGTGCGCCTGGACGGCACGGGCATCAAGCGCATGCTGAGCCAGCAGATGGCCACCAGCGGCGATGAAATCTGGAGCACCGTGCTGGCCTCGGCCCGCATCGGCGGCACGGCCGTGCTGGGCTGGCTGGCCACCGTCGTGCTCATTCCCGTGGTGCTGTTCTATCTGTTGCTGGACTGGCATCCGATGCTGGCGCGCATCGCCGGCGCCGTGCCGCGCCGCTGGGTCGGCCGCACGGTGGGCATGGCGCAGGAAGTCGACACCCTGCTGGCGCAATACCTGCGCGGCCAGTTGCTCGTCATGCTGGTGCTGGCCACGTATTACTCGGTGGCGCTGGCCATCGCCGGTTTTGAAGTCGCATTGCCTGTGGGCATCATCACGGGCTTGCTGGTATTCATCCCCTACCTGGGCTTCGGCCTGGGCCTGATGCTGGCGCTGATCGCCGCCCTGCTGCAGTTTGCCGACTGGAGCGGCGTCATCGCCGTGGCCGTCATCTATGGCTGCGGCCAGGTCATCGAGGGCTTTTTCCTCACGCCGCGCCTGGTGGGCGAGCGCATCGGCCTGAACCCGCTGGCCGTGATCTTCGCTCTATTGGCTTTCGGACAATTGTTCGGTTTCGTCGGCGTTTTGCTCGCTTTACCCGCTTCTGCCGTCCTGATGGTCGCTTTTAAGCATCTAAGACGCCACTACCTCTCCAGCAGCTTCTATAATACCTAGTAAAAGCGGATATCATATCAACCTAGCAATACCACGATGCACATGCAGTAATGAAAAACAGGACAAGGCGTACGCCATGAAACAACTGGTGCTCGATTTAGGCACAGACCAGGCGCACAGCCTCGATACCTTCGAGGTGGGACAGAATGCCGAAGTGGCGCAGCTGATGCGCCAGTTCGCCGCGCGCACGTCGCGCGAACATTTTGCCTACCTGTGGGGCGAACTGGCCGCCGGCAAGAGCCACCTGCTCAAGGCACTGGCCAGCACCGAGCGCGCGCGCTACATTTCGCCGTTCTCGATCGAGTCCGAATTCGTGTATTCGCCCGACGTGGACCTGTACCTGCTCGACGACTGCGAAAAGCTGTCGCCGCTGGCGCAGATCGACGCTTTTGCCCTGTTCAATGAAATCCGCGCCAACAAGGCGTTCATGGTGTGCAGCGGCGCCGTGCCGCCGGCCGTGCTGCCCGTGCGCGAAGACTTGCGCACGCGCATGGGCTGGGGCCTGATCTACCAGATCCACGGCTTGACGGACGATGAAAAAATCGCCGCCCTGACCCAGGCGGCCACCACCCGCGGCTTGACCTTGTCGCCGGGCGTGTTACCCTATCTGCTGTCCCATTTCCGGCGCGACATGCGTTCGCTGTCGACGATGCTGGACTCTCTCGACCTCTACTCCCTGGAAACCCAACGCCCGATCACCTTGCCATTGTTGCGCGAGTTGCTGCAGGCGGAAGCGAAAGAATGATGAATCTGGCCCTGTTTGACCTCGACCACACCCTGCTGCCCATCGACTCGGATCACGAGTGGGGCGAATTCCTGGTACGCATCGGTGCCGTGGACGCCGCCGAATTCACCCGCCGCAACGACGAATTTTTCGCGCAATACCAGGCCGGCACGCTCGATCCGGTGGAGTACCTGGAATTCTCGCTCGGCACCCTGGCGCAATTCCCGCGCGAACGCCTCGAAGCGCTGCACCGCCAGTTCATGGCCGAAGTGGTCTTGCCGGCCATCCGCCCGGAAGTCGTTGCCCTGCTGAAACAGCACCAGGACGCGGGCGACCTGCTGGCCATCGTCACGGCCACCAACCATTTCATCACCAAACCCATCGCCGATGCGCTCGGCGTCGAGCACCTGCTGGCTGCTATGCCCGAATATGACGACGCAGGCAATGTCACGGGCAAGCTGCTGGGCACGCCGACCCTGGGCGCGGGCAAGCTGACCCACACCCACGCCTGGCTGGAAAAGATGGGCAAGGAACTGGGGCAGTTCGAGCGCAGCTATTTTTACAGCGATTCGCACAACGATATTCCCTTGCTGTCGGTCGTGACCCACCCGGTCGCGACCAATCCCAACACCGCTTTGAGCGCACACGCATCCCTCCACGGCTGGCCATCACTCCACTTATTCAATGATTAAAAAATTCATCCGCAAGATCCTCGGCGTTAAAAAAGAGGCAGCGCGCGACACCACGGCACCCATCGTGCTCGGTCCTGCGCAACACGGAATCGATCCGAAACTGGTATCGTCGAATGCCATCCGCGTCACCAGCAGCCTGCAGGAAGCGGGCTTCGAGGCCTTTGTCGTCGGCGGCGCCGTGCGCGACCTGCTGCTGGGCGTCAAACCCAAAGACTTCGACATCGCCACCAACGCCACGCCGGAACAGGTCAAGCGCTTGTTCCGCCGCGCCTTCATCATCGGCAAGCGCTTCCAGATCGTGCACGTGATGTTCGGCCAGGATTTGCTGGAAGTGACGACTTTCCGCGGCGCCGGCGCCGATTCCGCGCCCAAGGATGAACATGGCCGCGTCCTGCGCGACAACACCTTCGGTTTGCAGCACGAAGACGCGCTGCGCCGCGACTTCACCATCAACGCCATGTACTACAACCCGGCCACGCAGGAAGTGCTCGATTACCACGGCGGCGTGGAAGACATCCGCGCCAAGACCTTGCGCATGATCGGCAAGCCGGAAGAGCGCTATCGCGAAGACCCCGTGCGCATGCTGCGCGTGGTGCGCTTCGCCGCCAAGCTGAAATTCACCATCGAGCCGCACACGGCCGCGCCGATTCCCGTCATGGCACCGCTGATCAACAACGTGCCGGCGCCGCGCGTATTTGACGAAATGCTGAAACTGCTGATGAGCGGCCACGCGCTGGCCTGCCTGCAGCAGCTGCGCAAGGAAGGCTTGCATCACGGCCTGCTGCCGCTGCTCGACGTGGTGCTGGAACAGCCGCTGGGCGCGAAATTCGTCACCCTAGCGCTGGACGCCACGGACCAGCGCATCGCCGCCGGCAAGACCGTCTCGCCGGGCTTCCTGTTTGCCTCGCTGCTGTGGCACCAGGTGCTGGAAAAATGGACGGCCTACCGCGCCGCCGGCGAGTCGACCATCCCCGCGCTGCACCTGGCGGCCGACGACGTGCTCGATTCGCAGACGGAAAAACTGGCCTTGCAGCGCAAGATCGGTTCCGACATGCGCGACATCTGGTCGATGCAGCCCCGCTTCGAGCGCCGGGTCGGCAAGGCGCCGTACAAACTGCTCGAGCACCTGCGCTTCCGCGCCGGCTACGACTTCCTGCTGCTGCGCTGCGCCTCGGGCGAGATCGACGCGGACATCGGCGAATGGTGGACGGCCTTTTATGAAGGCGACGAGGAAACGCGCGAAGCGCTGCTCGTCAGCGCCAATGCCGCGCCGGGCGCCGTCAAGAAGAAGCGCCCGCCGCGCCGCAGCACGCGCAGCAAGACGGGCACAGGCGGAGGAAGCACCACCACCGGCAGCAGCAGCGGCGAATAATGTCAGTAATCGCTTACATCGGCATCGGCGCGAACCTGGGCGACGCGCGCGCGAATGTGCAGGAGGCGATCGCGCGCCTGGCGCGCCTGCCCGGCGCCAGCTTGCTGGACGCCTCGGCAAGCTACCGCACGGCACCCATCGATTCCAGCGGCGACGACTACATCAACGCCGTGGCGCGCATCGAGACCACCCTGCCGGCGGAGGAACTGCTGCTGGCCCTGCACGCCATCGAGGCGGAGCACGGGCGCGAACGGCCCTACCGCAACGCCCCGCGCACCCTGGACCTGGACTTGCTGCTGTACGGCGATGCACAGATCGCCAGCGCCACCCTGACGGTACCGCATCCGCGCCTCACCGAGCGCGCCTTCGTGCTGGTGCCGCTGCTGGCCCTGGCGCCGGCCATCGCCGTGCCCGGCCTCGGCCCGGCGCAAGGCTACCTGGCGGGCGTGGCGGACCAGGCCATCAGCCAGCTCTGAGCGCCACGCGGCATTGCTCTACAATGCCGCCCCTGCACGCCGCCCTATAAAGTACTACACTAGCGGCGTCGCAATAGCATCACCCCCCTTTCACTCTAGAGAATACCTATGTCCGCTTATTTGCAAGGAACAGATCTGGCCGCAAAAGACAAGGCCGCCACACCGGCGCCGGCGCCATCCAAGCCTGTCGCCAACAAGGCCGTGACCATCCATACCCTGGCCACGTTGCGCGCCGCCGGCGAAAAGATCTCCATGCTGACCTGCTATGACGCCAGCTTCGCGTCGCTGATGGACCGCTGCGGCGTGGAGATCCTGCTGATCGGCGATTCGCTCGGCATGGTCTGCAACGGCCTGAACTCCACCCTGCCCGTCACCGTGGCCGAACTGGCCTACCACACGGCGTCCGTGGCGCGCGGCAGCAAGTCGGCCATGATCCTGTCCGACCTGCCGTTCGGCGCGTACGGCACGCCTGAAACGGCTTACGCCAACGCCGTCATCCTGATGCAGGCGGGCGCGCACATGATCAAGATCGAAGGCGGCGCCTGGCTGGCCGAGACCGTCCGTTTCCTCACCGAGCGCGGCATCCCCATCTGCGCCCACATCGGCCTGACGCCGCAATTCGTGCACCAGCTGGGCGGCTATAAGGTGCAGGGCAAGAGCACGGAAAGCGCCGCCGAGCTGAAAAACGATGCGCTGGTGCTGCAAAACGCGGGCGCCGCCATCGTGCTGATGGAAGCCATGCCGTCGCAGCTGGGCAAGGAAGTGACCGACATGCTGACGATTCCCACGATCGGCATCGGCGCCGGCCCAGACTGCTCGGGCCAGGTCCTCGTCATGCACGACATGCTGGGTGTCTTCCCAGGCCGCAAGGCGCGCTTCGTGCGCAACTTCATGGAAGGCGCGGCCAGCATCGACGACGCCGTCACCGGCTACGTCAAAGCCGTCAAGGATGGCAGCTTCCCGGCGCTGGAACACTGCTTCTGATCTAGTCTATTGAGGCGATATCGCCCCGGTACTCGCCGGGGCGATTTTTTTTTCGCGTAGCGTTTCTGTCCGTACAAAGGCCACCTCCAGGCCAAAGAATTGCCCGATACGGTTCAGCGTCTGGATGGTCGGGTTGCCCTTGCCGCTCTCGATCTCCTTGATAACCTTCGTGCTCACGCCCCGATGCGTCGCAAACTCTGCCTGCGTCATGCGCGAGATGGCGCGCATTTCCTTGACGGCATGCTGTAGCGTGACGGCTCCTGCTTCAATGGCTTCGTAAAGCACTGCCCTGCGCTGCCGCAACTCTTCCTTGTCAACGGTCTTCTTTGTACGCGCCATGTCAGTGCTCTCCCAATGCCTTGAGCTGTTCGATCTGCCCGGCGATATGTGGCCGGAGGAAAGCAATGATGTCATCATCCACGCCAGCCTCCCGCATATGCTGTTCCAGCGCAACCAGGTGCTGGGAAAATCCGTATAGCGCGAGGCGGATCTGCTGGCGCTCCACGTCCGGCATGCCGATCGTGGCCAGTATCGTCGTCCAGTCATGCAGCTCGTTTTTGGTATCCGGGTGATACCAGCGCGCCGCGCGTGGTATGCCATCCGGGTCCAGGTACATCGGTGCAAAATCGAACAGCGGCGTGAGGCGCACCTCGGCACCAATTTGCTGCACCGCCGTATTGCGTGCGTGATTATCGGTATTGCGCATGGCCAGGTTCAAGATATCGCGTTTGAGAAATTCGATGGTTTCCGCAGTCTTGTCGCTGACGACGGCGCGCAGCGCCTGCAATAGGTCGAACTGGCTGGGCGTGGCTTCAAAGCCAACGATACCTGCCAGCGAAGCGGCGCTTTCCTGATGCAGTCGCAGCACTTTTCCATCGAGGATGCGGCGGTCAAAACGGGGAATGAACAAGGTATCGTCCTGGTAGCGCAACTGGCCTTCGGTGCGCAAGCCCACCGCGCGCGCCACAGTCATGTATGCGGCCTCATTCCGCAATACCTTGGCGTCGCTGGCGGTCTTTCCGCGCGGACGCTTGACGATGAAATGGGCAGCCGCGTCCTGGTCCGCCAAGGCTCCATCGGCATGCCAGAGACCGGCATGGTCAGTGGTCAGCAGATATTTCGGCGCCGCTCCTTGCACCCCCAGACTGCCGGCGGCCAGCATGCCATGCATCAGCATGCGCTCATTGAAGGCATCGCCGCGACCTATGATCTCGTCCAGTGAAAAGCCGGTCAGCGGCTTGCCCTGGTCATGGCGATGCATATGTTGTGCGTAGTACTGCACGGCCTCGGCGATGCGCACGCGCCCGACGGGATTGAACGCGCCGGCGCACATCAGCGGAAAATCGGCAGCCGGACCATCGGCCAGTTGCAGCTGCCCAAGCAGATATGTCCGTCCGCTTCCCTGGGGAATCAGGTCAAAGATAAAGGCTGGCCATTGCGCCAGCTTCTGCATCTCTGCCGTGACGGGAAAACGCAGCGAGACAGGCCCACTCTCAAGCTTGAAGAAGGCATAATCGAGGTCATACTCGAACAGGGCAGCGGTACGTGGATTGCCGCCTGCAGGCTCAAGCAAAGTCAGCGATGCGCAATCGTGCCACGCATCATCATGAAAAATTTGAAAATGGCATTGCATGGCCGCTCCAATTGGATCTTATAGTAGCTAATTGTGTTCAGTTTATCCTTAAATTAGCACTTATACGATCCAAATTTTAGCAAGTGCAGCGCCATGAAAAATTTAATAGTACCTAAAAGGACTATTTTAAGCCGAAAACACTCTTAATTAGCCCTTTTAAGTACCCTTATAGAAATTATCCCACCTGTATCCACGTCGTCTTCAGCTCCGTGTACTTGTCCAGCGCATGGAGCGACTTGTCGCGCCCGTTGCCCGACTGCTTGTAGCCGCCGAACGGCACGGTGATGTCGTCGCCGTCGTACTGGTTGACGTGCACGGTGCCCGCGCGCAGGGCGCGCGACGTCTGGATGGCCTTGCTGATGTCCGAGGTCCACACGGCCGCCTGCAAGCCGTAGGGCGTGGCGTTGGCCTGTTGGATGGCTTCGGCGATATCCGTAAAGCCCAGCACGGACAGGACGGGCCCGAAGATCTCTTCGCGCGCGATCGTCATGCCGGCGTCCACGCCGAAGATGGTCGGCTGCACGTAGTAGCCGCCCGTATCAAGGCGCACGGCCTCGCCGCCGCCGAGCAGCTGTGCGCCTTCGCTCTTGCCGGACGCGATATAGCCCATCACTGTTTGCATCTGCGTGGCGTCGACGATGGCGCCCATGACGGTGGCTTCATCGAGCGGATCGCCTGGCTGGAAGCGGGGCAGCATGGCCAGCGCCTTGGCAATAAATGCATCCTTGATCGATTCTTCCACGAACAGGCGCGAAGGCGCATTGCAGCTTTCGCCCTGGTTGAAAAAGATGGAGCCGACGGCGGCCGCCACGGCCTTGTCCAGGTCCGGGCAATCGGCGCACACGATGTTGGCGGACTTGCCGCCCAGTTCCGTCCACGCCCGTTTCAGATTCGACTGGCCCGCCATCTGCACGATCAGTTTCCCCGTGCGCGTGGAACCCGTAAAGCCGATGCAATCGACATCCATGTGCAGCGCCAGCGCGGCGCCGGCCTCGTTGCCGTAGCCGGGCAGCACGTTGAACACGCCCGCCGGCACGCCCGCTTCCAGCGCGATGTCGGCCAGGCGCAGGGCCGTCAGCGGCGATTTTTCCGACGGTTTCAATATCACGCTGTTGCCGGCCGCGAGGGCGGGCGCGATCTTCCAGGCAGCCATGATCATCGGGTAATTCCACGGCACGATGGCGGCGACGACGCCCACCGGTTCGCGCGTGATCAGGGCCAGGCTGTTGGCGGGTGTCGGGGCGATTTCATCGTAGACCTTGTCGATCGCCTCGCCATACCAGCGCAGGCAGTTGGCCGTGGCGCCCACGTCCACGCTCTGGCTGTACTTGATCGGTTTACCCATGTCCAGGGTTTCCAGCAGGGCCAGCTCGGGACCGTATTTCTGCACCAGGTCGGCGAACTTGATCAATACCCGCTTGCGCTGCGCCGGCGATTTCCCGGCCCAGCGGCGGTCGTCAAAGGCGGCGCGCGCGGCCTGCACGGCCGCCTCCACGTCGGCGCCGTCGCAGCGGGCCACCTGCCCCAGCAGACGCCCGTCGATGGGCGACAGGTTGTCGAAAGTCCGGCCTGACCTGGCCGCGACCCGTTCGCCGTTGATGAAGGCGCGCCCATCGATCTTGATCTCTGCGGCCCGTGCATGCCAACTGGTGTTTTCCGTCATGGTCGTCTCCTGTGTCAGTTTACAAGCAGCTTACTCCTGGTCCGCCGAATACGCCGCGGACATCTGCTTGCGGCGTCTGCGGTCGGCGCGCGCCAGCATCACGGCATACGCGATCACGGCAATCGTCACGACGAGGATCGTCAGCGCGGCGATGGCGTTCACGCGCGGGTCGAGTCCCAGGCGCGCGCGCGAGAAGATCACCAGCGGCATCGTCGTCGAACCGGGGCCGGACAGGAAAGCGGAGAGCACCACGTCGTCGAGCGACAAGGTGAACGTCAGCAGCCAGCTTGATGCCAGTGCCTGCGTGATGTTCGGCAGGGTCACGAGGAAGAACACCTGGTGCGCGCGGCAACCGAGGTCCATGGCCGCTTCGGCCAGCGACTTGCTCATTTCCTGCAGGCGCGATTGCACCACCACGGCCGCATACGCCATGCCCAGCAGGGTGTGGCCGAGCCAGATGGTCAGCACGCCCCGCTCGGGGAAACCGAAGACCTTTTGCATGGACACCAGCATCAGCAGCAGGGACAGGCCGATGATCACTTCCGGCATCACCAAGGGCGCGCTGACCATGGCGGAAAACACCGTGCGGCCGCGGAAGCGCTGGTAACTGCTCAAGGCAAAGGCGGCAAAGGTGCCGAGGATGACGGACGAGGTGGCCGACATGAAGGCGATCTTCAGGGATAAACCGAAGCCCGAGATGATTTCCGCATCGCTCATCAACTCGCTGTACCAGCGCAGCGAGAAGCCGCTCCACACCATGTCCTGGCGCGAGCTGTTGAACGAGAAGACGATCAGCACGATGATGGGCAGGTACAGGAACAAATAGCCCAGCGAGAGCCAGCCGCGTCCGAACCAGCGCTGCAGGAAGGTACGTCCGTTCATGTGCGCTCCTCCGCGTCCTGGTCGGTCTTGTATTTGTTAAAAATGGCCATCGGCACGAGGATCAGCAGGATCACCAGCACCGTCACGGACGAAGCCATGGCCCAGTCGTTATTCGTGAAATACTCATCCCACAGCACGCGGCCGATCATCAGGGTTTCCGGGCCGCCCAGCAGCTCGGGAATCACGTATTCGCCCACGGACGGAATGAACACCAGCATGGCGCCGGCGATGATGCCCGACTTCGACAGGGGCACGGTGATGCGCCAGAACGCCTGCAAAGGCGTGGCGCCCAGGTCGGCCGCCGCTTCCAGATAGCGCACGTCCATTTTCACCAGGTTCGCGTACAGGGGCAGGATCATGAACGGCAGATAGGCATACACCATGCCGACGACCAGCGAAAACGAGGTGTTCATCATATGCAGCGGTTCCTGCACCACGCCCAGCGCGATCAAGAGATCGTTGAGCAAGCCGTGGTTGGCCAGGATGCCCTTCCACGCATACACGCGCAGCAGGAACGAAGTCCAGAACGGCAGCATCACCAGCATCATCAGCACGGGGCGGATCGATGGCCTGGCGCGCGCCATGAAGTAGGCGAACGGGTAGCCGATGAACAGGCAAATGGCCGTGGTGATGGCCGCGTACTTGATGGAACTGAGGTAGGTGAGCAGATACAGTTCGTCGGCGGCGATGAACAGGTAGTTGGCGATTTTGACCTTCAGCACGACGATGCCGTCGACATACGACAGCAAGCCGCCGAACGGACTGCCTGCCGTGTCCATGTCGGACAGGCTGATGCGCAGCACGATCAGGAACGGTACCAAAAAGGCGGCCGTCAGGAACAGCGCGGGCACGGCGATGACGGCGTTGCGTCCAGTGACCCAACGCAGGGTGACGAGCTTGCGCAGCGATTGCAAAATGGACGTCATGGTGGCCTCAGCTGGTCAGCACGACGATGTCGGCGCCATCCCACCACACCCACACGCGCTGCTCGCGCTCGAGGCGCGCGGCGTCGTGGCGGGCCGCGTTGGTGCGCGAGACTTTCACCACCGTGCCGCTGTCGAGGCGCACGTGGTAGCTCGTTTCATTACCAAAATACGCCATGGCGACGATCACGCCCTGGGCGCAGTTATAGCCGTGTTCCGCTGGCGAAGCCCGTTCTTCCAAGGAGGGTGGTTCGGTCTGGATGCCGATCTTTTCGGGGCGCACGGCCACCGAGACATCCATGCCCAGGTTGCCCGTGATGCCATGCGCGACATAGTGCCGGCCGTCGGGCGTGTCGATCACCACGTGATCGGGTTCGTCTTCCGTGATGCGGCCGTCGAACAGATTGACGCTGCCGATGAAGTCGGCGACGAAGCGGCAATTCGGCGTCTCGTAGATTTCACCCGGCGCGCCCACCTGCAGGATGCGTCCTTCGCTCATGACGGCGATGCGCGTTGCCATGCTCATGGCCTCGTCCTGGTCGTGCGTGACCATCACGCACGTCACGCCCACCTGCTCGATGATGTTGACCAGTTCCATCTGCGTGCGTTCGCGCAGTTTCTTGTCGAGCGCGCCCAGCGGCTCGTCGAGCAGCAGCAACTGCGGACGCTTGGCCAGGCTGCGCGCCAGCGCCACACGCTGCTGCTGCCCGCCCGACAGCTGGTGCGGCTTGCGCTTCGCGTATTGGCCCAGCTGCACCAGCGCCAGCATCTGCTCGACCCGCGCCGCCACTTCCGCTTTCGGCAAGCCGTCGCGGCGCAGGCCGAAAGCGATGTTGTCCCACACGGACAGGTGGGGGAACAGCGCGTACGACTGGAACATCATGTTGATGGGCCGCTGGTGCGGCGGCACGTCGACGATGCTGTTGCCCGCCAGGGCGATGCGCCCCGAGGTCGGCGTCTCGAAACCGGCCAGCATGCGCAGCAGGGTCGACTTGCCGCAACCTGAACTGCCCAGCAGGGCAAAGATCTCGCCCTTGTTGATCGTCACGGAAATGCCATCGACGGCGCGCACGCCATCGAATTCCTTGACCAGCTGATCAATCAGCAAGAAAGGCGCTTGGGCGTCGCTGGCCGACGCGGCAGGTGTTGCTATCGTCATGTGTGGGTAGCTTCTGGGTAAGAGGGTGTCAAAATGGAAAACTGGCCACTACAGGAGCGGCCAGGATGGAAGTTTAGCGGAACTGCCGCCTTTGCGGTCCAAAAAATGCATAGATGCTGCTTATTTGGGTAAAAACCCAACGGCAAAGACTGGGGTCAGACCCGGCGGGTCTGACCCCGGTATTTAAGCCAGCTCAGAGCTAAACCCAGCCCTTCGCTTTCACGTCCGCATACGTCTTGTCCAGGCACAGCCGTATCAGCGCCACCATCTCATCGATCTGCGCGCGCGTCATGACCAGGGGCGGGGCGACGATCATGCGCTCGCCCACGGCGCGCATGATGACGCCGTTGTCGAACATGTGGCCGCGGCAGATCATGCCCACGCCTTGGTCCTCGTCGAACAGCTCGTTCTCGTGCACGGTGGCGCCCTTTTTACGCACCAGGTTCAGGCCCGCGACGAGGCCGCAGCTGTCAGCATAGCCGACCAGCGGATGCTCGCCCAGGCTGGCAAAGCACTGCTTCAGGTACGGTCCCGTATCGTCGGCCACCTTGGCCACCAGCTGCTCTTCCTCGATGATGCGGATGTTTTCCAGCGCGGCCGCGCAGGCCACGGGGTGGCCCGAATACGTGAAACCGTGCGTGAATTCGCCGCCCTGCTCGATCAGCACCTTGGCGACCCTGTCGCCCACCAGCACGCCGCCCAGCGGCACGTAACCCGAGGTGACGCCCTTGGCAAACGTGATCAGGTCGGGCTTGATGCCGAACAGTTCGGAGCCGAACCAGCGCCCCAGGCGGCCGAAGCCGCAGATGACTTCATCGGCAATGAGCAAGATGCCGTACTTGTCGCAGATGCGCTGGATCTCGGGCCAGTAGGTCGATGGCGGGATGATGACGCCGCCCGCGCCCTGTACCGGCTCGCCGATGAAGGCGGCCACCTTGTCGGCGCCGATTTCCAGGATCTTGTCTTCCAGCCAGCCGGCCGCCTTCAAGCCGAAGGCTTCCGGAGACAAGCCGTGGCCAGATTCCAGGTAATTGGGCTGGCCGATATGCGCGATGCCCGGTATCGGCAAGCCGCCCTGCGCATGCATGCCGTCCATGCCGCCCAGCGATGCTCCCGCCACCGTGCTGCCGTGATAGGCGTTATGGCGGCTGATGATGGTGTGGCGCTCCTTGTAGCCGAGGATATCCCAGTAGCGGCGCACCATGCGCAAATTCGTGTCGTTGCCTTCGGAGCCGGAACTGGTGAAGAACACGTGCTGGAACTGCGGCGGCGATATCTGCGCCAGCTTGGCCGCCAGCTGCGCGGCCGGCACGTTCGTCGTGCCAAAGAAGCTGTTATAGAAGGGCAGCGTCTCCATCTGTTTGTACACGGCTTGCGAAATCGACGTGCGGCCATAGCCCACGTTCACGCACCACAGGCCCGACATGCCGTCGACGATCTTCTTGCCCTGGCTATCCCATAGGTAGACGCCGTCGCCGCGCACCATCACCCTGGCGCCCTTGCTTGCCAGGTCCTGGAAGTCGGTGAACGGATGCAGGTAGTGGGCCGAGTCCATCTGCTGGATGGCGGCCGTGTCGTACACCTGCGGCGCCGCATTCTTTTGCGCCACGGAGGATACAAAAGCGGCGCTCGGCGCCAGCGGATTGTTGGATGTGCTCATAGGTGATCCTTTATACGTGCAGTAAGAGATGCTCGCGCTCCCACGGACTGATGACGGTCATGAATTCCTGGTGCTCCAGGTCCTTGATGGCCGCATACACGTCGATGAAGCGCTCGCCCAGCACCGTGCGCAGCTTGTCTTCCGCGCGCAGCAGCTGCAGGGCCTCGGGCAAGCCTTGCGGCAGCTCGAATTTCATGTCGTAGGCGCTGCCCACCATCATCGGCGTTGCTTCCAGCTGTTCCGTCATGCCGAGATAGCCGCAGGCCAGGGTGACGGCCAGGGCCAGGTAGGGATTCGCGTCGGCGCCGATGATGCGGTTTTCCACGCGGCGGTCCTGCACGCCCGACTCTGGCACGCGGAAGCCCACCGTGCGGTTGTCCAGGCCCCACTGGATGTTGATCGGCGCGGCCGTGTGGCGCACGATGCGGCGGTAGGAATTCACGTAGGGCGCGACGATGGCCATGGCCGACGGCATGTAGCGCTGCAGGCCCGCGATGTAATGCTTGAAGATGGGCGCGGCCGAACCGTCCTCGTTGCTGAAGATGTTCAGGCCCGTCTTCGCATCGACGACGCTCTGGTGCACGTGCATGGCGGAACCCGGCTCGCCCGCCATGGGCTTGGCCATGAAGGTGGCGTACATATCGTGTTTTAACGCCGCTTCGCGCAAGGTGCGCTTGAAGAAGAAGACCTTGTCGGCCAGGCCCAGCGGATCGCCGTGCAGGAAGTTGATTTCCATCTGACCCGCGCCGATTTCGTGGATCAGCGTATCGACGTCAAGGTTCATCAGTTCGCAGTAATCGTAGATATCCTCGAACAGCGGGTCGAATTCGTTGACGGCGTCGATGCTGTACACCTGGCGGCTCGTCTCGGCCCGGCCGCTGCGCCCGATGGGCGGCTTCAATGGCAAGTCGGGGTCCGTGTTTTTCGCCGTCAGGTAGAACTCCAGCTCCGGCGCCACCACGGGTTTCCAGCCCTTGTCCGCATACAGTTTCAGCACGCGCCGCAGCACGGAGCGGGGAGCAAAATCGACCAGCGCGCCATCGGCAAAATAGCAGTCGTGGATGACTTGCGCGGTGGGGTCCGTAGCCCAGGGCACCATGGTGATGGTGGTGGGATCGGCCTTTAAAATCATGTCGCGGTCGGTGCTGGAAATGGCGCGGTCATAGCCGCCATCGTCGACCGGATAATTGCCCGTCACCGTCATGCCCAGTACCGCTTCCGGAATGCGCATGCCGCGTTCCTGGGTGAATTTCCCGCGCGGCAGGATCTTCCCCCGCGCCACGCCCGTCAAGTCGGGTACCAGGCATTCGATTTCCGTGACGCGCTTTTCATTGAGCCACAAATCCATATCCGTATAAGTGAAATTTTCGCGTATTGCCATGTTTCCCTCTCGCTGGTCTTGATCAAACACCGCGTACTGCGGGCGGTGCGCCTGTCATTCTGTCTTTCTGTGCTGCTCCTGGTAGTCGCGGCAAGCCTGGCCGAAGGCGCCGAACAGCCGCATGGACTGCGGATTGTCCTCGACCTGCCATTCGGGATGCCATTGCACGGCCAGCGCAAAGCCGGCGGCGCTGGCCACCGTGTACGCTTCCACCAGGCCATCGTCGGCCAGCGCTTCCACCAGCAAGCCATCGGCCAGCCGGGCGATGCCCTGGCCATGCAGGGAATTGACCATCATTTCGCTCTCGCCGCCCAGCAACCGTGACAGCACGCCGTCGGGCATCAGCTTGATGCGGTGCGCGGGCGCATACTGGCGCGCCAGCGGATCGAGCACGTTCTCGCGGTGATCCATCATGCCCGGCACCGCCTGCACGGCCTGGTGCAGGCTGCCGCCCAGGGCCACGTTGACTTCCTGGAAGCCGCGGCAGATGGCCAGCAGCGGCAGCTGGCGCGCCAGCGCGGCGCGGATCAGGGGCAAGGTGGTGGCGTCGCGCGCGGGGTCCTGCGGCAGCTCGGGATGCAGAATCTCTTCGCCATACAGGCGCGCATCGACGTTCGAGGCGGAACCGGTCAGCATGACGCCGTCGGCGATCCGCAGCACCACTTCCAGGTCCGCATCGGCGCCCAGGGCCGGCAGCAGCAGCGGCATGCAGCCGGCGCCGCGCAGCACGGCGTGCAGGTATTTGTCCTGCGCCATGTGCCAGGCATGGCTGCCCAGCTGGCGCTGGCAGGCGGGAACGAGAACGATGGGATGGCGCATGGTGCTACCTCGCTGGCGTGACGATCCAATGACAGCGCCATGACAGCGCTGCCGCTCGCTTCACTGTACAGCAGAGCCGGTAGAGTCGGCCACACCGATGGACGTGGCCACTGGCGGCGCACATCGCCTACACTACGGCTTTGCAATATTGCCTTTATTAAAATCATCATATGCCCGTCCGGCGCCAAACACCAGCGCCGCAGGCACAGTTGCCTACTTTCCCATGCATCCACACCGTTTTCCCGCCATTCCGAACACCTTTTATCCCTTGCGGGGGCAGCCATGAAGACCATGCCGTGGCGCGACTTCTTCGCCCTCGTGGTCAGCATCGGCGTGGTCGGCCTGGGCCTGGGCGCCACCATGCCGCTCACCGCCCTGACCCTGCACCAGCGCGGCGTGGGCACGGACATCATCGGCATGATCACGGCCGTCAGCGCCCTCGGCATCCTGGCCGCCTCGCCGTTCGTCTCGGGCTGGGTGGGGCGTTTCGGCGCGCGCGCCACCATGCTGGGCGCCGTCTGGGTGGCCTCGCTGGCGACGATCGCCATGCAGTTCAGCGACCACCTGCTGGCGTGGAGCGTGCTGCGCTTCCTGTTCGGCGGCGCCATGGGCGTGCTGTTTACCATCGGCGAAGCGTGGGTCAACCGCCTGGCGCCCGACAATTCGCGCGGCCGCGTAGTGGCCATGTACACCACCAGTTTTACCTTCTTCCAGCTGATCGGCCCCGCCCTCGTGGCCCTCTTCAACGACAAGATTGCGTGGAGCTTCGCCGCCTGCGGCCTGCTGTTTCTGCTGGCCGTGCCGGGCCTGATGCTGATCTCGAACAGCGGCCCGGAAAAGGAACCGCAAGAACACGGCGTGAAGTGGACCCTGATCCTGCCGCGCATGCCGATGATCGTGCTCGGTGCCGCCTTCTTCGCCCTGTTCGACACGCTGGCATTGAGTCTCCTGCCCCTGTATGCGATGGAGCACGGCATCGGCACGGACCTGGCCCTGCTGTCGGCCACCGTGGTGCTGGTGGGCGATACGGGCCTGCAATTCGCGCTGGGCTGGATGGCCGACCGTTTCGGCCGCGCCAGGGTGCACGCGGGCTGCGGCGTGGCCGTCTGCCTGCTGCTGCCGCTGCTGCCGTTTGCCGTCGGCACGCCATGGCTGTGGTGGACCCTGCTGCTGTTGCTGGGCGCGGCGGCGGGCGGCATCTACATGCTGGCGCTGGTGGCCTGCGGCGAGCGTTTCACGGGGCTGTCGCTGACCAGCGCCAGCGCCATCGTCAACGCCACCTGGGGCATCACGAGCGGCGGCGGTCCCCTGCTGACGGGCGTCCTGATGCAATCGGCCGGCGTAAACGCCCTGCCGGCCGTGATGTGGGTGTGCGCCGCCATTTTCGTGGGCAGCGCCGTGTGGGAACGCAGGAAAGGGATCGTGTAACGCGCTATTTCTTTTCCAGCCGCTGCCGCAGCTCCTCGGCCACCGGATAGTCGGGATACGCCTGCCGGAACGCCGTCCACTCCTCGTGCGCCAGGGCACCCTCGCCCGCCTTGAGCAGGGCGTCGATCTTCACCAGCCAGACGCCAGCGTCGAGCTTTGCGGGCGGCGGCAGCGGCGCGGAGCGGGCCGCGACGGGAGCGGGCATGGCCAGCGCGCGCTGCACCGGCGCCTGACGCTGCAGGCCGGCCTCGGCCTGCATGGCGGCTTGCTGCTCGATTGCCGCGGCAGGCGCCGGTGGTGGCGGCGGCGCAGGAGGCGCCAAGGGTACGGTCGCCGCCAGCGGGGGTGCTGACGGCACGGCTGCTACCGGCTCGGCCTGCACCGGCGGCCTCGGTGCCGCCTTGGCCATGGCGCGCGGTGCCGGCGGCGGCGGCGGCGGCGGCGGCGCGGACTCCGTCGCAGGTGCAGCGGCCGGTGCGGCTTCCTGCATCACCTCCTGCGTGACCGGTTCCCCGACCACGGGAAACTGCGCCGGCTTCGAGCCGAACCAGTCCACGCCGATCAGGTTTACCGTCAGCAGCACGGCAGCGGCCAGCCCCAGTGGAACGCGCCAGCGCTGCAGGTAGTCCGGTGATTTCTTGGCCGGCAGAGTGTGCAGCACGCCATCGGCGCTGTCATTGGCCGCTGCCGGCTGGTGCAAGGCTTTTTCCGCGTCGGCCAGGATGGCCGCATCGAGCGCGCTGGAAGGCGCCGGCTGCGGCAGGCTGGCCAGCAGCGCGGTCAATTCCTCGTCATTCGGTTCGTCGTGATTGTGCGTATTCATGCCTGTCCTCCCGCGCCAGCGGCGCTGTCCAAGCCCGCGCGCAATTTCTGCATGGCGTAGCGCAGCCGGCTCTTGACGGTTTCCGCTTCCGCCCCCGTCACCGCGGCGATCTCGAGGATGCTCATGCCGCTGAACTGCTGCAGCACCAGCGCTTCCTTCTGTTCCGCCGGCAGCGCGGCGATGGCCGCATGCAGCCGCGCGTGCTGCTGTTTCTGCTCCAGCGACTGCGGCGGCGAGGCGCCCTCGTCCGCCAGTTCGCCCGCGTCGCAGTGGTCCTGTCCTTCCCGCTGGCGCAGGAGGTCGATCAGGCGGTTGCGCGCGATCTGGTACAGATAGGTGCGAAACGCCGCCTGCGGCTGGTAGCCGGCGCGCGCCGCATGCAGGCTGGCCCACGCATCCTGCACGATCTCGTCCACCCACGCGCGGCGCGGCGAACGCCAGGCCACGAAGCGGTACAGGCCCTGGCTGTGGCGCCGGTACAGCTCGCGAAACGACGGCAGGTCGCCGGCGCTGTAGCGCAGCATCAGGTCTTCATCCGTCGCGGTCAATAAAGTGTCGGGCATGCGGACCAGTGTAGCCGAACTACGCGGCGGCGACAATTTCCCCGCGCCTTCAGCGCAAAGAGGAGGCATTGGGCGCATAGCTGACGCGGCGCACTTCGCGGATCTGCCCCTCCTTGAGCGCCCCTTCCACCAGTTCATAGCCGAGCAAGGCGAAGACGCGGCCCTGCAGGAACAAAGGACGCGCATTGCCGTACCAGTCCACGCACGACGCGCGGCAGCCGTCGTCCGGTGCCGGGCCGGGCCGCGCCGCCAGCGCGCCCAGTTCACTCAATTGCAGGCCGCTGTTGCGCAGGTACAGGACGGAGGCGGCTGACTTGTTGAGGCCAGGCCGTTCGTCCGCGCCCAGGATGGGCAGGCCGATCATGCCCTCGCCGGCCGCTTGCGGCTTGTAGAAAAAGCCGTGGCTGCGCGACTCGCCCTGCGCCGCATCGGCGCGGATGTAGCGCGTGGCGACCGCCGCCTGCGCCCCCAGGCCGATGGTGCTGAAGTGCAGATCCCTGCCCTGCGCGCCGATCACCACGGCGTCATTGCCCATCGCCTCGATGCGCTCCACGCCGTGCGGCAGCGACAAGGCTTGCACGCTGCCCGCATCGGCCCAGCGCAGTGCATACAGGGGCTGGCGTGGCCAGGCCTGGTCGGCCTTGCGGCGCCCCGCATTGCCCGGATTGCCGTACAACAGATAGGGTCCCACATAGCGGTTCTGCAGGCCGTAGCCGCCACCGCCGGGCAGCGGCTGGTAGCTGCCGGCCGGCGCACTGTCGCGGCCATCGGAAAACGACGCCAATGGCACGCGCAGCAGGGCCATGTCGCCGCGCCCCCGCGTGCCATCCCACATCGCGTCGCCCTGGCCCTCGGCGCGCAGCAGGACGTTCAGGTGGCCGTCGCTGCTTTCCAGGAACGAGAACTGGTCGACGGGCGCGCCAGCCACCTTCAGGGCGCTGGGCGCCGAGCCGTCGAGGGGAATGCGGAACACGCCCGAATCGCTGCCCCGGCGCGTCGTCCACACGAAAACGGATTCGCCCGACACATAAAACACGCGCCCCTGCGGCCCCATCACGGCGGTCGCTTCGCAGCGCATGTCGCGCTGCGCCAGGTCGCACACGGTGACCGTATGCAGGGTCAGACCAAAGCCCGGTTCGGGCTCTTCATCGGTGCGGTAAATGCGCGTGGCCGGGGCGATGCGCTTGAAGTCGGACGGTACGGCGTCGGGACGCCAGCGGCGCAGCGCGGGAAAGCCGCCAAACGGGTCGCCCCGGCGCAGGTTCAGCGACAGGGGCGAATAGAATACCAGTTTGCTGCCGATCAGGCGGCTGGCGTAATTGCGCGACGAATAATAATCGTTGGAGCGCAAATGATACGTGGCGCGATAGGCCAGCTTGCCATCCGCACCGATGTCGAACAGGCCGATCTCCGTGCCGCCACGGCTGTAGCTGTAGCCGATCACCACGACCGTGTCGCCATCGATCAGCATTTCGTCATACCAGCTGCCCGACGGGTCGCTGCCCGGCGCGAACGCGTCGAGCGCCGCCACGGGCTGCAGGGCATTGCCGCCCACCTGCACGGTGAACAGCTTGCCGCGCCGGAGCATCACAAGGTGCTTGCCGTGCAGCTTGACGATGCCGCCTTCGTCCACGCCCGCCGTCTGCACATTGGTGACGGATTCGGCCGCCTCTGCCGACGCCGCCGGCGCCGCTTTCGCCACCATCGGCGCTGGCGCTGGCGGCGGTGCGGGCGGCGCCGACATGTACTGCGCCGTGGCGCGCTGCAGTTTCTGCTGCTCCCGCAGCAAGGCCGCCTGGCGCGCCTGCAGTTGCTGCAGGTAGCTGCTCAAGGCCTGCTCGCTGGCGAACGGCGCCAGGGTCTTGCGCGGCGCCGTGCCGGCGGCATGGCTGCCTGCCGACAGCAGCAGGGACAGCATCAATATGATCTTGTGGGCGCTGGACATCGCTTCTGCTCCGGTTGATTGGGGTAATGACCATGAAACGGCATGCGCGGCGAAACGGGGTTAAAAATGGTCAACTATTTTTGAAGGCCAGACGCCGCACATGGGACGCAATCGTGCGCCCGGCAAAAAGGACTACCATGGACGATCACGCAACCACTGCTGAAAGTCTGCCATGCTCACACTGAAAGATCCCGCGCTGCTACGCCAGCAATGCTACCTGAACGGACTATGGCTCGATGCCGACGGCGGCCAGCACGCCGACGTCCGCAATCCCGCCACGGGTGAAGTGATCGGCCATGTGCCCGTGATGGGCACGCAGGAGACAAGGAACGCCATCAGCGCGGCCAACGCCGCCTGGCCCGCCTGGCGCAAGAAGACGGCCAAGGAACGCGCAGCCGTGCTGCGCCGCTGGAATGACCTGATACTGGAAAACGCGGACGACCTGGCGCTGATCATGACGGCGGAACAGGGCAAGCCCTTGCTCGAAGCCAAAGGCGAAGTGCAATACGCCGCCTCCTTCATCGAATGGTTCGCCGAAGAAGGCAAGCGCGTCGCGGGCGATACCCTGCAGTCGCCGTGGCCGGACCGGCGCATCGTCGTGACGAAGGAGCCGATCGGCGTGTGCGCCGCCATCACCCCCTGGAACTTCCCCGCCGCGATGATCACGCGCAAGGCAGGACCGGCGCTGGCGGCCGGCTGCCCGATGCTCGTCAAGCCGGCCGGCATGACGCCGTTTTCCGCGCTGGCGCTGGCCGTGCTGGCCGAACGCGCGGGTGTGCCTGCGGGCGTGTTCAATGTCATCACGGGCTCGTCGCAGGAGATCGGCGATGAGATGACGTCCAATCCCCTCGTGCGCAAGCTCAGTTTCACGGGATCGACGGAAGTGGGCCGCATGCTGATGCGCCAGTGCGCGCCGACGATCAAAAAGCTGTCGCTGGAACTGGGCGGCAATGCGCCGTTCATCGTCTTCGACGACGCCGACCTGGATGCGGCAGTGGAAGGCGCCATCGCCTCGAAATACCGCAACGCGGGCCAGACCTGCGTGTGCGCCAACCGCCTGTACGTGCAAGATGGCGTGTACGAGGCCTTCGCGCAAAAGCTGGTGGCGGCCGTGCAAAAACTCAAGGTGGGTAACGGCGCCGACGAAGGCGTCACGCAGGGTCCGCTGATCGAGGAAAAGGCCGTAAAAAAAGTGGAGCAGCACGTGGCCGACGCACTGGCCAAGGGCGGGCGCCTGCTACTGGGCGGCAAGCGCCATACGCTGGGCCACAACTTCTTCCAGCCCACCGTGATCGCCGACGTGACGAACGACATGCTGGTGGCCAGCGAAGAGACGTTCGGGCCACTGGCGCCCCTGTTCCGCTTCAAGACGGACGAGGAAGTCATCGCCTTGGCCAACAACACGGAATTCGGCCTGGCGTCCTATTTCTATTCGCGCGACATCGGCCGCATCTGGAAGGTCGCCGAAGGCCTGGAATCCGGCATGGTGGGCGTGAACACGGGGCTGATCTCGACGGAAGTGGCGCCGTTCGGCGGCGTCAAGCAGTCGGGCCTGGGCCGGGAGGGATCGTCGTACGGGATCGACGATTACCTGGTCATCAAATACATCTGCATGGGCGGTATTTAACGATATGCCCGACGGCGCCGCCGCTATTCGAATCCCCGGATCCGGTCACCGTTGAAATTCGGCAGGCGCCACTCGAAGTGCAAGGCCAGGAAGCGGAACAAAAAGCCCGCGCCGATGGACGACAGCTGCGCCACGGAGCTGTCGACCTTGAAGTGCAGCAGGCCGACATACAGGGCGCCCGTAAACAGGGCCACGGTGGCATACACTTCGCGCTGCAGCACGAGGGGAATCTGGTTGCACAGGATATCGCGCAGCAAGCCGCCGAAGACGCCCGTGATCATCCCCGCCAGCACGACGATGGCCGGATGCATCTTGGCCGACATGGCGATGTCGCAGCCGATCACGCAAAACGCCACCAGGCCCAGGCCGTCGACCAGCAAAAAGATGGCGCGCAGATGATGCAGATAGCGCGCGACAAAGGCCGTCACAATGGCCGCGCCGATGGTAAACAACAGGTATTCGGGATGCGCGATCCAGCCCAGCGGATAGTGCCCCAGCAGCACGTCGCGCACGGTGCCGCCACCGAGCGCCGTGACGGTGCCGATCATGCAGATGCCGAACAAATCCATGCCGCGCCGCATGCCCATGATGGCGCCGGACATCGCTTCGGCGACAATCGCCACCAGGTAGATCGTATATAGCAGCATGGTCTTACTCTTCCGAAAATGATTTGAGAATTTGTTCGCGTTCGCGCGCTTCGCTCAGGGTGCGCGCCTCGCTCGTGCCCGTGCCGGAGCCGCCAGCGCCGCCGGCGCCAGCGTCACCGTGCGCCATGCGCGTATCGGCAGCGCCGCTGCCGCAGCCGACGCTGCTGTGGATAAAGGCGAAGTTATCCTTCAGGCAGTCGCCGGCCAGGTATTCGGCATACACATAGTCGCCGTCGAGCAGGGCCAGGCCAGGCGGTTCGGCCAGCACCTGCTCGCGGCGGCCCTGCACGGCTACCTGCATGTAATCGCGCCAGACGGGCAGCGCCAGCGTGCCGCCCGTGGCATTGCCCAGGCTCTTGGGCTGGTCGTAGCCTAGCCAGACGACGGACACCAGGCCCGAGGAATAGCCGGCGAACCAGGCGTCATACGCATTGTTCGAAGTGCCCGTCTTGCCGGCCGCGTCGCCGCGTCCCAGCGCCAGCGCGCCGCGTCCCGTGCCGCTCTTGACGACGTCGCGCAGCATGCTGTCCATGACGTAGGCATTGCGCGTGGAGATCACCTGCGTGCCCGGTGCCGGCTCGCCCTTGGCGCGCGGCGCCGCGTCGGAAAACAGCACCGCGCCGCTGCGGCTGCGCACTTCCTTGATCAGCTTTGGCGGCATCTGCACGCCGCCGTTGGCGAACACGGCATACGACTGCGCCAGCTGCAGCGGCGTGACGGCGCCCGCGCCCAGCGCCAGCGGCAGCGAGACGGGATTGCGCGCGCCCTCGAAACCGAAGCGCGTGGCGTAGTGCTGCACGTAGCCGGGGCCGGCCGCCTGCATCAGACTGACGGCGACGAGGTTTTTCGAGCGCACGAGACCGCGCCGCACGCTGATGAAGCCTTCATAGTTGTTGCCGTAATTGCGCGGACGCCACGGCTGCGCACCCGTTTCCCGCGGCAGCAGCAGGCGCTGCGTATCGTCCACGGCCGTGCCGGGAAAATAGCCCTTTTCCAGCGCCGCCGAATACACGAAGGGCTTGAAGCTGGAACCGGGCTGGCGGTAGGCCTGCATGGCGTGGTTGTAGTGGTTGCGGTAGAAATCGAAGCCGCCCGCCATGGCGACGATTTCGCCGCTGTGCGCCTCGACGGAAATGAGCGCGCCTTCCATCTCGGGCAGCTGGCTCACGAGCCAGCGCTTTTTCGCCGCGTCGTGCAACACGCGGATGACGCTGTTTTCCACGATGGCGCGCTTGCCGTCGAGCGGCAGCTTGCCGCCCAGGCGCGCGTCCGATGCCGTCAGCACGATCTCGTCGCCATTGCGCAGCTGCGCCGTCAGCTGGCGCTTGCCGCTCGTCTCGACCTTGCGCACGAGGGCGGCGCGCACTTCTCCGCTGTCCGGGTAGGCGGCCAGCTGGCGCGCCACGCTGTCTGCGGAGGCGGCCAGGCGCGCTTCCGGGCCGCGATAGCCGCGCCGCGCCTGCGCGTTCAATAGCCCATCGCGCAGCGACTTGTCGGCCGCCCGCTGCGGCGCCATGCGGATGGTGGTGGTCACGTCCAGGCCCATGCTGTAGGCGCCTTCGGGGTAGCTTTGCACGATCAGCTGACGCGCTTCCTCGACCGCATACGCGGCCGCGTGCACGGAGCTGTTGCGGTCCTTGTTCAGGGCCAGTTTTTCCGCCACGGCCGCGTCGTATTCGGCTGGCGTGATGTAGCCGAGTTCGCGCATGCGCTGCAGGATGTAATGCTGGCGCACGGTGGCGCGCTGCGGATTGGCGACGGGGTTATACGCCGACGGCGCTTTCGGCAGGCCGGCCAGCATGGCCGCTTCCGCGATGCTGACGTCGGCCAGCGGCTTGTCGAAATAGATGTTCGAGGCGGCGGAAAAGCCGTAGGAGCGCTCGCCCAAGTAGATCTGGTTCATGTACAGTTCCAGCAGCTTGTCCTTGCCGTAGTGCTGTTCCAGCTTGTAGGCGAGCAGCATCTCCGTCAGCTTGCGCTGCACGGTCTTTTCGCGCGACAGGAAAAAGTCGCGCGCCACCTGCATGGTGATGGTGCTGGCGCCCTGCGCATGATGGCCCGTGACGACGTTGGCAAGGGTGGCGCGCGTCAAGCCGTAAAAGTCGACGGCGCCATGCTCGTAGAAGCGCGCATCCTCGATGGCCAGCAAGGCCTGGCGCATGCGCAGCGGGATCTCCTTCAGGGGCAGGAACTCGCGGCGCTCTTCACCGTACTCGGCCAGCAGCTCGCCTTCGCTGGAAAAAATACGCAGCGGCAGCGCGGGCTTGTACTGGGCCAGGTGCTCGACGGGCGGCAAGTCCTGCCATGCCTGGCGCAGCCACCAGCCGCCCGCCAGCGCTGCGGACAAGCCCAGGCCCAGGGTCAATCCCAGGCCGAATTTCAGATTGCGCGCCAGTTTCGATGACGGCTTGCGGGGCTTTGTATCTTGCGCTTGTGCTTCCATGAGGTGATTCCCTTGCTGCCAGGAGGCCGCGCTGCATACGCGTACGCGGCACTCCATCAAAGAGGTATTGTGCACTGCAACACACCCATCCTTATGAAAAGTAAGTATTATTTAGTATTGATAAATTTTTCTTATGTTAGGCAGTGGCCATGGATCTCAATCCCAAGCACACGGAAGCGTTCCGCGCCGTCGTCGAAACGGGCAGTTTCGAACAGGCGGCGCTGCGGCTGCACCTGACGTCGCCAGCCATTTCGCAGCGGGTGCGGGCGCTGGAAAGCCAGCTCGGCAATGCGCTGATCGTGCGCAGCCGTCCCGCGCGCGCCACGCGCATGGGCCAGCGGCTGATGCAGTATCTGAAGCGGGCCAAGCTGCTGGAAGCGGACTTGCAGGCGGAACTGGCGGTGCAGCAGGATGCCCCGCTGACCCTGGTGCTGGCGCTGAACGCGGATTCGATGGGCACGTGGTTCTTTCCCGCCCTGTCCGAGGTGTTGATACGCGAACGCGTGTTGCTGGACCTGACCGTGGAAGACCAGGACCACACGTATACCTTGCTGGAGACGGGCATGGCCATCGGCTGCATCAGCACGGAAGCCAAACCCATGCGCGGCTGCACGGCCGAACCGCTGGGCGTGATGCGCTACTGGCTGGTGGCCACACAAGCGTTCCGCCAGCAGTGGTTTGCGCACGGGCTGACGCGCAAGGCGGCGCGCACGGCGCCCGTCGTCGCCTACACGCGCAAGGACACCCTGCAGTCGTCGTTCCTGCTAGAGGCGCTGGGCTTGCCCGAAGGCGCCTACCCCTGCCATTACGTGCCGGGCGCCACCTCGCACTTCAACGCCATCCGCTACGGCCTCGGCTACGGCATGGTGCCGGAATTGCTGTTGAAAGCGAACACGGATGGGGAGCTCGTGGAAATGCTCACGCCCAAGACCCCGGCCGACGTGACCCTGTACTGGCACACGTGGAAGGTGCAGTCGCCGCGCATGGAGCAGCTGTCGCGGCACATCATCGCGGCGGCGCGCAAGATCCTGAAATAAGTATGGTGAGATCACTACCGCTGCATGCCCCAGCGTTTCAAGGTGACGCGCTCCAAGGTGCGAAAACCGATGTTTTCCACGATTAAACCGATGACGATGACGGCCGCCAGGCCCGCAAACACCTTGTCCGTGTACAGCTCGTTGCGGTTCTGGAAGATGTACCAGCCCAAGCCGCCCTGCCCCGACGTGGTGCCGAATACCAGCTCGGCCGCGATCAGGGTGCGCCAGGCGAACGCCCAGCCTATCTTCAAACCCGAGACGATGGACGGCAAGGCGCCCGGCACGAGGATGTGCAGCACCAGCCGCAAGCCGTTCAAGCCGTAGTTGCGGCCCGCCATGCGCAGGGTCTCGGGCACGCCCTGGAAGCCCGCATACGTGTTCAGGGCCAGCGGCCACATCACGGAATGGACGATGACGAAGATCAAACTGGCGCGTCCCAGGCCGAACCACAGCAGGGCCAGCGGCAGCAGGGCGATCGCCGGCAAGGGATTGAGCATGGCCGTCAGGGTTTCCAGCACGTCACGCCCGATGCGGCTCGACACGGCCAGCAAGGTCAGCACGAAGGCGGCCAGCACGCCCACCGCATAGCCCTGCAGCAACACGACGAGGGACGCGGCCGTGCGCGTGAGCAATTCACCGCTGGCGATGCCGCCGATAAACGCCTGCGCCGTCTGGATAAAACCGGGCAACAATAAATCGTTGTGCGTCCAGCGCGCCGCCCCTTCCCACAGCAGGGCCAGGCTGAGCAAAATGAAAGCCTTGCGCCACAGCGCGTGCTGGCTCCAGCGCTGCCAGCGCGACAGCGGCCGCTCGACGGTGAGGCCGGCGGGCGGCGGTGCCGCATAGACGAATTCCTGGCGGATGGGCGGCTCCAGCAGCGCGCTCATACGGCCTCCCGCTGCGCGCCAGCTGCTTGCGGAACAGGAACAACTTCCTCATCGAACAGCAAGCCGTGGATGCGGCGGCTGGCAGCCTGGAATTCCGTACTGCCCGCGCTGTGCAGGCCGAACTGATGGCTGTTGAGTTCGGCGCGCACCCGGCCCGGATGGGGCGACAGCAGCAGGATGCGGTTGCCCACCACCAGCGCTTCTTCGATCGAATGCGTGACGAAGACGAGGGTAAAGCGCAGCTCTTCCCACAGGCGGCTCAGCTCTTCCTGCATCTTGCGCCGCGTCAAGGCATCGAGCGCGGCAAACGGCTCGTCCATCAGCAGCACTTCCGGCTGCATGGCCAGGGCGCGCGCGATGGCCACCCGCTGCTTCATGCCGCCCGACAAGGTATGCGGATGAGCATCTTCAAAGCCGGCCAGGCCCACCTTGGCGATCCAGTGATGGGCACGCTCGCGGGCCGCCTGCTTGTCCAGCCGCTTGCTGGCCAGCAAGGGGAACATGACATTTTCCAGCACGGTCTTCCATGGCGGCAACTGGTCGAATTCCTGGAACACGACGACGCGCTCCGGCCCCGGCTTGCTGATAGGAACGCCCTGCATGGCGATGCTGCCCGCGCGCGGCGCGATGAAGCCGGCCACGGCTTTCAGCAAGGATGACTTGCCGCATCCCGATGGCCCCAGCAGCACGAAACGGTCGCCGCGGAACACGTCGAAACTGACGTCGTGCGTGGCGCGCACGGTGCGCTGTTCCGTGCGGTATTCCAGGCTGACATGTTTGACACTGAGCAAGGGCTCCAGCGCAAGCGGAGGACGTACGAGGTGAAAAGCAGGCGCGTTCATTTCAGCCTCCTTGCGTGATGGCAGGGTCGTCAAAGAAGTAATCGCGCCAGCTGTCGGGCAGGTTGCGGATGGCACTCACGCGGTGCAGGAATTGCGCCAGGCCATAGGTGTTTTGCGGCGCGATCTTGAATTGCACTTGCGGATTGGCAAAGATTTTCAGCAGCAGATTACGGTCCACCTTGCTTTTATTGACCTTGATATAGATGTCGGCCGCGCCTTGCGGATTGCTGCTCGCGTACTGAGCCGCTTCAGCCAGGGCGGCGATGAAGGCGCGGTACGTCTTCGGATTGTCCTTGCGGTACTTTTCCGTCGCATACAGCAGGGTCGACGAGCTGGGTCCGCCCTGCACGTCATACGAATTCAGGATGATGTGGGCGTTCGGATTCTGCGCCAGTTCCTGCTCCTGGAACGGCGAATTGCCGAAATGGCCGCTCAATTCCGTGCCGCCGGCGATGATGGCCGCGGCCGCATCCGGATGCGGCAGGGTTTGCGTGATTTTATCCAGGCGGGCAAATTCCTTGTCGCCCCACTGCTTCGCCACGGCCATTTGCAATATCCTCGCCTGGACGGACACGGAGACGGCGGGCAAGGCGATGCGGTCCTTGTCCGTCAAGTCGGCCAGGGTTTTTACCTTCGGGTTGTTGCTGATCAAATAGTAGGGGAAATTACCGAGCGAAGCCACGCCGCGCACGTTCTGCCGGCCTTTCGTTCGGTCCCAGATCGTCAGCAGCGGCCCCAGGCCCGCACCCGCGATATCGATATTGCCCGACAACAAAGCGTCATTGATGGCCGGGCCGCCGGACAGGGTAATCCACTCGACTTTCACGTCGACGCCCTGCTGCTTGCCATGCTTTTCGATCAGTTTTTGTTCCTGCGCAATATTGAGCAGCAAGAAGGTGATGCCGTGCTGGCCCGCGATGCGGATCTGGCCTTCGGCCCGGGCCATGGGCATGGCCATGCACAGCATGGCGATGGCGGCGAGAAGGCGGCGGGAAGAGGTCAAGATCGGCAACATGGACACTCCTTGGGTCAGATCAACAGTCAAAATCAGTACGGCGCATCGCCTTCGATGGTGGTGCGGTAGAGTTTGCGGCGCTGGTCGGGCGGGCAGCCCGTCGCCAGGTGCATCAGCGAGCGGTTGTCCCAGAACACCAGGTCGTGCGGCTGCCAGCGGTGCACATACAGGTGCTCGGGGCGCACGCTGTGGGCGAACAGTTCGTCGAGCAGGGCGCGGCTTTCATCGGCGGGCAAGCCGACGATGCGCGTGGTGAAATGCTCGCTGACGAACAGGGCACGGCGTCCCGTTTCCGGATGCACGCGCACGACGGGGTGGGTCACGGGTTTGACTTCATCGATCTGCGCCTGCGTCAGCGCCGGGCGCCACGGGTTGCGGCGACGCAACTCCTCATACTGGCTCAGGTAGCTGTGTTCGGCACGGGCGCCGCGCACGGCGTGGCGCAGCGCGGCCGGCAAGCTTTCCCAGGCCAGGTGCATGTTGGCAAACACGGTATCGCCGCCCTCGTCCGGCAACTCTTGCGCGTGCAGCATGGAGCCGAGGCTGGGCACTTCCTTGTACGACAGGTCCGAATGCCAGAAATGGCCCGCGTCACCCAGGCCGATGGGCTGGCCATCTTCGACGATGTTCGAGATGATCAGCACCTCCGGCTGCGTGGGCAGCTGGAACTGGCGCAGCACGTGGATTTGCAGGGGGCCGAAGCGGCGGCTGAAATCGACTTGCTGCTGCGGCGTGATGCGCTGGTCGCGGAACACCAGCACGTGATGGTCGAGGTGGGCGTGGTGCAGGCGCTGGAAGTCGCCCAGCGACAGCGGCTGCGCCAGGTCCAGCCCCAGCACTTGCGCGCCGAGCGGCGCATCGAACGTTTCAATGCGGAACTGGCTGGAAGAAAACGCGGGTTTCAGGACGGCCGACATGGGAACTCGACTAGAGTCTGGGGAAGTCCACTGTATGCCGGCCTGCGTTCCCTGCAAACGAAGCATTTACTATATGGATATGCGCGGCGCGTTGCGCCATGCTGCAACAGGCGCTGTCACGCAAGGGCACAGCGGCACCGGCTTTGCCCGGAAAGGGAGCTAGCACGCAACTTGCTTGTCTGCCAATCTTCAACCATCGACCAGGAAAACCATGCGCACCTACGCCCTGCTGCTCGCCGTTCTGTTCGCTGTTCCCGTCCACGCCCAGGACAGCCAGGATGAAGGCGATCTCAGCTACAAAGCCTATGTGCACAGCGACAAGCGCATCAAGTGTTTATACGGCTATGCGGCCGACAAGACGGGCGACCATGCGGCGGCCGTCGCCATCTTTGAAGACTGCATCCGGCGCTGGAACGATGTGTATTCGATGATTTGGCTGGCCCAGCTGTATGAAACGGGCATCGGCGTGCCCAGGGACCTGGCGCAGGCGACGGCGCTGATGCGGCGCGGCGCCCATACCAACGATGACGCCGCCTATGCGCGGCTGGCGCGCTATCACTATGGCGTGGCGCTGGCCGAAGGCCGGGGCACGCCGCAGGACCTTCCCCAGGCCAGAACCTGGCTGCGCCAGGCGGCGCAGGAGGGCGTGCGGGAGGCGGCCGATTATCTGGACCGCCTGGAAGGCGCCGCGCCATAGACGCGGCGCCAGCGCCGCTTACGCGATTGCTTCGTAGCGGGCCAGGCGGGTCGCCATGCGCGGCGCCAGCTCGTGGCCGGCTGTGACCGTCACTTCGAGGTCGTTCAGCAAGCCATCCTTCAAGCCGTAGACCCATCCATGGACGCTGAGTTCCTGGCCCCGTTCCCACGCATCTTGCACGACGGTGGTCTGGCATACGTTCAAGACTTGCTCGACCACGTTCAGTTCGCACAGGCGGTCGCCGCGCTGGCGGCTCGTCAGCACGTCGCCCAGGTAGCGCTCGTGCTTCTGGCCCACGTCCTGCACGTGGCGCAGCCAGTTGTCGACCAGGCCGATGCGCGTGCCCGTCATGGCAGCATGCACGCCCTTGCAGCCATAATGGCCGACGATGATGATATGTTTGACTTTCAGCACGTCCACGGCAAATTGCAGGACGGACAGGCAATTGAGGTCGGAATGCACGACCACGTTGGCAATATTACGGTGTACAAACACGTCGCCAGGCGCCATGCCCAGCAGTTCGTTGGCCGGCACGCGGCTGTCGGAGCAGCCGATCCACAGGTATTCGGGCGATGTCTGCGCTTCCAGGTTCTTGAAGAAGTTCGGGTCCTTCGCCACCATCGAGTCGGCCCAGCGGCGGTTACGCTGCAGCAGTTCCGCCAGGGCCGGGCCATTTTTCTGTTCGGTCATATCGCTCCCATTGTGTGCGTACGACTGAATTGGCCGCAGATCGCGCCCATAGGCCGGCGATGCGCGCACATTGTTCAGTCGTGATGAAAAAAACGCCGGGATGTTTCAGCATCCCGGCGCATGGTGTTACGTGTGCTTATTCAAAAAAATCCTTGACCTTGTCTTTCCAGGTCTTGCTTTGCGGACTGTGCTTGGCACCGCCCTCGGTTGTCGACTTTTCAAAGTCGCGCAGCAGGTCTTTCTGTTTTTCCGTCAGTTTCACCGGTGTTTCGATGGCCACGTGGCAGAACAGGTCGCCCGCGTAACCGGAGCGCACGCCCTTGATGCCCTTGCCTTTCAGGCGGAAGGTCTTGCCCGACTGGGTGCCTTCCGGGATCGTGAACGACACTTTGCCGTTCAGGGTAGGCACTTCGATTTCGCCGCCCAAAGCTGCCTTGGTGAACGAGATCGGCATTTCGCAATGCAGGTCGTCGCCTTCACGCTGGAACACGGCGTGCGGCTTGATGTGGATTTCCACATACAGGTCGCCCGACGGGCCGCCATTAGTGCCCGGTTCGCCGTTGCCGGACGAACGGATACGCATGCCGTTGTCGATACCGACTGGAATTTTGACTTCCAGCGTCTTGTTGCGCTTGATGCGACCGGCGCCGCCGCATGGCGTGCAGGGGTCGGTGATGACCTTGCCGCTGCCATGGCATTTCGGGCAGGTTTGCTGGATGCTGAAGAAACCTTGCTGCATGCGCACCTGACCGTGACCACCGCAAGTACCGCAGGTGGTGGGCGAGGTGCCCGGCTTGGCGCCGCTGCCATGACAAGTGTCGCACTTGTCCCAGCTCGGCACGCGAATCGTCGTGTCGAAGCCGTGCGCAGCTTGCTCCAGCGTAATTTCCAGGTTGTAGCGCAAGTCGGCGCCACGGTACACCTGTGGCCCCGCATTGCGGCTGCGTCCACCGCCACCGCCAAAGATGTCGCCGAAGATATCGCCGAAGCTGTCGGCAAAGCCGCCAGCACCGCCGCCGAAGCCGCCACCGCCGCCCATGTTCGGGTCCACGCCGGCGTGACCGTAACGGTCATACGCATCGCGCTTTTCCGGATTGGTCAGCATCTCGTAGGCTTCTTTGACTTCCTTAAACTTTTCTTCCGATTCCTTGCTATCCGGATTGCGGTCCGGATGGTATTTCATCGCCAGTTTACGGTAAGACTTTTTGATCTCTTCTTCCGAAGCATTTTTTGCGACACCGAGTGTCTCGTAAAAATCACGCTTTGCCATGTTGTCGGCACCTTGCAGTCTATCTACTGATGTAAAAATTACACGAAAAAGCCGAGTCGAGTGCTGCACTGGGCAGCGACTCGGCTCGGCCGGTCTTCGCGGCTAATCCCGCGATGTAGCGTTCAGCCCGGCTGCCCCCGGTTCATGGGAGCGCAAGACAATTACTTGCTGTCTTTGACTTCCTTGAAGTCAGCGTCAACAACGTCGTCCTGCTTGGCGCCTGCGTCCGATGCGCCAGCAGCTTGCTGTGCACCTTCCGCGCCGCCGGCAGCTTGCTGCGCTTGCATGTCGGCATACATTTTTTCGCCCAGTTTCTGCGATGCGCTCGACAGTGCTTCCACCTTGGCGTCGATCTCAGCCTTGTCGCCGGCCTTGATGCTTGCTTCCAGGTCGGTGATCGCCGCTTCGATCTTCTCTTTCTCGCCCGCGTCCAGCTTGTCGCCGTATTCGGTCAAGGATTTCCGGGTCGAGTGTACCAGAGCATCGGCCTGGTTGCGCGACTCGGCCAATTCTTTGACCTTCTTGTCTTCTTCCGCGTTCAGCTCGGCGTCTTTCACCATCTTCTGGATTTCAGCCTCGGTCAAGCCGGAATTGGCCTTGATCGTGATCTTGTTTTCCTTGCCGGTGGCCTTGTCTTTCGCGCCGACATGCAAGATGCCGTTGGCGTCGATGTCGAAGGTCACTTCGATCTGTGGCGTGCCGCGCGATGCTGGCGGGATGCCTTCCAGATTGAATTCGCCCAGACCTTTGTTGCCGGCGGCGATTTCGCGCTCACCCTGGAAGACCTTGATGGTCACCGCAGGCTGGTTGTCGTCGGCCGTCGAGAACACTTGGCTGAACTTGGTCGGAATCGTCGTGTTTTTGTGGATCATCTTGGTCATCACGCCGCCCAGGGTTTCGATACCCAGGGACAGAGGGGTGACGTCCAGCAACAGCAAGTCCTTGCGTTCGCCCGACAGGACCGAACCTTGAATCGCTGCACCTACGGCAACGGCTTCGTCCGGGTTCACGTCCTTGCGTGGATCCTTGCCGAAGAATTCCTTCACTTTTTCCTGCACCTTCGGCATACGGGTCATACCGCCGACCAGGATGATGTCATCGATGTCCGACACTTTCACGCCAGCATCTTTGATGGCGGTGCGGCATGGTTCCATCGTGGCCGTGATCAGCTCTTCCACCAGCGATTCCAGCTTGGCGCGGGTCATCTTCAGGTTCAAGTGGACCGGTGCGCCGTTCGCCATGGCGATGTACGGCTCGTTGATCTCGGTTTGCTGCGACGACGACAATTCGATCTTCGCGCGCTCGGCCGAAGCCTTGATGCGCTGCAGGGCGATCGGATCTTTTTTCAGGTCGATGCCGTTGATCTTCTTGAACTCGTCGATGATGTAATCGATGACGCGCTGGTCGAAGTCTTCGCCGCCCAGGAAGGTGTCGCCGTTGGTCGACAGCACTTCAAATTGTTTCTCGCCATCAACATCTGCGATTTCGATGATCGACACGTCGAACGTACCGCCACCCAGGTCATACACGGCGATTTTACGATCGCCTTTTTCGGTCTTGTCCAGGCCGAACGCCAGCGCTGCCGCGGTTGGCTCGTTGATGATGCGCTTGACGTCCAGGCCAGCGATACGGCCGGCATCCTTGGTGGCTTGACGCTGCGAGTCGTTGAAGTAGGCAGGCACGGTGATGACGGCTTCGGTGACTTCTTCACCGAGGTAGTCTTCTGCCGTTTTTTTCATCTTGCGCAGGACTTCAGCCGAAATTTGCGGCGGCGCCAGTTTTTTGTCGCGTACGCCGATCCATGCATCGCCGTTGTCGGCTTTCATGATTTGATACGGCATCAGCGCGATGTCTTTTTGCACTTCTTTTTCGTCGAACTTGCGACCGATCAGACGCTTGACTGCGTACAGCGTGTTTTTCGGATTGGTCACGGCCTGGCGTTTCGCTGGCGCGCCGACGAGAATTTCGCCATCTTCTTGATAAGCAATAATCGACGGCGTCGTGCGTGCGCCTTCAGCGTTTTCGATTACCTTTGGTTGACCGTTTTCCATGATGGAAACGCAGGAATTCGTGGTTCCCAGATCGATACCGATAATTCTACCCATGATTTTTTTCCTTTTATTTGCTAGATTTCAGATGGTTCTTATATGTGGCAAAGCGGCATGGTTTCAAGGCTTGCTTGATGCCGCACTCTGATTATTTTGCTTGCGCGGTCGTGACAATGGCTGGACGCAGCAGGCGGTCCGCAATCATATAGCCCTTTTGCAAGACTGACACGATGGTGTTCGCTTCCTGCTCCGCTGGCACCACGGCAACGGCCTGGTGTTTCATCGGATCGAGCTTTTCGCCCTGCACTGGCAAGACTTCCACCAGGCGGTTACGCTCGAACGCGGCGTTCAGTTGCTTCAGGGTCATCTCGACGCCTTCTTTCAGCGATTCGATGGTCGGTGCTTCCACCGTCAGCGCCGTTTCCAGGCTGTCTTTCACCGGCACCATGGCTTCGGCAAAGCTTTCCACTGCGAATTTATGCGCTTTAGCAACATCTTCCTGCGCACGGCGGCGAATATTTTCGCCATCGGCCTTGGCGCGCATGAAGGCATCGTGCATCTCTGCAAGACGCGCTTCGGTACTCGCCAGCTGCTCTTCCAAAGTAGGCTCTGCGGGAGTCGATGGGGCAGTCGCCGCGGCGTCCGCTTGCGGATTAGGTACAGCTTGGTTTTCCTGATCTTGCATCTAGAAAGCTCCTACAATCAATGACTTAAATGAGTTAGTCTAACTATCTTTACAACACTAACGGGCAGATGGGGCTATATCCTATTGTTTCAAGGGGTATACACGGCAAAACCAGAATTACAGCGATTCATGTTACAGCTTATTACAAAAGGCGACCCATTTCGGCCAGTGAGCCGTGCGCGCCCCCTTGATTTTCCAGGCTTCCCCCGGCAAAGCGGGCATTCTACCAGCCCCGCCACGGCCATCGCCACTGGCGGCGTTGCTATCTGGATAGTACTTTTGTCGCGCCACACATGACAAAGCCGCGCAAGCGCGGCTTTTGATTGTGAAAAAATTAATTATCTTTAATTCGCCGCGCCCAGTGCCAGCGCCGCCGCGCGCGCCTGCTCGCCCGCCTTCTTGTCCGCGTCGCGCTGCGGCGCCGTCTTCATCGTCGGCCAGCCGATCATATGCTGCTCCGCAATTTCCGCCATGCCCGCGATCCAGGCCGGCGTTTCGTTCAGGCAGGCGATGTAATGGAAGTGCTGGCCGCCGGCCGTCTCGAAATCATGCTTGGCTTCCATGGCGATCTCTTCCAGCGTCTCCAGGCAATCGCTGGTAAAGCCAGGACACAGCAGATCGACGCGCTTGACGCCCTGCTGCGCCAGCGCCACCAGGGTGGGCGCCGTGTACGGCTGCAGCCATTCGGCCTTGCCGAAGCGCGACTGGAAGGTCACCACGTATTGCTCTTTAGTTAATTTCAGTTTTTCTGCCAGCAATCGCGCCGTTTTCAGGCATTGGCAGTGGTAGGGGTCGCCCAGCAGCAAGGTGCGCTTGGGCACGCCATGAAAGCTCATCACCAGTTTTTCCGGACGGCCATGCGCTTCCCAGTGGTTCAGCACGGAATCGCGCAAGGCGTCGATATACGTGTCGTGCTCGTGATATTGCTTGATGAAACGCAATTCCGGCACATTGCGCACGGTAGCGTAATGGGCGAATACGGCGTCGTAGATGGAACCCGTCGTCGTGCCCGAATATTGCGGATACGCCGGCAGGATGGCGATGCGTTCGCAGCCTTCGCTTTTCAGCTGGGCCAGCACCTCGGGCAAGGAAGGCGAACCGTAGCGCATGGCCATGGCCACGGTCACACCATCGTGGCCACGTTCGGCCAGGGCGCCGGCCAGCAGTTTCGCCTGCTTTTGCGTGTGCACTTTCAGGGGCGAGCCCTCGCGCGTCCAGATCGATGCGTATTTCTTGGCCGACTGGCCCGAGCGGAAGGGCAGGATGATCAGGTTCAGGATGAACCACCAGACGAGGCGGGGAATCTCCACCACGCGCGGGTCCGACAAAAATTGCTTCAGGTAGCGCCGCACGGCCGACGAGGTCGGCGCATCGGGCGTGCCCAGGTTGACCAGCACCACGGCGCTGCGGTCGATGCTGCCATGCGTGTACGGCGGTTCTGTTTGAAATGACATGAAGGCTCTTCGAAGGCGTTGGATGGATTAGGCAGTTATTATAGTTACATTGCGTCAACATCGGGAAAGATGGATGTCGATGCAATTCACCCATAGCAAAAGCTGGGGTCAGACCCGACGGGTCTGACCCCGGTCTGCCCCCAGCCATGAATCAAATCGCCAGCAACTCACGCGCATGCTTGCGCGTGGTGGCCGTGATTTCCAGGCCGCCCAGCATGCGCGCCACTTCTTCCACCCTGGCCTTGGCGTCGAGCATGTCGATGCGCGACGCCGTCTTGCCGTTGTCCAGGGTGCTTTTTGCCACTTGGAAATGCTGATTGGCCTGGCTGGCCACTTGCGGCAAGTGGGTCACGCACAGCACTTGGCGTCCCTGCCCCAGGCGTTTTAATAAGCGTCCGACCACTTCAGCGACGGCGCCGCCGATGCCGCTGTCGACCTCGTCGAAGATCAGGGTCGGCGTGGTGGTGGCGTGCGAAGTGATGACGGAAATGGCCAGCGCGATACGCGCCAGTTCGCCGCCGGACGCTACCTTGGCCAGCGAACGGGGCGCCGTGCCCGCATGGCCTGCAACGAGAAACTCGACTTGCTCGAGGCCGTGGGCGGCCGGATCGCACGGGTGCAGCGCGATTTCGAAGCTGCCGCCCGTCATGCTCAGTTCCTGCATGGCGCGCGTGACGGCTTGCCCCAGCTCCAGGGCGGCGGCGCGGCGCGTGGCGGACAATCGCTCGGCCACGGCGCGGTACTCGGCCTCGATCTTCGCTTCCTGGCGCAGCAAGCCCTCGATATCGGAAGCGTCGGCCAGGTGCTGCAGCTTTTCCGACAGCTTGGCGTGTTCCTCCGGCAATTCTTCTGGCGTGACGCGGAATTTGCGGGCCGTGCTGTGCATGGCTTCCATGCGCGCGTCGAGCTGGTGCAGACGCTCCGGATCCAGTTCCACCCGGTCCAGGTAATTGTTCAGCGCGTACACGGATTCCTGCAGCTGGATGCGCGACGACTCGATCAGGTCGACGATCGGCTGCAATTCCGCATCGACGGACACGAGCTTGCCCAGCTTCTGGTTCAGGGCCGACAGTTGCGACACGATCGGATGGTCTTCCGACTCGGAAATGATCGCCAGGGCTTCCTGCGCCCCTTCCAGCAGGCTGGCCGCGTGCGACAGGCGGCTGTGCTCGTTCGTGATCTCCGTCCATTCGCCGGGCTTGGCGGCCAGCTTTTCCAGTTCGCCCACTTGCCATTCCAGGCGTTCGCGCTCGTACAGCACGTTGGCGGCATTCGTTTCGAATTCCTCGCGCTGGCGCACGAGGGCGCGCCAGCGCTTGTGCAGCGCCGCCACTTGCCGCGCATCCTGCTCCGCGCCCGCTTCGCGCGCCGTCGCCTGGCCGTCGAGCAAGGCGCGCTGCGCTTCGCTTTTCAGCAAGGACTGGTGCGCGTGCTGGCCGTGGATATCGACCAGCATGTCGCCCAGTTCGCGCAGCTGGGCGGCCGTGGCGGGAATGCCGTTGATATACGCCTTCGAGCGGCCCGCATTGTCGATCACGCGGCGCAGCAGGGCGCCGCCATCGTCGTTGGCGAATTCATGCGCCACCAGCCAGGCCTGCGCCACTTCGCTGACGGAAAAATCGGCCGTGATGTCGGCCTTGGCCGCGCCTTCGCGCACCACGCTGGCGTCGCCGCGCCCGCCCAGCGCCAAAGTCAGCGCATCGATGAGGATGGACTTGCCGGCGCCCGTCTCGCCCGTCAGCACGCTGAAGCCGGCGGAAAATTCCAGTTCAATGGTATCGACAATGACAAAATCGCGAATGGACAGTGTATGGAGCATGGCTTCTGTGGTTAGGCGGCGCACCGCGGGTTGAGGTGAAGAAACTATTAGCTGAGCTTGCCCTCGCCCGACGGGTACTCATTCCAGTGCAGTTTTTCACGCAGGGTGTTGTAGTAGCTCCACCCTTCCGGATGCAGGAAGGTAATCGTATGGGGCGAACGGCGGATGAGGATGCGGTCTTGCTGCACCAGGCTGGCAAAGGTCTGCATGTCGAAATTGACGCTGATATCGCGCCCGCGCACGATTTCCACGACGATCTGGCTGGAATCGGGCAAGACGATGGGGCGGTTCGACAGCGCATGCGGGGCGATCGGCACGAGCACGATGCCGCCCAGGGTCGGATGCAGCAGCGGGCCGCCGGCCGACAGCGAATACGCGGTCGAGCCCGTGGGCGTGGAAATGATCAAGCCATCCGAACGCTGGTTGTACATGAAGTGACCGTCGACCTCGACGCGCAATTCGGCCATGCCGGCGCCGCCGCCGCGCGAGACGACGACATCGTTGACGGCCATGCCCACGTGAATCGACTCGCCGTCGCGCAGCACGCTGCCTTCGAGCAAAGTGCGGCGCTCGGCCTTGAATCGGCCGCCGAGAATTTGCGCCAGCACGGGCAGCATGCGCTCAAGCGGAATATCGGTCATGAAACCCAGGCGCCCCTGATTGATACCGATCAAGGGGACGTCGAATGGTGCCAGCTGGCGCGCAATGCCGAGCATGGTGCCATCGCCGCCCATGACGATGGCGCAATCGGCGGCGGCGCCGATCTCGGCCGGCGACATGGCGCGCACGCCGGGAAACGCCAGGTTCAGGTGCGCGGCCGTCTCCGCCTCGAAGACCACCGTGTGGCCCAGCACTTGCAGGAAATCGACGATGCTTTTCACGGGCTCGGCAATGCCATCCGTATTCTGGCGCACGACCAGGGCAATGGTCTTGGCGCCCAGGTTGAAGCGCTCGCCCGGGGCTGGCAAGGTCGCGGCTGGCTGTTCGGCTCGCTGGTCGGCGTAGTTATCGACGGGCATAAAAATCTCGGTAATGAATTCGGTGGCAAGCCGCCCCAGGCTGTCGCGTCGCACGCCGCCATCGCATGGTACTGTATATATCCACAGTATAGTGCGGCTGCCGTGTGCCCGCAAGGGGCGTTCTTGGTGTTGCACGCAGTGTAGCGCAGAAAAAGAATCATCCATGCGTGCGCCAGCGCTCCCTGGATGGACAAATCCGCTTGCAGGCAGCCTGGCTGCGGCAGGACACTGATCCCACGTCAATTCTTCTGTCAGGAGGCCATATGGTTACCCAGCATAGCGAACGCAAGATCAATACCGATGAAAAGGTCAAGAATGACGGCATCGACCGTCTGCCGCACGAGCGCGACGAATCGCCCGATGCGCAGAACGTGCGCCCACGCAAGATCATGCAGCAGGCGGCCAGCGACCTGGAGCAGGGACTGGTCGATACGGACCTGCACGCCCAGCCGGGCGTGGAAAAGGTCAAGCCCGCCGCGCCGCAGCAAGCCCGTCCCGACGCGCAACTGGAACCAAAGAAGGCGCGCTGACTCCAACGGTCACGCTCTGCTACCCGCACTGTTCATGCTCCGGAGTACGCCATGCACCGTTACGCCCGTTCCTTCCTGCTGGCCGCTGCCTGCGGCGCCCATCTCGCCCATGCCCAGGCGCCCGCCATGCCCGTGGGCTTCGGCCCGCAGCCCACCCTGCCCGCACCGGACAAACAACTGATTCCTACCGTCAACGTCGCCCCCGTGCAGCGCTGGACGGCAGCGCAGCACCCCGCTGTCGCGGCGGGCCTGGCCATCCATGCGTATGCGCGCGACCTCGACCATCCGCGCTGGCTGTACGTCTTGCCGAATGGCGACGTGCTCGTGGCGGAAACGAACGCCCCGCCGAAACCGGACGACAGCAAGGGCATCAAGGGCGCGATCATGCAGATGCAGATGAAAAAGGCGGGCGCGGCCACGCCCAGCGCCAACCGCATCACCCTGCTGCGCGGCGTCGACGCGAGTGGCGTGGCGCAGACGCGCAGCGTGTTCCTGCAAGGACTGAACTCGCCGTTCGGCATGGCCCTGGTGGGTAACGAGCTGTACATCGCCAATGCCGACGCCTTGATGCGTTTTCCTTACAAGGAAGGCCAGACAGCCATCACGGCGCCCGGCGTCAAGGTGATGGATTTGCCGGGCGGCCCCATCAATCACCACTGGACCAAGAACGTCATCGCCAGCCCCGACGGCAAATTTCTCTATGTTGCCGTCGGTTCGAACAGCAACGTGGGCGAAAACGGCATGGCGGCCGAAGATGGCCGCGCCGCCATCTGGCAATTCACGCGCGCGACGGGCAAGGCCCGCGTGTATGCGACGGGCTTGCGCAACCCCGTCGGCCTGGCCTGGCAGCCCAGGACGGGCGCCCTGTGGACGGCCGTCAATGAGCGCGACGAGCTGGGCAACGACCTGGTGCCCGACTACATGACGTCCGTCAAGGACGGCGCCTTTTATGGCTGGCCCTACAGTTATTTCGGCCAGCACGTCGATGCGCGGGTCAAGCCGCCCCGTCCCGAACTGGTGGCCACGGCTGTTGCACCCGACTACGCGCTGGGCGCGCATACGGCCTCGCTGGGACTGGCGTTTTATGATGCCACCCTGCTGCCGGAACGCTACCGGGGCGGCGCCTTCATCGGCCAGCACGGCTCGTGGAACCGCAAGCCCTTCAGCGGCTATAAAGTCATTTATGTGCCCTTCGCCGATGGCGTACCCAGCGGGCCGCCGCAGGACGTCGTCGCCGGTTTCCTCGACAGCAACGGCAAGGCGCAAGGACGCCCCGTCGGCGTGGCCGTCGACAAGGCAGGCGCGCTGCTGGTGGCGGACGACGTGGGCAATGTCATCTGGCGCGTCACGCCGGCGCCGTGAACACATTGGCGCCGCGCATGCGCCCCCTGTGTGGCACAACGAACGGAAGGGCAAGGATGCCACGCGCATGATGGACCTTCGAACCACGCAAGGAGTACATCATGAAAAAAACAGGATCAGCCGTCTGGAGTGGCGGCCTTAAGGATGGCAAAGGATTTATTTCCACCCAAAGCGGCGCACTCGACAATGTGGCCTATGGTTTCAACACGCGCTTCGAGGACGGTCCCGGCAGCAATCCGGAAGAACTGATCGGCGCGGCCCACGCGGCCTGCTTCACCATGGCCCTGTCCGGCCAACTGGGCGAGGCGGGCTTGCGCTCCACGGCCCTGAAAACCACGGCCGACGTCAGCCTGGAAAAAATCGATGGCAGCTATGCCATCACGGCCGTGCACCTGACCCTGGTGGCCACCATTCCCGGCGCCACCGACGAAGCATTCCAGGACGCGGCCCTGCGCGCCAAGCTCGGTTGCCCCGTATCGAAGTTGCTGGCCACGGAAATCACGCTGGACGCCCGTCTGGAGTAATTCCGGCAGACCGCCCGCTGCTGTCCAATCAGCGGACGGCAAGGGCGGTCTCGGCAAGAAAGCCGTAAAACGCATAAAATCCTGCCATTCCCCTATCACCCTCAAGGATTTACGATGCGTATTTTGCACACCATGTTACGGGTCGGCGACCTGCAGCGCTCCATCGATTTTTACACGAACGTCCTGGGCATGAAATTGCTGCGCACCAGCGACAACCCGGAATACCAGTACACGCTGGCCTTCGTCGGCTACGGTTCGAACCCCGACCACGCGGAACTGGAACTGACGTATAACTATGGCACCACCAGCTACGAGCTGGGCACGGCGTACGGCCACATCGCCATCTCGGCCGACGATATCGTCGCCGCTTGCGACGCGGCGCGGGCGAACGGCGGCAACGTCACGCGCGAACCGGGCCCCGTCAAGGGAGGCAACACGGTCATCGCCTTCATCACCGATCCGGATGGCTACAAGATCGAATTGATCGAGCGCAAGTTCGACGGCCAGGGCGCCGGCCTGTAAGACGTCAGCCTGGCTCTGCCGCCGTTGCAATGGCCGCACGCAGCCAGGCGATCCCCGCATCGCCGTCCGTGCGGCGGTGCCGTATCGCTTCAAACGCAAACGGTGCGATGGCAAACGGCGCGGAGTACAGCGCCAGCCCCTGCGCCTCAATGCCCTGCAAGGCACGCCGCGCCACCGTCAATATCAGATCCGTCCCCATCACGACATCCGGTGCGACCGTCCAGTACGGCACGCGCACGGCGATGCGGCGTGCCTGGCCCAGTTGCGCCAGCGCTGCATCGACTTCGGCCGCCATGCCGCCTTCGCCGGACGCCACCAGCACATGGGGGCGCGCCAGATAGGTCTGCAAGCTCAAGCTCTCTCCCGACGCCAGGCTGGCCGGATCGAGCGCGCACATGAACGTTTCCTCGAATAAGGTTTCCCTGTGCAACTGTTCGGGCAGTTGCGGGAACACGCCCAGCGCCAGATCGATCTCGCCATCCTGCACGCCGGCCACCACGGCAGAACGGCTGGCATAGCTGACGGCCACGTCGATGCCGGGCGCTTCCACGCACAAACGCCGCAGCAAAGCGGGCAAGATCAGCGCCGCGCCGTAATCCGACATGGCCAGGCGAAACACGCGCTGCGCCGTGGCCGCTTCGAAGACGGCGCCACCGAGCACCGAGCGCACGCTCTGCAGAGCTTCGGCCAGCGGCCGCGCCAGCGCCAGGGCGCGCGCCGTCGGCTGGAAGCCGCCCTTGCCGCGCAGCAGCAGCGGATCGTCGAGCAAGTGGCGCAGGCGTGCCAGCGCATGGCTGACGGCTGGCTGACTCATGTGCAAGCGTTCCGCCGCGCGCGACAGATGGCGTTCGCTGAGCAGCGCTTCGAGGATCACCAGCAAGTTCAAATCGACGGCGCGCAGATTATTCATTTGGTGCATAGTTAGCTGACAAACTACGAATTGGATTTAATGATGACAGCATAATACGATGACTGCATCAACTCAACACGCAGGGAGTCGCACATGAACGGATGGATCACCTTGTTTGCCCCGCTGGCCATGCTGGCCGGCGCCGTCGTCCCCTTCCAGGCGGGCGCGAATGCGGCGCTGGGCCGCAATCTGGGCCACCCGCTGTGGGCCACGCTCGCCTCGCTGGCCGTCAGCGCCGTGCTCGCGTCGCTCGTGATGCTGGCCTGGCGCGTGCCGGCGCCCGATTTGCACCTCGCCGTGCGCGGGCCGGGCTGGTCCTGGCTCGGTGGCGCGGCCGGCGTGTTTTATATTACGGCCGCGCTGATGCTGGCGCCGCGCATGGGGTCCGGCCCCTTCATGGCGGCCGTCATCGGCGGGCAGATGCTGGCCGCGCTGGCCATCGACCGCTACGGCTTGCTGGGTTTTGCCGTCAAGCATATTTCTCCACTGCACTGGGCCGGCGCGGGCCTGGTGGTGGCCGGTGTCGTGCTGACCCAGTTCGCCAACAGCCGCGCCGTGTGACCACACGTCAAGGCGAAAAAAAACCAGCGCCGTTGCCGGGGCTGGTTTTCATGTAGAGCAGAGCGCGCTTACTTGACGAGCAAGGCGTTGACAGGCATCAAGTCCGTTTCCTTCAGGGTGCCGGCGGCAGCCTTCAGGCGCAAGCCGTTCATGATGGTGTCGTAGCGGGCTTTCGACAGGTCTTTTTGCGTCGAGAACAATTGTTTCTGCGCATTCAAGACGTCGATATTGATGCGCACGCCCACTTGATAGCCGAGCTGATTCGACTCCAGCGCCGACTTGCTCGACACTTCCGCCGCTTCCAGCGCCTTGACTTGCGCCAGGCCGCTGTTGACGCCCAGGAATGCCTGGCGCGCGCCTTGCGATGCCGTGCGGCGTGCCGTTTCCAGGTCGTTGCGGGCCTTGTTTTCCAGCGCGATCGATTCGCGCACCTTGCTCGTCACGGCAAAGCCGCTGAAGATGGGGATGCTCCACTGCACGCCGATGGCGTTGTTGTTATTGCCGCTGCCGGTCCCGCCACCCGAAGTGTAGGTATGGCCCGTGTTGGCGATCAGGTCCAGGGTCGGATAGTGGCCGGCGCGGTTGCGGCCGATGTCACGCTTGGCCGATTCCACGTTGAACTGGGCCGTGACGACGCTGTAGTTCTGCTCTTCCGCCGAGCTCACCCACGGCTCGATGGCGGCCGGTTCCGGCGCGCTGATGACCACGCCCGCGCGCATCGGCGCCAGGCTCGTCGGCGCTTCGCCGATGATGGTTTGCAGGGCGCTGCGCTTGTTGGCCAGGTCATTGATGGCGGCAAATTCCTGCGCCACGACCAGGTCGTAGGCCGCTTGCGCTTCGTGCGTGTCGGTAATCGTTTGCGTGCCGACTTCGAAGTTGCGCTTGGCCGATGCCAGCTGTTCCGTCGTGGCCACTTTTTGCGCCTGCGTGGCGCCCAGGTTGTCCTGCGCGCTGAGCACGTCGAAATACGCTTGCGCCACGCGCGTGATCAAGTCTTGCTGGACTTGCGCAAATTGCGCTTCGGCAATCGCCTGCGCCAGCTTGCTTTGCTGGTAGGTTTCCCAACGGTCCCAGCGGAACAGCGGCTGCGCCAGGGTCAGGTTGTAGCTGTTCGCGCGGACGTTGACGGACGGCGAAGTGATCTTGTTGCCGCCATTGTTCTGGATAATCTGTTCCTGATTGCCGCGCGTATTGCTGCCCGAGGCGGAGATTTGCGGCAGCAAGCCTGCCAGCCCCTGCGGAACCCGCTCCATCCCGGCAGACAGGGCCGCGCGCGCGCTGGCGTACTGCGCGTCATTGGCCAGCGCCTGCTGGTACACCTGGATGAGATCGGCCGCCTGCGCTTGCAGCGAGCATGTCATCGAGACAAAGGCGCTGGTCATCAGCACGGCGATAAGGGGTTTCCGCATTGCATTTCTCCGTTGGAGTCGTCAAAAGTTGATGGAATCAAAAATCGGTTACAGCCTGCCTGGCGGCCGCGCCGGCAGGAGCGGGGTACAGGCCTCCGCAGGCATGCAGGAAAACATGCCTGGAAGTGCATCTACTGCGAATTCACTTAGTATTTCGGCATGGCGCTGTCGACTTGCAGCGCCCAGGCATGCACGCCGCCCGTCAAATTACTGATCTTGCCAAAACCATTGCTCTCCAGGAAGGCCGCCACTTGCATGCTGCGCATGCCGTGATGGCAAATGCAGACGATTTCGGCGTCTTCATCGAGGTCATCGATGCGCGCGGGAATCGAGTTCATCTGCATCAAGGTGGCACCGTCGAGGTGGCACAGGTCGAACTCCCACTGTTCCCGCACGTCCAGCAAGAACGGACGCGGGCGGGAAGGGTCAGCCAGCCAGGCGGCCAGCTGCGGTGCACTCAAATGCTCCATCGAATCGGTCGCCTCAGAACTGGAAATGCGACGGAGCCACGGCTTGCAGCGGCGTGACATTGGTTTCAAACAGCTTGCGCGTGTCATAGGCTTTGTCCGAGCTGCGCGTGATCAGGTGCGCCGACATGATCGGCGCTTCGCCGATGATCGCCAGGATGCGGCCGCCGACTTTGACTTGTTGCAACAGCGCTTCCGGCAGCACGGCCAGGGCGCCGGACACGACGATCACGTCGTAGGGTGCACCCTTGCTCCAGCCCTGGGCGCCGTCGCCCAGTTCCACGGTCACGTTGGTCACGCCGTTGGCGGCCAGGTTCTGCTCGGCCAAGGTTTTCAATTGGGGAACGATTTCCACGCTCGTCACATGACGCGCCTTGTGCGCCAGCAACGCGGCCATGTAACCGCTGCCGGTGCCGATTTCCAGCACATTTTCATGCTTCTTGACGGCTACGTCTTGCAAAATACGCGCTTCCAGCTTTGGCGTGAACATACATTCGCCGCCGCCCAGTGGAATTTCCGTATCGACGAAGGCCAGGTTTTTATAGGCGGCCGGCACGAAATTTTCACGCTTGACCACGTTCAACAGCTCCAGCACGTCGATATCCAGTACGTCCCATGGACGGATCTGCTGTTCGATCATATTGAAGCGGGCTTGTTCGATATTCATCTTTGGACTCGGTAAGTGAAGTAATAATCCGCCATTTTATCGTTGAACTGGCTGAAAGCACATGTTAACCATAAAGGCGGGGAATGGAGGAAATTTGCGACGATCTGCAGATTTGGGGGGGCGAACCTTGGAAAAGGGGTAACTGAACGGTAGTAGCCAGGCCCGGTGCATCAGCTTTTCCCGGGCGCCTCCGCCTGCAGGCTGCGCAAGCTCATGTCGATAAAGGCATCCATATAGGCGAGCGGATCGATATCCTTGACCTCGCACGGCACGAAGGAGTGCGTCCACATCATGAGCATGGTGACGGGTGCGCTGAGGATGGTGCTGACCAGCACGGGATCGATCTGGCGGAATTCGCCCCGCTGCATGCCCCGTTCCAGCAGACTGACGATCAGTCCATTGCCGCGCGCGACGACTTCTTCGTTGTAAAACTGCGCCAGTTCCGGGAAATTGTTCGCTTCGGCCAGCATCAGCTTGGTCAAACCGGCCAGTTTGGTGGCGCCGAACTCTTCCCACCACTGCATCATTACCTTGCGCAACAATTCGGCGCTGGTACTGTCCGAAGCGGCCATGCTGTCTTCCGCCTCGCCGATCGACTGCACGATATTGTCGCGCACGACGGCCTTGAACAGCTCTTGTTTATTCTCAAAGTACAGGTACAGGGTGCCTTTCGACACGCCCGCCCGCTTGGCCACATCCTCCAGGCGCGTCGATGCGAAGCCCCGTTCGACAAACAGGTCGAGGGCGGCAGCGAGTAATTCCTGCGGGCGGGCATCCTTGCGCCGCTCCCAGCGGGGCTTGGTATCAATCGGGGCTTGCATGTGTCTTTCCAAGTAACTTACTTTTGAGTCATTAATAGTAGCCCTGTCTACGGGCAAGGTCAAGCACGGGCGACGCGGGGCACCGCCCCGTATGCTGAACACGGGTATTGTACGCTCCGTGCCGGCGTTGGCGACACCTCCTCTGGCGCCTGACCTGTGGCGGTGGGTGAACCAGAATGCGTTTCAGCCCCCGTTTTGCGCAGTTCATCGCATTTCCACTGAGCAAGCGTGTCGGATTTGCTACCTTGTCATCGACGGCACGGCAGCCGCGGCGCGGCAGCCGGCTTTTTCCCACATTAAAACAATCATAAAGGAAACATCATGCGTACCTTGCTGGCCCTGTGCTGTGCCCTTGCCCTCGGCGGTTGCGCCATCGTCATCCACCCCAACGATGGCGAAGTGCGCCATGCCGATTCGGGTGGCAATGCCATCCAGGGCAATGAACAAGTGAGCCGCGACGTGCGCCAGGTCAGCAACATCAACACGCTCGACATCGACAGCATGAAGCGCATCGATATCAAGATCGACGTGCGCGTGGGGCCGGCCACATCGCTGGTGATCGAAGCGGACAGCAATCTGCAGCCGCGCATCCACAGCGAAGTGAGCGGCAATACCCTGCGCATCTGGAGTGATACGAACATTCGCAGCAGCAATGGTATCCACGTCATCTATACGACGCCGCAATTGAAGAAGATCACCATTTCCGGCTCGGGCCGCCTGGTGGCCAGCGGTTTCAATGGCGACGATTTCAGCCTGGAGCAGCGCGGTTCGATGAAGAGCGAATTGTCGGGCACGGTGGGACGCTTCGACGTGGCCAACAATGGTTCCGGCAGCATCAACGCGGCGGCCCTCGCCAGCGGCAACACGGATGCGGTGCAAAACGGCTCGGGCAACATCCAGCTGGGCAGCGTGCGCGGCGAACGCGTCAACGTGGCCGTCAACGGCTCGGGCAGCATCAGCGCCAGCGGCGCCGTGCAGCGCCTCGACGCCAACGTCAACGGCTCGGGCGACGTCAACCTGGCTGCCCTGCGCAACGACGTTGCCTATCTGGCGAGCAACGGTTCCGGCGACATCGACGTGACCGTCCAGAATGAAGTCAACGCCCGCGCCAGCGGTTCCGGCCGCATCACCGTGCATGGCGATCCAGCCCGCCGCACTTTGTCGGGCAAGCGCGTCAGCATCGTGCGCTAGGCAAGCGGCGGGAAGCGGCAGGCCGCGCCGACTTGCTATACTGTCGGCCCCTGATCCCTTTCCAGCCATCGCCAGCCGTCCTGCGCCTGCTCCCTGGCAGCCGGATGGCAAGCTGGTCGTCCACTAAAGAATAACCATGAACTGCCGCGACCACTGCGGAGCGTGCTGCATCGCTCCCTCCATCACCAGTCCGATACCGGGCATGCCGAACGGGAAACCCGCTGGCGTCCGCTGCGTGCAGCTGGGAGACGATAGCCGCTGCCGCATTTTCGGACAGCCGGAACGGCCGGCGTTCTGCGCAGGATTGCAGCCGTCGGCAGAGATGTGCGGCGCCAGCCGCGAACAGGCGATACGCTGGCTCGACGACCTGGAGCAGGCAACGGCGCCGCAGACTTGAAGAGAATGCCTAGGCCTTCGGCAACATGGTCAGCACCATGCGGAACTTGACGTCCCCGGACTGCATGCGCTGACAGGCTTCGGCCGCACGTTCCAGCGGCATGGTTACGATACGCGGACGCACGTCGGCCAGCACGCTGAAAGCAAGCGTCTTTTCATTGTCATACGGCGTGCCGGTGATCGAGCCGAGCACGCCGCGTTCGCCCACCACCAATTTACCGGAAGACACGAGCAGCGGATCCTTGCCCGCGCCCAGCACGACCAGCCGTCCGGCTGGCGCCAGGCCATCCATCAGCGCCGTCACGGCGGCCGCGCTGGAGACGGTGGTGATGACCGCCTGCGCCCCGCCATGCGCTTGCAGCACGGCGGCCGCATCCTCGGCCAGGCTGTCGACATACACGTGCGCGCCCAGCTCCAGCGCATCCTGCGCAATATCGCCGCCGCGCCCGATCGCCACCACCTTGAAGCCCATGCGGCGCGCATACTGCAAGGCCATATGCCCCAGGCCGCCGATGCCCAGGATGGCGACCGTATCGCCCGCCTGCGCCCCGCTCTTCTTGAGCGCATTGAAGGTGGCAAGGCCCGCGCACAGGATGGGCGCCGCCTCTTCCGCATCGAGCTGCCCGGGAATCGATACCAGGCCGGTGACGCGCGCCAGCATCATCTCGGCATAGCCGCCGTCGCGGCTGGCGCCCACGAACGGCTGGTCCTGACATAACTGGAAACGGCCTTGGCGGCAGGGCGGGCAGGCGTTGCAGTGGCCGCCCAGACGGCCGACGCCGACGCGCTGGCCGATTTGCCAGATGCCCGGCGTGTGTTCGCCCAGCGCGACGATGCGCCCGACCACCTCGTGACCGGGCACGCGCGGCGGCTGCAGCGCCGGGTCGGCGCCGTCGATATCGGCGCTGTCGGCGCCACAGATGCCGCAGGCTTCGACGGCGATCAAGACTTCGCCCACGCCAGGCAGCGGCGTGGCGCGCTCGACCAGTTCCAGCACGCCGGGGCGGCTCACTTGCATGGCGCGGTAAGTGGCTTTCATCTTCATTTCTCCTTCGTTGAGTTAAGTCACGGAATCGCCGGGCGCTGCTGCGCCGCTTGCCAGGCTTGCACGCCCAGAGCGGCCGCCTCGACCGCGCCGGCCAGATAGCCGGGAAAGCGCGGCGACCATTCGCTGGCGATGGCCGTCAGGCGGCCCTGCCAGGGACCGGCCGCAGGCGCCGCTGCCGGGGCGTGACCGTGCTCGCCGCCGGCGTCGAGGTCGGCAGCGGTGGCGGTCAGCGCATCCTGCGACCAGTCCTTGATGGCATCGGTGCGCGGCGCGGCCGCTTGCGGGCCGAACAGCCGTACCAGCTGGGCCCGGCAATGCGCCAGCAAGACCCCATCGTCCAGGCGCTGGCGCGTGCGTGCCGGCATGGCCAGGAAACCAAACAGGGCAGCGCTGCCGCCCGGCATCGAGGCATCATGGATCTCGCCCAGCGGCCCGCTCTGGCTGCGCGCCGAACCGGACAAGCCCTGTTCGCGCCAGAACGGCCGCTCGTAGACGGCGACGTACTTCGCATGGGGCGCCATCCAGGTGGCGGTGGCGGTCCACTCGCGCGCCAGCGCCGCAGGCAGGGCCGGCTCGTACGCGATACCGGCGGCAGCCAGGCGCGGCGGCAATGCCAGCAGCACGTGGCCGGCGCGCCACGCGGTGACGGCGCCCGCCGCATCCGCGCTCGCCACTTCGACGTGCTCGGCCGCATGGCGCAGGCGCAGCACCTGTTGTCCGGTGACGACGCGCGTGCTGCGCAAGGTGCCGTGCAAGGCATCGGTCAGCGCATTCATGCCGCCAATCAGGCGCATCGATGGCGGCGCGCTCGCGTACGTGCGCATGCGCACCGGCGCCTCCCCTGCGGCGCGCTGGTACAGCATGTCGCCCTGGTCGTACTGGGCGAAGCGCTGCAGCCCCAGCCCGTCGACCAGCTGGTGCAGCGCGCACTGCTGCTCGGGCCAGAACCAGGCCGGGCCCAGGTCGAAGCGGTCGCTGCCGCCAGCTGCCTGCATGCCGGCGATACGCCCGCCGATGAAATCGCGCGCTTCGAGCACGACGACATTGGCCACGCCCAGCCGCTCCAGCAAGTGGGCCGCGTACAGGCCGCTCAGGCCGGCGCCGATAATGATGATGCGTGCGTGTTGCATGCTGATCCTTTCAAAGTCGTGTCCGCCACATGCCGGACTTTCAGGTAAACGGTGGCTCCCTGCGCACCGGCAACGATGGCGGGCAAGGTGCCGGCAGGCAGGCGCATCCAGCTGCGCGGCGCGCAGGCATGCTGGCGTGCGCGCACCTCGCCCTCGAGCACCAGCAGTTCCTGGCTGCCGCCTGCCTCGGCCAGCAAGGCTTCATGCGGCATCAGCCGCTGCAGGCTGACCTGCTCGACAGCATCGTCGAACAGCGGACAGACGGCCCGCCCCCGCTGCTCGCGCCAGTTGGCGGGGTCGCGGGTGTCGATGCGGACGTGGCGCTGTTCGCGCGGCTGCATCTGCTGCAACTTGACGAAGATCACCGCCCCCGCGCCGCTCGACGGCCGGTGGCTGGAGCCGGGCGGATTGCGCAAATACCAGCCGGCGGGATAATCCACGCCGTCTTCGGAAAACGTGCCGTCGAGGACCAGGATTTCCTCGCCGCGCGGATGCCGATGCGGCGGGAAGAAGGATTCGGGCGCATAGCGCACGATGCTCGTCGCGCGCGCTTGCTCGGCGCCGATGCGATCGAGCATGATGCGCTCGACGCCGCCCTGCGGCGACGCGACCCAGCGGTACTGGTGCGGCGCCAGGATGACGGGGCGCGAAAAATCGGCATTGATCAGCATGACAAACTTCCAAGTTGAAAAAAACGGCCAGCGCTTACTGCTTCGGCAGCTGTTGGTAGGCTTCCATCACGCGCGCCGAATACGTCAGCGCGGCGCCCGTATTGAGCGCGATCGCCACGCCGAGCGCTTCGGAAATTTCTTCCAGGGTCGCACCGGCTTCCACCGCTTTCCTCGTGTGCACCGAGATGCAGCCGTCGCAACGCGTGGTGATGGCCACCGCCAGCGCGATCAGTTCGTGGATCTTCGGCGCCAGGTGGCCGGTCTTGGCGGCGGCGCCGTCGATGGCCATCACGCCGCGCATCACGTCGGGGCTCTGCGCGGCGTAATCGCCGACTTTTTCCAGCAGGGAGTCGCGGTAGGTGTTCCAGTCTTGCATCATGATTTTTGCTCCAAAAAAGGGAATAGTAGGTAGCAGCGGGCGGGTGCCCGCTTACGCCACGGTATAAATGCGCACGTCGGGCGCCGCGTCCAGCAGCGGCGTGAGCGCCACCACCACGTCGCTGTTGAACAGCGCGCTTTGCAGATAGGCATTGGCGTTGCCCACGCTGTCGAAGCCATGCAGCACTTGCACGTCTTCCTCGCGGATCAGCAATTGCTTCGACTGCGCGCCCGCGATGCCGGCCAGGAACGGCGCCTTGTACTGCTGATAGACGCCAGCCGCCGCGGCGCGGTTGGCGTTGGCGATCTTGAGGGTGATTTGCAGATAAGCCATGCGATGCTCCTTGATGATCAGGTGAAGAAAAGGCGGGCAAGGCGGGCTTGCCCCAGGTATTTAGTTGCGGCCGGCCATCACGCCGCCATCGACGTCCCACACCGCGCCGGTCACCCAGGCGGCCTTGTCGGACAGCAGAAACGCCACCACTTCCGCCACGTCCAGCGGCGTGCCCACGCGGCCGATCGGGTGGAAACCGTTGAAGCCCTGCAGCGCCTCATGGACCTCCGCCTTCGGAATAAAACCTTCGTAGATCGGCGTCTGCACGACGGCTGGCGAGACGGCGTTGACGCGAATCTGCTTCGATGCCAGTTCCATCGCCAGATGCTGGGTCAGCGAGTGCAGGCCGGCCTTGGCCATCGAATACGCCGACGATGGCGTGGCGGCGATCGCCTGCTTGCCCCACATCGAGCCGATGTTGACGATAGACCCAGGGCGTCCGCCGGCGACCAGGTGCGCGGCCACCTTTTGCGTGATGAAGAACAAGGCCTTGTTGAGATTCATATACTGGTCGTAGTCGGCGGCGCCGTGTTCGAGGAACGGTTTGGGGAAGAACACGCCGGCCGCGTTGACCAGCAGATCGATGTCCGCATGCTGTTCGTCCAGCGTTTTGAGCAGCGCGGCCAGGCCCGCGTCGCTCGACAGGTCGGCGGTCACCGCCCACACCGTGCCGAGCGCCGACAATGCCTTGCGCGCCTCTTCGGTTTTCTCTGCGCGGTGGCCGACGATCACGGCGCTGCCGCCTTGCTCCAGCACCACGCGTGCCGTCGCCAGACCCATGCCGCTGGTGCCACCCACGACCAGCAGTTTCTTGCCTTCGAATTGCTTGCTCATTTTCATTCCTTTCCTATGCCCGCCGTCCAGGCAGGCGCTGTTGAAGAAAAACTTCCGGGCAGTTGTGTACTGCCGCGATGCAATGCATTCTGCGCTTGGCGGGGAACGGGAACAAACCAGATTAAATATCAGTCATTGAAAGAAAATCTTTAGTGGCACGGCTGCGGAGTGACTAAAATAGCCACGCAGAGACGCATAATCACGCGACACCATGGAAGAAAATCATGAAGACACCGATCCATCTGAACGCCTTGCGGGCATTCGAAGCCAGCGCCCGCCACCAGAGCTTTTCAGCCGCCGCCGCTGAACTCAACGTCAGCCCCGCTGCCGTGGGCCAGTTGGTGCGCAACCTGGAAGACTGGCTGGGCGCGCCGCTGTTCCATCGGCACACGGCGGGCAAGACGCGGCTGGTGGCGACGCAGGCCGCGGAGCGCGCGCTGCCGGATTTGCGCGCCGGCTTTGACCGCTTGCTGCTGGGTCTGGAAAGGCTCAAGGAAGGTTCGCTCAACGGGGTGCTGACGGTGACCGTCAGTCCCGCCTTCGCCGCCAAGTGGCTGTTGCCACGGATTGAACGCTTTCAATCGGTCTGCCCGGAAACCGACGTGCGGCTCGATACCAGTCTGAAGCCCGTCGATTTCGTCTCGCAACGCATCGATATCGGCGTGCGCTACGGCACCGGCAACTGGCCGGGACTGAGCGCCGACAAATTGATGGATGAAGAAGTCTATCCCGTGTGTTCGCCCGCGTTTCTGCAACAGCATGCGCCATTGCGGCAGCCGGCCGACCTGGCGCGGCAAACGCTGATTCACGACCTGTCGATGGATGGCCATGGCGATTTTCCAACGTGGGAAGCGTGGCTGCAGAAGGCGGGCGTGCGCGATAGCGCCGCCTCGCGCGGCATGAAGATCAACAATTCGGCGGCGGTGCTGCAGGCGGCGGCCGAGGGCCATGGCGTGGCGCTGGCGCGCAGCGTGATGGCGCATGACGATATCGCCTCCGGGCGGCTGGTACGCCTGTGCGGCGCGATGACTTTTCTTTCGCCGCTGGCCTACTACGTGGTCTACCGGCCGGAGTCCGCAGGCCTGCCGCGCCTGGCGACCTTTCGCGGCTGGCTGCTGGAAGAGGCAGGCAAGCAGGCCGCCGCGGTTGCACGGTAAGCCAGCCGTTGGCCGCCGTGACGCGCAGATAAGCATTGACCGCGTCTGCACGTTTGCGTATATTTATGCGCATTCCTGCACGTTTTAATTAAAATCCATGTCCGCCACTCTGCTCCTCAAACAACGCCACGCGCTGATCCAGCAACAATTGCATGCCGACGGCCGTGTGCTGGCGCTGGACCTGGCGCGCCAGCTCGACGTGTCCGAAGACACGATACGGCGCGACTTGCGCGAGATGGCGGCGGCCGGCCTGTGCCAGCGCGTGTATGGCGGCGCCCTGCCGCTGGCGCCCGATGGCGGCACCTTGACGCAGCGCAAGCAGGAAGCGCCCGAGCGCAAGGCGCGCCTGGCGCAGGCCGCCGTGTCCCTCGTGCGCACGGGCCATGTGCTGTTTCTCGATGCGGGCTCGACCAACCTGGCCATCGCCAGCGCCTTGCCGCAGTTGGCGCTCACTGTCATCACGAATGCGCCCGCCATCGCCATGGTGCTGATGGAACGCCCGGAAATCGAGCTGATCATGGCTGGCGGCCGGGTCGACCGCCGCGCCGGCGCCAGCCTGGGTCCGCAAGCGCTGCGCACGGTCGAGCGCATGCATCCCGACCTGTGCTTCCTCGGTGCCTGCGGCGCCGATGCCGACACGGGCGTGACGGCGTTCAACTACGACGAAGCCGAGTTCAAGCGCAGCATCGCCGGCGCCAGCAAGGCCGTGGTGGTGGCCGTCACCAGCGACAAGCTGGGCACGGCCGCGCCTTTCGGCGTACTGGCCACGGGCTTGCTGCAGCACCTGGTGCTCGAAGCCGATGCCGATGCCGTGCACGCGGCTGCCTTTGAACGGCTGGGCGTGCAAGTGTTGCGCGCCCACGCCTGACTTATCCACCCCGACTCTTGAAAAGCTCCCCCATGCATCTCACCGGCACCTTGCAACAACGCGCCACGCGCCTGGTCTTCTTCGCCGCCGGCCTCGGCATGGCCGCCTGGGCCCCGCTGGTTCCCTATGCCAAGGCGCGCCTGGGCCTCGATGAAGCGACGCTCGGCGTCTTGCTGCTGTGCCTGGGCGCCGGCTCGCTGTGCGCGATGCCGTTTACGGGCATGCTCACGGCCCGCTTCGGCTGCCGCAAGGTCATCGTCGGCGCCGGCCTGCTGCTGACCGCCATCCTGCCCGGCCTGGCGCTGGCCGCCACACCGCTGCAACTGGGCCTGGTGCTGCTGGTGTTCGGCGCAGCCATGGGCACATTTGACGTGGCCATCAATATCCAGGCCGTGATCATCGAAAAAGCCAACGGCGGCGCCATGATGTCGGGTTTTCATGCACTGTTCAGCGTGGGCGGCTTTGCCGGCGCGGCCTGCATGGCCCTGCTGTTGTGGCTGGGACTGACGCCGGCCTGGTCCTGCGTGGTGGTGATGCTGCTGCTGTGCGGCGTGCTGGGCGCGGCGCAAGGCCATCTGCTGCCGACGGCGTCCGCCTCCGGCGAAAAGACACCGCTGTTCGTCATGCCGCATGGCGCCGTCATTTTCATCGGTCTGCTGTGCTTTATCGTCTTCCTGGCCGAAGGCGCGATTCTCGACTGGAGCGCCCTGTTCCTGACCACCACGCGCGGCGTGGAAGAAGCCAAGGGCGGTCTCGGCTACGCCGCCTTCGCCATCGCCATGACGGTGGGCCGCTTCACGGGCGACAAGGTGGTCACACGCTTTGGCGGCAAGCGGGTGCTCACTTTCGGCGGTCTGTGCGCGGCGGCAGGCTTCTTCCTCGCCGTGGTGGCGCCACATGCCAGCCTGGCCATGGCAGGCTTCGTGCTGATCGGCCTGGGCGCGGCGAACATCGTGCCCATCCTGTTCACGGCGGCGGGCCAGCAACATGCCATGCCGGCCAGCCTGGCGGTGGCGGCCATCACCACCATCGGCTATGCGGGCATCCTGGCTGGTCCGGCCGTGATCGGCTTCGTGGCGCACGCCACCAGCCTGAATATCGCCTTCGCCATGCTGGGCGCCGCCCTGCTGCTGGTGGCAGCCAGCGCGCGCCTGGTGGCGCCGGCCAAACAACGTTCCTGATCCTCCTTCTGCCTGTCGGACGATGCTAAAAAAGCGCCGCCCGACAGCGCCCAAATCGGCTCGACGGGCCTGCGGCATGGTAAGCTTCGACCCCGCGCACATTGCGGGCGCCACGCACACACCCCATCCTGTCAATTACACCCTTGTATACATCTATGGATCTCATTCTTGCGCTAAAAGCCATCATCATGGGGCTGGTCGAAGGTTTTACCGAATTCTTGCCGATTTCGTCCACGGGACATCTGATCCTGGCCGGCAGCCTGCTCGACTTTACCAAGGATGTCTCGAAAGAAGTCATGGGGGTATTTGAAATCGCCATCCAGGCAGGTGCCATTCTGGCCGTGTGCTGGGAATACCGTGCACGCATCGCCTCGGTACTGGGCAGCCTGACCACCAAGTGCAGCTCGCGCATGTTCGTGCTGAACCTGGCAATCGCCTTTATTCCCTTGGCCGTGCTGGGTTTGAAATTCGGCAAAAATATCAAGGCGCTGCTGTTCAATCCTGTCGCGGTCGCGACCGCCTTCATTATTGGCGGCATCATCATCCTGCTGGTGGAACGCCGCGCGCGCAACAATCCGGTCGCGGTACGCATACATACGGTCGAAGATATGAGTCCGCTTGATGCTCTTAAGGTCGGCTGCGCCCAGGCGTTCGCGCTGATTCCCGGCACCAGCCGTTCCGGCTCGACCATCATCGGCGGCATGCTGCTGGGACTGTCGCGCAAGGCCGCCACCGAATTTTCGTTCTTCCTGGCCATCCCCACCCTGCTGGCGGCCACCTTCTACTCGCTGTACAAGGCGCGCGACATCCTGTCGGTCGCCCACGTGCCCCTGTTCGGCCTGGGTACCGTGGCCGCCTTCATTTCCGCCTTCCTGTGCGTGCGCTGGCTGCTGCGCTATATCAGCTCGCACGACTTCACGTTTTTTGCCTGGTACCGCATTGTGTTCGGCTTGCTGGTATTGGCCAGCGCCCACTACGGCTGGGTTGTTTGGGCAGAATAAGGCACTATGAATCAAGATCTTAACCAGCGCGCGCTGCACCTGCTGCAAACCGTTTTCGGCTACCCGGCCTTCCGCGGCCAGCAAGCCGACATCGTCGACCACGTCAGCCATGGCGGCGACGCGCTGGTATTGATGCCCACGGGCGGCGGCAAGTCGCTGTGCTATCAGATTCCCGCACTGCTGCGCGACGGCGTCGGTGTCGTCGTCTCGCCGCTGATCGCCCTGATGCAGGACCAGGTCGACGCGCTCGAGGAAGTGGGCGTGCGCGCCGCCTTCCTCAATTCCACGCAGACCTACGAAGAAGCGAGCCGCATCGAGCGCCTGGTGCGCACGGGCGGCATCGACGTCGTCTACGTAGCGCCCGAGCGCCTGATGACGCAGCGCTGCCTGGACCTGTTCCAGTCCTCGAAGATCGCCCTGTTCGCCATCGACGAGGCGCATTGCGTGGCCCAGTGGGGCCACGACTTCCGCCCCGAATACATCAAGCTGTCGGTGCTGCACGAGCAGTTCCCGGACGTGCCGCGCATCGCGCTCACGGCCACGGCCGACCCGCAGACGCGCGCCGAAATCGCGCTGCGCCTGCAGCTCGAGGACGCGCGCCAGTTCGTCTCGTCCTTCGACCGTCCGAACATTCGCTACCAGATCGTGGAAAAGGCGAATGGCCGCAAGCAGCTGCTCGACTTCATCAACACGGAACACGCGGGCGACTGCGGCATCGTCTACTGCCTGTCGCGCAAAAAAGTCGAAGAGACGGCGGAATTTCTGAACCAGAGCGGCATCCGCGCCCTGCCCTATCACGCCGGCATGGAATACGCCAAGCGCAGCGCCAACCAGGCGCGCTTCCTGCGCGAGGAAAACATCGTCATGGTCGCCACCATCGCCTTCGGCATGGGCATCGACAAGCCCGACGTGCGCTTCGTCGCGCATCTGGATCTGCCGAAAAGCATCGAGGGCTATTACCAGGAAACGGGGCGCGCGGGCCGCGACGGCATGGCCGCCAACGCCTGGATGGCGTACGGCTTGCAGGACGTGGTGCTGCAGCGGCGCATGATCGACGAATCGGAAGCGGACGACACCTTCAAGCGCGTGCTGGGCGTGAAGCTCGACGCCATGCTGGGCCTGTGCGAAACGCTCAGCTGCCGCCGCATGCGATTGCTCGAATACTTCGGCGAACCGGCTTCGCCGTGCGGCAATTGCGACACCTGCCTGGTGCCGCCCGTGTCGTTCGACGGCACGGTGCCCGTGCAAAAACTGCTGTCGGCCATCTACCGCGTCGACCAGCGCTTCGCCGGCGGCCACGTGATCGACGTGCTGCGCGGCGTGGAATCGGAACGCATCAAGACCTGGCACCACGATTCGCTGTCGGTCTTCGGCATCGGCTCGGACCTGGGCGAAGCGGAATGGAAATCGATTTTGCGCCAGGCCATCGCGCTCGGCCTCGTCTCGGTCGACCATGAACAATACAGCTCGCTGAAACTGACGGACGCCTCGCGCCCCGTGCTCAAGGGCGGCCAGAAGGTGCAGCTGCGCCAGTACCAGAAACCGGTGAAAACCAGCAAGCGCAGCACCAGCGTGGCGAAGGGTTATGTCGAGACGGACTTGTCTACCAGCGAGCAGGCGATCTTCGACAAACTGCGCTGGTGGCGCGTGGAAACGGCGCGCACCCACAACGTGCCCGCCTACGTGATTTTCGTCGACGCCACCCTGCGCGAAATCGCCAAGGCCAAGCCCACCTCGCTCGAGCAGATGCGCGGCGTGAGCGGCGTGGGCGAGAAAAAACTGGCCTCGTACGGCGACGAAATCGTCGCCATGATCCTGGAGATGATTTGATGGAAGCACTCTCGCCCGACCTGATTTACCAGGCCGTGAAAATCCTCGGCGCCCAGCCTGACGCAGAAGACGCGGTGGAAGCGCAAGTACGTACCCTGGTCGGCGACGACCTGACGGTGCGTCGCCTGGCCGACGTGGTGCCGGAAGCCTTCGGCCTGGTGCTGGTGTCGCACCTTCCCGGCGCCGAAAACATGACCTTGCCCGCCACCTTCCGCGCCCAGGACGAGGACGGCGAATGGGTGGAGTTCCCCTTGCGCCGCGAGCCGATCTTTGTCGTCGCCGCGGATATCGCCCAGCATACTTTCCACAACGGCCCGCGCGCCCTGATAAAAAATCTCGCCGACCGCAGCTCCTTGCTGTCGGCCATCAACAAGGCCTTGAACGCGGGTGGCTCGCTCCATGGCACGACCCTGGGTCCGCCCTCCTTCTTCGGCCTGCCGGCATCGCTGTACCGGCCGGCGGCATCGGCCGAGACGCCCTGACCACTCCACCTAGCCCCTGCCCTTGACAAGAGAACGCCGCCGCGATGGAAACCAAATGGCTGGAAGACTTCATCTCGCTCGCTGAAACGCATAATTTCAGCCGTTCCGCGGCCCTGCGCCACGTGACCCAGCCGGCCTTTTCGCGGCGCATCCAGTCGCTGGAAAACTGGCTCGGCATCGACCTGGTCGACCGCACCTCGTACCCGACGCGGCTGACGCCCGCTGGCGCCGTGTTCTACGAGCAGGCGCTGGAAATGCTGGGGCAGATCAACGGCGTGCGCGCCCTGTTGCGCGGCAAGCGCGCGGCCACGCAAACGAGCGTCGACTTCGCCGTTCCGCACACCCTGTCGCTGACCTTCATGCCGAAATGGCTGACGGCGCTGGAAGAAGGTTTTGCGCCGATCAACAGCCGTTTGATGGCCCTGAACGTGCACGACGCCGTACTGCAGCTGGTCGACGGCGGCTGCGACCTGCTGCTGTGCTATCACCATCCGCGCCAGCCGGTGCAGCTCGATCCGGGCCGCTACGACATGCTGGTGATGGGCCGCGAAACCCTGCGCGCATATGCGCGCTGCGGCCAGGACAAGGTGCCGGACTTCGTCCTGCCCGGCAGCGCCAGGGAGCCGCTGCCCTTCCTCTCCTACACCAACAACGCCTACCTGGGCCGCATGGTGGAACTGCTGCTGGCCGACGCCAAGGCGCCCCTGTTCCTGGAAACCTGCTACGAAACGGACATGGCCGAAGGCTTGAAAATGATGGCGCTCGAAGGCCGCGGCATCGCCTTCCTGCCCGAATCGGCCGTCATGCGCGACGTCAAATACAAGCACCTGGCACGCGCCGACGGCGGCGCGCCAGGCTGGGAAATCGAGCTGGAAATCCGCTTGTACCGCGAGCGCCCGTCCAGCCTGCGCCCCGGCAAGCAGATCGTCGAAAGCCTGTGGCAATACCTGGTGCAGGTGCAGGAAAGCGCCGCGCGCAGCGGAAAAAAACGCCGGCGCGCGGCTGTCACCACCATTCCATCCTGACCTCCTAACTATGCAATAAATGCATAACCGGATGCGCACAAAGCATTGGCCGGGGCATGAGGCTATCGCCTACGATGCGGTTCCGCTGCGCGCAACTCAATTGATTGCGCCTACCACAGCATTTTTGAATGCCAGGAAAAATCGTAGCGAGCGGCAGTGATTTGTGGCCGAGAAGCGCAGCTGTACGAAGGTACAGCGAGCATCGCCGGCCGCAAAGCACGACGCGCAGTAGATTTTTCGGCATTACACCACCGTTTTGTCCAGGAGCTTATCAAGCATGACCAGCAAGCACGCACTTCCTTCCTACCTCAATCCTGAAGACCTGGGCCCATGGGGCGTCTACCTCGAGCAGATCGACCGCGTCACGCCGTACCTGGGCAACCTGTCGCGCTGGGTGGAAACGCTGAAGCGTCCAAAGCGCATCCTGACGGTCGACGTGCCTATCGAGCGCGATGACGGCACCATTGCCCACTACGAAGGCTACCGCGTGCAGCACAATCTGTCGCGCGGCCCGGGTAAAGGCGGCGTACGCTTCCACCAGGACGTGACCCTGTCGGAAGTGATGGCGCTGTCGGCCTGGATGACGGTCAAGAACGCGGCGGTCAACGTGCCATACGGCGGCGCCAAGGGCGGTATCCGTGTCGATCCGAAGACCCTGTCGCGCAACGAACTGCAACGCCTGACGCGCCGCTACACGAGCGAGATCAGCATGATCATCGGACCGAACAAGGATATCCCGGCGCCGGACGTCAACACGAATGAACAAGTCATGGCGTGGATGATGGACAGCTACGCCATGATCGGCGGCAATATGTCGACCGGCGTGGTAACGGGCAAACCGATCTCGCTGGGCGGCAGCCTGGGCCGCCGCGATGCGACGGGCCGCGGCGTATTCGTCGTCGGTTGCGATGCGGCCGCCAAGGTCGGCATGTCGCTCGAAGGCGCGAAAGTCATCGTGCAAGGTTTCGGCAACGTGGGCGGCGTCGCTGCACGCATGTTCGCTGAAGCCGGCTCGAAAGTGGTCGCGGTACAGGATCACAAGACCACCGTCGTGCATTCCGGCGGCTTGAACATCCCGCAATTGCTGGCACACGTGGCCGAAGTGGGCAGCGTCGAAGGCTTCCCGGGCGCCGAGGCATTCGTGCCGCGCGAAGATTTCTGGGGCATCGATTGCGACATCCTGATTCCGGCCGCGCTGGAACAGCAGATCACGGCCGAACGCGCACAAGTCATCCGCGCCAAGATCATCCTGGAAGGCGCCAACGGCCCGACCCTGCCTGCAGCGGACGACATCCTGACCGACCGCGGCGTGCTGATCGTGCCGGACGTGCTGGCCAACGCCGGCGGCGTGACCGTCAGCTACTTCGAGTGGGCGCAGAACTTCTCGAGCTTCTTCTGGACGGAAGAAGAAATCAACAGCCGCCTGACCCGCATCATGCGCGAAGCGTTCGACGCCGTATGGCAAGTGTCGCAAGAGAAGAAAGTGTCGATGCGTACCGCCACCTTCATCCTGGCGTGCACGCGCGTGCTGCAGGCTCGCGAAGTACGCGGCCTGTATCCATAATGGCTGCCTGAGAAAATGCCCGGGGCGTTGTTGCCTGCCCCTCGCCGTACTGGCGTACTGTCTTCGGCTTTGCGCCTGGCCCCAGACATTTTTCAGGCGCCAAATGGCTGCCTGCGAAAATGCCTGGGGCGTTGTTGCTTCGCCTCGCCGTACTAGCGTACTGTCTTCGGCTTTGCGCCTAGCCCCAGACATTTTTCAGGTGCCATTGAGTTACTGGCGCTGTTAAAAAAAATCCCGCCACACTTGCGTGTGAGCGGGATTTTTTGTATCTGGCAGACTTTTTTACGCCGCGTAGCCTTGCGGATTCTGGTGCTGCCAGCGCCAGTGGTCGCGGCACATGTCGTCGATGTTTTTCTGCGCTTGCCAGCCCAGCAATTGCTTCGCCTTGTCGGCCGAGGCGTAGCAGCTGGCGATGTCGCCGGGGCGCCGGGGCACGATGTCGTATGGCACCTTGCGGCCGCTGGCGGCCTCGAAGGCGCGCACGGTATCGAGCACGCTGTAGCCGTGGCCCGTGCCCAGGTTGACGGTAAAGCCGCCCTCGGTGGAGAACAGGCGGTTCAACGCCGCCACATGGCCCAGCGCCAGGTCGACCACGTGGATGTAGTCGCGCACGCCCGTGCCGTCCGGCGTGTCGTAGTCGTTGCCGAAGACGGCCAGCCGCTCGCGGCGGCCCACGGCCACCTGGGCGATGAAGGGCATCAGATTGTTCGGGATGCCGGCCGGATCTTCGCCGATCAAGCCGCTGGCATGCGCGCCGACGGGATTAAAGTAGCGCAACACACCGACTTGCCACTGCGCATCGGCATGCACGAGATCGGCCAGGATCTCCTCGACCATCAGCTTCGAGCGGCCGTACGGATTGGTCACGGACAGGCGCGACGATTCCACGATCGGCAAGGCTTCCGGATCGCCATACACGGTGGCCGACGAGCTGAACACAAAACGCTTCACGTTCGCCGCCGCCAGCACTTCCAGCAGCGCCACGGTGCCCGACACATTGTTATCCATGTACATCAGCGGCTGGGCCACGGATTCCCCCACGGCTTTCAAGCCCGCGAAATGGATCACCGCATCGATGGCGTGCTCGCGCAAGACGGCGGCCATGGCCGTGCGGTCGCGCACATCCGCTTCGTAGAAGGGCACGCTTTTGCCGGAGATGCGCTCCACGCGTACCATCGCCTCGCGCGCGCTATTGCACAGATTATCCACCGCGACCACCTCAAAACCGGCAGCCAGCAATTCGATACAGGTATGCGAACCGATGAAACCGGATGCGCCGGTCACGAGTATTTTCTTGGACATAATATCAATCAATGCAAAAAAGATAAGACTAGCGGAATTTCCCCGCTTTGCCAAGCCCGCACAAGGCTGCGCAAGTAATAAAAAAGCCCGCCGCATTGCTGCGGCAGGCTTCATTTTTATGCAAATGGCAGGGGTGGGCAAGCCGCCATAATGCGTTTATTTCTTGATGAACACCAGATCCCACACCCCATGGCCCAGCTTCAAACCGCGGTTTTCAAACTTGGTCAGCGGACGATATGCCGGTTGCGGCGCATAAGCATCGGCGCTATTGCGCAGTTGCGGTTCGGCGCCCAGCACGTCCAGCATTTGCACCGCGTAATCTTCCCAATCGGTGGCGCAATGCAGATAGCCGCCCGGCGCCAGGCGGTCGGTCAATTGCTTGACGAATGGCGACTGGATCAAACGACGCTTGTTGTGGCGCGCCTTGTGCCATGGATCAGGGAAAAACACATGGATGCCGGCCAGCGAATTGGCGGGAATCATGTGCGTGAGCACTTCCACGGCATCGTGCTGCAGCAAGCGCAGATTCGTCAGCGACTCTTCGCCGATCAGCTTCAACAGGCTGCCCACACCGGGCGTATGCACTTCGACGCCGATGAAATCCTTCTCCGGCATGGCTTTGGCGATATGCGCCGTCGTCGCGCCCATGCCGAAACCGATTTCCAGGATGACGGGCGCCTTGCGGCCGAACACCTGCTCGAAGTCCATGGACTCCTTGGCGAATGGCAACAGGAACTGCGGCCCCAAGGTCTCAAGCGCGCGCGCCTGCGCGACAGACAGCCGTCCCGCGCGGGTGACAAAACTGCGGATGCGGTGTTCGGTCGGATCGTACATCATCGGCCGCGCCGGGCCGTTTGCTGGGGTATCAGAAGACATGGGAATGGAGAAATAAGTAGCCGCGCCGCATCAAGCCAGGCGCCAGCGAAAAATGGAGCGGGTGAAGGGAATCGAACCCTCGTCGTAAGCTTGGGAAGCTTCTGCTCTACCATTGAGCTACACCCGCGAAGCCTGCATTTTACGCCGAATGGAATGCGGCAAGCAAATCTTCGCGGTGGCGGGGCTTACTTCAGGCTGCCGAAGACCTTGCCGATGATTTTGCTGCCATATTCGAGCGGGTTGCTGCGGATGGCTTTTTCTTCTTCGGCGATCATCAGGTACAGGCCGTCGAGGGCGCGGTCCGTGACGTAGCCCTCCACCGTCGATTGCTGCTGCGGCACGAGGCCCGTCTTGCCGATCTGGCTCATGGTGCTGTTGTATTTGCTGGCCAGGCCGGAACGGTCGGTGACGGATTTCACGATGGGCAGAAATTTGACGGCCAGGGGCGCCGATGTTTTCTGGCGGAAGAAATCCGTCACCGACGTGTCGCCGCCGGACAGGATGTTTTTCGCATCCGTCACGCTCATTGACTTGACCGCATCGAGCAGCAAGGGCTTGGCCATCGGCACGGCCGACTCGGCGGCCCGGTTCATCGACACCACCAGGTCGTCCAGCTGCTGTCCACGTCCCGTCATTTTCAACAGGGGCTTGGCTTGCTCGAGGATGCCGGGCAGCTTGATTTTGACCTTGTCGTTGTTCAGGAAGCCATTCTCGACACCCAGTTTCGATACGGCGGCAGCGGAGCCGGCTTCCAGCGCCGCTTTCAAGCCATTGCTGGCGTCCTGATTGCTGAGAGCGGCCAGCGGGCTGGCGGCGCCTGCCGTGGACGAGCACAGCGCCAGCGCGCACAACATGGCGGCGGGGCGAACGGGGAAAGAGGTCAGGCGCATATTCATCCTTTGTTTGAAAGCCAATGGTTCTTGAAGCCTCAGCATAGCAAAATCGCAGCGATGCCCGCATTTTTTATGCGCAACAGGAACACCGGCGCGGGCAGCGCGGCACGGCAGACACTGTCGCCGCGATGCAGTTGAAGGTGCCCCTCAATCAGTCGGCCAGCGCCGCCAGACGCTGGCGCACCTGGTTCAGATCCGTCTCGCGCATGCGCGCCGCCGTCTGGCGCAAGGATTTTTCCGCGCCCGCCACGCCAGCCGCCACGGCCATCGACAGCCAGATATACGCCTGCTGCAAATCGAGCGGGCCGCCCTGGCCGGTGGCCGCCATCAAGCCCAGATTCATCTGCGCCCGCGCATGGCCCTGGCGCGCAGCCAGCGCATACCAGTCCCAGGCGGCGGCATAATCCTGCGGCACGTCCTGGCCATTGTCATGGCGCAGGCCCAGCGCGAACTGGGCCAGGCTGTGGCCTTGGGCGGCGGCGCGGCAGTAACAGGCGCAGGCCTGCTGGCTGTCGGGGGCCGGGCCATCGTCGCGGTCGTGCAAGACGCCCTGCATGTATTGCGCGGGCGCGTAATCCTGCTCGGCCGCGCGGCGGTACCACTCCAGCGCCAGCGACAGATCCTGCGGCACGCCCTGGCCATGTTCGTAACGCAGGCCCAGGTCGAACTGCGCCCGCACATGCCCCTGGTCGGCCGCCTTGCGGTACCAGAAGATAGCTTCCTGCGCATCGGCGGGCATGCCCTGTCCATGCTCGTACAACAGTCCCAGCTGATACTGGGCGGCGGGGAAGCCCTGCTCGGCGGCCTGGCGGTAGAACGCTTGCGCCTGCGCGTAATCGTGGGCGCCATGTTCATGGTGCAGGCCCAGGTTGTGCTGGGCCGCCGCATGGCCCAGTCCCGCCGCCTTGACATACCACTCCAGCGCAGCCTGTTTATCGCAGGGCACGCCCTGGCCATTGTCGTAGATCAGGCCCAGATTGAACTGCGAACTGGCGTGGCCCTGCTCGGCCGCGCGCCGGTACCAGGCGATCGCCTGCCGGCTGTCCTGCGGCAGCACGTCGCCATTTTCATAGCGCAGCGCCAGGTTGAACTGGGCCGGCGCATAGCCTTGCTCGGCCGCCTTGCGCATCCAGGCCGTCGCCTGCTGGCGATCCTGGCGCACGCCCTGGCCATTGTCGTAGCGCAGGCCCAGGTTGAACTGCGCGCGCGCATAGCCCTGTTCGGCCGCCTTGCGGTACCAGGCGATCGCTTGCACGAAGTCCTGCGGCACGCCCTTGCCATTGTCATACATCATGCCCAGATTGTTTTGCGCACCCGCGTCGCCCTGCTCGGCCGCGCGGCTGAACCACAGCATGGCTTGCCCGCTATCTTGCGCAAGTCCCTGGCCCTTGGCGTACAGCCAGCCCAGGTTGTACTGCGCCGCCGCGTAGCCCTGCTCGGCCGCCTGCTGGTACCAGTGCGCCGCCTGGGCAAAATCCTGCGGCACGCCCTGCCCCTTCTGGCACATCACGCCCAGGTTGTATTGCGCGTGCTCGAGTCCCTGCGCGGCAGCCAGGCCATACCAGTGCAGCGCCTGCGCATAGCTTTGTTCGATGCCCTGGCCATTGAAATACATGAAGCCCAGGCTGTGCTGGGCGTTCGCATTGCCCTTCTCGGCCAAACCTTTCAGGCGCAGGTAATCAGCCGTGTAATGAGCAGCCGTGCAATGAGCGGCCGTGTTGCGGGGATCGGCAAGCGACACGGTCAAGCCTCGATGGTCAGCGTCCGGGACGGCGCGGGCGCGGCTTCGGCGATCAGGCGGTCCTGCTCCTGCAGCACGCCGATGAAGCTGCCCAGCGAAATGGGCCGGTGGTACAGATAGCCCTGCATCGTGGTGCAACCCTTGTCCTGCAGGTAGCGCGCCTGCCCTTCCGTCTCCACGCCTTCGGCGATCAGGTGCAGGCCCAGGCCGCGCGCGATCGAGATGATGGCCAGGATGACGGGATAGTGTCCGTGCTCGTCGTGGATTTCCTTCACAAACGACTGGTCGATCTTGATCGTGTGGATGGGGAAGCGGTGCAGGTACGACAACGAGGAATAGCCGGTGCCGAAATCGTCGATGGCCACCGAGACGCCCAGCTGGCACAGCGTGTTCAACTGCTCGATCGCATACTGCGGATTGCGGATGCAGATGTTTTCCGTGATCTCCACTTCGATCTTCTCCGGCGCGATGCCGTAGCGCGTCAGCGCGCCGCGCATCTTCTCGAAAAAGTCGCCCCGGTCCAGATATTGCGGCGACAAATTGAGCGACAGGCGCACAGCTTCGCCGCCAGCCGCATCCCATTGCAGCAGGTCGCGGCACAGCGCGCCCAGCATCCAGTCCGAGATCGGCAGCATCAAGCCGTTTTCCTCCGCGAATGGCAGGAATTCGCCGGCCGTCAGCAAGCCCCGCTGCGGGTGGTTCCAGCGCATCAGGCCTTCGGCGCCGACGATGCGGCCCGTCATCACGTCCACCTGCGGCTGGTAATACATCTCCAGCTGGTTCAGCTCCAGCGCCTTGCGCAAGCTTTGCTCGAGCGCGATCTTCTGATGCGACACATCGAGCATGGACTCATGATAAAAACTGTGGCCGTTCTTGCCCAGCGCCTTGACCTGGTACATGGCGATGTCGGCATGGCGCAGCAGCTCGTCGATGGTCTCGCCGTCGCCCGGGTAGATGGCGATGCCGATCGAGGCCGAGATATGCACCTGGTTGCCATCGAGGTCGAACGGCTGGTGCAGGCATTCGAGGAATTTGTCGGCGATCAGGCGCGCATCCTGGCGGTCGCGCAGTTCCGGCAGCACGATGGTAAATTCATCGCCGCCCTGGCGCGCCAGCGTATCGCCGCGGCGCAGACAATCCTTCAGGCGCAGCGCCACCTGCTGCAGCAATTCGTCGCCCTTCACGTGGCCCAGGGTATCGTTGACCAGCTTGAAGCGGTCGAGGTCGATGAACATCACGGCCAGCTCCGTCAGCTTGCGCCGCGCCTGGATCACGGCCAGCCCCAGGCGGTCCTTGAACAGCATGCGGTTCGGCAGGTCCGTCAGGATGTCGTGATAGGCCTGGTAGGAGATGACTTCCTCGGCGCGCTTGCGGTCGGTGATGTCGCGCGCCACGCCGTAGGTGCCGAAGTATTCCTGCTTTTTCGCTTCCTGATCGTGGCCGTGCATGCCGATCGAATTGAGCGGAATCGTCATCAAGGTGTTGTTGAAGGTGCGGTCGCTGCCAGTGCCGCTATGGCACTTCAGGCGCAGTTCCACATTGCGCGAGGCGCGCTCGTCGAGGCGGCGCTCATTGAAAGCATAGCGCGCCCGCTCCTGGTCTTCATCGTGCACGAGGATCGAGTAATGGCTGCCGATCAGCTCTTCGCGGCTAAAGCCCAGCAACTGGTGCACCCTGTCGTTGATGAAGGTGATGCGGCCTTCGTGGTTCAAGGTATAGATGATGTCGGGCGAGCTGTCGACCAGATAGCGGTACATCTTTTCCGAGTTTTCCAGCTGCAGCGCGATGCGCTCGTTTTCCAGCGCCAGTTTGCGCTTTTGCAGCGCGTTCTCCACCGTCTTGAGCAGCTCCTCGCGGCTGTAGGGCTTGCGCAGATAATCGTAGGCGCCGCGCTTCAGGGCGCCGATGGCCGCCTCGATGCCGACGTCGCCGCTCATGACGATCACGTCGCCCTCGATGCCGCGCCGGTTGATGTGGTCCATGATTTCATGGCCGCTCATATCGGGCAGGCGCAAGTCGAGCAGGATCAGGTCGAAGCGCAGTTTCGACAACTGCGCCAGCGCCTCGCTGCCGCAGGTGGCCGTGTGCAGCTGGTAGCCGCGGTCCTTCAGCAATTCGTGGAGAGAGGCGAGCAGGCGGGGCTCGTCGTCGACCAGCAAAATGCGCGGGCTGTTTTCCAGGTCAAACGGAATGGCGGAGGAGTTCATGGACGTTACGAAGACATGGCGGTATTGCCGGGCGAGGGCAGCGCGGCTGCAGCGCTTGCCGGCAAGGGAATGGGCAGTAAAATTTCAAACGAGGTGCCGGACTTGCTGCTGCGGCAGCCGATCACGCCATGCAGGCGCGTGACCAGGTCATGCACGATGGACAAGCCCAGGCCGTGATGCGCGCCTGCCTTGCTGCTGCGCACGGGGGAAAACAGATTGGCCAGCACTTCCGGCGCCAGGCCGGCGCCATTGTCGCTGACGCACAGTTCCAGATACAGGCGGCGGTCGCGGTTCACGTGGCCACGGTTCGCCACTTCGATGCGCCCGCCATCGGGCAGGGCTTCGACGGCGTTTTTCAGCAGATTGAGCAGAATTTGCTTGAGCATGTCGGCATCGGCCTCCACCTCGCATGGCGCGTCCTGCATGCGCGTGACCACCTCGATCTTCGGCGGCAGGAAGTCGGTGGCGCGGAACAGGCGCAGCACATCGTCGACCACGCGCGCGCAATCGGTCACGCCGCTGGCAGCCGCCGGCTGCAGATCGGCCAGGCCGCCGATCAGCTGGCCGACCCGATCGATTTCCTCGTTCAGGATCGCCATTTCGCCCGACACCGGCTCCTGCTTCTCGAGCTTGTGATCGAGCACGCTCAGATAGTTCTTGATGATGGACAGCGGGTTATTCACTTCGTGCACGACGCGGCGCGACGCGGCGCGGTATTCCTCGGTCACGTGATCGAGCTGGCGCCGCGCCAGCCCGCGCGCGCTGATGGCCGTTTCCAGCGCCGTGGCGGCCTGGTTGGCATACGCGCGCAGAAAACCCTCGCGCTTCTGGCAAGCGGGAATCTGCCACGCCGCCACGCCGCCAATGAGCACGCCCAGGCTGCGCTGGCCCGACGCCAAGGGCACGCAGACCAGGCTGTCGGTACCGAGAATGCGGAACAGCTGCTCCTCGACGATGCCCAGCGCCGGCATGTCGCGTTTCAGGAACGCCAGCTGGCACTCCAGCGCCGAGGCGGCCAGGAGGCCGCCCTTGGCCAGCGGGATCGAGAAGCCGGCCAGGCGCTGCTGATGTTCGCCCGCCGCCACGCCGACGAGCGCATGGCCGGTGGGGTTTTGCAGCAGGATGACGGCGGTGTCGAAATCGAACAGAATGCGCGCCGAGCGCGTGATGGCTTCGAGCAGGCTGCTCTCGCCCTGCTGCCGGGCGAAGGTCTGGCCCACTTCGGACACCAGCACCATATTGCGCACTTCGTCGGACAGGCGCCGCTGCACCGGATCGACGGCGGGCGGCGCATAGGCGGGCGGCGTGGCGATATCGTCCGCGCCGGCCAGGTCGATGCCCAGGTGCTGCGCGGCCTGCTCCACCTGGCGCGCGACGCTGCCGGCCAGCTCGTCCAGTGTCTCGACGTCCAGCGCGCACAGGCTTGCCGCCTGCGTGATCGACTCCGCATCGTCGGCATGGCAGCACAGCAGGTGCGCCAGGCGCACGATGCGGATCAGGGGATGGCTCGCTTCCAGGCGCGCCAGCGGTTCATGGTGATACAGCACGCTGTCGGCCAGAAAGGAATCGAGATGCCAGCGCTCGATCAGCCAGGCGCCCGCTTCGGCATGCGTGATCTGCAAGGTACGCTGCTCCACCGCGCACAGGGCGGCATCGTCGCGCGCCGTGAAATTGAACGCGTATTCCTTCGGCGCCGTGGCCAGCAGGGCCAGGCGGCCCACGTTGTGCAGCAAGCCGGCCAGATATGCTTCCTCGACGTGCGGATAGGCCATGGCCTTGGCCAGCGCGCGCGCCATGACGGCGGCCGACAGCGAACTTTTCCAGAAGGCGCGCAAATCCGTGCTGCCGGAATGGGGAAAGCTGTTGAAGGTCTGGAAGACGGATTCGCTGATGACCAGGGTCTTGATCATGTCCGTGCCCAGCGACACGAGCGACTGTTCCAGGCTGACGACCTTGCTCTGCCGATGGTAGGCCGAGCTGCTGGCCACGCCGAGGATCTTGCTGGTCATGCCCGCATCCTTGGCGATCAGCGCGGCCAGCTCCGGCATGCCGGCATCGTCGGCCTGCAGGTGGGCGATCAGTTTGAGGAGGATCTGCGGCATGGCCGGCAGGCGGGCAATCAGCAGGCGATTGCGAATATCTTGATCAGATTGATGCATCGTATCAGGCATTGCCGGTTTGAAAAGGAAGAGCGCTCAGCAGCGAAGCGCGGCCACGTTCAGAGGAATCCTCCACTCCTGTAACCCAAAAAATGTCGCCTGAGAGGATGCCGGGAAAAGCAGTCATCTTATCATAAGCGCCGGATATTACTTGCAATATAGAAAATTAAGTTGAAATAAATCCAGCGTTCTGCGATGGAAACTTATGCCTTGAAGGAACCCAGCAAACGGTGGCGGAAGCGCCGCGATATCAGCCACAGCGCCAGCGCCAGGCCCGTAAACGCCAGCTGGCCCGACGCCAGCCACAGCACGGAACCGGACAGCAGCGGCGAGATCACGCCGGCCACCACGGCGCCCAGCAAGGTGCTGGCAAACGACTGGCACGAGGCCACCGTGCCGCGGATGTGCGGGAACAGGTCGAGCGCCAGCAGGGTCGCGCCCGGGCCCACCAGCGACATGCCGAAGGTATAGAAGAACAGGGGCAGCACCGACCAGGGCAAGGAGGGCGGCAGGAACAGGTGATAGACGACATTGACGCTGGCGGCGCACAGCAGGAAGGCAAAGCCGATGCCGATCTGGCGCGCAAACGTGACCTTGCCGGCGATGCGGTTGGCCGCCGCGGCGCCCATGAAGATGCCGCTCACGCAGGGAATGAACAGCCAGGCGAATTGCGATGGCCCCAGGCCCAGCTGCTTGGGCAGCACTTCCGGCGCGGCCGTGATGAACAGGAACAGGCCCGCGAAATTGAGGGCGACGATGCCGGCCTTGATGTGGAACAGCGGCGAGCGCAGGATCTGGCCATAGCTCGACGCCAGGAAGCGGGGATTGAAGGGCTGGCGCTTTTCCATCGGCAGGGTTTCGGGCAGGCGCCAGTAGCAGAACGCCAGCAGCACCACCGTGTAGAAGGCGAGGAACAGGAAGATCGAGCGCCAGTCGAACCAGATGACGATCCAGCCGCCGAGAATCGGCGCCACGGCCGGCGCGATGGAAAAGATCATCGTCACCAGCGACAGCAGCCGCGCCGCCGCCGCATCGGCATACAGGTCGCGGATGATGGCACGGCTGATCACCACGCCGGCGCCGGCCGAGACGCCCTGCATGATGCGGAAGAACCACAGGTAATGCACCGTGTGCGCCGAAGCGCAGCCGAGCGAACCGATGGCAAACATCAGCAGCGACACGAGAATGACGTTGCGCCTGCCGAAGGTATCCGAGATCGCGCCATGCCACAGCACCATGCCGGCAAAGGCCAGCATGTAGAACGTCAGCGACTGCTGCACTTCCAGCGGCGACGCCTGCAGCGAACCCTGGATCGCGCCAAACGCGGGCAGATAGGTATCGATCGACAGGGGACCCAGCATCGACAGCCCGGCCAGCATCATCGCCAGCGCACCGCGGCTCAGCGGCGCCATGTGGCTCGGTGTGGGAGGCGGAACGGGCGTGACCGGGTCGGGCGGCACATCGGCCGGAGGGGTGGGAAACATGGCGGATCCAAAGTGGCGCGCGGACCGGTTGCGGTCCGCGCGAGGTACTGCGTTACTACAGACGTCTACAGACGTCTACAGACGTCTACAGACGCCAAAATAGCTGATAAAACCGTCGCGAGCGGAAGGGAGAGCTGGCCGAGAAGCGCAGCCGTACACGAGTACGGCAAGCATCACAGGCCGCCTATCCCGACGCGCAGCAGGTTTGATCAGTTATTTTTTGGCTTGGCTTCTTCGCGGCGGTTGTAACCGGCGACCATATCAAAGCGGAACAAACGACATTCCAGCGCACCGTTGAAGAATGGCGTCTTGCGCGCTTCCTTCAGACGCAGCAGCTTGGGCAGGCCCAGGTCGGCCGTGAACAGGAACACGGTCCAGCCGGCGAAGCGCTGCTTCAGGGTCGTGCCCATGGCCGAATAGAACGACGTCGACAGTTCATCTTCCGGGATGGTGCTGTCGCCGCGCACGCCGATACGCTCGCCGTACGGCGGGTTGGTCAGCATGATGCCCGGCACGTCGCTCGGCGGCTTGACTTCCTGCGCCTCGATCTGTTTCAGGGGCACGTCGAAGCGCACGCCGGCGCAACGCAGGTTATGGCGCGTCATGGCGACCATGTCGCCCGAGATATCGCTGCCGAAAATGGTCGGTTCGGCCGGCAGCGGATTGACCTTGATGGCGTTTTTCATGGCATTCCACGGCGCCGGATCGAAGTCGTGGAAGTTTTCAAACGCGAACTGGCGCGATGCGCCCGGCGGAATCCCTTGCAGCATCTGCGCCGCTTCGGCCAGGATGGTGCCGGAACCGCACATCGGGTCGAACAGCACCATGCCAGGCTTCCAGCCCGACACGCGCAGCAGGCCGGCGGCCAGGTTTTCGCGCAGCGGCGCGTCGCCCGTCTCTTCGCGCCAGCCGCGCTTGAACAAGGCTTCGCCCGAGGTGTCGAGATAGACGGTGAAGGTATGCGCGTCGAGGAAGCCGACGATGCGCATGTCCGGCGTCTTGGTGTTGACCGATGGACGCTCGTTGAACTGGTCGCGGAAGCGGTCGCAGATCGCATCCTTGATTTTCAATGTCGTGAATTCCAGGCTGCGCAGCGGCGATTTCACGGCCGTGACGTCAACGCGGATCGTGTGGTGCACGCCGAACCAGTCTTCCCAGGATTGCGCCAGGGTCAGGTCGTAAATATCGTTTTCCGTCTTGTAGCCGGAATGGGCCATGCGCATCAGCACGCGCGAAGCGATGCGCGAATGCAGGTTGATGCGGTAGGAATCGAGCAGGTCGCCGGAGCAGTGGACGCCGCCCGGCACCTGGTTGTGCACCTTCATGGTCGCACTATCCTGGGCGATCTCGCCCAGCTCTTCGGCCAGCGCCGCTTCCATGCCGCGCGGGCATGGGCAAAAATATGAAGCCATGGTGTACCTTTTATCCGTTGAAAAACAATTAACTAAAAATTTCAAAACTTGTCGGATTACGCGCGCAGCGCCAATCCGACCTACATCCAATATCTTGCGCAGGTCGGCGCAGGTTGGCGTAGGTCGGCTTAGCCCGCCAGGGCGTAAGCCGACAAACACCGCTGCCGACTGAGCTTGTCGGATTACGCGCAAAGCGCTAATCCGACCTACATTGACATCTTTCCATAATTATTTCGCCAGCGCGCGCTCGACAAAATCGAGGCGGTCCTGGCCCCAGAACCCTTCGCCATCGACGATGTACCACGGCGAGCCGAACACGCTGGCGGCCGTGGCCGCTTCCGTATTGGCGTCATATTCCGCCTGCACGCTGGCCGTCTCCGACGTTTTCAGCAACTGGCGGCCGTCGAAACCGGCGTCAAACGCGATCTGCACCAGGGTTTCCTCGTCGCCGATGTTGCGCTCCTCCGCCCACAGGCCGCGCATGATGGCGTGCGCCAGTTTCAGCGACGCTTCCACGCCGTGCGCCAGGCGCGTGGCGATGATCAGCTTGGCCGACGCTTCCGGCGACACGGGGAAGAACTTCGGCTGCAGGGTCAATGGCACCTGCAAAAAGGCCGACCAGCGCGCCAGTTCGGCCAGGCGGTACGCCTGGCGCTGCGGTGCGCGCTGGGCCAGCGGCAGGCCGCCCGAGACGCTGAAGACCTTGCCCAGGTCAAAGGGACGCACGTCGATCTGTGCGCCCGTCTTCGCGGCGATGGCCATCAGGCGCGCGTGGCCCAGGTAGGTCCATGGCGAATGGGGAGCAAAGAAATACTGAACAACCTTGTTCTGGCTTGCACTCATCTTGACTCCCTTAGAAAGGCTTGACCACGACCAGCACGACGACGGCCAGCAGCATCACCACCGGCACTTCATTAAACCAGCGGAACCAGGTATGGCTGCGCTTGTTGAGGCCTTTTTCGAACTTGCGCAGGATGGAACCGCAAGCGTGGTGATAGCCGAGCAGCAGCACCACGAAGGTCAGTTTGGCGTGCATCCAGCCCGGCATCTTCATGCCGCCCTGGCTCCCGCCATACAGCATCCACATCAACGCCAGCCCCAGCACCATCGCCGGCAGCGCCAGCAGCGACATGAAGCGGTACAACTTGCGCGCCATCAGCAGCAGGCGCTCGGTGGCCACCGTTTCCGTCTCCATCGCCAGGTTCACGAAGATGCGCGGCAAATAAAACAGGCCGGCGAACCAGGAAATGACGAAGATGATGTGGAAGGCTTTGGTCCAGAGAAAGAGCATGGGGTTCCCAGTGTCGGAGGTGGAGAGAAACAAGAGCACGGGCCGCCTTGTGGGCCGCCCGCGAATGAGACTATTTGCGTACTTCGCCGTGGCCGAAAACCACGTACTTGAGCGAGGTCAGGCCTTCCAGGCCCACCGGACCGCGCGCGTGCAGCTTGTCGTTCGAGATGCCGATCTCGGCGCCAAGGCCATATTCGAAACCGTCGGCGAAACGCGTCGAGGCGTTCACCATCACCGAGGCGGAATCGACTTCGCGCAGGAAGCGCAGCGCATCGCTGTAGTCTTCCGTGATGATGGACTCCGTGTGCTTCGACGAATACCGGTTGATGTGGTCCATCGCTTCGTCGATGCCGTCGACCACCTTCACCGACAGGATGGCGGCCAGGTATTCGGTGGACCAGTCTTCCTCGGTGGCCGCTACCAGGTGCGGATAAGCGGCGGCGGCCAGGATCGCATGGCTTTCCGGATCGGCGCGCAGTTCCACCTGTTTGGTCAGGTACAGTTCGGCCAGCTGCGGCAGCACGGCCGGTGCGATGGCGCGCGCCACCAGCAGGGTTTCCATGGTGTTGCAGGTGCCGTAGCGGTGGCACTTCGCGTTGAAGCCGATATCGATCGCCTTCCGGATATCGGCCTTGGCGTCGATGAAGACGTGGCAGATGCCGTCGAGGTGCTTGATCATCGGCACGGTGGCCTCTTCCATCAGGCGCGCGATCAGGCCCTTGCCGCCGCGCGGCACGATGACGTCCACGTACTGCGGCATGGTGATCAAAGCGCCGACGGCGGCGCGGTCGGTGGTGTCGATCACTTGCACGGCATCGGCAGGCAGGCCGGCACCCAGCAAGCCCTCGGCCACCAGCTTGGCCAGCGCGCGGTTGCAGTGAATCGCTTCCGAGCCGCCGCGCAAGATCGTCGCGTTGCCGCTCTTGATGCACAGGCCGGCCGCGTCCACCGTCACGTTCGGACGCGCTTCATAGATGATGCCGATGACGCCCAGCGGCACGCGCATCTGGCCCACCTGGATGCCCGTCGGACGGAATTTCATGTTCGAGATTTCGCCGATCGGGTCGGCCAGCGACACGATTTGCGTCAAGCCTTCGACCATGGTGGCGATGGCGGCGTCGGACAGGGTCAGGCGGTCGAGCATGGCCGGCGCCAGGCCGGCGGCGGCCGCCGCATCGAGGTCGCGCTGGTTGGCCGCGCGCAGCAGATCGGCATCGCGCACGATGGCGGCGGCGATCAGGGTCAAGGCGCGGTTGCGCGTGGCGCTGTCGGCACGCGCCATGGCGCGCGAAGCGGCGCGTGCGCGCGTGCCCACGTCCTGCATATATTCTGTGATGTCCATGCTCGTATCCATATAGTAAAAAACTAGCCTCGGGCGATCTTCAGTCCCAGTTGCAGCATGGCGTCCCAGGCATCGCCTGCATAGCCCTTGGCGCGCAAACCCTTGATCATCTTGTCCACCTGCGCCGCCTGCTGCAGCGCCGCTTCCAGCACGGGCAGCGAAATGCGCCGCAGGGCCGGTTCCATCATCCGCTCGCGCGGACCCCAGATGCGGTATTCCTTCAGCAGCGCGCCCAATGGACGCCCTTGCGCCATGCCGGCCTTCAATTTTAACAGCGTGCGGATTTCCTCGGAGACGGCCCACAAGACCAGCGGCAGCGCCTCGCCCTCGCCTTTCAAGCCTTCGAGCATGCGCACCAGGCGCGCCGGGTCGCCGGCCAGCATGGCTTCGGACAGCTTGAAGACATCGTAGCGGGCCACGTTCAGCACCGCGTCCTGCACTTGTTCGTACGTCAGCTTGCCCGCTGCGTGCAGCAAGCCCAGTTTCTGGATTTCCTGGTGCGCCGCCAGCAAATTGCCTTCCACCCGTTCGGCGATGAAGTCGATGCTGGCACGCTCGGCGCTTTGCCCCTGCGCGCCCAGGCGCTGCGATATCCACGCCGGCAACTGTGCCCGTTCCACATTCGGAATGTCGATATACACGGCCGCCTGCTGCAGGCTGGCGACCCAGGCCGCCTTTTGCGTGGCCCAATCCAGCTTGGGCAAGGTGATCAGGGTCAGGTTGTCGGGACTGAGGTTTTTCGCGTAGCTTTGCAGCGCCGCGCCGCCATCCTTGCCCGGCTTGCCCGTGGGGATGCGCAGTTCGATCAGTTTTTTATCGCCGAACAGCGACAGCTCTTGGTTCGCCGCCAGCAGTTCACTCCACTTGAAGCTGCGCTCCACCGTCAGCACGTCGCGCTCGGAGTAGCCCTGCGCGCGCGCCGCGCGGCGGATCTTGTCGGCCGCTTCCAGCGCCAGCAAGTGTTCGTCGCTGGTGATCACATACAGCTGCGCCAGCGGCTTGGCCACATGCCCATCGAGCGCATCTATCCGCAATTGCATGGCGTCCCCGTTACTGCTGCGGGGCGGCCGGCGCGGCCGGCGTCACCGGCGCCACCGACATGGCCGGCAGCACCGGCTTGATGGCGGCCAGGCGGCGCATGATCTGCTGCACCAGGTCGTTGCGCATGTCGCGGTACAGCGCCGCTTCCTCGGTTTCCTTGGCCAGTACCTGCCTGTCGTCGAAGGTGATGGGGCGCACCAGGCTGATGGTCGTCGGCGCCAGCAACTGGTTGCCGGCCTTGTCCACCACGCGGAAATTGATCGAATAGCCGAGTTGATACTCTTGTACGCGGCCGCTGGTGTTCAGGGACAAAATGGTCTTGGTACGATTCATCTCCGGATCGGAGATCACTTCAAGGACGGCGTCGGCGCCATCCCTGGTATTGACCACCTCCGTGCTGCCAATGGCGCGGATATAGCGCTTCAGGCCGATCGCCAGCGGCGACGACTCGGGCAAGCCGATATACATCGTCGCGAACGGCAGCATGAAACTGCCGTTCGAACCGCGCAAGTGAAAGCCGCAGGCCGACAGCAGGACGGTCAGGCCCAACGCCAGCACGGCGCGGCGGCCCAACAGCGATACTTGAGAGGAAGTCGTCATGATTACACCACGATGCTGATTAACTTGCCTGGCACGACGATGATCTTCTTCGGCGTGGTCTCGACGTACTTCTGCACACTTTCGCACGCCAGCGCGGCCGCTTCGATGCTGGCCTTGTCCGCATCCTTGGCCACCGTGATCGAGCCGCGCAGCTTGCCGTTCACCTGGATCATCATCTCGATCTCGGACTGCTCCAGCGCTTGCGGGTCGACCTGCGGCCAGGCCACGTTCAGCAGATCGCCGTGCACGCCCGCATAGCCCAGCTCTTCCCACAAGACGTGGGTGATGTGCGGCGCGACGGGATTGAGCAGGCGCAGGAAGATCGAGAAGCCTTCGGCGATCAGCGCCTTCGACTGCGCGCTATCGTCCAGCTTGGCCGATTCCAGCGTGTTGAGCATCTTCATGCAGGCCGACACCACGGTGTTGTACTGGATGCGCTTCAAGTCGTAATCGGCTTGCTGCAGCAGCTTGTGCAATTCGCGGCGCAGGTTTTTCTGCGCGTCGCCCGTGGCCGGTGCGGCGCCGCCAGCCAGTGCGGCCTGGATCGTTGCCGACTGGGCATAGCCGAAGTTCCACACGCGGCGCAGGAAGCGGTTCGCGCCTTCGACACCGCTGCCCGACCACTCCAGCGTCTGTTCCGGCGGCGAAGCGAACATGGTGAACAGTCGGGCCGTGTCGGCGCCGTACTGCTCGATCTGCGCTTGCGGGTCGATGCCGTTGTTCTTCGACTTCGACATTTTTTCCGTGCCGCCGATTTCCACCGGCTGGCCGTCGGCCACCAGGACGGCGGACTGCGGACGGCCCTTGTCGTCGAGCGACAAGCGCACGTCGTCCGGGTTGAACCAGGTGGTCTTGCCGGCGGCGTCCTTGCGGAAGTACGTTTCGTTGAGCACCATGCCTTGCGTCAGCAGGTTGACGAACGGCTCGTCGAACTTGACCAGGCCGAAGTCGCGCATGATCTTGGTCCAGAAGCGCGCGTACAGCAAGTGCATGACGGCGTGTTCGATGCCGCCGATGTACTGGTCCATCGGCATCCAGTAATCGTTGCGCGCGTCGACCATGGCGTCGTTCGAGCCTGGCGAGGTATAGCGCATGTAGTACCACGACGAATCGACGAAGGTATCCATGGTGTCCGTCTCGCGGCGCGCCGGCTTGCCGCACTGCGGGCAGTCGCACTGCAGGAAGGCTTCATATTTGTTCAGCGGGTTGCCCGTGCCGTCCGGCACGCAGTCTTCCGGCAGCACCACCGGCAGGTCTTTTTCCGGCACCGGCACCACGCCGCAGTCGGCGCAATGGATCATCGGAATCGGCGTGCCCCAGTAGCGCTGGCGCGAAATGCCCCAGTCGCGCAGGCGGAACGTGGTTTTCTTTTCGCCCAGGCCCAGCTCCGCCAGGTCGGCGGCCACCGCATCGACGGCGGACGCAAAATGCAGGCCGTCGTATTTGCCGGAAGCGATGCAGACGCCGTCCTTGCTGCCATACGATTCCTGCCAGGCGTCCGTCGAAAATTCCTGGCCCTTGACTTCGATCACTTGCTTGATCGGCAGATTGTATTTCTTGGCAAATCCGAAATCGCGTTCGTCGTGCGCCGGCACGCCCATCACGGCGCCGTCGCCATAGGTGATCAGCACGTAGTTGCCGACCCAGACTTCCACTTGCGCGCCCGTCAGCGGATGGGTGACGAACAGGCCGGTCGGCATGCCCTTCTTTTCCATCGTTGCCATGTCTGCCTCGATCACGGAACCGAGCTTGCATTCGGCGTTGAACGCGGCCAGAGCAGGATTCGTTTGCGCGGCGTGGATGGCCAGCGGGTGTTCGGCGGCCACGGCGCAGAAGGTCACGCCCATGACGGTGTCCGGACGGGTAGTAAAGACGTACAGCTTGCCGTCGTCGATCAGGGCGCCGTTCGCGTCCTTGATCGCATGCGGGAAGGCGAAGCGCACGCCCGTCGACTTGCCGATCCAGTTGGTCTGCATGATGCGCACGCGCTCGGGCCAGCCCGGCAGCTTGTCATCGACATAGGCCAGCAGCTCTTCCGCGTAATCGGTGATACGCGCGTAGTACATGGGGATTTCGCGCTTTTCGATCAGCGCGCCGGAACGCCAGCCCTTGCCGTCGACCACTTGTTCGTTGGCCAGCACGGTCTGGTCGATCGGGTCCCAGTTCACGGTACCCGTCTTCTTGTAGATGATGCCTTTTTCCAGCATCTTGAGGAACATCCACTGGTTCCATTTGTAGTATTCGGGCTTGCAGGCGGTCATTTCGCGCGACCAGTCGATGGCCAGGCCCATCGATTCCATCTGCTGCTTCATGTGGGCGATGTTCGAATACGTCCATTGCGCAGGCGGCACGTTGTTGGCCATGGCCGCGTTTTCCGCCGGCATGCCGAACGCATCCCAGCCCATCGGCATGAGCACGTTGTAGCCGTTCATGCGCAGGTAGCGGTACATCACGTCATTGATCGTATAGTTGCGCACGTGACCCATGTGCAGCTTGCCCGAAGGGTAAGGCAGCATCGAGCAGGCAAAATACTTGCCTTTTGGGAAACGCGGGTCGTGTTCGACGGCTTTATAGGCGTCGATCGCCTTCCAGTGCGATTGGGCGGCTTGTTCGACGTCGGCGGGACTATATTTATCTTGCATGATGTGCGGCCAATAGTGGATATGAACCGAGCATTATACTGGTTGTCGCCGCCCGATAGCGCGGCGCGCTGGCGGCCCGGGCCGGCAAATTTTGGCAAGCGCACAATTATGCTGTGTAATATATGGGCAATCTTGTTCTTTGCATCAAAGCTGGCCATGATCGTCTACCAGGAATATCCGCCCCTCCCCGCCCTGCGCCCCTGGCTGGACTGCGTCTGGACCTGCCGCGTGCAGACGGGCGCCACGCCCTTCACGCACCAGGTCTTGCCCGACAATTGCATCGATATTCTGTGCCAGGACCAGCAGGACGCCAGCTTTGCCGTCGGCATGATGAGGGCGCCGATTGCCGTCGTCAGCCAGGGCCTGGTGCAGACGGTGGCGGCCCGCTTCAAGCCGGGCGCGGCGGCCAGCTTCTTCCAGCTGCCCTTGTGCGAACTGAGCGATGGCCGCACGGGATTGCAGCAGCTGTGGGGCCGCGAGCTGGCGGCGCGCCTGGGCGACGCGCTATGGTGCGAGCCCTTGAGCAATGCACAAAGGGTTTCTATTTTGCAAGAATATCTGCTGCTGCGCCTGCGCACCGCGCCGCCACGGCGCCAGGCCGGCGCGGCCGAACATGCCATCGCGGCCATTGAGGCGGCATCGGGGCAGGTGCGCGTGGATGGCCTGGCGCAGCAGCTGGGCGTGTCGCGCCAGCACCTGGCGCTGCAATTTCGCCAGCAAGTGGGCATCAGCCCGAAGCTGTTTGCCCGCATCTGCCGTTTCCGCGCCGCCAGCCAGGCCATGCAAAGCGTGGCGGGACAGCAGGACTGGGCGCAGGTGGCCTTGCAATATGGTTATTTCGACCAGTCGCACCTGATCCACGACTTCCAGGAATTCGCCCGCAGCTCGCCCGACGCGTGGCTGACGGGCCGGCGCGCGTGAGCACCTTCCATTTTTCCAATCGCCACGCGCACGCCGGTGGCATGATGGCGTTATTCTTCATTCACCAGGAGCAGAACATGATCAAGGGCTTACGCACCGTCACCTATCCCGTCCCCGACCTGGACAAGGCCAAAGCCTGGTACAGCCAGGTATTCGGCACGGCACCGTATTTCGACCAGCCGTTCTATGTCGGCTTTGCCATCGGCGGCTTCGAGCTGGGCCTGCTGCCGGACGGCCAGCCTGGCACGCAGGGCAGCGTGACTTACTGGGGCGTGGATGGCATCGAGCAGGAAGTCGAACGCATCGTGGCGCTGGGTGGCAGCCTGCACCATCCGATCACGGACGTGGGCGACGGCATCCGCACGGTGGAATTGCTCGACCCCTTCGGCAACCAGATCGGCCTGATCGACAATCCCCACTTCGATACGGCCAAGGTCGTCTAGGCCGCCTCGTCTTGCAGCCATACGCGGAACTGCTGCAAGGCCAGTTTTTCATGTGCCGCCTCGGGCGTGATCAGGTAATACGCGCGCTGGCCGCGCAGTGGGCGCTCGCATGCGATGCGCAGCTCGCCGCGCGCCAGTTCCGCTTCGACCAGCATACGGGGCAGCAAGACCACGCCCTGCCCCTGCACGGCCGCCATGGCCAGCATGGAAAACAACTCATAGCGGGCGCCGTAGCGCGCCAGTTCCCCATCGACCTGCATGGCGTCAAACCACTGGCGCCAGGCGCCCGGGCGCGTACTTTGCTGCAACAAGGTCAGTTCCAATAAATCCTGCGGCTGCCAGGCGCTGCGCGCCGCCAACAGGCGCGGGCTGGCGACGGGCACGATTTCTTCGTGCATGAGCAAGGTGGCGCGCGTGCCGGGCCAGCGCGCCAGCTGCTCGGGCGTGCCCGCGTACAAGGCGCCATCGTATTCCGTATCGGCAAACATGAACGGTTTTGTATAGGCATCGATATGCACGACGATATCGGGGTGCAAACCGGCCAGCGACGACAGCCGCGGCATCAGCCAGCGCGTGGCAAACGTGGGCACGGACGCGAGCTGCAGCGCCCCGCCGCCGCCCTGGCGCGCCATGGTGTCAAGCGTGTCGCGCTCCAGGCCATCGAGGCGGGCCGCAATCTGCCGCGCATATGCGGCACCGGCGCTGGTCAGCAGCACGCCATGGCGCGTGCGCTGGAACAGTTGCACGCCGAGAAAGATTTCCAGGGAGGATATCTGCCGCGACACGGCGCTTTGCGTCAGCGACAGTTCGCGCGCCGCATGCGTGTAGCTCTGGTGGCGCGCGGCCGCTTCGAAACAATTTAGCGCTTGCAGCATGGGAATTTTGCGTGACATGGGGGTATCGGGCCGGTGAAAGGCTCCAGTATGCCGCAAGATATGCGCATCACGCATGTCTGGGTGCAAAAAAATCGTTTGCGCAAGGCTAGGCAAAAACCTACCATGAGCCATATTCAATCTTGCGCCGATCACCGGCGCTCACCTGCGAGGCCTGTGATGAGCAAAACCGTATTCGACTGGAATTCCCCCCTGCTGCTGGAAGAACAACTGACGGGCGACGAACGCGCCGTGCTGGAAGCGGCCCGCGACTATTGCCAGGGCAGCCTGGTGCCGCGCGTGCTTGAATCGTTCCGCCATGGCCGCACGGACGCCGCCATCTTCCGCGAAATGGGCGAGCTGGGCTTGCTGGGCACGACGATACCCGAAGAATACGGCGGCGCCGGCCTGAACTACGTCTGCTACGGCCTGGCCGCGCGCGAAGTCGAGCGCGTCGATTCGGGCTACCGCTCGATGATGAGCGTGCAATCATCGCTGGTGATGGTGCCGATCAATGCCTTCGGCAACGAAGAAACCAAGCAGAAATACCTGCCGAAACTGGCAACGGGCGAATTCATCGGCTGCTTCGGCCTGACGGAACCGAACCACGGCTCCGACCCGGGCAGCATGGTCACGCGCGCGCGCAAGGTGCCGGGCGGCTACAGTATCTCCGGCGCCAAGATGTGGATCACCAACAGCCCGATTGCCGACGTGTTCGTTGTCTGGGCCAAGGACGATGAAGGCGCGATCCGCGGCTTCGTGCTGGAAAAAGGCTGGAAAGGTCTGTCGGCGCCGGAAATCCACGGCAAGGTGGGCTTGCGTACCAGCATCACCGGCGAAATCGTCATGGATGAAGTATTTTGCCCGGAAGAAAACGCCTTCCCCGACGTGCGCGGCCTGAAAGGTCCATTTACTTGCCTGAACAGCGCCCGCTACGGCATCGCCTGGGGCGCGCTGGGCGCGGCCGAAGACTGCTACCTGAAGGCGCGCCAGTACACGATGGACCGCCAGCAATTCGGCCGCCCATTGGCTGCGAACCAGCTGGTGCAAAAGAAACTGGCCGACATGCTGACGGAAATCACCATGGGCTTGCAAGGGTGCTTGCGCCTGGGCCGCATGAAGGATGAGGGCTCGCCCGCCGTAGAAATCACGTCCATCATGAAACGCAACAGCTGCGGCAAGGCACTGGACATCGCCCGCATGGCGCGCGACATGATGGGCGGCAACGGCATTTCCGACGAATTCGGCGTCATCCGCCACCTGGTCAACCTGGAAGTGGTGAACACCTATGAAGGCACGCACGATGTGCACGCGCTGATCATCGGCCGCGCCATCACCGGCATCGCCGCCTTCAGCAACTGATGGACGCCCTGGCTTCCACCCTGCGGCCCGCGCCGTTGAGCGGCTTGCGCGTGCTCGACCTGTCGCGCGTGCTGGCCGGCCCGTGGGCCGGACAAATGCTGGCCGACCTCGGCGCCGACGTCGTCAAGGTCGAGCAGCCGGGACGCGGCGACGACACGCGCTCCTGGGGTCCGCCGTATCTGAAAGACGCGGACGGCCGCGATACGGCCGAGGCTGCCTACTTCCAGTGCGCCAACCGCAACAAGCGCTCCTTGTGCATCGACCTGGCTGCCCCTGAAGGGCAAGCCCTGGTGCGCAAGCTGGCCGCCGAATCGGACGTGCTGCTGGAAAATTTCAAGCTCGATGGTTTGAAGCAATACGGCCTCGATGCGGCGAGCTTGCTGGCGCTCAACCCGCGCCTCGTCTACTGCTCCATCACGGGTTTCGGCCAGGATGGGCCGTATGCGGCGCGCGCCGGCTATGACTTCTTAATCCAGGGCATGGGCGGCTTGATGAGCATCACGGGCGTGCCCGATGGCCAGCCGGGCGCCGGACCGCAAAAAGTGGGTGTGGCGCAGACGGACATCCTGACGGGCCTGTACGCCACCATCGCCGTGCAGGCCGCATTGGCCGAACGCGAGCGCTCGGGCCTGGGCCAGCATATCGACCTGGCCCTGCTCGACGTGCAAGTGGCCGCGCTGGGCAACCAGGCCGCCAACTACTTGTGCGGGGGCAAGGTGCCGCAGCGCATGGGCAACGCGCATCCGAACATTGTTCCGTATCAAGACTTTCCCACGGCCGATGGCGACATGATTCTGGCGATCGGCAACGATGGACAGTTTTCGCGTTTTTGCGCCGTCGCCGGCCACCCGGAATGGGCGCAGGACGAACGCTTCGCCACCAACCCGCAGCGCGTGGCGCACCGGGCGGTGTTGATACCGTTGATGCGCCAGACCACGGTCATGCGCACGACGGCAGAGTGGATCAGCGCGTTCGAGGCGCAAGCCGTGCCGTGCGGCCCCGTCAACCGCATCGACCAGGTCTTTGCCGACCCGCAAGTGGTGGCGCGTGGCTTGAAAGTGGAGATGCCGCATCCGACGGCGGGCACGGTGGCGCTGGTGGCCAATCCCGTGCGCCTGTCCGGCTCGCCGGTGCAATACCGCTTGCCGCCGCCCTTGCTGGGGCAGCATACGGACGAGGTATTGCAGCAGTGGCTGGGGTTGGACGGTGCGGAGATTGACGGCTTGCGTGAGCGCAAGGTGGTGTAAATGTTGGTCGTCTGGACGTAGGTCGGATTGGCGCTTGCGCGCAGTCCGACCTGCACAGCCAACAATGTTGTCGGATTACGGCCCGCAGGGCCTAATCCGACCTACCATTCCATTCCATTCACTTGAGTACCAGTTTCAATGCCGGTTTTTCACCGTAATCGTCATAGCGCTCATTGATGCCGGCGATGCAAAACGTGATTTCTTCCAGCAAATCAGGCACTTGCGCCTTCATCGCGTCAGCGTCCTGTACCACGATGTCCAGCACTTCGTTCGGTTTCAAACGGAACTGCGTCATGTTTTCATCGTCGCGCAGGTAGCTGAGGCAATCGACCCAGGCATCCATGCTGTTGCCGTAGAACGCGGGGAAACCGAAGGCTTGCACGCATTGCGCGTGAAAGCTCGCTTCATCGGTGATGTCTTTTCCATTCAGGATGGCTGTGGCCATAGTCTTCCTCAGTTCTTCAGCGACAGCACATCCTGCATGTCGAACAGGCCCGTCGGCTTGTCGGCCAGGAAACGCGCGGCGCGCAGGGCGCCGTGGGCGTAGGTGACGCGGCTGCTCGATTTGTGGCTGATCTCGATGCGCTCGCCGATGCCGGCAAACAGCACCGTATGGTCGCCGACGATATCGCCGCCGCGGATGGTGGCAAAGCCGATGGTCGACGGATCGCGTTCGCCCGTCACACCTTCGCGGCCGTACACGGCGCATTCCTTCAGGTCGCGGCCCAGGGCGCCGGCCACCACTTCACCCATTTGCAGGGCCGTGCCCGACGGCGCATCGACCTTGAAGCGGTGATGCGCTTCGATGATTTCGATGTCGTAGCCTTCGGACAGGCTTTTCGCGGCCAGTTCCAGCAGCTTCATGGTGACATTCACGCCCACGCTCATGTTCGGCGCGAACATGATCGCCGTCTTTTCGGCGGCGGCGGCAATGGCGGCCTTGCCCGCGTCATCAAAACCGGTGGTGCCGATGATCATCTTGATGCCATGCTCGGCGCAATACGCCAGGTGCTGCAAAGTGCCTTCGGGGCGCGTGAAGTCGATCAGGTAATCGGCATTGGCCAGGCCGGTGGCAAGGTCCGACTCGATCAGCACGCCGGCAGGCTTGCCGAGAAAGGCGGCGGCATCCTGGCCGACGGTCGGCGAGCCGGCGCGGTCGAGGGCGCCGGTCAGCACGGCGTCGGGCGCGTTGCTGACCGCTTCGATCAGGATATGGCCCATGCGGCCGCTGGCGCCAGCGATGGCAATTTTCAGTTCAGTCATTTTATTCTCTTACAACAACTTATTTGGTGGGTTCGGCGGCAGGCGTCGGTGCTGGCTCGGCGGCAGGCGCCGTTGCTGGTGCTGGTGCAACGTCAGGCTTGCTCACAGGAATGGCAGGAGCGGCATCGGCCGGCACGGGCACGGCGCTCGGCGCCACGGGCGATGGCACGACGGCGGCAGGCACGTCGGCCTTGGCGACCTTGGCGAATGGCGACGGGCCGGCGATGCGGTCGATATATTCTTTCTCCGTCGGCAAGTTGCCGCCTTCGAAACGTTCAACCTTGCCATCCTTGCCGAAGTACACGACCACGCGGCTGCTGGTGGTTTCGCCACTGCCCCGCGCCAGACGGAATGGATAATCCCAGCGGTCGGCATGGAAGATATCGGTCAGCAGCGAAGTGCCGAGGACGAAACGCACCTGGTCGCGCGTCATGCCTACTTTCAACTGGGCCAGCATCTCTTCGGAGACAAAGTTGCCTTGTTGAATGTCAGGACGGTAGGGCGAGAAAAACCACATGAATTTTTGCAGCGGCGTAATGGTGGTCGTTTGTGCGCCCTGTTCGGGAACCAGTTCCTTGCCTTCTTTTTGAGCAGCTGCCGGCTTTTCGCCAAGAATGCCACGGTTGGCGCAGCCGGACACGGCCAGCGCGACACAGACCATGCCTGCCACGACTGGTGCTCGAAATGAAATACGGTGCCAGAGAGATGGCAATACAGCCGGGGTTACGCGCATAAATGACCTCAATTGGATGAACAAAACGCCAGGAGTGACCGGCCCGCCAAAAAAAAGCATATTTTGGCACTCCCCGACAAAACGCTATATGATAAAGCACCTGACCCACATACGAGCAACAAACATGAGTAACAATCCTAGTGATCTCAAGGCAAGCGGCCTGAAAGCCACCCTGCCACGGCTGAAGATACTCGATATCTTCCAGAGTAGCCCGGTACGCCACCTGACCGCGGAAGACGTCTACAAGATTCTGCTGGCCGACAATATGGATGTCGGCTTGGCAACTGTCTACCGTGTCCTCACGCAATTCGAACAAGCCGGCTTGCTTAACCGCAACCATTTTGAAACCGGCAAGGCGATTTTCGAACTCAACGAAGGCTCCCACCATGACCACCTGGTGTGCCTCGACTGTGGCCGGGTCGAAGAATTCTTCGACGAAGAAATCGAAATCCGCCAGCAAAAAGTGGCCGAAGAGCGCGGCTTCAAGATCGCCGAACACGCCCTGGCCATCTACGGCAACTGCACCAAGACAGCTTGCCCGCACAAAACAGCCTGACCCACGCCGGCCGTTCCCGCAAGGGGCCGGCCGGCGCAGCATTGAACCGCATCAATGATGGCTGAGCGCGCTCGACAGCAGCTTGGCCGTGATGTCGACGATCGGGATAACGCGCTCGTAAGCCATGCGCGTCGGTCCAATCACTCCCAACGTTCCCACGATCTTGCCGTTGACTTCATACGGCGCCGTCACCACGCTCATCTCATCCATCGGCACCAGGTTCGATTCGCCGCCGATGAAAATCTGCACGCCCGTCGCCTTGCTCGACACGTCGAGCAGCTGCATCAAGCCCGTCTTTTGCTCGAACATGTCGAACATCTGGCGCAGCGAATGCATATTCGATGACAGATCGCTCACGCTGAGCAAGTTGCGCTCGCCGGAAATGACCATGTCGTCGCTATGGTCGGCCATCGCTTCGCTGCCCGCTTCCACGGCCGCCTGCATCAGGCTGCCCATGTCGTCGCGCAACTGGCGCAATTCACCCTGCAGACGCACGCGCACGGCGTCGAACGACAGGCCGCCGTAATTCTGGTTGATGTAATTGGCCGATTGCACCAGTTGCGCCGGCGTATAGTCGGCCTCCGTCAGCAATAAACGGTTCTGCACATCGCCGCCGGGAGCCACGATAACGAGCAGGATGCGTTTTTCGGACAGGCGCAGGAATTCGATTTGCTGGAATACGGATTCGCGGCGCGGGCTGAGCACGACGCCGGCGAACTGCGACAGCGACGACAGCATCTGCGCCGCGTTGGCGATGGTTTTTTGCGGCTGCGGCGTCTGCAGGCGCATGCGCGACTCCACCATGTGCTCGTCCAGGTGCCGGACGGTCAGCAAGGTGTCGACAAAGATGCGGTAGCCGCGCGGCGTGGGGATGCGTCCGGCCGAGGTATGCGGACTGGACACATAACCGAGCTCTTCCAGGTCGGCCATGATGTTGCGGATCGTGGCCGGCGACAGGTCGAGGCCGGAAATTTTCGACAAGGCGCGCGAACCGACCGGCAGGCCGTCGGCGATATATCGCTCGACCAGGGCTTTCAGCAGTGTTTGGGCACGTGTATCGAGTTGCATGGTGTCTTAGGTAAGCAAATATTCTTTAAACAAGCATATTGTTAAGCAAGCGGCAACGAAAGCGGCCGAACGTGCATCAACAGCGCCTATTATGCACGTTCGCCCGTCCGACGGCGATCAATCTTCCAGTTGCTCCTGCAGCCACAGCAGCAATTCATCAAAGTTGGCGCAGATGGCGTCGGGCTGCACGCCGGCGGCCAAATGGGCATCGCTGCCCTTGCGGTTCATCCACACGGCACGCATGCCCGCCCCTTGCGCCCCCGTGACGTCGAAATACAGATCGTCGCCGACATACACGGCCTCATGCGGCGCCACGCCCAGCGCGGCGCAAGCGGCCAGGAAGATGCTGGCGTCGGGCTTGGCGACGCCGAAATCGCTGGCGGCAATCGACACTTTAAAATGCTGCGCCAGGCCGATAATTTCAAGGTCCGCATTGCCATTCGAGATCGAGCCGACCAGCATGCGCTGCCCCATCCAGGCCAGGCCGGGCAAGACATCGTCATACGGCTGCACGCGATGGCGCGCCGCCAGGAACTGCGCGATGGCGCCGTCGACCAGGGCGGGATCTTCGCCGGCGGCCTCGAAGGCGGTCAGCAAGCCCGCGCGGCGCAGCTCGATCAAATTGCCATGGAAATGCGGTTGTTCATTGAGCATGGCCAGACGGTGCTGGCGCAACAGCTCGATGGAAAACTGCTGCGCCACCTTGGGCGCATGCGTGGCCAGCCAGTCGTGCAGCAGGGTTTCGGCGGCGGCAATCACGGGGGCGATGGGCCACAAGGTATCGTCGAGGTCGAAGAGGATGGCCTTGGGCGGCACGGCAGGTTTTACAGGGGCAAGATACATGGAACTCACTATATAGATGCCGCGTCACGGTGCGCAGCCCGCAGCTATTGTCGCACCGATCGCCGCCGCCGGCATGGCGGCGCCCCCATGAAATGGGGCCGGGCCGGCGCTTCCCGGCGAAAAATTGTTACAGGGTGATACAAGGCAAGATCATCCGGCTTGCCAGATAGACTAAAATAGGCGCCATTCCAATGCGGCGCCAGCGTCCGCGTTGCGCTACCCAACCTAATTCGTTTTGGAGAATGTATGAAAAATTTGTACCTGCGCTCGATGCTGGCGGCGGCTTGCGCCGTCACATTGGCGGCCTGCGGCGGCAGCGGCGGCAATCTGTATCTGAGCGGCCAAGTCGTCAATCTGGCAAAAGATGGCCTGATTCTGCTGAATGACGGCGAACGCCTGCCTGTCACCTCAGGCCAGACTTCCTTTGTTTTCACCAAGCTGGTCAGCACCGATGACCGCTACGATATCACCATCGCGCAACAGCCAAAAGGCGCCGTGTGCACGATTACCAATGGCGCCGGCAAGGCATCGAGCTATACCGTGACCACGGCCCAGGTGATTTGCGTGACCAATACCTACCCGCTGAGCGGCACGATCACGGGCCTGACCGCCGACGGTTTGACCCTGGCCATCGGCAATATCACCACCAGCCCGCTGAAAGGCAGCACCAGCTATACGTTCCCGAATGTCAATGACGGCATTGCCTACAATATTTCCATCGCGACGTATCCAACGGGCCAGACGTGCAGTTTCGTGGGTTCTGCCAGCGCCAACGGCCGCGATGTCGTCGGCACCATGGGCTCAGCCGCCACGACCGGCGCCGCACTGAACTGCACGGCGCAGTAAGCCACGCGATTCGTCACCACTATATTGGATTGGAGAAATACATGAAGTTATCCTGCCTGCGCCCTATCGCCGCGCTGCTGTTGACCCTGGGATTGGCTGCTTGCGGCGGCAAGGCCTCGTATGATGTCAGTGGCACCGTCAGCAACTTGAACACCGAAGGCCTGGTCCTGGTCAATGGCGGCGATCCGCTCCCGATCAAAGCCGGCCAGACCTCGTTTACCTTTGGCAAGCGCATCGACTATGGTACCGACTACAACATCACCGTACAGACCCAGCCAGCCCACATGACTTGCACCGTCAGTGGCGGAACCGGCTCGGCCGGTCACTACGTCAGTATCCAGGCATCGGTTTCCTGTGCGCGAAACGCGTACACGGTAGGCGGCACGGTGACTGGCCTGACAGCCGACGGCCTGGTCCTGATCAACGGCAATGCGCAAACCACGGTGGCCAAAGGCAGCACGACCTTCACTCTGGCATCGCCTGTTGCCGATGGCGACAAGTATGGCATCAGCGTCTTTACCCAGCCTACCGGCTTGAAATGCACCGTGGCACCCAACACGGGCGTCGGTGTGATGGGTGAAGCAAACGTGACCACCGTGCAGATCGCCTGCAATCCAGGCTAAGACTGTGGCGCTGGCAGCCGCGACGCGGCTGCCAGGAAGAGATATCACGAAAATCTATATTTGATATTCGAAAGATAAATTGGAGTTATATGTGGCGATGCAGCATAATGCATCTGTCTCCTCCAACTCTTCCAAGAATTGGATTTAGCCCGCTTTCACCAGCGGGCTTTTTTTTGTCCAAAATTCCTCAGGCGGGTTTATCCAAGCCCGGCTGCAGCATCTGCACGATGCTGGAGAAATCCTGCTGCGCATAGCCGGCTTGCGCATGCATCTGGTACAGCTGGCGCACCAGCCCGCCCAGGGGCGTGGGCGCGTTCGCCGACAGGGCCGACTGCTGCGCCAGACCCAGGTCCTTCAGCATCAGCGCCGTGCCGAAGCCGCCCGTGTAATTGCGCGACGCGGGCGTGCCGTCCATGACGCCGGGCCACGGGTTGTACACTTCCAGGGTCCAGTTGCGCCCCGAACTCTTGCCCATGATGTCGGACAAGACTTTCGGATCGAGGCCATGCGCCACTCCCAGGTTCAGCGCCTCGGCCGTCCCCGCCATCAGTATGCCCAGCAGCATGTTGTTGCAAATCTTCGCCACCTGGCCCGCACCCGCCTCGCCCGCATGGAAGATGTTCTTGCCCATCTTTTCCAGCAGGGGACGCGCCTGCTGCAAGGCAGCCTCGCTGCCGCCGACGATGAAGGTCAGCGTGCCGGCCGCCGCGCCCGCCGTGCCGCCCGAGACGGGCGCATCGATCATGGCAAAGCCCCGCTCGCTGGCCGCCTGCGCCACTTGCCGCGCCACGTCGGCGGCGATGGTGCTGCAGTCGATGAACAGGGCACCGGGCTTGGCCGAATCGAGCACGCCGCCTGCCGCCAGGTACAGTTCCTGCACGTGCTTGTTGGCTGGCAGCATGGTGATGACGGCGTCCGCCGTCTGCACGGCCGCGCTGGCGGATGCGGCCGCCGTGGCGCCCGCCTCGACCAGCGACGCCACAGCCGCCGGCGCCAGGTCGAACACGGACACGTGGAAACCGGCGGCCACCAGGTTGCGGGCCATTGGCGCGCCCATGTTGCCCAGGCCGATAAAAGCGATATGTTGCATATGTGTCTCCTGTTGTTCTTTTAATGCAGGTCGCGCAAAGGATGGCTATCCCATGGCGCCGTGAAATATTCATTGAGATACGTCTCGCTGACCTCGGCCAGGCTGGCCGGCTGCCACTGCGGCGCGTTGTCCTTGTCGATCAGCAAGGCACGCACGCCTTCGCTGAAGTCTGCATGGGCGCAACATTGCACGGCGACAATGAGTTCCAGCTGGAACACTTGCGCCAGGCTCAGATGGCGCGTGCGCTCGCGCATGGCCCACACCAGCGCGGCCGAAGTGGGCGCGCCCTTGTCCAGCGAGTGGGCCGCCTTTTGCAACCAGACCGAATCGCCGTCATACGCGGCGATGGCAGCCACCACTTCGGGCAAGGTGGGCGCTTGCGTCAGCGCGGCGATGGCGTCGAAGTTAGCGCGCACTTCGGACACGGGCAGCATGGAGGATGGCGCCGAGAAGCCGCGCAGCAGGCGGTCCAGCTGCTCGCTGTTCGCTTGCGGACTGGCTTGCCATTGCGCCAGCGTCAGCGCGTCGAGCACCATGTTTCGCTCTTCCTGGCGCAGGAAATAGTCGCCCAGGCCCGCGAACAGGGCGTCGGCCCCGTTCAAGGGCGCGCCCGTCAAACCCAGGAACAGACCGCTGCGCCCCGGCATGCGGCCCAGAAACCAGCTGCCGCCCACGTCGGGGAACAGGCCAATCGTGATTTCCGGCATGGCGATACGCGTGCTTTCCGTCACGACGCGGTGGCTGGCACCGGCCATCAGGCCCAGGCCGCCGCCCATGACGATGCCGCCGCCCCACACCAGCAGCGGTTTCGCATACGTATGGATGCGGTGGTCGAGCCGGTATTCCTCGGCAAAGAAGGCCAGCGCCTGCGGGTTCGGCACGACACCGGGCTGTTCCACCACGGCCGAACGCAGGCTGCGCACGTCGCCGCCCGCGCAAAAGGCCTTGTCGGTCGACGACTGCAGCACCACGCAGGCGACGGCGTCGTCAGCGGCCCAGCGCACGAGAGCGCCGTCAATGGCGCGTATCATGTCCAGGGTCAGCGCGTGCAGGGATTTGGGCGCATCGAGGGTGATGACGCCCAGCTTCATGCCGCCGGGACAGTCGCGCTCCTCGATTTTCACGGTTTCAAGCAAAGTCTCAACCATTCTTCCACTCCGCCGGACGTTTTTCCAGGAACGCCTGCACGCCCTCTTTCTGGTCTTGCGTATCGAACAAGCCGAGGAACAGGGTGCGCTCGTCGGGCAAGGAGTTGACCAGCGGATGGCTGCGCGCGCCCTGGATCAGGGTCTTGCATGCCGTCACGCTGCTCGGGCTCTGGCGCGCCACTTTGGCAGCCAGGGTCAACGCCGTGGCGGCAGCCTTGCCGGTTGGAACAACTTCCTCGACGAGGCCGATGGCCAGGGCCTTGGCCGCATCGACTCTCTCGCCGCACAAAATCATGCGCTTGGCCCAGCCTTCGCCCACCAGCCACGGCAAGTGCTGCGTGCCGCCCGCGCATGGCAACAGGCCGACCGAGGCTTCCGGCAAGGCCATCTGCGCGTGTTCCTCGGCAATGCGGATATCGCACGCGAGCGCGCATTCGAGCCCGCCGCCCATGGCGTAGCCGTTGATGGCGGCGATGCTGACGCCGCGAAACGCGGACAATGCCTCGAACGCCTCGCCAAACGCGGCGGCCATGGCGAATGCCGTGTCCTTGTTACCGTCGGCAAATACGTTCAGGTCGGCGCCGGCCGAGAAGAACTTGGCGCCGCCGCCCGTGATCACGAGAGCGTACACGTCGGCGTCCGCATTCAGGTCGGCCACCAGTTCCTTCAGGGCGTTCAGGCTGGCCAGGGTCCACGTGTGGGCGGGCGGGTTGTCGAGGGTCACCAGGGCCGTATGGCCACGGCGTTCCAGCAGTAAATTTGTATACACTTTGCTCATCGTAAGGTCTCCGTGGCGCCGTCTTTCAAAATCGCTCGCGCGACGATCAGGCGCATGATTTCATTCGTCCCTTCCAGGATCTGGTGCACCCGCGTGTCGCGCACGTGGCGCTCGAGCGGGTACTCGCGGATGTAGCCGTAGCCGCCATGCAATTGCAGCGCATCGTTGGCCACATTGAAACCCACGTCCGTGGCGAAACGCTTTGCCATGGCGCAATACGCCGTGGCGTCCGGGCTTTCCTGGTCCAGTTTCCAGGCCGCCAGGCGCACCATCTGGCGCGCCGCCACCAGCTCCGTCAGCATGTCGGCCAGTTTGAATTGCAGGGCCTGGAACTGCGCCAGTTCGCGGCCGAACTGCGTGCGCTCCTTCATATACGTTTGCGCGCGCGTGAGGGCCGCCTGCGCCGTGCCCACCGAGCACACGGCGATATTGATGCGCCCGCCATCGATGCCCTTCATGGCAATGGCAAAACCTTCGCCTTCCGCACCCAGCAAGTTACCGACAGGCACTTTCACCTGGTCGAAGCTGATGATGCGCGTGGGCTGGCTGTTCCAGCCCATCTTTTCTTCTTTCTTGCCATACACGATACCGGGCAAATTCGCCGGCACGGCAAAGGCGGAAATACCGGCCGCACCCTCACCGCCCGTGCGTGCCATGACGATCAGCATATCCGTCTGCCCCGCGCCCGAGATGAACGCTTTCGTACCGTCGAGCACGTAAAAATCGCCCTCTTTTACTGCCTTGGTGCGCAAGGACGCCGCGTCGGAACCTGATTGCGGTTCCGTCAGGCAATAGCTGGCCAGCTTCCGGCCGGCCGCCAGCGCTGGCACCCACTCGTCGCACAGGGCTTCCTGTCCCCAGCGCGACAGCATCCAGGTGGCCATGTTATGGATCGTGATATAGGCCGTGGTCGAGGTGCAGCCGCCGGCCAGCTCTTCAAACACGATGGCCGCATCCTGGCGCGACAGGCCCAGGCCGCCCCAGCGCTGCGGCGTGTACAGGCCGCAAAAGCCCATCTCGCCCGCCTTGGCGATGGTGTCCACGGGGAAGATCGATTCCGCATCCCAATGCGCCGCGTGCGGCGTCAGTTCGCCTTCGGCAAACGCACGCGCCGCCTGCTGGAACTCACGCTGCTCGTCGCTCAATTCAAAGTCCATGGCAGCTCCTTACTTGAGGCTGATGGTGGTGTTGACCTTGCCCACCGAGGCCGCATCCGTGAACCAGCGCTGGGTAATCGTCTGCGTCTGCGTGTAGAACAGCACGACCTGCTTGCCGAACGGACCCAGGTCGCCCAGCTTGGAGCCGCGCGAGCCAGTAAAGCTGAACAGGGGAACGGGCACGGGAATCGGCACGTTGATGCCGACCTGGCCCACGTCGATTTCTTCCTGGAAATAGCGCGCGGCCGCGCCGCTCTGCGTGAACAGGGCCGTGCCATTGCCGTTCGGATTCGCATTCACCAGTTCAATGGCTTCGTCCAGGGTATCGACTTCCACGACGATCAGGACGGGACCAAAGATTTCCTGGTCATACACGACCATGCCGGGTTTTACGCCGGACAAGATCGTCGGGCCGACGAAGTTGCCGTTCGGATAGCCATCGACCTTCACGTCGCGGCCATCGAGCGTCAGCACGGCGCCCTGCTCGATGCCTTTGGCGACGAGGCTATGCACGCGCTCTTTCGCCGCGCACGAGATCACGGGGCCCAGATCCGGATTATCCTTGCCCGCGCCCACCGTCAGGGTTTGCGCCTTGGCGGCCAGTTCCGGCAGCCACTCGCGCGCCTCGCCCACCAGCACGGCGACGGACGCCGCCATGCAGCGCTGGCCGGCCGCGCCGAAACCGGCGCCCAGCAACTGGTTCAGGGTCTGTTCTTTATTGGCGTCCGGCAAGACGACGGCGTGGTTCTTGGCGCCCATCATGCATTGCGCGCGCTTGCCGTTCAGGCTGGCGCGCTGGTACACATGCGTGCCCACCTTGCTGGAGCCGACAAACGAGATCGCCTTGATGTCCGGATGGTCGCACAGGGCGTTGACCACGTCTTCGCCGCCGTGGATGACGTTCAACACGCCAGCCGGGATGCCCGCCTGCAAGGCCAGGCGCACGAGTTTTTCCGTCACGAGCGGGTCTTGCTCCGATGGTTTCAACACGAAGGTATTGCCGCAGGCAATCGCCATCGGGAACATCCACAGGGGGATCATGGCGGGGAAATTGAACGGGGTAATGCCGGCGCACACGCCCAGCGGCTGCATCACGCTGTAGGTATCGACGCCGCCGGCCACGTTTTGCGCGTATTCGCCCATCTGCAGGGTGCCGATATTGGCCGCATGTTCCACCACCTCCAGGCCGCGGAAGACGTCGCCTTCCGCGTCCAGCAAAGTCTTGCCCTGTTCCATCGTCAGGGTGGCGGCCAGATCGGCCATGTTTTCGCGGATCAGCTGCTGCAATTTCAGGAAAATGCGCGCGCGGGCGCCGATCGGCGTCTTGCGCCAGGTTTTGAAGGCGCGCTGGGCCGAGGCGATGGCCGCGTTGACTTCATCGGGCGTAGCGAACGGTACCTTGGCCAGGACTTCCTGCGTGGCGGGGTTGACGACGTCGCGCCAGACGGTGGTGCGGGATTCAACCCATTCGCCGTTGATCAAGAGGGGAACGGTCGGAATTGTGTTTTGCGTGGTCACTCGGAGTCTCCTGGTTGGTATAGGTCTGTTTGCATTATTCGCACAATCCAGCCTGCAAACAAGGCGTGAAAATGCGAGATAATGCAAAGACGAATCTGTTAATCTGCAAAGATTGTAAATTTGCAGATTCCACAAACGGGGAAGAGGAAACGCGATGGCAAAGGTTTTCATGGGCGTGCGCCTGCAGCGGCTGCGCGAGGAACGGCGCATGACGCAGGTGGCATTGGCCAAGGCCCTGGGCATCTCGCCCAGCTACCTGAACCAGATGGAGCGCAACCAGCGCCCGCTGACGGTGCCGATTCTGTTACGCATCGGCACGGTGCTGGGCGTTGACCCGCAAATCTTTTCCGAACACGACAGCGCCAGCCTGGTGGCGGACGTGCGCGACGTGTTCGGCGAATTGCCCGACGCGCCGCCCACCTCGATGGCGGAATTGAAAATGCTGGTGGAAAACATGCCGGAACTGGCGCGCTCGATTTTGCTCCTGCAGCGGCGCTACCGCGTGATGGCGGAACGGGCCGATACGCTGGCCGCGCGCCTCGACGACGGCAGCCGCGGCGCCAGCTCGGCGGCCCCCTCCACGGACGAGGAAGTGCGCGAATACCTGAACCGGCGGCAAAACTACATCGATGAGCTGGACCGGGCGGCCGAACGGGTGGCGGGCGAACTCGATCCCTCCCTGCGCACGCTCGACGCGCTGCAAGGCCGGCTGCTGGAGCGCCACGGCATCCAGGTGCGGCTGTCCGATGGCGACGCGGGCATGGTGCGCAAGCACCGCTACGATGCGCAACAACATATCCTGTTTCTGCCCGACACCCTGACAGGTGGCCAGCGCGCCTTCCAGATGGCGGCGCAAATCAGCCTGCTCGAACACAGCGACCTGATCGACGCGCTCGTGCTGGCGGCGGGACTCTCGGGCGCGGCCGCGCAGACGGGCGCGCGCCTGGCGTTTTCCAATTATTTCGCCGGCGCCCTCTTGATGCCGTACCAGCGTTTTTTACAGGCGGCGGAAACGCGCGCCTACGACATCGAGCGCCTGGCGCACCAGTTCGGCGTGGGCTTCGAGGCCGTGTGCCACCGTTTGAGCACCATGCAGCGCCCCGAGGCGGCGGGGCTGCCGTTTTTCTTCGTGCGCGTCGACCGCGCGGGCAATGTCTCGAAGCGCCAGTCGGCCACGGACTTTCACTTTTCACGGGTGGGCGGCACGTGTCCGTTGTGGATCGTGTACGACGCCTTCAGCCATCCGGGCCAGGTGCTCACGCAAGTGGCCAGCATGCCCGACGGCTGCACCTACTTATGGATCGCGCGCCAGGTCAGCACGGCCTCGCCGGGATTCCGGGCGCCCGGCAAGACGTTTGCCGTGGCGCTGGGCTGCGACATCTCGCAGGCGCACCGGCTGATCTATTCGAAGGGACTCGATTTGCACGACCCTTCCAGCGCCACGCCGATCGGCACGGGCTGCAAGGTGTGCGAGCGCCAAAGCTGCCCGCAGCGGGCGTTTCCGTCGCTGCTGGCCCCGCCACCGGCATCGGCCTGATTTACCCGACGACTCTTGCCCGCAACGCGTCGAATTCGCGCGCAAATTCCGCGCGCCAGTCGCGCCGCGTGGACTCGTCTATCCAGGCCGCGTCCAGGCCATTCAACATGAAGCCCCGCATGTCGTCGAGACCGAAGCCGAATTCGCGCATCATCATCCAGGCGCCCGTCGGCGTCACGTGGTGCAGGGTCGGATCGTCCGTGTTCGGATGCAGTTTCAGGCCCAGCTTGGCCATGGCGCGGATCGGGTGATCGAGCGCCCAGCGCTCGGGCGCCAGTGTGCGCAGATAATACGAATTGGTGGGCACCACCGTAAACACCAGGCCCCGTTCCACGCAGCGCTGCGCCAGCTCCGGGTTGTCGACGATCGTGTAGCCATGGTCGACCCGGTCCACCTGCAATTCGTCTATCGCCGTCGCCACATTCATCCACGGCATGCCGAATTCGCCCGCATGCGCCGTGCACTTGAAGCCGGCGGCGCGCGCGGCGCGATAGGCTTCGATGAACAGTTCGGGCGGACGGTCGTTTTCGCGGTAGTCGATGCCGATGCCGATCACTTCCGGCGCGCGGTAGGCCTTCATCCACTCCACCATCTGCACGGCTTCGGCAGGAGCCGCTTCGCGGTCGATGCTGGGGATCAGACGGCCGATCACGCCAAAATCCCTTTGCGCATCGCGGATGGCGGCCACGATGGCGTCCTGCGCCGACTCGTAGCGGATGCCCGACACGCGCACGGTGCCGGTCGGGTTCCAGAAGAACTCCGCATAGCGCACGCCATGGCCATGCACGTCTTCCAGGTATTCGTAGGCGAGGCAATACAAATCGGTCGGCGAGACGATCAGGTGCGCGTCGAGCGCGCGCAGCACGCGCAGCACGCCGACGGGCTTGTCGCCGCGCGTGTAAAACGCGTCGATTTCCTCGGGGGTGACGACATTGCCCGTCTTGGCGGCCAGCGCGCGGAAAGTGGCTTGCCGCACCGTGCCGAACAGGTGGCAATGCAGCTCCACCTTCGGCATGGCGCGTAAAAACTGTTCGATGCTCAGGGGTGAATTAGACATGAAGCTCGTTTCGTAGTGAAGTGGGTCAGACGAGAATGGCGGCCAGGCGGCGCATCAGGCGCTCGATGGCGGCGGGGCCATCGGCCAGCATCGCCACTTGCGTGTTGATGGCGGCGCGGCGCGGCACGCGGAATTCGCACACCGTCATGCCGCGCGTCAGTTCGCCCGTCAATTCGATGGCCACGTGAGCCGGCTGGAACTGGAACAGCTGCGGCGCTTCCAGATACAGGGCCACCACGGGGTCGTACATGGGCATGGGCACGGAACCGTCGCTGCTCCGGATGCGCACATACGCTTCCAGGTAGCCGGCCAGACGCAGGGCGCGCGGCGTGCCGAGGGCGCGCAGGCGTTCCACTTCCGCATTCGTCACCAGGAGCTGGCGGCACAGGTTCAGACCGAACATGCGCAGCGGAATGCCGGATTTGAACACCTGGGCGGCCGCTTCCGGGTCCGCATAGATATTGAATTCGGCCGCCGCCGTATGGTTGCCCTGGTCGGTCGAGCCGCCCATCAGGATGATCTCGACGATTTTCTCGGCGATATCGGGCGCGCGGGACAAGGCCGTGGCTAGGTTCGTCATCGGTGCGATCGCCATGATGGTGATCTGGCCGGGATGCTTGCGCACGGCGGCGACCAGCGCGTCGACGGCGTGGCCCGCAGCGTCACTGGCGGCACCGGGCGGCAGGATGTCGCCCGTGGTCGGCATGCCGCTGTCGCCGAGGATGCGCTGCGCCGTCTCGATGACGCCGGCCAGCGGTTCTTCGCAGCCGCGGTAGATCGGCACCGTCAAGCCGTCATGGGCCTTGATGCGCAAGGCGTTGTCGTAAGTGATGGCGACGGGTGCATTGCCCGCCACCACGCTCACGCCCAGCCACTCGATGTCGGGATTGCTGCCCAAGAGCAGCATCGTCAGCCAGTCGTCGAAACCGGGATCGGTGTCGAGCCAGATCTTTTTCAAGGCTTGGGTCATGATGGTCTCAGGTTAAAAATCAGGCAGCCAGCCACAGGGCGCTGTCGGAGGGCAGTACGAAGGAGACGGCCGTGCCTTCGCGCCAGGCGGCGCCGCCGGCCGCGCAAATGCCCTTGACCTGGCCCAGCGGCGTTTGCAGCAGGTATTCGACGGTGTCGCCCAGGAAACCGCGCGCCAGCACGGTGCCAGGGTACTGGCCTGCCGCGTCGTCGGCGGCGCAGACGCGCACCTTGTCCGGACGCCAGCCCAGCACCGTGGTGCCGGCAGCGACGGGGGACGTGTACGGCAGGCTGGCACCGGCGTGGTGCAGCGCGCCGTCGCGGTAGTCGAACAGGTTTTCGAAACCCATGAAGTTGGCGACGAAGCGCGTGGACGGCGTATTGAACACGGCTTCCGGCGCGGCCAGCTGCTCGATGCGCCCGCCATTCATGACGACGATGCGGTCGGACAGGGCCAGCGCTTCTTCCTGGTCATGCGTCACGTACAGCATGGTGATGCCCAGTTCGCGCTGGATGCGGCGCAGCTCGGCGCGCATCTGCACGCGCAGCTTGGCGTCCAGGTTCGACAGCGGTTCATCGAGCAGCAGCAGGGCCGGTTCGACGACGATGGCGCGCGCCAGCGCCACGCGCTGCTGCTGGCCGCCGGACATCTGCGCCGGCAGGCGCGTCTCGAACCCCGTCAGTCCCACGGCAGCGATCACGGCTTCCACTTTCGTTTTCAGCAGCGCCGGCGCCACCTTGCGCAGGCGCAGGCCGAAAGCGATGTTGTCGTACACGTTCAAGTGCGGGAACAGCGCATACGACTGGAAGACCATGCCGATATTGCGTTTATTCGGCGCCAGCTTGCCGATTTCGCGGCCGTCGAGCACGATGCGGCCCGACTGCAGCGGCATCAGGCCGGCGATGGCGCGCATGGTGGTGGTCTTGCCGCAGCCGCTGGGGCCCAGCAGGGAAATCAGCTCGCCCTGCTCGACGTGCAAGTCCAGGTCTTTCACGGACGTCGTGTTCTTGGCGTAGCCGAGGTTCAGCTTGTGCAGTTCCAGATAACTCATCGTGTGTTGCCTCTTACATGTATTTAGAAATGCCCAGCACCTTTTCGGTCACCATCACGAAGGCCATGGTGAACAAGACCAGCAAGGTCGACAGGGCAGCGATCGACGGATCGAAACTGTTTTCCATATGGCCCAGCATCTCGATGGGCAAGGTGCTGATGCCGGGACCCGTGAGGAACAGCGAGACGGGCACCTGGTTGAACGAGGTGACGAAGGCGAGGAAGAAGGCGGCGATCACGGCGTTGCGGATATTCGGCAGCACGATCATGAAAAACGCGCGCAGGCGCGACGCGCCCAGGGTGATGGCCGCATCCTCGATATCCACGCGCAGGTTGACCAGGCTGGCGTACACGACACGCACCGAGTACGGAATCAGCAGCGCGATATGGCCGATCAAGAGGCCCACGTACACGGGCGCATTGATCGTCAACACCAGGTGGTGCAGCAAGCCCAAACCGACCAGGATGGCGGGAATGATCAGCGGCGATGTCAGGATTTGCCGGATGGCGCCGATACCGGGCGGCGGCATGCGCGAAAACGCATACGCGACGGGGATGCCCAGCAACAGCGCGATGACGGTGGCGATCAGGCCGATTTCCAGGCTGGTCTGGAAGGCGCGGCGGAACTCGGGCGCCGACCACACTTCGAGGATCCAGCGCAGCGAATACGATTCGGGCGGGAAGGCCAAGGTTTCGCCGCCGGAAAAGCCGGCCAGCACGACGATGGCGAAGGGGCCCAGCAGGAACAAAAACACCAGCCATAAAACGGCACGTGAAAACAGGCTTTCTTTCATACGGAACTCCGGCTCGAGGAAATACGTTTAAGGCCGGCATTCACCAGCAGGGTCATGCAGACGAGGATGACGGCGATCACATTCGCGGCGCCGAAATCGCTCTCCACGCTGACCTTCTGGTACAGCAGCGTTTCCAGCATCAGCACCTTGGTGCCGCCCAAGAGGGCCGGCGTCACGTAGGCCGTCACGCAGCCCGTAAACACCAGGGTGCCGCCGACCACCAGGCCTTCCTGCGTCAGCGGCAGGGTGACCTTGCAGAATACTTGCCATGGATTCGCGCCCAAAGTCGCCGCGGCCGGTTCCACGTCGCGCGGCAGGTTTTCCAGCGCGCCCGCCAGCGACATCAGCATCAAGGGCAGCAGCAATTGCAGCAGGCCGACAAAGACGGCGAATTCGCTGAACAGCAAACGCAGCGGCTCGTCCGTGAAACCCATGTTGACGAGCGCCGCGTTGAGGGCGCCATTACGGCCCAGCAGCACGATCCACGCATAGGTACGCGCGATCGGCGAGACCATCAGCGGCAGAATCATCATGCCGACCACCAGACCGCGCCACTTCGGCGACACGCGCGCCACGGCTTGCGCGGCCGGATAGCCGAGGATGATGGACGCCAGGGTCACCAGCGCGGCGATGCGCAGGGTGCGCCAGAAGATGGTGCGGTTGAATTCCTGCGAGAAGAATGCAACGAAGCGCTCAACACCCCACTGCATGCCGTCGCCGACGCGGAAGGCGTCGACCAGCAAGGCCAGCACGGGCAGCAGGAAGCAGACGACGATAAAGATCAGCGCCGGCAGGACCAGCAGCAGTCCCAGGCGCTTTTTTGGATCAGCAAACATGGTGTTTTCTCCTCGTCACCACTATTTGCTCATGGCCTTGTTCCACTGCGTCATCCAGTTGCTGCGCTGTTTGATGATGGTTTCCGGCTTGACGAACTTCAGCGAGCTGATTTGATCGGCGCCATAGGTATTGAATTGCGCGGCCGCCACCGACAGGCGCACGTCCTTGTTGACGGGCGAGTCGACCAGGTTGGTCGCCAGCTGCGTCTGCACTTCCTTGGACAGCCAGAAATCCATCAGCTGGTAGGCCAGGTCCGCGTTCTTCGACCCAGCAACGATGCCCATCACGTTCATGCCGGCCGCCTGGCCTTCGGCCGGGATGCTCCACTTCAGGGGCAGACCCGTCTTGAGCATTTGCGACCAGGTAAAGCGCGCCACGGGCGCGGCCCAGATTTCATCCTGCGCAAACAGGGCGGCCAGCTGCGCGCTGTTTTTCGAGAACGTGACGACGTTGCCCTTCATGCCGACGATCTTCGCAAAGCCCGTGGCGTAGTCATCCGTCTTGCCGCCCCAGGCCGCGTCGGCCATGCGCAGCATCAAGGGACCCTGCGTGGTGCTCACGTCGGGGAAGGCCACGCGGCCCTTCAGTTCGGGGCGCCACAGGTCCTTCCAGGACGTCAGCGGGGCAACCTTGTCGCTGCGGTACACCAGGCCGACCGAATACAGGGTGTAGCCGACGGCGAAGTTGCCGCCGATAGGGTTTTTCGCTACGTCGTACAGGGCTTTGTAATTGCTCAGCTTGGAGTAATCCATGGGCTGGATCACGCCCTTCTGCGCCGCTTCCAGCATGCCGGAATCGGACAGCAGCACCAGGTCGATCACCGGGTTCTTGGCGTGCACCACCAGCTTGGCGATGCGGTCCGCATTATTCCCCGTTTCCACCTTGATATCGCAACCGCATTTGGCCTTGAACGGCTCGTACACATACTTCATGAACAAGGGCTGGGCAATCGGATAGGCCGAAATGACCAGCTCGCGTTTTTCCGCGTGGGCGGCGTTGGCCAGCAAGCCTAGGCTCAACGCCAACATGAGGTGCTTTTTCAAGATGCTTCCTTTCAGGGGACGGCGCTGCGGGACAGCGCCTGTAAAGATGAATCAGTGTCAGAAATAATGTCGCATGCCAACGATCAGCACGCTTTGCGTCTTGCCGCCCGAGGCGCCGAAGCCGAACACGCGGGCGAACGTCGCATCGCCGGCCGCTTTCTGGTAGCTCCAGGTGATGGCGACATCGGTGCGCTTGGACAGGAAGTAATCGGCCTGGAAGTTAACCTGGTGCCATTTCGGCGTCTTGTTGATCACGTCATATTTACCAGTCGTATAGAAATACGACGCGCCCAGGTTCAACGCTTCCGTCAGCTTGTGGTTCACGTTCAAGTCCACGTTCTGCAGGGTCAGATTGCTTTGATCCAGGTAGTGGTAGCGCACATTGGTGTACAAGGCGCCAAACTTGGTCTTGCCCACATTATAAAAGCCTCCCGTGCCGGCGATGGCCTGGCTGTCCACGCCGGCGCCCTTGACGGCGCTCTTGTTGAAGATCAACAGGGAACTGGCATAGTCATTGCCGATGGCGCCATTCGGCGCATCGGGGCTGTTCGGGCGATCCATCTTGGTGTAGGCGACGGCCCAGCTGAAGGCATCGACCTTGTAGCCGGCGCCCATGCTGTAGACGCGGTTGCGGTTCGAATCTTCCGGGTTCTCGCTGAAACCATACAAGCCCGTGAACGACAGGTTGCTGATATTCGGGCTGACATACTTGACGGCGTTTTGCACGCGCAGGTTGTTGTAGCCATTGTCGTTGTCGCCGATGTGCACGCCGTTACTGGCGATGACCACGGGACCCAGCAGATCCTTGACGGCTTCGTACTGGCGGCCCAGGGTCAAGGTGCCCTTGTCGTTGCTGGACAAACCCACATACGACTGGCGGCCGAACAGACGGCCGCTTTGCGAAGCCGTGCCCGTCATCACGTTAAAACCGTTTTCCAGCACGAAGATAGCCTTGGTGCCGTCGCCCAGGTCTTCCTGGCCGCGGAAACCGATGCGGGGATTCTGATTCGTGCCGCTCAGCGCATGCGTGCGGCTGCCTTTGCCCTCATCCGACACATAGCCGATACCGGCCGACAGCAGTCCATACACTTGCACGCTGCTTTGCGCCTGCGCCGCGCCCTGCGCCGCCAGCAAGCCACCCACTACCATCGTTCCCGTCATCCATTTGTTCATCGCCGCCACCCTAAAAAGAATAAACCCTGAGTTTTTTTGGAATTATTTTATTGATGCATCCCTTGCATGGCGCGCCGCCGTACGTGCCGGCACCGCATTCCAGGCGCTTCTCCCGAATATTGTTGCTTTCAAGACAAGTAAGGACCAGTCCAGAATATGGTAAATTGCGGGATAAGAAAATTTGTTTATTTTTATAAATCCATTACTTTTTCTAATAAGCAACGCCCATGCATGAACTGAGCAAGAAAATTTCCTTACGACATTTACAAGCGTTTTCCACCCTAGCCCGGGTAAACAGCTTCAGCAAGGCTGCACAGGAATTGTGCGTGACCCAGCCGGCCCTCAGCGCGTCGATCAAGCTGCTGGAAAATCAGCTGGGAAAAAAGTTGTTTAACCGCACAACCCACCAGCTGGAACTGACGCGCGAAGGCAAGCTGGCGCTCGAATACGCCACGCATTTATTGAATACGGCCAGCAACACCTTTGCCGATATCCAGCGCGCCATCGGCAGCGGCCGGCATCGCATCCGCATCGGCGCCATCCCCTCGGCCATGGCGATGACGGCCGTCGTGGTGGCGCGCTACTGCGAGCAGCATGGAGATGAAGTGGAAATCGTCCTGTCGGACATGCCCAACGATGGCTTGCTGCATGCGCTGCATTCGGGCCAGCTGGACTTTTGCGTGGGCATCGAGGTGCCCGGTTCCGTGTCGCTGGAAAGCGTGGGCCTGTTCGAAGACGAGCTGGTGCTGGTGACGGCGGGACGCCATGCGCTGGCGCCGCTCAAGGAAGTGCGCTGGGAGCAATTGGCGGGCCAGGAAATCGTTGTATTTACCAAGGGCAGCATCTGGGAGTTCGCCTCGAGCGCGCTGCGCCAGCATGGCCTGAGCCCGTCAAACCTGTACCAGATGATACACAGCGAGTCGCTGTATGGCGTGGTGCGCGCGGGCATCGCCGTGGGCATCATGCCCAGCCTGTACACGACCTTCCTCAATGACGAGGATCTGCATGTGGCACCCCTGCGCCAGCCCACGTGCAAGCGCAAGATCGCCCTGATGCGGCGCAATGAAATCAGCCGCAACCACCATGTGGACGACTGTTTTTCAGCGTTGCGCCAGGATTTGCAGCAGGTCGACCAGTGGTTTTAAGTTAAAACTCAAGCAGGTGCCTTCAGCAGATTCGCCAGCGCCACGTATTGCTCCAGCCCCACGGTTTCCGGACGCAGGGTCGGGTCGATGCCGGCCGCCTTGATCTGCTCTTCCGTAAACATGCCTGCCAGGCAATTGCGGATCACCTTGCGGCGTTGCGAAAACGCCTTCATGACCACGGCTTCCAGCGTGGCCTGGTCGCACGCCAGGCGCTCGGCCACGGGAATCATGCGCACGATGGCCGATTCCACTTTCGGCGGCGGATCAAACGCCGTCGGCGGCACGATGAACAGCAGCGACATCTTGTAGCGCCATTGCAGCATCACGGACAGGCGGCCATACGCCTTGCTGCCCGGTTCGGCCACCATGCGCTCGACCACTTCCTTTTGCAGCATGAAATGCTGGTCCTGCACCAGCGGCGCGAAGTCCGCCAGGTGAAACAGCAGGGGGCTGGAAATGTTATATGGCAAGTTGCCCACGATGCGCAGCTTCTGACCGGCTGGCACGGGGATTTGCGCGAAATCGAATTTCAGCGCGTCGCCCGAATGGATCGTCAGCTTGGCCGGATTAAACGTTTTTTCCAGACGCACGATCAGGTCGCGGTCCAGTTCCACCACATGCATCTGTTTCAAATGGCGCAGCAGCTGCTCCGTCATGGCGCCCAGGCCGGGGCCGATCTCGACCATGGCATCGTCCGGCTGCGGCGCGATGGCGGCCGTGATGTCGTCGAGGACGAAGCGGTCATGCAGGAAGTTCTGGCCAAAGCGTTTGCGGGCAACGTGTTTCATAATGTGTTTTCTATCAATGCGGTAAAGCCGGCACAGGCCGGCGGGATCGTTGAGCAGGCAGCGTCGGGTTACGTCTTGCGGCTAACCCGACCTACGCTCTGGTCGGGATACTCGCGCGCAGCATGTCGAGCGCCGTTTGCAGGGCTTGCTCCATGCTGTGGCAATCGGCCAGGCCCAGTCCTTGCGCGGCCAGGTCCAGTGCCGTGCCATGGTCGACCGAGGTGCGGATCAGCGGCAAGCCCAGGGTGATATTGATGCCGCGCCCGAAGGTCGCGTATTTCAGCACCGGCAAACCCTGGTCGTGGTACATGGCCAGCACGCAGTCGGCGTCCGCCAGATATTTTTGCTGGAACAAGGTGTCGGCCGGGTACGGTCCGCGCGCATCGATGCCGCGCGCTTGCGCCGCGGCAATCGCCGGGGTGATGACATCGATTTCCTCGCGTCCCAGATACCCGCCCTCGCCCGCGTGCGGGTTCAGGCCGGTGACGAGGATGCGCGGCGCGGCGATGCCGAATTTCTGTTGCAAATCAAGCTGAATGATATCCAGCGTGACGGCCAGGCTGTCCATCGTGATGGCAGCGGACACGTCCTTCAATGGCAAATGCGTGGTGGCCAGCGCCACGCGCAGGGTCGGCTCGCCGTGGCCCGGTTCGCCGGCCAGCATCATCACCACTTGCGGCGTGCCGGTTTTTTCTGCCAGGTATTCCGTATGGCCGGAAAAGGCCACGCCCGCGTCGTTGATCGTGCTCTTCTGCAAGGGGGCCGTGACCATGGCGCCAAACCAGCCCGCCTGGACACCCTCCACGGCCGCGTCCAGGGTAGCGAGCACGGAACGCCCGTTTTCCTTGTCCAGCACGCCAGGAATGACATTGTTCACAGTGGGAATATCGATCACGGCCAGGCGGCCGGGACCGAACTGGGGCAAGCCGCTGTTGCGCACGGCTTGCAGCGACAGCGCCGCCAGGCGGATCTCCGGATCGATCAGGCTGGCCGTCAGCGCCAGGAAGGCGGCGTCGCCCAGCAGGATGCAGTTGACTTCATTGCGCATGGCCCAGGCGGCGCGTATCGAGATTTCCGGACCGACACCGGCCGGTTCGCCACAGGTAATGGCGATGGCCGGGCGGCTTACAACAGGCAAGTTACTCATGCGCAATCAGTCAGCAGCATTACTGGTCGTCCGCGCGGAATTCGACGTAAGCACGGTCGCGCACTTCGCGCGCCCAGTTTTCCGTCGCTTCTTCCAGCTTGCGTTCGCGCAAGGCATTGCGTGCGGCAGCGCGTTTCTTCTCTTTCGAGACGTCGTCGCTCTTACGTTCCAGCACTTCGATCAGATGGAAGCCAAAGCTCGATTCGATCGGCTGGCTCACTTCGCCCGGTTTCAGCGCATTCATCGCCGTTTCAAATTCCGGCACGGTGTCGCCCGGATACAGCCAGCCCAGGTCGCCGCCTTTGGCCGCGGAACCGTCGTTCGAGAACAAACGGGCCAGGTCTTCGAACTTGGCGGCCTTGTTGTCGAGACGTTCTTTCAATTCCAGCAATTTGCGCTTGGCTTCGGCCGCCGACAGGGTTGGCGTCACTTTCAGCAGGATATGGCGGGCATGCGTCTGCTGCACGGCGGCGACAGCTTGTGCCTCGGCAGCGCTGCGGCGGTCCACCAGTTTCAGGATATGGAAGCCCGTGTTGCTCTTGATGATAGGCGTGATCTGGCCCGGCTTCAATTTCAGCAGCTGTTCCGTGAACAGGGGCGGCAGGCGGTCGCTCTGGCGCCAGCCGATATCGCCGCCGCTCAGCGCATCGCTGGCGTCGGAATAGGTGGCGGCCATCTTGGCGAAATCGGCGCCCGTGCGCAGCTGGCGGCTGACTTCTTCGGCGCGCGCGCGGCGCGCGGCGATTTGTTCGGGGCTGGAATTTTCCGGAATCCGCACGAGAATTTGCGCCAGGTTCAGCTCCACCTGTTCGCTGGCTGCCGCTTTTTCCGCTTCCAGGAAGTTATCCACTTCGGAATCGGAAATCTGGATCTTCGCGTCGACTTCGTGCTCGCGCAGGCGCTGCATGATGATTTCATCGCGGATTTCTTCGCGGAAGGTCGCAAACGGCGTGCCTTCCTTTTCCATCTGGTTGCGCAGCTCTTGCACCGTCATCTTTTGCTGTTCAGCAATACGGCCAATCGCGCGGTCCAGGGTCAGGTCATCCACGCGCACACCCATTTCCTTGGCCAGCTGCATTTGCGCGCGCTCGACAATCATGCGTTCGAGCAACTGGCGGCGCAGGTCGGCAGGGTCGGGAAGCGGGATATTCTGCGCCTTCATGCGCTGCTCCACGCTCTTGATGCGGGCCGCCACTTCATTGCGCGTGATCACATCGTCATTGACGACAACGGCGATGGAGTCGATGGTCTGGCCACTGCTCGACGCAGGGGGAGTGAAGCCCTTGACTGGCGCTGGGGCAGCGGCAGCGGACTTGGCCGCAGGCGCTGGCGCTGGCGCAGCCTGTTGCGCCCAGACACTACTGGTCGTGGCGCCGGAAATGGCGCACAACAAAACCGTTGCAATTTTGAGTTGGTGCATACTGGCATTACGCATAATGTGTAGAGCGCTCATGAGTTCAGGTGAATAAAAAAACCGGTTTGTGCCAGCGCCGGGGACACCGGCGGCGGCAACGGTGACTATCTTAACGGAGTGGCTGGCTCAATGTCTGGTAACCAGGGATAGTTTTTGTAAAAGTTTCCAGGCCATTCGCACCCAGGCCCAGGCCACTCGACAAGCCCGTCAATTCCAGCTGGAAGAAGATCGGCGTCGAGACAGTCTTGGTCGTCGTCACGAAACGCTGTGCCCCCATGCGGAACACCCAGCAGTCACCCTTGTATTCGAGGCCAACCAGGCTTTCCAGCATGCTGCGATCCTTGATGGAGTAACTGATGCGGCCCACGCCATACAGGCGGTCCGTCAACGGCCACTGCGTCGACACTTCCGCATTACGCAGCACGCCACGTTGAAAACGGTTACTGAAATTCAATACTTTCTTGGCAGCAGGCTGATATTGGAAGGTGTAGTTGTAGCTCATCAACTGGCGATCGCTGGGATTGTACTGCACCAGGCTGTCGACGGCCCAAGTCTCGGACACGCGGCCCGTTGCGGCCAGCAGGATATCGGAACGCGACTGGTTGACGGGCGTCGTCGAATTGAGCTGCACGCGCTGGTCGGCAAAATAGAAACGCTGGCCGAAGGTCAGGCGCATGCGCTCCGTGCCGTCCGATTGCAGGAAACGCGATACGACGGCGGCCGTGACCTGGTTGGCGTCGCCGATGCGGTCGCTGCCGACAAAACGGTTTTCCGTGAAGATCTGCGTCAGGTTGAACGTGCCATCGGCCGTATCGAAGTTCGGAAACTGCGACTGGTCGCGGTACGGCGTGTAGACGTAGAACAGGCGCGGCTCCAGGGTTTGCGTGCCGCCCTTGGCGCCAAACAGATTCGTGTCGCGTTCAAACACCAGGCCGCTGTCGACCGAGAAGGTCGGCACGGCGCGCGTAAACGAGGTGGTTTTAAACAGCGCCTTGGTCCGGGCGTCATTGTCGAGCTGATACGCGCTGGCATTGAGCATCAGCTTGGGCGTGATGAAGTAGCCAGGGCGCATGATGGGGAAACTCACCTGCGGCACGGCCACGAAGCGCGAGCCTTGCACCTGTGTCGGATGCGCGAAGCGCGTCGCTTCCGCGTCAAAGGTCCAGTCGAAACCGCCCCATACATCGTATTTGCCAGCATGGAAGTTCACCGCCGGCAAACGGTCATACGGGCGTGGCACGACCACGTTGGGATCGGGATCCTGCAGCACCTGGTAATTCTGCACGCGCGCCGTCAGGCTCCAGTCCTCGGTACGGTAATCGGTGCGCAATTCGCGCAGCAACTGGCGCTCGGTGGCGGTGGCGACGGTTTTCGAAAAATCGTTCGGGTAATTATTATCCGACGCCTCGCGCAGATCCCAGCTGTAAGTCCAGCCCTTGGCCAGCGCCTGCTCATGCTTGGACTTGATCATGTAGCGGTTGGTCTTGGTCTGCTTGTCGTTCGGCAAAAACTCAAACGACGTTTCACCGCTGTACAAGCCGGCATCCGTCTCGCCCATGTAGCGGCCCGTCGCACCGAGCTGAATGCCGCGCCGCTGGATGTAGCGCGGATACAGAGTCAGGTCGCGGTTCGGCGCGATGTTCACGTAATACGGCATCAACAGCTCGAAACCGTTCTTCGAGGCAAAGCCCGGCGTGGGCGCCAGCCAGCCCGAGCGGCGCGCACCCGACAACGAAAACGACATGCCCGGCGTGCCCAGGATCGGCACGTCCTTGAAATAGATGATGGTCTTGCTGCCCGTGCCCACGTCGCGGCCCGTATCGAGGTTCAAGGTGCTCGATTTCAGGTACCAGTCCGGATTCGGCCCTTCGCAGGTACTGTAGGTGCCTTCGATAACATTGGCTTCGTCTGGATTGATGAAGTCGACGCGCTCGGCCTTGCCCTGGCCGCCGCCCACTGCGAAGCGGTAAGTCGGGTTGAGCAGGAAACCCTTGCCGGTCTCCATGTTCAGCTTCAGGACGTCACCCGTGTAGTAATCGCCGAAACGCCACATCTTGATATGGCCCTCGGCGTCGAACTGATCTTCAACTTGTTTGTAACAAGCTGTATCGGCCGTCATTTTTGTGGTTTTTCCGCGCTCAATCACGACATTCTGGTCGAGATTGATCTCTCTTTCCGGTCGACCGTTCATGCTGTTCGCCGTCATGACGGTAGGCGCGTCGGGATCTTCCACATGAACCGGACGCGGTGCTTTCTGGGCGTGGACAGGCACCGTCGTGGCGGCGACGAGCGCGCTGATGGCGAAAGCCCAGCGCTGCGAAGGGGGGGAGGCCGAAAACCAGCTCATGAATTGGAAGGGGCAAGCACCATTGACAGGCGATTTTTTGATTTGAATCCCTTATTATATGGGAATCTGCACCATCAACCCGATTCCACAGGCCGCTTAATGTCATTCTCCCCCAATTCCTCCACCGCGCCGGTCTCCGCCGACGCTCGCATGACCCTGTTGAAAGCCTGGTTGACCTCGCTTAACCTCGTCGCGCCCGAATCCGCCCGTCCCGCTTCCAGCGATGCCAGCTTCCGCCGCTACTACCGTCTCGATGTGCTGCCAAGCAACACAACATTGCCAGGAAAGACACTGATCGCCATGGATGCGCCGCCCGAGCGCGAAAACGTGCCCGCCTTTGTCAAGGTGGCCGGCTTGCTGAAAGGCGCCGGCGTATCCGTACCCGAAATCATCGCGCAAGACCTGGAACAGGGCTTCCTGCTGCTGTCCGACCTGGGCACGACCACGTATCTGGACGCCCTGAACCACGACAACGCCAGCGTGCTGTACGCCGAAGCGCTGGAATCCTTGATGAAAATCCAGCTGGCCAGCGCCCCCGACGTGCTGCCCGAATTCGACCGCGCCTTCATCCTGCGCGAAATGAATCTGTTCCCAGAATGGTTTATCGGCAAGCACCTGGGCGCCACCTTGACGGATGTGCAACAAACCCAGCTGGACAAGGTCTTCGAGGCCATCACGGCGAATATCTTGTCGCAACAACAAGTATTCATGCACCGCGACTACCATTCGCGCAATTTGATGCACATCAACGATGGTTCGATCCCCAATCCCGGCATCCTCGACTTCCAGGACGCCGTCTTCGGTCCCGTCACCTACGACATCGCCTCGCTGCTGCGCGACGCGTATATCCAGTGGGACGAGGAACTGGTGCTCGACTGGGTGATCCGCTACTGGCAGCGCGCCAAGCAGCTGGGCTTGCCGGTGAATCCCGACATCGACGCCTTCTACCGCGATTTTGAATTCACGGCCCTGCAGCGCCACCTGAAAATCCTCGGCCTGTTCGCGCGCCTGAACTACCGCGACGGCAAGGATCTGTACATGGGCGACCTGCCGACCGTGCTCGACTACGTGCGCAAGACGGCCAACCGCTACACGGAACTCAAGCCGCTGGTGCGCTTATTGGACGCCCTGGAAAACAAGACCCCACAAGTGGGCTATACATTCTGATGACTTCAGAGCAATTTACAAAATAAATCAGAAAACGAGTATTCCATGAAAGCCATGATCTTTGCCGCAGGCCGCGGTGAACGGATGCGTCCGCTAACCGATACCTGTCCCAAACCGCTGCTGAAAGTGCGCGGCCGTCCGCTGATCGTCTGGCATGTGCTCAACTTGGTGCGCGCCGGCATCACGGACATCGTCATCAACCATTCCCACCTGGGCCATTTGATCGAGGAAACCCTGGGCGACGGCAGCGCGTATGGCGCGCGCATCGCGTACTCGCCCGAGACCACGCCGCTGGAAACGGCGGGCGGCATCGCCCAGGCGCGCCACTTGCTGGGCGAGGAACCGTTTCTCGCCATTTCCGGCGACATCTATTGCCCGTATTTCGATTTCAAGCAAGTGCTCGACGTGCTGGCCGACAAGGATGTGCTGGGCACGCCGTATCCGGCCGACCAGCGCGACATCGCCTGGACCTACCTGGTGCCCAATCCCGACTTCCATCCCAAGGGCGACTTCGGCCTGACCTTGTTCGCGATCAACAATACGGACGAAACCAAGTGGACCTTCGCCAATATCGGCGTGTACCGTCCTGAAATGTTCGACGGCATCGCGCCCGGCAGCCACGCCAGACTGGGCGATTTGCTGCGCCAGTACGCGGACCAGGGCCGCGTGGGGGGCGAAGTCTATACCGGAGAGTGGACGAATGTGGGTACGCCGGCGCAGCTCGACGTACTCAACGGTGTGGCAGCGAAGGCGCCAGCGGCATGATGGCCAATTACGCGGCACGGCGCGCGGCGCTGCTGGCGCAGATGCTGCCGGGCAGCGTGGCCATCCTCGCCACGGCGCCCGAAGTGCCGCGCAACAGCGATTGCGATTATCCGTACCGCCACGACAGCTATTTCTATTACCTGAGCGGCTTTACGGAACCCGACAGCGCCGTGGCCCTCGTGGCCGCCAGCGCCACAGCCCCGGCGCGCGCCATCCTGTTTTGCCGCGCCAAGAATACGGAGCGCGAAATCTGGGACGGTTTCCGCCACGGCCCCGAGGCGGCGCGCATCAGCTTCGGCTTTGACAGCGCCTTCCCCATCGAGGAACTCGACGTCGAAATGACGCGCCTGCTGGCCGACTCTCCCGCCATCTACTATGCGCTGGGCGGCAGCCTTGATGCGCAGGTGAAGCTCTGGCGGCACAATGTGCGGCAAAAGGCCCGCAGCGGCGTCACGGCGCCCGCCATCGCGCATGACATCAATGGCATGCTCGACGCCATGCGCCTGCTGAAAGACACGCAGGAACAGCAGCTGATGCGCCGCGCCGCCGCCATTTCCAGCGCCGCCCACGTACGCGCCATGCGCGCCACGCGGCCCGGCCTGCACGAATATGCGCTGGAAGCGGAGCTGCTGTACGAATTTCGCCGCAGCGGCGCGCAGTTTCCCGCCTATTCCTCCATCGTCGCGGGCGGCGGCAACGCCTGCATCCTGCACTACAGCGCCAATAACGCGGTATTAAAAGACGGCGAGCTGGTCTTGATCGACGCCGGCTGCGAACTCGATGGCTATGCCTCGGACATCACGCGCACCTGGCCCGTCAACGGCCGTTTCAGCGGCCCGCAGCGGGCGCTGTACGAACTGGTGCTGGCGGCCCAGCAGGCGGCGCTGGACATGGTGCGCCCCGGCTTGCCGCACAGCGCCATCCACGAAGCGGCCGTGCAAGTGCTGGCGCAAGGCATGCTGGACCTGGGTTTGCTGGACCGGCAAAAAAGCGGCGGCGTGCAGGACGTCATCGCCAACAAGGCCTATATGCCCTTCTACATGCACGGCACCAGCCACTGGCTGGGCATGGACGTGCACGACGTGGGCGCCTACCGCGACACGGATGCGCCCGGCAAGCCGTGGCGCGCGCTCGAAGCGGGCATGGTGCTGACGGTCGAACCGGGCATCTACGTGCGTCCGGGTACGGGCGTGCCGGAGCAGTTCTGGCATACCGGCATCCGCATCGAAGACGATGTGCTGGTCACGCCGCAAGGCCATGAAGTCTTCAGCTCGGCGCCCAGGAGCGTCGCTGAAATCGAACAACTGATGTCACAGGATTAACCCCGCCGCATGCATACACCGTCCACTTTCGATCTCGCCATCTGCGGCGCCGGCCCCGTCGGCATGGCGCTGGCCGCCCTGCTGGTACAGCGCGGCAGCCGCGCCGCCGGCATCGCCCTGCTCGACGCCAAATCCATCGAGCAGGCCCGGCGCGACCCGCGCACCATCGCCCTGTCGCACGGCAGCCGCCAGATACTCGAGGAAGCGGGCGCCTGGCCCGTGGAGGCGACGCCTATTCACCAGATCCACGTCTCGCGCCGCGGCCAGTTCGGGCGCAGCCTGATGGACCGCAGCGAGCATGGCGTCGAGGCGCTCGGCTACGTGGCCCGTTACGGCGCCGTCGTCAGCGCGCTGGCCGACGTGTCCGAGCGCCTGGGCGTGGCCAGCCTGCGCCCCGCCCTGGTCACGGGCAGCGCGGAGGATGCCGATGGCGTGTCCGTGCAGATCGACCAGGCGGGCGCCGCATCGACCTTGCGCGCCGGCCTGCTGGTGCAGGCCGAGGGCGGCCTGTTCGGCCAGCAGCCGGAACGCGCCGTCAGCCGCGATTATGGCCAAAGCGCCATCATTGCCCATGTGCGTACAAGCGCTCCCATCGCCCACCGCGCCTACGAGCGCTTCACCGACGAAGGTCCGCTGGCGCTGCTGCCGCAGGACGACGGCTACGCGCTGGTGTGGTGCGTGCCGCCCACGCGCGCCGAACAATTGCTGGCCCTGGACGACGCTGCCTTCCTGGCGCGCCTGGGCGCCGCCTTCGGCAGCCGCCTGGGACGCTTTACGCACACGACGGCGCGCCTGGCCTATCCGCTGGGCCTGAACGCGCAGGCGAGCGGCACGGCGCGCACGGTCGCCATCGGCAATGCGGCGCAAACCCTGCATCCGGTGGCGGGACAGGGCTTGAACCTGGGCCTGCGCGACGCTGCCGTGCTGGCCCGCGTGCTGGCGCAGGACAGCAGCCCGGCCGGGCTGGAACGCTACGCCAGCCTGCGCCAGGCCGACCGGGGCCTGACCGTGCGCGTCACCGACACCATGGCGCGCATCTTCACGGGCAGCGCCCCCACGCAAGGCTTGTTGGGCCTGTCGCTGGGCTTGCTGGACGTTTTCAGCCCCGCGCGCAAAAGCCTGGCCACCCTGATGATGTACGGCCGCCGCTGAACCTTAACAATAAGTAAAGGGCACGGGCGAAAAAGAAACAGGGAACATCTCCGGCATGGAGTAAACGGCCAGCGGATGCGACAATGGCTGTCACCTGGTTTTTGGCGACCGTTCCATGACAGATGCATTGCCCGCAGCACCGCCTGCCGTTCTTCCCGAAGTGCTCTTTTCCCGCCTGCTGGAAGACGCCCTCGACGCCGTCATCATCATCGATGAACATTGCCGCATCCGCTATATCAATGGCGCCATGCAGGCGCTGTCGGGCTATGCCAGCGGGGAATTGCTGGGTCAGACCCTGAACGGCCTGCTGCCCGACGCCGTCGGCGCGCAGCACGACAACCACGTGATCAATTACATCCGCAGCTCGCGCACCTCCAGCGTGCTGGGCAAGATACGCGAATTCGCCATCCGCCACCGCGATGCGCAAATGATTCCCATCGAAATGAAGGCGCTGGACCTGGGCGTGGTGGACGGCATCCGCTATTTCGGCGCCTTCCTGCTCGACGTGCGCGAACGGCGCGAACTGGCGGCAAAGAACGCCAGCTTGCTGGCGCAGCTGGAACAGCAGGCGCTGCACGATGCGCTGACGTCGCTGCCCAACCGGCGCGCCTATGAAGCGCAAGCCGAGCAGGCGATGGCGCGCGCGGCACGCAGCGGCGCCGCCCTGACCGTGGGCGTGGCCGACCTCGACCATTTCAAGAAGATCAACGACCGCTACGGCCATGCCGTGGGCGACGCCGTGCTGCGCACGGTGGCGCAGGCGCTGCGCGACACGGGACGCATCACCGACGTGGCGGCGCGCCTCGGCGGCGAGGAGTTCGGCCTGCTGTTCCCCGACGCCAGCCTGCGGCAGGCGCACAAGGTGGCCGAACGCATCCGCGCCGCCGTGGCCGCCGCCATCACGCCTTTGCCCGATGGCGGCGAACTGCAGGTGACCATCAGCATCGGCGTGGCCTCCCTGACGGCCGGCGCCAGCCTGGACGCGGCCATGTCGGATGCCGACAAGGCCCTGTACGCGGCCAAGCACCAGGGACGCAATAAAGTCGTCGCAGCCTGAAGACAAGCGTAGGTCGGATTAGGCGGGGCCGCCGAGGCCGAAGGCCGTAATCCGACAACATTGTTGGCCCCAATACGTCGGATTACGCGGGGCTTTGCCCCGCTAATCCGACCTACGGCAAAAAATACCGCTTATTCGACTGCCTTGAGCATATCCTCGATCACCTTCTTGGCGTCGCCAAACACCATCATCGTGTTCGGCTGGTAGAACAGGTCGTTGTCCAGGCCCGCATAGCCGGACGCCATCGAGCGCTTGTTGACGATGATGCTCTTGGCCTTATAGGCTTCGAGGATGGGCATGCCGGCGATCGGCGATTTCGGGTCTTTCGCCGCCGGGTTGACGACGTCGTTCGCGCCCAGCACCAGCACCACGTCCGTCTGGCCGAATTCGCCGTTGATGTCTTCCATCTCGAAGACCTGGTCATACGGCACTTCCGCCTCGGCCAGCAGCACGTTCATGTGGCCCGGCATGCGCCCCGCCACGGGGTGGATCGCGTACTTGACGGTGACGCCCTTGTGCGTGAGCTTTTCCACCAGTTCTTTCAGCGAGTGCTGCGCGCGCGCCACGGCCAGGCCGTAGCCGGGTACGATGATGACGGTTTCCGCATTGCTCATGATGAAGGCGGCGTCGTCGGCCGAACCCGATTTGACCGGGCGCTGTTCCTGCGCGCCGGCTGCGCCTGCGGCCGGCGCATCGCCGCCGAAACCGCCCAGGATGACGTTGAAGAACGAGCGGTTCATGGCCTTGCACATGATGTACGACAGGATCGCGCCGGACGAACCGACCAATGAGCCGGCGATGATCAGCATCGAGTTATTCAGCGAAAAACCGATGCCGGCCGCGGCCCAGCCCGAGTAACTGTTGAGCATCGATACCACCACCGGCATGTCGGCGCCGCCGATGGGGATGATGATCAGCACGCCCAGCGCGAAGGCGATGAGGGTCATGATGACGAACGGCGTCCAGGCCGGCTCCACCCCGTCGGCGAAGCAGAACGCCAGGCCCAGGCCCACCATCACCAGCGCCAGCACCAGATTGAGCATGTGCTGGCCCTTGAAACTGACGGGCGCGCCCTGGAACAGGCGGAATTTGTATTTGCCCGACAGCTTGCCGAAGGCGATCACGGAACCGGAGAACGTGATGGCGCCGACAAAGGTGCCGATGAACAGCTCGAAGCGGTTACCGATGGGCAGCGCCTGGCCACGCTCAGCGATATTGAAAGCCCACGGTTCCGACACGGCCGCCACGGCGATGCAGACGGCCGCCAGGCCGATCAGCGAATGCATGGCCGCCACCAGCTCCGGCATCTTCGTCATTTCCACGGTTTTCGCCAGGTAGGCGCCGATGGCGCCGCCCGTGACGATGCCGATGATGACGAGGGTCAGGCCCATGCCGCCCGTCTGCTGTTCCTTCAGTTTCATGATCAGCGCCACGGTGGTGACGGCGGCAATGGCCATGCCGCTCATGCCGAAGGCATTGCCGCGGCGCGCCGTCGAGGGCGACGACAGGCCTTTCAGGGCCTGGATGAAGCACACCGAGGCGATCAGGTACATCATCGTCACCAGGTTCATGGTGACGAAGCTCATGGCGTGACTCATTCTTTTGCTCCTTGCTTGGCCTTCGGTTCTTTTTTACGGAACATCTCGAGCATGCGCTGCGTGACGAGGAAGCCGCCAAACACGTTGACGGCGGCCAGCGCCACGGCCAGGGTGCCGGCCGCCTGCGCCAGCGGGCCTTGCGTCAGGCCGGCCGCCAGCATGGCGCCGACGATGATGATGGCGGAAATGGCGTTGGTGACGGCCATCAGCGGCGTATGCAGCGCCGGCGTGACGGTCCAGACGACGTGGTAGCCGACATAAATGGCCAGCACGAAGATGATCAGGTTGGTGATGGTGTGACTGATTTCCATGATGTTGTTCTCTCCGGCGCCGCGTTATTTTCTGAGGATGTCATTGCCTGCGCAAACCAGGCTGGCCTTGATGATTTCATCCTCGCGGTCGATCAGCAATTGATCGTCCTTGTCGATGATGAGCTTTAAAAAGTCCAGCACGTTGCGCGCATACAGGGCCGAGGCGTCGGCCGCCACCAGGGTCGCCAGGTTCGGCTCGCCCACGATGTAGACGCCGTGCTTGACGACCGTCTTGCCCAGCTCGGACAGCGGGCAGTTGCCGCCCTGCTCGACGGCCAGGTCGACGATGACGGAACCCGGTTTCATGGCCTTCACCGTCTCTTCGGAAATGAGCACGGGCGCGGCGCGGCCGGGGATCAGCGCGGTGGTGATGATGATGTCGGCCAGTTTCGCCCGTTCGTGCACGAGTTCGGCCTGGCGGCGCATCCAGTCGGCCGGCATGGCGCGCGCATAGCCGCCCGAACCCTTGGCGATTTCCTTTTCTTCCTCGGTCAAGAAAGGCACGTCGAGGAACTTGGCGCCCAAGGATTCCACCTGCTCCTTGACGGGCGGGCGCACGTCGGACGCCTCGATGACGGCGCCGAGGCGCTTGGCCGTGGCGATCGCCTGCAAGCCGGCCACGCCCACGCCCATGATCAGCACGCGGGCCGCCTTGACGGTGCCGGCCGCCGTCATCAGCATGGGCATGAAGCGCTGATAGGTATTCGCCGCCACCAGCACGGCCTTGTAGCCGGCGATGTTCGCCTGCGACGACAGCACGTCCATCGACTGCGCGCGCGTGATGCGCGGCACGGCTTCGAGGGCGAAGGCGGACAGGCCGGCCGTCGCCATGGCGGCGATATTGTCGGCGTCAAACGGGTTCAACATGCCGATCAGCACCGTGCCGCTGGCCATCAGGGCCCGTTCGCCGGCGTCCGGTGCGCGCACCTTGAGCACGATGGCGCAGCCATAGGCTTCCTGGGCGGTACCGATCTGCGCGCCGGCGGCAGCATACGCCTCGTCGGGAATCGAGGCTTGCAGGCCCGCCCCCGACTGCACGACGACTTGATGCTTGGCTGCCAGCTTCTTGACTGTCTCGGGCGTGGCTGCCACCCGGGTTTCACCAGGCCGTGTTTCGGCCGGTATGCCTATCCTCATGATGCCTCCGCTAATTGATAAACTGACTAGAATCTAACACGGAAAGCAGCGCGTTAAACGTTTGTGAACCAGCAACTTTTAGTCGTACGACACTAATTTCATCCGCATCCATGATTTGTTTCACCATGCGGCGCGGCGCCCATATTGTGGGAAAGGTGTGTCAATCTCACCACAGTCGAACAAGCGTGCGCGCTTGTTTTGACCACAGGGAAAGCCTATATTAGCGGGCGCTTCCTGCCATCTTGCCAACTAAGCCCCCATGCTAGTGCGCTCCCCGGGAAAGACGTAAGTACCTCCCACCGCTATTTGCTAAAACGTTGTCATTTATCAATATGTCCGCGCAACAAAAGGCCGGCTTCAAACCGCGCGCGCAGAACAAGATAAAATGTCGGCTCTTTCAAGGATGGAATCATGCCGAGAATCTGGAAACCCTCTGTCACCGTGGCCGCCATCGTCGAGCGCGATGGCCTGTTTTTACTGATTGAAGAAGAGACCAGCGAAGGCATCAAGCTCAACCAGCCAGCCGGCCACCTCGACCCGTTCGAGTCGCTGGAACAGGCGGTGATCCGCGAAACGCTGGAAGAAGCGGCCTACGATTTCATTCCCACGGCACTGGTCGGCATGTACATGTCGCGCTACCAGTCACTGCGCACGGGCGAGGACGTGACCTATCTGCGCTTCACCTTTTGCGGCACGGCCGGCGCCGAACACGATCGCCCGCTGGACGAAGGCATCATCCGCACCCTGTGGATGACGCGCGACGAGCTGGCGGCGTGCCAGGAGCGCCACCGCAGTCCGCTGGTGCTGCAGTGCGTGGACGAATACCTGGCTGGCCGGCGCGCGCCGCTGGCCCTGCTGCACACGCATGCGTCCGTTTTCAATAGCGCATAGCAATACGCATTGCCATATTATTAAAGTACACTGGAAAGCAAGATGAGCAAGAAGAAAGTCGTGATCGGCATGTCAGGCGGGGTCGATTCCTCGGTCGCGGCATGGATGCTGAAGGAACAAGGCTATGAAGTCATCGGCCTGTTCATGAAAAACTGGGAAGATGACGACGATTCGGAATACTGCTCCACGCGCCAGGACTGGATCGACGCGGCCAGCGTGGCCGACGTCATCGGCGTCGATATCGAAGCCGTCAATTTCGCCTCCGAATACAAGGACCGCGTGTTCGCCGATTTTCTGCGCGAGTACCAGGCCGGCCGCACGCCGAATCCGGACGTGCTGTGCAACGCCGAAATCAAGTTCAAGGCATTTCTTGACCACGCCATGACCCTGGGCGCCGACCTGATCGCCACCGGCCACTATGCGCGCGTGCGCCAGGCGCCGACCGATGCGGGCCGTTATGAACTGCTCAAGGCCGTCGACGCCAGCAAGGACCAAAGCTATTTCCTGCACCGCCTGAACCAGGCGCAACTGTCCAAGACCTTGTTCCCGCTCGGTGAAATCCCGAAGACGCAGGTGCGCCAGATCGCCGAGCAACTGGCGCTGCCGAACGCGCAGAAGAAGGATTCCACGGGCATCTGCTTTATTGGCGAACGCCCGTTCCGCGAATTCTTGAACCGCTACCTGTCGTACAAGCCGGGCCCGATGAAAACGGCCGACGGCAAGACGGTGGGCGAACACGTGGGACTGAGTTTCTATACCCTGGGCCAGCGCAAGGGCATCGGCATCGGCGGCGTGAAGTCGTACCAGAACGCGGACGGCAGCAGCGACGCCTGGTATGTGGCGCGCAAGGATATCGTCAACAACACCCTGTGGGTGGTGCAGGGCCACGACCACCCGTGGCTGCTGTCGCCATCGTTGACGGCCGATCAGGCCAGCTGGGTCGCCGGCACGGCGCCGCAGGCAGGCGCCCTGTCCGCCAAGACGCGCTACCGCCAGGCCGACGTGGCTTGCCAGCTGCTGCCGGAGGGGAATGAACACTTCGGCCTGGCCTTCGACCAGGCGCAATGGGCCGTCACGCCGGGCCAGTCGGCCGTGCTGTACGACGGCGATGTGTGCCTCGGTGGCGGCATCATCGCCAGCGCGACGGGCCTGGCCGGCGTCTAGGAGTTGTTGCCTTGCGCAGCGGCGGCCAAGGCCTGCTGCTTGCGCACCATGGCGATCACCGTATTGCGCACGGTTTTCAGGACCGTGTCGGCCATGAACGGTTTCACGATGAAGCCCGACACGCCCATCGCGTGGGCCGCCTGCAGCGAGGCGGCGTCGATGCCGCCCGAGACCATGAAAATGAGCGTCTTCGGATACTGGGCGCGGATGGTTTGCACAATATTCGTCCCATCTTCCACCTGCTCGCGCGCGATGCAGACGAAATGCGGGTGGTGCTTGACCAGCAGCGCCAAGCCCAGCGCGCTCGTATGCGTCTGCCCGCAGACATCGTAGCCGCCATCGGTCAGGACCGTGTTCAGCAGGCCGCGCGCCACGGCGCTGCTATCGATCAGGACTGTCTTTAACATCATGATTACTTCCCTTGCTTGATTTTCTATTGCGAGTTCCACTCAGAGAGCGCCCATCAAAATGCTCAGGGCTAGGCGCGTTGCCGAAGACAGTACGAATGTACGACGAGGCAAGGCAACAACGCCATGAGCTTTTTTTGGGCGCTCTACTTTTCCCACGCCAGCTTGTTCCAGGTCACGCCCAACGTCACGTCGGTCTTGAGTTCGACCAACTTTCTTGAAAGATACAGTATTTCCCGCTCTTTTCGCAGGCTTTCACCGAGCGCGCCGGGCAAAATGCCCGCGCCGGCCATCACGGCGTCGATATTGCCGTAAGCGCGCAACAGTTTCGCGCCCGTCTTCAGGCCGATCTTCGACACGCCGGGAATGCTGTCGGTGACGTCGCCCATCAGCGCCAGCAGGTCGGGCAGCAGTTCCGGCGGCACGCCGAACTTTTTCTCGACCCAGGCGTGGTCGTGCCAGACGCCCTTGAAATGGTCCCACACGAGCGCGCCGTGGGCGATCAGACCGTGCAAATCCTTGTCGGTGGTGGCGATGACGGCCGCGCCGCGCCCCTCGTGCAGCCAGCGCATGACGGCCGTGCCGATCACGTCGTCGGCCTCGACCTCGGGGATGCTGACCACGTGCATGCCGAAGCTGGCCAGGGTGGCGTAAAAGCCGGGCAAGGCGTCGCGCAGCACTTGCGGCATCGGCTGGCGCCCTTCACGATAGCCGGCATACAGGGCGTGGCGCCAGGTCGGGCCGCCAAAGTCGAAGGCCGGCAGGATGTGCGTCGGCTCATGGTCGTTGATGAGGGTGCGAAACGACGACAGCGCATGGCGCAGCGCGATCTCCGCCTTCAGGTCGGAATCGGGTTCAGGACTGGCTTCGTAGACGCGGCGTACGATATTCAAGCCGTCGATAGCGAGGAGTCTGGCCATGCGGTAAATGGATACTGGTTGAATCGATCATTTTACCGTATGGCGCCCCGCGCATAGCCCGTCAACGCCGCTTACTTGGCGAAATCGTAGGGCCCGCCCCGTTCCAGGGCGCGCTGGTAGGCCGGGCGCGCATGGATGCGCTGCAGGAACGCCGTCAGCTTCGGCAGGCGCTCGTCGAGCCCGCCGCGCATGGCGGCCGCTTCCAGCGGAAAGCTCATCTGGATGTCGGCCGCCGTGAATTCATTGCCGGCAAACCATTTGCTTTTCTCGAGTTCCGCTTCCATGTAGGCCAGCTGGCTGTTGATATTGGGCGTGATGAAGCTGCTCTTGACCTTGCTGGCGATGCCGCGCGCGATCGGTTTGACGAAAAACGGCATCGGCGACGATTCGACCTTGTCGAACACCAGCTTCATCAGCAGCGGCGGCATGGCCGAACCTTCCGCGAAATGCAGCCAGTAGGTCCAGCGCAGCTTCTCGGGCGTGCCCGCCGTCGGTATCAATCGGCCATTGCCGTAGCGCTCGACCAGGTAATCGATGATGGCGCCCGATTCGGCGATGGTATTGGCGCCGTCCGTGATCACGGGCGACTTGCCCAGCGGATGCACGGCCTTCAGCGAAGCGGGCGCCAGCATGGTTTTCGGGTCGCGCTGGTAGCGTTTGACCTCGTAGTCGAGGCCCAGCTCCTCGAGCAGCCAGAGCACGCGCTGCGAGCGCGAATTGTTCAGATGGTGGACGACGATCATGGCGATTTCCGTTGGCAATGGTTGAGTCCCAGTATAGCCGGGACGGGAAAATCGCGGCGGCAGGGGCCGCACACCAAAAATAATTGCGAAAAACACTATTTTCAATTGATAACTTTTCAATCTTCCCTTATCTTGTTTTGTTTCCAATAAGTAAGGAAACTCCCCCGTGGATTTCGATACCAACAACACCACGCCCAAGCGTGAAGCCATTACCTTCAGCGCCACCGGCAGCGAATACTTCCGTATCTGGATCGTCAACCTGCTGCTGAGCATTGTCACCCTGGGCATTTATTCCGCCTGGGCCAAGGTGCGCCGCAACCGCTATTTCTATTCCAGCACCCACCTCGCTGGCAGCAGCTTCGAATACCACGGCAATGCCGTCGCCATCCTGAAGGGCCGCATTGCGGCCGTGGTATTGATCGGCGGCTACAACATCGCCTTCCAGATCTCGCCCATCGTCGGCCTGATCATGCTCGTGCTGATGATGGCCGTGCTGCCATGGCTGGTCTGGAAAAGCCTGCAGTTCAAGCTCTACAACACCAGCTACCGCGGCATCCGCTTCGGCTTCGACGGCAGCGCCAGCGAAGCCTACAAATACTTCCTGTGGCTGCCCATCCTGAACACCTTCACGGCTGGCCTGATGACGCCGTTCCTGCACCAGCGCCTGAAGCGCTTCCAGCACACGCAGAGCCGCTTCGGCAGCAGCAATTTCAGCTTTGACGCCTCGGTTGGCAGCTTCTACAAGACCTATCTGCTGTTCTTCGCCCTGCTGCTGGCCGGTTTCCTGGTCCTGATCTTTGTCGTCTTCGCCAGCGTCTTCGCCACCTTTGCCACCGATGCCAACGATGTCACCAAGGCCGGCAGCATCTTCGGCGCCGTGGCCGCGCTGTATGCGTGGGCCTTTATCGTGCTGCCGCTGTTCCTGACCATGATCCAGAACCTGATCTGGAACCACACGCGCCTGCAGCAGCACCAGTTCCAGTCGCAGCTGACCTGGGGCCGCACCACCTTCGTCATGCTGACCAACCTGCTCGGTATCGTCGTCACCCTGGGCCTGTTTTCGCCATTCGCCCAGGTGCGCTGGCTGAAGTACCGCCTGGAAGCGACATCGATGCTGGTGCATGGCAGCCTGGACGCCTTCGTCGCCGCCACCGGCGAGCAAGTCTCTGCCACGGGCGAAGGCATGGTCGATCTGCTGGACTTCGACCTGTCGCTGTAGCATGACGCTCGATCACCACGCGCCGGGCGCGGTCCCCGTGCCCGCGCGCTATTTCGACGGCCAGACCTCGCGCCTGTACCACGTCACGCTCAGCGTGCGCGATGGCATGGCCGTGCTGGCCGGCGATATCGAGCGCAGCTGCCCGCTGGGCGAGCTGCACGTGTCCGAACGCAGCAGCCACGCCGTGCGCAAGGTCAGCTTTCCCGACGGCGCCTACCTGGAGATCGCCGACCAGGCGGCCTTCAACGACGTGCTGCATGAGACGGGCCACCGCGACGGCTGGGTCGTGCGGCTGCAGCAAAGCTGGCGCGGCGCCCTGCTGGCCACGGTCGCCACCGTACTGGCCCTGTGGCTCAGCTATCAGTACCTGCTGCCCGTGGTGGCGAAGGGCGTCGCGTATGCGATTCCCCAGTCCGTCGAGCGCCAGCTGGGCCAGGGCGTGCTCGATTTCCTCGACGGCCACGTGTTTGAGGCAAGCAAGCTCGATGGCGCGCGCCAGCAAGCCTTGCGCGCCCGTTTCGCGCGCCTGGCCACGCCCGGCGACAGCGCGCCCGCGCACCGCATCGTTTTCCGCAAAAGCAAGATCGGTCCGAACGCGTTCGCCCTGCCGTCCGGCGACATCGTGCTGACCGATGAAATGGTGGAACTGATGCCGGACGACGACGCCATCATGGGCGTGCTGGCGCATGAACTGGGCCATTTGCAGCAGCGCCACCTGACGCGCCGCCTGATCCAGACCTCGGCCGTGGGCGCCGGCGCGGCGCTGCTGTTCGGCGACGTCTCGACCGTGGTGGCGACCTTGCCGCCGCTGCTGCTGGACTTGAAGTATTCGCGCGATGTCGAGCGCGAGGCGGACGACTACGCGATTGCCATGCTGCGCCAGAACGGTATTCCCCTGGAACACCTGGCGCAGGTGTTTGTCGCCCTGGGCAAGCTGGACCATGGCACGCCCTACCTGTCGAGCCATCCGGCCAGCACTGAGCGCATCGCACGCATCCGCGCCGCACAACGCTAAGTACCGTGCGCGGCGTCCTATGGGCGCCGCGTTCTTTCCCACCAGCACGTTCCGTGAATCGAAGGTAGACTCAGCAATATCAGTCTGACTTTCCCGGAGTGCCCATGCACCTAGTACCATTTCGCTACCTGACCTTCATTGCGACGGCAGCCATCTTTGTCCTGTCCCTGTTTTACTATGACCATTACTGGCTGCCCGTGCTGGCCGGTGCGCTGACCCTGGTCGGCATCAGCGACCTGCTGCAAACCAAGCGCGCCCTGCGCCGCAACTACCCCATCCTCGCGCACTTCCGCTTCTTTTTTGAGAGCATCCGCCCCGAAATCCGCCAGTATTTCCTGGAAAGCGACAGCGAGGCGACGCCGTTTTCGCGCAGCCAGCGCAGCATCGTCTACCAGCGCGCCAAGGAGCAGACGGACAAGCGCCCGTTCGGCACCCAGCTCGACGTGTATGAAGCAGGCTACGAATGGATCAACCACTCCATCGCCCCCGCCAAGGTCACGGGCCACGATTTCCGCATCGAGATCGGCAACCATCCGGACTGCCCGCGCGCCAAGCCGTATTCGGCCAGCGTCTTCAATATTTCGGCGATGAGCTTTGGCGCCCTGTCGGCCAACGCCATCCTGGCCCTGAACGGCGGCGCGCGCAGCGGCGGCTTCATGCACGACACGGGCGAAGGCAGCATCAGCCCCTACCACCGCGAAAACGGCGGCGACCTGGTGTGGGAAATCGGTTCCGGCTACTTCGGCTGCCGCAACCAGGACGGCACGTTTTCGGAAGAGCGCTTCATCGCCAACGCCAGCTCGGAGCAGGTCAAGATGATCGAGCTGAAAATGTCGCAGGGCGCCAAGCCGGGCCACGGCGGCGTGCTGCCCGGTCCGAAAGTGACCATCGAGATCGCCACCACGCGCGGCGTGATGGTGGGCGAGGATTGCGTCTCGCCGGCCGCGCACAGCGCCTTTTCCACGCCACTGGAAATGCTGCACTTTATCGACCGCCTGCGCACGCTCTCGGGCGGCAAGCCGACGGGCTTCAAGCTGGCCATCGGCCATCCGTGGGAATTCTTCGCCATCGTGAAAGCCATGCTGGAAACGGGCATCACGCCCGACTTCATCGTCGTCGACGGCAGCGAAGGGGGCACGGGCGCGGCGCCCTTGGAATTTACCGACCATGTGGGCACGCCGCTGCAGGAAGCGCTGGTACTCGTGCATAACACCCTGGTGGGCGCCAACCTGCGCGCGAAGATCAAGATCGGCTGCTCGGGCAAGATCATCACGGCCTTCGACATCGCCCGCTTGCTGGCGCTGGGCGCCGACTGGTGCAATTCGGCGCGCGGCTTCATGTTCGCGCTGGGCTGCATCCAGTCGCAAAGCTGCCACACGGACCGCTGCCCCACGGGCGTGGCCACGCAAGACCCGCAGCGCCAGCGCGCGCTGGTGGTGCCCGACAAGATCGCCCGCGTGGCGCACTTCCACCAGAACACCATGAAGGCGCTGGCCGAACTGATCGCCGCCGCTGGCCTGGCACATCCGCAGGAACTGCGTCCGCACCACCTGGTGCGGCGCATCTCGCCGAATCAGGTGAAACTGGCGTCGGCCCTGCTGCCCTTCCTGGAAGCGGGACAATTGCTCGACCCGAGCCAGCTGCCGCAGCTGCCGCCCGTGTTCGGCCTGTACTGGCCCAAGGCGCAATCGGCCTCGTTCCAGCGCCTCGATTGACACGGGGTTTGCGCAAGTTGAGCAATACCACTTAATAACCACTTGCGCAAAAACCCAAATCCAATACAATACCAAAACACGTACAAAACCAGGGCAGCTTTTCCGGTGACCGCCACGATGCGCCACCACGGTGCCAGAATACGTATGCCGTCGTCACAATCAATACCGGAGGAGTTGCAGCATGGAGCAGGGTTTGCGCGAGAAAATAGGACAGTTGTTCATGGTGGGCTTCGACGCCCTGCAGGCGGACGAGCATATCAAGACCTTGATACGCGAAAAGAAGGTAGGCGGCGTGATCCTGTTCCGCCGCAACGTGCACACGCCCGCGCAAGTGTCGGCCCTGTGCCGCGAACTGCAGGAGATCAACGCGGAAGTGTCCGACATCCCGCTCTTGATCTCCATCGATCAGGAAGGCGGCATGGTGATGCGCATCGAGCAGGGCGTCACGCCGATTCCCGCGGCGATGGCCTTCCAGGCGGCCGGCTCCATCGAAGACTGCGAACGCATGAACCAGATCAGCGGCGATGAGATGCGCCAGGTGGGCATCAATATGCTGCTCGCGCCCGTGCTGGACGTGAACAACAACCGCAACAACCCCGTCATCGGCGTGCGCGCGTATGGCGAGGATGCCGCCACCGTCATCGACTACGGCATGGCCGCCATGCGCGGCCAGCGCGCCAGCGGCGTGGCCGTCACCGCCAAGCACTTCCCCGGCCACGGCGACACGGCCATCGACACGCATTACGCCATGGCGCTGGTCCCGCACGACAAGGAACGCCTGCGCGCCGTGGAACTGGCGCCGTTCCGCGCGGCGATTGCCGGCGGCGTGGACGCCATCATGACGGCGCACGTGGTCTTCCCCGCCTTCGAGGCCGATACCAGCGTGCCCGCCACCTTGTCGAAGGGCGTGCTGACGGACCTGCTGCGCGGTGAAATGCAATACAAGGGCGTGGTCATCACCGATTGCCTGGAAATGGCGGCCATCGCCGACGGCATCGGCATCGCCCGGGGCGCCATCGCCACCTTGCAGGCGGGCGCCGACATCGTCCTCATCTCGCACCGCGAAGCGCAGCAGACGGCGGCCATCGAGGCCGTCATCGCCGCAGTGGAGCGCGGCGACATTGCGATCTCCCGCATCGAGGCGGCTTGCGCGCGCGTGGCGGAACTCAAGCGCAACCGCGCCGTGCGCGACTGGCGCGAACGTCCTGTCGCCCCGCCGGCGCTGATGCAGCCGGCCGCCATGGCCCTGTCGCAGCTGCTGCAAAAGGCGGCGCTGCGCGTGCAGGGCGACTACCGCCCGCTCGACGCCAGCCTGCCCGTGACCCTGCTGACGGTGGAAGTGCGCTCGCGCAGCGAGATCGACGAAGTGGCGCTGGGCCGCAACAAGGAAGCGCGCAGCTCGATGCTGCCGGCGCTGCTCGAAGCGGGTCTGGACGTGCGCGAATATGCCTTGTCGGCCGAAGCGCTGGACGACGAGGTCAACGAAGCCATCGCCTTTGCGCAAGGCGCGCGGCAGATCGTGCTGCAAACGTATAACGCCATGTTCGTCGACGGCCAGCGCCGCCTGGTCGAAGCCCTGCCGCACGATAAACTGTGGCTGGTGGCAGGCCGTTTGCCGTATGACCTGGACCTGGCGCCCAAGGCGCAAGGCCGCCTGGCCGCCTTCGGCTGCCGCCCGGCCGCGCTGGTGCCCGTCGTCGACAAGCTGGCCGGCAAGGCGTAGGCGCAGTACCGGCGTAAAAAAACCCGCAGCAGCGGGTTTTTTTACGTTCAGGGCCGCGACATAGTCGGAATAGTCGGCACGGGCGGCCAGGCAAAGGGTCCGAGGAACAGGCCGATGCATCAATCCTGGCGCTGCACCTGCATCAGGATCACGCGCTTGCTGCTGCCGTCGGCCGGCGGCGTGGCGGACGGTGGCGGCGGACTGTCGCAGGAGCCGCAGGAACCGCAGCCGCTGCCGCAGCCCGGCGCCACCTTGAAGAAGGTCGACATCTTCGCCTCATCGAGGCCGCAGCGCACCAGGCCGCGCACGATGGCGCGGCGCACGCCGGCCGGCAGGTACTTGGTCGAAAAATGCAGCAGCGCGGCTGCGACGATCAGGGCGACGATGAGGGTTTGCCACATGGTTTTCTCCTAAGCGCCCAGCAACAGGGCGACGCGGTACGTGATGAACGAGGCGGCATACGCGAGGGCGAACATATAGCCGGCCATCAACAGCGGATAGCGCCAGCCGCCCGTTTCGCGTTTCACCACGGAGAGGGTCGACAGGCACTGCGGCGCGAACACATACCAGGCCAGCAATGACAATGCAGTGGCCATCGACCACGAATGGGCGATCAGCGGTTCCAGGGTGGACGCCAGCGCGTCGCCCGTTTGCGACAGCGCATACACGGTGCCCAGGGCGCCGACGGCCACTTCGCGCGCCGCCATGCCCGGCACCAGCGCGATGCAGATCTGCCAATTAAAACCGATGGGCGCGAAGATCACTTCCAGGCCGCGGCCCAGGATGCCGGCCAGGCTGTAATAGATGGGCGGGTGGATCGCGTTGTCCGGCGCGCCGGGGAAGGTGCTGAGGAACCACAGGATGATCATCAGGCTCAGGATGATGGTACCGACACGCGTGAGGAAGATCTTCGCGCGCTCCCACAGGCTGACGGCCAGGTTGCGCAGATGCGGCCAGTGGTAGGCCGGCAGTTCCAGCAGCAGCGGCTGGTTGCCGCGCACGCCCATGCTGCGCTTCATGACCCAGGCCACGGCCATGGCCGAGATGATGCCGGCGAAGTACAGAACGAACAGCACCAGGCCTTGCAGGCTCAGATAGCCCCATACCTCGCGCTGGGGAATGAAGGCGGCGATGATCAGCGCATACACGGGCAGGCGCGCCGAACACGTCATCAGCGGCGCGATCATGATGGTAACGAGGCGGTCGCGCGGATTCTGGATGGTGCGCGCCGCCATCACGCCGGGGATGGCGCAGGCAAAGCTCGACAGCAGCGGGATGAAGGCGCGGCCCGACAGGCCCACGCCGCCCATCAGGCGGTCCAGCAGGAAGGCCGCGCGCGGCAGGTAGCCGCAGTCTTCCAGGCTCAGGATGAAGAAGAACAGGATCAGGATTTGCGGCAGGAACACCAGCACGCTGCCGACGCCGCCGATGATGCCTTCGACCAGCAGGCTTTTCAGGTGGCCGTCGGGCATGTTCGCCGTCAGCAGGGCGCCCAGGTGACCCACGCCGTCCGTGATCATTTCCATCGGCGTGGCAGCCCAGGCAAACACGGCCTGGAAGATCAGGAACATCAGCACGGCCAGGATGATGGGGCCGAAGACGGGATGCAGCACCACGTCGTCGATCTTTTCCGTCAGGTTGCCGCTGTCGCGCGTGTCGTTGCTGACGGCGGCCAGGATGCGGCGCACTTCGCGCTGCGTTTCTTCGACGGTCACGGCGTCGATGGCCGCCAGCGGTTTCGCCTCCACCGCAGGCAGCGGCAGCATGGCGTCGATGGCATCCAACAAGGCTTTTTCGCCGTCGTGCTGCACCGCGACGGTTTCCACCACGGGCATGCCCAGTTCCTGCGACAGCCTGGCCGTGTCGATGAGCATGCCGCGCTTGCGCGCCACGTCCGTCATGTTCAGCGCCAGCAGCATGGGCAGGCCCAGGCGCTTAACTTCCAGCACCAGGCGCAAATTCAGGCGCAAATTGGTGGCATCGACCACGCAGATGATGGCGTCCGGTCGTGGATCGCCGCGGCGCAGCCCGCCCACCACGTCGCGCGTGATGGCTTCGTCGGGCGTGGTGGCCGACAGGCTGTAGGCGCCCGGCAAATCGAGCACGCGCACGGGCTTGCCGCTTGGCGACGTGAAATGGCCTTCCTTGCGCTCGATGGTCACGCCGGCGTAGTTCGCCACTTTCTGGCGCGCGCCCGTCAAACGGTTGAACAGGGCCGTCTTGCCGCAGTTCGGATTGCCCAGCAAGGCGATTTGTGGCTGGTGCGGCGGCTTGTGCGCGCCCGCATCGACGATAGTTTCTACGGCACCCATATTTATTCCGGTTGAAGCAGCGGTTGAATCGTGATCAGCGCCGCTTCGAAGCGGCGCAGTGCGAACGTGGCATTGCCGACCTTGATGGCCAGCGGATCGCCGCCAGGAATACCGCGCTTGAGCATGCGGACTCGTTCGCCGGGAACGAATCCCAGCTCCATCAACCGGCGGACGAGGTCGACGCCGTCTTCCGTCTGTCCTGCCGCGTTGGGCGTGATATGCAACACCGTGCCGCTCTGGCCGACTGCCAGCGCGTCGAGCGTCATCAGGGGTGGAACTAGAGTCATGAGCAAATTCCGTTCAAATTAAGAACACCGGGGACAGACTGCTGCGCCTGGCGCATGCCCTGATGTTGTGAGGTAAAACGCAACTGTTGCGCATTACCGACAAGCGGCCTTTCAATGTGTCCAGACGGCGACCGTCCGAGACAATACCAGCATTATAAACATGAATGCGAATTGTTTTTATTTAGCCCGGAGAGCCGCCCCTGCCAAGGGCTGCGCCATGCGCGCAAAGCGCAGATCAAGCTGCCGCGCCAGGCCGCCAACTGCCGCACACTTGATCAAAATCGCTTGCATTGTCCTGCACTTTGCGCGACAATGAAACGTAATGATAATGATTCTCATTAAAACACTAGCAACAATGCTTTCAAGCACTAGTGTCTGTTCATCCTCCAGCCAGAAGGTGTATCAATGATTGTATGTGTCTGCAACAACATATCTGATCGTGAAATCCGTCAAGCCGTCGATCTTGGCCTGTCCAGCATGGCCGAACTGCGCCGCGACCTGGGCGTGGCCACCTGCTGCGGCAAATGCCACACCTGCGCGCGGGAAGTGCTGAACGATCACCTGAACGCCACCGTGGCGCTGCAAGAAACCGTATTGATGCGAGCTGTACTGACAAACTAAAGAAAGCGATGAACGCCATGACGATGATGCCCCCGCCCGTAACGGTGCAGGCCGTGCAGCAATTTGCCGACTTCGACAAGAAGCGCAACAAATTCGCGCCGCTGATGGCCATCGTCGTCCTGCATATCGCCGGCTTTTACGCCATCCAGAGCGGCCTGCTGAGCCGCGTCGTCACGGCGGCCATGCCGACCATCACGACCATCAGCATCATCGCCCCGCCGGCGCCACCGAAACCGCCGGCGCCGTCCGTACCGAAAACCGTGGAACTGAGCGCGCCCGTGCCGCGCGCCGTGATCCCGCCGCTGCCGCTGATCGCCGTGGCGCCGAGCGAACCGACGATCACGCCGCCGCAGCCGACGCGCGCCGAAGCGGCGCCCGTCGCCACCGCCGCGCCGACGGCGCCAGCCGCACCGTCGCCGACGCCACCGGCACCAGCGACGCCGCGCACCGTCAGCAGCGTCGAATACATCAAGGCGCCGCAGCTGATCTATCCGAATCTGTCGCGCCGCCTGGGCGAAAGCGGCACCGTGGTGCTGCGCATCCTGATCAATGAAAAGGGCTTGCCCGAGCAAATCCTGATCCAGAAATCGACCGGCTACACGAACCTCGATGAAGCAGGCCGCCAGGCCGCGCAGCGCGCGCTGTTCAAGCCGATGATCGAAAACGGCAAACCCGTCCCCGTGTACGTGCTTGTCCCCCTGACCTTCCAGCTGAGCTAGCCTTCCTGCGGCCCTAGTGCCGCTGCCAGCCCGCAAGCATCGCACCCTGTGCCCTGCTTGCTTTTTTGCGCCCGTTTTTAGTCAAGCGATTTGCTTGTTTCAGTCTGCCAGCCTACATCCCCGGGCCAGGCAGACTTTTTTTTGCCCGCTATGGGGTCAGACCCTCAACACCGCCAACGCAAGGTTCAGCGCCAACTTCACCGGGGGTCTGACCCCAGCCTTACATCTCCGCCCACATGCGCAGCAGATTGTGATAATGCCCCGTCAGTCCCACCGTCGCCGGCGAATCGCCGTGTTCTGCGCGCACGCTCTGGATGTTCTGATCGAGCTCGAACAGCATGCTGCGCTTCCAGTCCTCGCGCACCATGCTTTGCGTCCACAGGAAAGAGCAGATGCGCTCGCCGCTGGTGACGGGCAGCACCTGATGCACGCTGCTCGACGGATACACGATCACGTCGCCGGCCGGCAGTTTCACTTCATGCGTGCCATACGCATCGACCACCACCAGCTCGCCGCCCTCATACTCGTCCGGCTCGCTCAGGAACACGGTCGACGAGACGTCGGCGCGCATCGACTGCATGCCGTTTTTCGGCGTGCGGATGGCGCCGTCGATATGCAGGCCATAGTGCTCGCCGCCCGCATAGCTGTTGAAGAAGGGCGGCAGGATGCGCAGCGGCAGCACGGCGGCAAAGAACAGCGGATTGGCCATCAGCGCGCGGCTGACGATCTCGCCCAGCTCCAGCGCCAGCGGCGACCCCTCTGCCAGCTGGCGGTTGCGCTTGACTTGCGCGCCTTGCGCCCCGACGCTGGCGCGCCCGTCGACCCAGTCCGTCTGCGCCAGGCGCTGGCGAAACTGCGTCACCTGTTCCGGCGTCAGCACGCCGGGTATATGCAGCATCATCTTGCTATCCTTTTTTCAGTAAATATCGCTGCCTGATTATCGCATCGCCGGCAGCGGCCAAGAAGCCACAAAAGCAAGAATGGCCCAACATTTCCCGCCTGTTCAGCGCGGTCAGGCACGCGATCCGGCAGCGCCAAAAGCGGGCCAGAAACGCGAATGAGAATGGCCTTCATTTTCCTTAACAAATAAAAAACGGCGCAAGTGGGCAATCCACTTGAGAATGGGTTTTATTCGCACGATATTTACGTTAAAAAGACGGAAAAATGCCGTTTAGCACCGAAAACCGCCCATATTTTGCGCTATCATGCGGGCATAGCGAAACCGGCAACCTGCGCGCCACCAGGCAGCCCTGCGCCACCCGGCCGTGAACGCCAGCAGCCTGCGGTTTCATCATCGAACGCGACACAGAACAAAGGAAATGCCATGAAGGGCGATAAAGAAGTCATCCGCATGCTCAATGCACAGCTCACCAACGAACTGTCGGCCATCAACCAGTACTTCCTGCATGCGCGCATGTACAAGCACTGGGGCCTGGAAAAGCTGGGCAAGAAGGAATACGAAGAATCGATCGGCGAAATGAAACACGCCGACAAGCTGATCGACCGCATCCTGATGCTCGACGGCCTGCCGAACCTGCAAGCGCTGCACAAGCTGCTGATCGGCGAGAACACGCCGGAAATGCTGGAATGCGACCTGAAGCTGGAACGCGCCGCGCACGCCACCGTCAAGGAAGGCATCGCCATCAGCGAAAAAGCGGGCGACTACGTCTCGCGCGACCTGTTCCTGATGATCCTGGAAGACACGGAAGAGCATATCGACTGGCTCGAAACGCAGATCGACCTGATCGCCAAGGTCGGCATTCAGAATTACCTGCAAAGTCAGATGGCGATTGAGGAGTAATTGCTCTTCGAGGCAGATAAAAAAACCGGCAGAGCCGGTTTTTTTTCGTCCGCGCCTTATTGCGGCACGGTATCCTTGAAAGATTGCCGTTCGGACAGTTTGTCGAACAGGCGCGCCAGCGCCGGGTGATCCGCGCGCCAGTCGATTTCCGGGAAGCGGAAGCTGAGCCAGCCCAGGGTACAGCCCACGGCCACGTCGGCCAGGGTGTAGTTCTTGCCGGCGCAATACGCGCTCTCGCCCAGGCGCGCCTCGAGCGCCGCCAGGCCCAGCGTGACTTTGTCCAGCTGGCGCGCGATCCAGGCGGCGCTTTGCTGCTCGGGCGGGCGCTGCGTGCGCTCCAGGCGCACCAGCACGCCCGCGTCGAGGATGCCGTCGGCCAGCGCTTCCCAGTTCTTGATATCGGCCCGCTCGCGGCCATTGCCGCCGGCCGGCAACAGCTTGCACACGGGCGTGAGCGTGTCGAGGTATTCGACGATGACTTTCGAGTCGATCAAGGTGCTGCCATCCTCCATCACCAGGCAGGGCACCTTGCCCAGGGGATTGGCCTGGGCGATGCGGGTTTCCGGCACCCACACGTTTTCCAGCTCGAAGACATAGTCGAGCTTTTTTTCCGCCAGCACGATACGGGCTTTGCGGACATACGGGCTGGCGAGGGAACCGATCAGTTTCATAGCTACTTTAAGGTGAAGGATCAGCAAGCAGTATAGCATCGGCGGCAGCGGTGTTTGGCAGCACGCGCCCAGCCGTCTCCATGGTGTGGCAGGCATGCCGCATCGGGGCCGGATTCAGCCAAATTGCGGTGCGCCGGCGCCCGATGGACGGCTGGCCAGCGGCCAGCGGTGGTAAAATCGTCCTTTACTGTGGCGCCGTCAGTGTTGCTGTATTGCAATAGCCCTGCCCTCCCCGCGCGCCACACGCCAACCGTTTCTTTAACTTGCGTCCGCTCTCATGACTTCTACTACTCCGTATTCCACGCTGTCGGCCCTGTCTCCGCTCGATGGCCGCTACGCCAGCAAGACCGATCTGCTGCGCCCGATCCTGTCCGAAGCCGGTTTCATGCACCACCGCGTGAAAGTGGAAATCTCCTGGCTGCAGGCGCTGTCGCAAGCCGGTTTCGCCGAAATCAAGCCGTTCTCGGCCGAAGCGAGCGCCCTGCTCGACAAGATGGCGGCCGACTTCTCGGAAGCCGACGCGGCTCGCATCAAGGCCATCGAAGCGGTCACCAACCATGACGTCAAGGCCGTCGAGTACTGGCTGAAGGAACAAGTGGCGGACGTGCCGGAACTGGTGGCGGCGTCGGAATTCATCCATTTCGCCTGCACCTCGGAAGACATCAACAACACCTCGCACGGCATGATGCTTAAGGCCGCGCGCGACGGCGTGATGCTGCCGGCATTGAACGGCCTGGTAGCCAAGCTGACGCAGATCGCGCACGATAACGCCGATGTGCCGATGCTGTCGCGCACGCACGGCCAGACGGCCAGCCCGACCACCCTGGGCAAGGAATTCGCCAACGTCGTGGCCCGCCTGCAGCGCGCCGTGAAACGCATCGCGCAAGTGGAAATCCTCGGCAAGATGAATGGCGCCGTCGGCAACTACAACGCCCACCTGTCGGCCTATCCCGGCTTCGACTGGCCCGCATTCTCGCAGGCCGTCATCGAACAGCGCCTGGGCCTGGTCTTCAACCCATACACGATCCAGATCGAACCGCACGACTACATGGCCGAACTGTTCGACGCCTTCGCGCGCGCCAACACGATCCTGCTGGACCTGAACCGCGACATCTGGACGTACGTCTCGCTGGGCTACTTCAAGCAGAAACTGAAAGCGGGCGAAATCGGCTCGTCGACGATGCCGCACAAGGTCAACCCCATCGACTTCGAAAACTCGGAAGGCAACCTGGGCCTGGCCAACGCCGTGCTCAAGCACCTGTCGGAAAAACTGCCCGTCTCGCGCATGCAGCGCGATTTGACGGATTCGACCGTGCTGCGCAACATCGGCGTGGGCCTCGGCTACACCTTGCTGGCGTATGACAGCTGCCTGCGCGGCCTGAACAAGCTGGAAGTGAACCACGCGCGCCTGGCGCAAGACCTGGACGCGACCTGGGAAGTGCTGGCCGAACCCGTACAAACCGTGATGCGCCGCTATGGCATCGAAAACCCGTACGAGCAGCTGAAAGAGCTGACGCGCGGCAAGGGCATCTCGAAGGAAGCGCTGCAAACCTTCGTCAATGGCCTGGCCATTCCGCAGGATGCCAAGGACGTGCTGCTGACCATGACGCCGGGCAACTACATCGGTATCGCGGCGCAATTGGCCAAAGCCATCTAAGCAGTTTTCACATGGGGATCGTCCGATCCCACTCCCGCGGGGCGGCCAGCACACAAATGCTGCCCGCCCCGCGGTTTTTCCGGCAATCTTTCTTGTAGAATCTCCAGCACGCAGCGCAATTTGATTTTCTTTGGTATATTAGGCCGAATTAGTCCTAATACGTACTACATTCAAGAAAGCCATCGATGCAACGCTACACCACCACCGCCATCATCCTGCACTGGCTGACCGCCCTGCTGATCATCAGCGCCTTCGTCATGGGCCTGGTCATGACGGATATTCCCGGCCTGACGCCCACCAAGCTCAAATATTTCTCCTGGCACAAATGGCTGGGCGTGACCGTGCTGGCCATCGCCGCCATCCGCCTGCTGTGGCGCAAGGCCAACGTGCCGCCGCCGCACCCGGCCAGCATGGTTGCCTGGCAAAAGAAGGCGGCCGACGCCATGCACGTGCTGCTGTACATCCTGATCTTCGCCGTGCCCATCTCCGGCTACCTGTACACCCTGGCCGCCGGCGTGCCGGTGGTCTACCTGGGCCTGTTCCAGCTGCCCGTCATCATGGCGCCGAACCCGGAACTTAAGCCGCTTTTAAAAGAGATTCATTATGTTCTGAACATGACAATGGCAGCCGCTGTGGCCGCCCATGTGCTGGCGGCGCTGAAGCACCAGTTCATCGACCGTGATGGCGTCCTCAAGCGCATGCTGCCCTGACATCGACGTCCCCTTGCTCACTGAAACTACAGGAAAAAAACAAGATGAAAACCACCCAACGCATCGTCCTCGCTTCTCTGCTGGGCCTGTCCGTGGCCGCCACCGCCGCCACCCTGCTGAAAGTCGATCCCGCCAAGACCAGCGTGTCGGCCGTGTTCAAGCAAATGAACGTGCCCGTGGAAGCGAAGTTCAAGAAATTCAATATCGCCATCGATTACAACCCGGCCACGCCGGATGCCTCGAAAGCGTCGGTGGAAATCGAAACGGCCAGCATCGATATCGGCGATCCGGAATACAACAAGGAAGTGGCGAAGAAAGAATGGTTCAACTCGGCCCAGTTCCCGAAAGCCACCTTTGTCTCGAGCAGCATCAAGGCCGCCGGCGCGGGCAAGCTGACGGTCACCGGCAAGCTGAGCATCAAAGGCAAGACCACCGACGTGACCTTCCCCCTGGCGGTAAAAGCCGACGGCGGCAAATACGCGTTTGACGGCGCCCTGCCGATCAAGCGCCTGACCTACAACATCGGCGAAGGCGAGTGGAAAGACACGAGCATGGTTGCCGACGAGGTCACAATTAAATTCCACGTCGCTGCTCAGTAACACCTGAGAAAACGTCCATGGCTGCGTTGCTCTTGCCTCGTCGTGCTATTTGCACTGCCTTCGGCAAGGCGCCTTGTCCTGAACGTTTTTCAGGCGTTACCAAAAACAACCCCACAACCTGTTCAACTTTAGGATCTGCATGAAATTTTCGCACTTGATGATCGCCGTGCTGGCAGCTGCCGGCGCGGGTTCGGCCATGGCCGCTACCGACACCTACAACCTCGACCCGACGCACACCTTCCCCAGCTTTGAAGCCGATCACATGGGCATGTCGGTGTGGCGCGGCAAGTTCAACAAGACCAAGGGGACGGTCGCCCTGGACCGCGCCGCCAAGACGGGCAGCCTGGACCTGGTCATCGATGCCGATTCGATCGATTTCGGCCTCGATGCCATGAACACGCACGCGAAAAAAGCGGACATGTTCAACGTCGAGAAATTTCCGCAAATCACCTACAAAAGTACCTCGCTCAAGTTCAACGGCGAGCAGCTGGTGGAAGTCGATGGCGAACTGACCTTGCTGGGCGTGACCAAGCCCGTCAAGCTGAATGTGAGCAAGTTCAAGTGCATCATGCACCCGCGCTACAAGCGCGAAGTGTGCGGCGCCGACGCCACGGCGGAATTCAAGCGCAGCGACTTTGGCTTGAACTACGGCATGCCGGCGTTCTCGCCGGAAGTCAAGCTGGCCATCCAGGTCGAAGCGATCAAGGCCGATTAAACACCGCCTTTCCGCAGGACAAGCCCGCCTCGCTGCCCGCAGCCAGGCGGGCTTTTGCATGCACGACGAGAATCCGCTGGACTTTTCTATCGTGCGGCATCACTATCGATTGGCATGATGTTGTTCTGACATGACACACCCACTTATCCACCGCGGAGGACCACATGAATTTCATTATCTGGATCGTTATTGGCGGCGTCATCGGCTGGCTGGCCAGCATGGTCATGAAAACCAATGCACAACAGGGCATCTTCCTCAATATCGTCGTCGGCATCGTTGGCGCCTTCCTGGGCGGCTGGCTGCTGGCGCCCCTGTTCGGCACGGGCACCATCAATAGCGACAATTTCAGTCTGGCTTCGCTGCTGGTCTCATTCCTCGGCGCCGTCATCCTGCTGGGCATCGTCAATCTTTTACGCCGCGGCAAAATACGCTAAGCAGGCAAACAGCTACGCATCAGCAAGTGGCCGGGCCGCGCAAGCGCCCGGCCATTTTTCATTGCCGCTAGGATACGTATGGACAATACCACAGCGGCCGCACGGAAAAATGCGCGTTGGCGGCCGGTTCCTGCCCCTGCGCCACCTAAAATCATGTCGTTCAAGCAACCACATATGAACATACCCTCCGGAAAATGTGATTGACTAGTGCGGGTTCGATACGGATACTCTATGTCGCCCGCTGCACAATCAGCGGGTACTCCGCTGATTCCGACTTCCCTACAATGTAAAAGAACAGAACTCGAATGAAAAAATCTCTCATCGCGCTCGCCATCCTGAGCAACTTCGCACACGCCGACGAAGGCATGTGGATGCCCCAACAGCTGCCACAAGTAGCCAAGGAGCTGAAAGCCGCCGGACTGAAACTCGATCCGACCACCCTGACCAAACTGACCGAATTCCCGATGGGCGCTATCGTCAGCCTGGGCGGCTGCTCGGCGTCGTTCGTCTCGCCGCAAGGCCTGGTTGCCACCAACCACCATTGCGTCTACAACAGCGTGGCGGTCAATTCGACCAAGGAGCGCGATTTGCTGGCCAACGGTTTCCTGGCCAAGACCTTCGCTGAAGAATTGCCGGCCGCCCCGGGCAGCCGCATCTTCGTCACCTCGGCCGTGACCAATGTCAGCGACAAGATCATCAGCGCCGACGTGGCCAAGCTGCAAGGCAAGGCACGCATCGACGCGATCGAGAAAAACCAGAAGAAACTGGTTGCAGAATGCGAAAAAGAAGCGGGTTTCCGCTGCACCGTGTCGAGCTACTACGGCGGCCTAGAGTTTTACCTGATCAAGCAACTGGAAATCCGCGACGTGCGCCTGGTGCACGCGCCACCAGCGGGCGTCGGTAAATTCGGCGGCGACACCGACAACTGGATGTGGCCGCGTCACACGGGCGACTACGGTTTCTACCGCGCCTACGTCAGCAAAGACGGCAAAGCTGCCGACTTCAGCAAGGACAACGTGCCGTACCAGCCAAAACACGTGCTGAAACTGGCCAAGGATGGCTTGAAAGAAGGCGATTTCGTCATGGCGCTGGGCTACCCGGGCCGCACCAACCGTCACCGCCTGCCATCGGAAGTGGCGTTCACGTTTGACTGGAACTACCCTGCCTTCGTGAAAGCGTCGGGCGAAACCCTGGCCATCATCGCGCGCGAAACCAAGGACAACAAGGACGTTGCCCTGAAATACGCGGGTCAGGTTGCTGGCGTGAACAATTACTACAAGAACCGCCAAGGCATGCTCGATTCCTACGCCGGCAGCGACTTCCTGGCACGCAAGACGACGGAACACGAAGCCCTGAAAACCTGGGTCAACGCCAATCCTGCCCGCAAGGCGGAGTTTGCCGGCGACATCGAGCAAGTGGAAAAGCTGATCGCCGAGCGCGATGCCGACACCAAGCGCGATTTCTTCCTCAGCTATGCGCAGCCACGCCTGCTGAGCACGGCACGCAGCCTGTACCGTTTGTCGAACGAAGGCACCAAGGCCGATACGGAACGCAAGTCCGGCTACCAGACGCGCGATTTGCCACGTCTGTCGTCGAGCATCACGTCGGTCGAGCGCACCTACGATGAAAAAGTCGACAAGGCGCTGGTATTGAACAGCCTGACCAAGTACGCCGCGCAACCAGCCGCACAACGCCGTGCCAGCTTCGACGCCGCCATCGGCATCAAGGATGGCATGTCGCAAGCCGACCTGGCCGCTGCCCTGGACAAACTGTATGCGGGCAGCAAGCTGGCCGACAAGGAAGAACGCGCGGCATGGTTGAAACGCACGCCAGCCGAATTCCAGACCAGCAAGGACAGCTTCATCCAGGCCGCCGTCGCCATGTACCCGGATTCGCTGAAAAACGAAGCGGAAGACGAAGAACTGGCCGGCAAGATCCAGCAAGCCTACGCCAACTACATGAAAGCAAAAATCGCCTTCATGAAGAGCAAGGGCCAAGCCGTCTATCCTGACGCCAACAGCACCCTGCGCGTGACGTTCGGCCGTGTTGCCGGCCGTGACCATGGCGCCGATGGCACCACCTGGACCGCCTTCACCACCGTCAATGGCGTCGCCGCCAAAGCCACGGGCGAAGGCGAGTTCAATGCGCCGGCAAAACAACTGGCCGCGATCAAGGCCAAGGACTTCGGCAAATTCGTCGATCCGAAGCTGAAAACCGTGCCGGTCGACTACCTGGCCACCCTGGACATCACCGGCGGCAACTCCGGTTCGGCTGCCCTGAACGCAAAAGGCGAATTCATCGGCCTGGCATTCGACGGCACCTTGGACTCGATCATTTCCGACTGGGACTACAACAAGGCCAACACCCGTTCGATCCAGGTCGACCTGCGCTACATGCTGTGGAACATGAAACACATCGACCACGCAGACAACCTGCTGAAAGAAATGGGCGCCGAGTAATTCGCGGATAACAACAACTAATAAGCCCGGCAACGGGCGGTTGTTCCCTGAGCCACTCCTGCGGGAGTGGCTTTTTTTTGCCTAACGTTTTACTTTGCTAAAGCGGTAAGGCACGGCTTGCTCCTCGCCAAATACTTGCGCGCTGCCACTTCCCAGCGGCAGCATGACCCTCCGGCCCTCCTGCAGCAGCAAGGCCAGGTCGGCGCCGGGAAAGCGCTGCGCCAGCAGCGGATAGGCTTGCCGGGCGATGCGCGCGGCGGGAATCACGATGCGGTAATCGCCGTCGCCAAAGTCCAGCAGCAGCGCGGCCACCTCATCCGGCCCCGGCAGCGCCGTGATGCGCAGGCGCGTGCTGCCCTTGACGAGCTCGAAAGCCGACCATACGGGCAAGACACGCTGCGTCGCGCCGACCCGCAACTGCGGCGCCTGCCCCGCATGCGCCGACGTCAGCAAGACGTCGGGCCGCTCCTCCGATACGGCGCCATCGACGGCCAGCAGCCAGCCCCGGTAGCGTATCAGCGCGCCCTGCGCGGCGGCGGTCACGGAGCCGCCCTGCGCCACCGGTTCCTTGCTCGCCGGCAAGCGCAACGGCGCCGCCTGTGCCGCCAGGCAAGCCCACCACACCAGCGCTGCCATCGCTGCCATCACTGCCTTGCCCATGCCGCCTCCCTTGCGCGTGAAACGTATTCATAACACAAGTGCGGCCCGGCCCATCTGCCGCGCCTCAAGGCGCCGACGCCGGTGCTACAATTGGCCCCTAGCGGGCGTACTTACCCAGCGCGCCTTCCCCCTCCCAGACTCAGACCGCTATGCCACCAGACTTGCGCACGACCTACGAACTCGGTAACCACAACCAGACCACGACCTGGCTGGAATGCATCACCTTCTATCAAGATCTCGCCGCACGCTACCCGCAGGTGCTGCACTTCGAACAGATCGGCCTGTCCGATTCGGGCGTGCCCCTCCATGCTGGCGTCATCAGCGCGGACGGCGTATTCGACCGCGAACAGATCAAGCGCGCGGGCCGCACCGTGTTCTTCAACAACAACGGCATCCACCCGGGCGAACCGGAAGGCATCGACGCCTGCATGGCCATCGTGCGCGACCTGTGCACGCAGCCGGAACGCCTGGCGGCGCTGGGCAGCACCGTGCTGCTGTTCATTCCGATCTACAACGTCGATGGCAGTCTGAACCGCGCCAACACGTCGCGCGTGAACCAGGATGGCCCGGAGCAATTCGGTTTCCGCGGCAATAGCCGCCACCTGGACTTGAACCGCGATTTCATCAAGTGCGACAGCCTGAACGCGCAAGTGTTCAACCGCCTGCTGGCCAGCTGGGACCCGGACGTGATGGTCGACACCCACACGTCGAACGGCGCCGACTACCCGTACACGATGACCCTGATCCACACGCAGACGGATAAGCTGGGCAATGGCCTCGGCCCCTTCCTGCAAGACACCATGCTGCCGCATATCTTTGCGCAGATGGAACAAGCAGGCTGGCCCACCTGCCCTTATGTGAATCCCGTCAAGGACAGCCCCGACCACGGCATTGCCGAATTCCTCGAAGTACCCCGTTTCTCGACGGGCTTTGCGGCCCTGCATCACGTCATTGGTTTCATGCCGGAAACGCACATGCTGAAACCGTTTGCCGACCGCTACGCATCCATGCGCGCCCTGCTCGACATCTGCATGGCGTTCACGGTCAAACACGGCGAACAGATCAAGCAACTGCGCGCGCAAGCCAAGGCAGCGGGCCGCACGCAAGCCGCATGGCCCATCCACTGGGCCATGAATGAAGAGCAACCGTCGACCTTCCCCTTCAAGGGCTATGCAGCGCAATACACGCCGAGTCTGCTGGGCAACTACCAGCGCCTGTCGTACGACCGCTCGCAGCCGTGGGAGCGCGACATCGCCTACTACAACCGCTTCGATGCGGACGTCACCGTGGCCGCGCCAAAAGCCTATATCGTGCCGCAAGCGTGGCGCGAAGTCATCGAACGGCTGCGCTGGAACGGCGTCGAAATGAGCCGAATCACCACCGAACAGACGGTAACGGCGCGCTACTACCACATCACCGACGTCGGCACGCGGGCCACGGCCTACGAAGGCCACATGTTCCACGACACAGTGGAACTGGAAGCGCGCACGGGCCAGTTCACCGTGCAGGCGGGCGACTATGTGATCAGCCTGGAGCAGGACAACGCCCGCTACGCCGTGGAAACGCTGGAACCGCAGGCACACGACAGCTTCTTCCGCTGGGGCTTCTTCAACAGCGTGCTGGAGAAGAAAGAAGCGTTTTCCGATTACGTGTTCGAAGACATGGCGTCGGAACTGCTGCGCGATGAGCCTGCGCTGGCCGCTAAATTTGCCGAGTGGAAGGCAGCGAATCCGGCCTTGCTGAGCAATCAGGAAGCCGTGCTCGACTTCATTTTTGAACACTGCCAGCGCTTTGCCGAGCCTGAATGGCGGCGCTATCCTGTCATTGCCCTGATGTAAATCAAGGCTGTAGCGAATGCAACATCCTGGCGCCGCATCGGAGACCCCGGTGCGGCGCCTCTTTCTGTGCCCTGCCCACAAGGTAATCCCATGCACTACGCACTGAACCTGCGCACCTTTATCTACAGCCATTATTTTTACCTGGGCTTGCGCGTGGCCATCGGCCTGGTCGGCCTGACCTTGCTGACCCTGGAAATCAGCGACAGCGCCACCGCCATGACAGTGTGCATCGGCGCCCTGTGCACGACCCTGATGGACATGCCCAGCCCCCTGCGCCACAAGTTCAACGAAATGCTGGCCTCGGTGCTGCTGTGCAGCGCCGTCACTTTATTGATCAGCCTGTGCGGTCCCGTGCAGTGGCTGCTGATGACGGTGCTCGTGGTGGTCAGCTTTCTTGCCAGCATGATGGTGGTGTACGGCAAGAAATCCATGCCCTTGCAACTGGCCGCCCTGTTCATCATGACCATGTCGATGGAGCACCAGATGACGTGGCAGCAATCGTTTCACCATGCGGGCCTGTTCATGCTGGGCGGCTTGATCTATCTGGCCTATGCCATGGCCATCGCCTGGGTCTTGCGCCACCGCATCAAGCAGCAAGTACTGGCCGAAGCCCTGTTCGAGTTAGCCGCCTACATCGACATCAAGGCCGATTTCTACGACACGCGTTTCAATTTGACGGAACAGTTCAACAAGCTGGTGCGCCATCAAAGCATTCTGGCCGACCGCCAGCAGGCGTCGCGCGACCTGATTCTGCGCAGCCACAAGAACAGCAAGGACGCCATCGTCGTACAGGTGCACGTGTGCATGCTCGATTTGTATGAACTGATCCTCTCCACGCACACGGATTACGCGCTGCTGCGCCAGCACCTGGCCGACTCCGACGTCTTGAAATCCTTGCATGACCTGGCCTACAAGGCGGCGCGCGACATCGAAGCCGTGGCGTATGCCGTCACGCGCAAGCGCGCCTCGTATGCGCAGATCAGCTACGACAGGGAATGGGCCGAGATCGAAGCGGAAATCGCTCGCCTGCATGCAAAAGGCGACGGTGCGCAGGAAGCGCTGGCCACCCTGCGCGCGCAGCGCAACAAGATCCGCGCCATTTTGAAAATGATCGCCGAGCTGCATCTGGCCACGCAAAAAGTCTATGCCGACGTGCCATTCTGGAGCGGTGCGGACATGGCGCCGTTTTTGTCGCAGCAGAAATACGAACTGAAGACCCTGCTATCGAATCTGCGCCTGGATTCGCCCGTGTTCCGCTTCGCCCTGCGCGTGTCCATGGCCATCTCGGTGGGATTACTGATCGGCCACTGGCTGCCGTATGCGGCGCACAGCTACTGGATCGTCCTGACCATCGTCATCATCCTGCGCCCCACCTTCAGCATGACGCGCCAGCGCCGCGCCGACCGCATCATCGGCACCATCATCGGCTGCATCATCACGGCCATCGTGATCCGCTTCGTGCACAGCAATATCGTGCTGATGGCCATCTTGTTCCTCTCCATCGTGGCCACGCCCACCTTCATCTATCTGCGTTACCGCTACACGGCCATTGCCGTGAGCCTGATGATCTTGCTGCAAATGCACCTGGTGGCGCCCAGCAACCCGAACCTCGTCAGCGAGCGCCTGATCGACACCCTGATCGGCGCGGCGGTGGCCACCGTCTTCAGCTTCGTGCTGGCCAATTGGGAATACCAGAGCCTGCCGCGCCTCGTGCGCCAGGTACTGAATGTGAACCTCAGCTATATGCAAGCCAGCTTCGCGCTGCTGCAGGGAAAATGCTTCGATGATTTCGCCTACCGCATCGAACGCAAGCGCTTGATGGACAGCCTGGCCGCGCTCAGCTCGGCGCTGGTGCGCATGCTCGATGAACCGGCCAGCAAGCAGCGGGCCGTGGAAGACATCAACCTGTTCATCGTGCAAAACTACTTATTGGTGGCCCACGTGGCGGCCCTGCGCTCGATCCTCGGGCGCCACGCCAGCCAGCTGCCCGTCACGCCCGTCAACGCCCTACTCGGCCATAGCCACACGCAAGTGTGCCTGACCCTGTCGCGCGCGCTGGAGCAGCTCGATGACAAGGCCGCCATCAGCGCGCCGCTGGCCGCCCCTGCCGCGCCGCCCGTCAGCGACGTGGCCTGGTCGGGCTGGCCGCTGGTGCAGCGCCGTATTCGCCTGTTGCAGGCGGATGCGGACAAGATCGTGGTGCATAGCGCGGCGATCGTGCATATCGTGTCACCACGCTAAACCCCAGCGATTTATTTCAGATAACGTTCAAACCAGCCGATAGTACGTTTCTGCAAGTCGCGCTGGTGCTCGAGCTTGCGGAAGGAATGGCCTTCGCCGTCGTAGATGAACAGGCTGGACGGCACGCCCATGGCCCGCAAGCCGTGCCAGAATTCCAGCGACTGGACGGCCGGCGTTTCCACGTCGCGCTCGCCCACGTAAATCAAGGTCGGCGTCTTCGCCGCCTTGATCGATTCGATGGGCGAAGCCTTGCGGTAGACGGCCGGGTTGTCATAGGCGGAGGCGCCAAAGAAGGGGATCATCCACTGGTTGATGCCGTTCTGGCCGTAATAACTGATCCAGTTCGATACGCCCGCCCCCGCCACCGCCGCCTTGAAGCGGTCGCTGTGCGTGACGCCCCACATGGTCATGAAGCCGCCATACGAGTGGCCGATCAGGCCCAGGCGCTGGCCGTCGACGGGCGCCACTTTTTGCACGGCATCGATGCCGGTGAGAATGTCGCGCCAGTCGCCGCCGCCAAAGTCCGCCATGTTGGCGCGTGTAAAAGCCTGGCCCTGGCCAAAGCTGCCGCGCGGATTGGGCAGGAAGACGAAATAGCCTTTTTGCGTCAATTCGTGGATCAGGGTGCTCGCCGCCACGTAACGGGGCGAGGCGGCCGCGCCGGGCCCGCCATGCACGTTGACGATCATCGGGTAGCGCTTGCCTGCGTCCGTCTTCAACGGCCCCAGCAGCCAGCCTTGCACCTTGTATTGCTCGTTGTTCCAGCCCACGTTCTGCACCGTCAACTGCGGCGCAAAGCCGTCATTGTCGCGCGTTATCTTTTTCAGCTGGCCCACCGGCCCCGCCACCAGGTAGCTGGCATGGGTAAAGTCTTCCTGCGCGGCAGCGGCCTGCAAACCATCGGCGCTGAAGGACAGACGGCCATCGCTGCCGCCGCTGCTGATCTCACCGAGCAGCACGGGCTGGGCCGGCCCCGTTTGCGCATCGACGGGCACCAGCGCCAGCTGCGAATCGATCAGGGCCGTCGCCAGCAAGCCGGCGCCGCGCCAGACGACGCCATTGAAGGTGCCGCGGTAATCGGGCGTGAGATTGCGCGGCGTGCCGCCGGCCAGCGGCACGGTATAGATATCGCCGCCGATGGAGCCGAAATCGCTCATCAGGCCGCCAATGAAGGCCACCGTCTTGCCATCCGGCGAGACGGACGGCAGGTTCAGCTGCATGGCCGGCGACGCAATCACGCGCAGGGCGCCCGTGTCCCCGTCAATATGGCTGAGTTTGGCAACCCACCAGTTGCTGTCGCCATTGCCCTGCGCGCTGGTAGCAACAAAGCCGCGGCCATCGGGCGTCCAGTTGTATTCATACACATAGGTATCGGCGGGTGACAGCAGGCGCGGTTCGCCGCCGCTGGCCGGCACGACGGCGATGCGCTGGGCATCGTCTTCGCTGCCCACTTCGCCCACCTGACGCGCGCCCGCCTCCACGGCGCCGGCCAGCTTGCGCGCGCCCACCGTGGCCAGCAGCGCCAGTTGCTTGCCGTCCGGCGACCAGCGCGCCGTGCTGGCCACGCCCTTGATGCTGGTCAACATGCGCGCCTGTGCCTGCGTCATCGTGGCCAGGTACAGCTGCGCCGTGCCCGCCTTGGCATCGTAGCCGACAAAGGCCAGTTGCCGGCCATCGGGCGACCAGCTGGGCTTGTCGTAGGAACACACGGCGCACGGGTCGAATTGCTGCACGATGGCGCCGTTGGCGGCGTCGCGCACAACGATGGCCGCGTGCGGGCGCTGCGGCTGTTCACCCGCCTTGCTCGACTCGATGGCGGCGATGCGCTGGCCATTGGCCGACAGGGCCACGGCGCGGTAATCGCGCAATGCCGGCCCGCTGGCAGGCGCGGCTTGCGCCATGGTTCCCAGAAAGCTGCTTGCCAGCAAGCCGCAGGCGGCCAGATCAGTTATTTTCATCATGTAAATTCCGGTTAGAAATAAAAAAAACCGCCGGCAAGCGCGGCGGTTTTGGATGGAACAGACTGCATTAGCGGGTCTTCCTGCCCAGGTGCGAATGCCGCATGCTGTACAGGAAGTAAATGGCCACCGTGACCGCCATCCAGATACTAAACACGACAAACGTCGTATGCGGCAAATCGCGCATGATGTACAGGCAGGCGAGTACGCTCAGGCCGGGAATCACGTACGGCCCGAACGGCACGCTGAAGCCTTCGATGCGGTTGGCGCCCTGCTTGTGGCGCAGTACGGGCACGGCGATCGAGACCACCATGAACGCCGTCAGGGTGCCGATGCTGACCATGTCCCACAGGTAAGTCGCATCGACGGAACCGGCCACCAGAGCCACAACCAGGCAGACGATGATGGTATTGCTGACCGGTACCAGGGTGCGCGGGTGGATCTTCTGGAACGATTTCGGGATCAGGCCGTCGCGGCTGACGGCAAACAGGATGCGCGTCTGGCCATAGATCGTCACCAGGGTCACGCTGAAGACGGAAATGACGGCGCCGGCCGACAGCACCAGCGCGGGCCAGGTCTTGCCCGTCACGTTTTGCAAAATCACCGCCAGGCCCGCTTCCTGGCCTTCGAACAATTTCGCCTGTTGCGCACCGAGGGCGGCCACGGCGACCAGCAAATAAAACACGGTGACGATCAGCAAGCCATACAGGATGCCGCGCGGCACATTGCGCTTGGGGTCTTTCACTTCGTCGCCCGCCGTCGCCACCGTATCGAGGCCGATGAAGGAGAAGAAGACGGTGCCGGCAGCAGCGGTGACGCCCGTCATGCCGGCAAAGCCCTTGCTATTGTCGGTATTGAAGAAGGGCACGAAGTTGTCTGCATTGAAACCGGAAAAGGCAATGGCAATGAAGAATACGAGGATGGACAGCTTGATGATGACCATGATGGCGTTCATCAGCGCCGATTCCTTGGCGCCGCGCAGCAGCAAAAAGCCGCACATGCAGATCAAAAAGATGGGCGGCAGGTTGATGTGGCCAGAGTGAAACTCCATGCCATGCGGGCCGGAAACGATCATCGGCGTGCGCAGCATCTCGGGAATATGCCAGCCAAACGCGTTTTCCAGGAAGTTATTCAGGTAGGACGACCAGCCGATGGCCACGGCACTGCCCGCCAAGCCGTATTCGAGCAGCAGACAGGCGGCCATGATGAAGGCAAGAAACTCACCCACGGTGGCGTAGGCAAACGAATACGAGGAGCCGGAGGCGGGGATGCGGAACGACAATTCCGCATAACACAAGGCCGTCAAGCCAGCCGTGATGGCGGCGATCAGGAAAGACAGGACGACCGAGGGGCCCGCCTTGGGCACGGCCTCGACCATGGTAAAGAAGATGCCCGTGCCGATGGTGGCGCCGACGCCGATCATGGTGAGGGAAAACAGGCCGATGGAGCGGCTCAAGCCGCTGCTGCTGAGGCCTTCACCATATTCGACCGTGGTATCGATCGGCTTGGTGCGGCAGAGTTTCTGGACCAGGGTTTGGCTCACTAGACTTCCTTTATGAGGCATACGTATTTTCGTACGACGGGTAAAAACAAATAGCGCTCCGGCCTTGAGTAACCCCCAATAAATTCTTGTGTTTTCTAGCTTCCATAAGTGGCGCGCTGCTGCGTTACCCATCGCTAGCAGTGCTCGCACTGCGTCGCGCCGGGCGCCTTGCATCACATCCACTTCTGTTTGCTATAAATTCACAATAATTTCCTGGCGATTACTTACCTGGCAAAAAACCGGAAAGATCGCGTCCATTTTCAAAACTAAGCGATTATAGGGCTTTCACCGGCTCAGCTAAACAGAACTTTGATGTAAGGAAACAACGCCAGGCGTGCGCCGCGAAACGCGCATGGACGCTAGCGGGGCGTGGGATTGTCAATATGAAATAAAAAGCGCGCCGCTGCGGGTGCAGGGGCGCGCTTCCGGCTCAGCTCAACGACGCTGGCTTACTTCTTGATGTGTGGCGCATCGGCCGCTGGCCAACCCGCTTCGTAGCCTTGCGGCACGTCATCACGCTTGTCCTTGGGCGCCAGGCCCAGCACGTAGTACAGCACCGTCAGCAGGATCAGCCAGGCCGGTCCCACCATCAGGGCGATGCGCGTATCGGGGAAATACGCCATCAGGCCGATCACCAGCGCCAGGAACGCCAGCGAAATCCAGGAACCATACGGCGCGAACGGCATGCGGAAGGCCAGGTTCTTGATTTCCAGCGGCGTCAAGGTCTTGCGGAACTGAATCTGCGTGACCAGGATCACGCCCCAGGTCCAGACGGCGCCGAAGGTCGAGATCGAGGTAACCCAGATAAACACTTTCTCCGGCACCATGTAGTTCAGCAGCACGCCCAGCAACAGCGCCACGACGGACACGAGGATGGCGCGGCGCGGCACGCCGCTGGCCGTCGTTTCCGCAAACGCCTTCGGGGCCTGGCCTTGCAGCGCCAGGTTGTACAGCATGCGGCCCGTGCTGAAGATACCGCCATTGCACGACGACAAGGCTGCCGTCAGCACGACGAAGTTGATGATGCCGGCGGCCGTTTTGATGCCCAGGCGTTCGAACGTCATGACGAAGGGACTGCCGGTGGTGCCGATTTCATTCCATGGGTAGATCGACAGGATGACGAACAGCGCGCCGACATAGAAAATCAGGATGCGCCAGAACACGGAATTGATGGCGTCGGGAATCGATTTCTTCGGGTTCGCCGCTTCGCCGGCCGTCAGGCCGATCATTTCCACGCCCAGGTAGGCAAACATCACCATCTGCAAGGACATCAGCACGCCTTGCGCGCCATTCGGGAAGAAGCCGCCATGCGTCCACAGGTTCGAGATGCCGATGGCCACGCCGCCGTTGCCGAGACCGAAGACGATCATGCCCGTGCCGCCGACAATCATCAGGATGATGGTGACGACCTTGATCAGGGCGAACCAGAATTCGAACTCGCCGTAGGCTTTCACGGCCAGCAGGTTGATGGCGCCCATGGAACCGAGGGCCGCCAGGGCCCAGATCCAGCGCGGCACGTCGGGGAACCAGATGCCCATGTAAATGGCGACGGCGGTAATTTCCGCCACACACGTGACCAGCCACAGGAACCAGTAGTTCCAGCCCGTCAGATAGCCTTGCAGGGGGCCCAGGTAATCCTGGGCATAGCGGCTGAAGGAACCGGCAACCGGGTTGTGCACGGCCATTTCGCCCAGCGCGCGCATGATCATGAAGATGACCGCGCCACCGATGATGTACGACAGCATGATGCCGGGACCGGCCATCTTGATGGCGTTGCCGGAACCCAAAAACAGGCCCACGCCAATCGCGGCGCCCAGCGCCATCAGGCGGATTTGCCGCTCGCCCAGGCCGCGGTGCAAGCCTTGTTCACTCGTTTTCATTACGTGTCTCCGTTTTTTTCTTGAATACACCGATCCCTCCACCCCAATGGCGGTTCCGCTCTTGCTGGAAAGGAGGAAAGGGCTAGCCGGCGGCAATCGCCGGCATGCTCATGTGTTCAGGCTACTGCGTCAGGCCAGTTCGGCGATCAGCTCGATCTCGACGCAAGCACCCAGCGGGATTTGCGCCACGCCAAAGGCGGAGCGGGCGTGCTTGCCGCTATCGCCGAAGACTTCGACGAACAGTTCCGAGGCGCCATTGGTCACCAGGTGCTGTTCCGTGAATTCGGAGGTGGAATTGACCAGGCTCATGACCTTGACGATGCGCTTGACCTTGTTCAAGTCGCCGCCGCATGCATCTTGCAGGGTGGCGATCAGTTCGATGGCGATGCCGCGCGCAGCGATCTTGCCTTCTTCCGTGGTGACGTCCTTGCCCAGTTGGCCAACCCAGACCTTGCCATCCTTCTTGGCCAGGTGGCCGGACAGGAAGACGGTGTTGCCCGTGCGGGCATGCATCACGTAGGCGGCAGCTGGGGCGGCGACGACTGGCAATTCAATGTTGAGGGCTTTGATTTTTTCGTAAAACGACATGCTATTTCTCCAAGAAAACAATATAAGCGAAACCAAAATTCATGCACGGCAGGGCACGCAGGATGACGCCCTGGCAGCGCGGTAGTGACCGACAACAGTGCCAGATTAAACGTCATCATATTGGTGAACCAGCAGTTTTAGTTCACAAATAGGCCCGGTTATTCAGTGGATTATACCGACAATCAAACAAAATTCAGCATCGGTTCATGAAGCATGCTCTACAGGCATCGAGCGTGACTTTTTTCATTAAATTGTCACTTGTGCAATGTCAAGCCCTCGGGGTCAAGATTTATTGCCTCCAAAAATGCCTGGTCGTGCGAAACCACAAGTAACGCCCCCTGGTATTGCAGCAGCATCTGCTCCAGCGCCTGCAGGCTGGCCAGGTCCAGATGATTGTCCGGTTCGTCGAGCAGCAGCAGTTGCGGCGGCGCCTGCGCATACAGCTCGGCCGCCAGCGCCACCTTCATGCGCTCGCCGCCGCTGAGCAAACGGCTGGGCATGGTGGCGCGCGCGCCGGCAATGCCCAGCAGCGCCAGCCGCGTGCGCAGCTCGCCTTCCGGCAAGATACTGTTGCGTGCCTGCAAGCGTTGCACGGCGCTGCACTCGCCGTCTTGCAGCCCAGCATGCTGGTCCAGCCAGGCCACCTGCGCATGGCAGCGCGGCTCGCCGCTGGCGGGCGCCAGTTGTCCGGCGATCACGCGCAGCAGGGTCGACTTGCCGCTGCCATTGTCGCCCGTCACGGCCAGGCGGCGCGGCCCGCTCAAGACCAGGTTCACAGGCTGCGCCTGGCCATGCGGCAAGACCAGCTCGCGCAGCTCCAGGATCAGCTTGCCGTTCGGCACGGCGCTCTCGGGCGCCAGCAGCAGCCGTTCGGCCTCGGGCGCACAGCGGGCGCTGGCATCCATCACGCGCTGCTGGCGCGCCTGCTGCGCCTCTTGCGCTCGCACGCGCAGCTTGCCCTGGCTATCCTGGCTTTTCTCCTTTTTCGCGTCGAGCAGCAGCTTGCTCTGGTTGCCTTCGCGCCCTTCCCTCTCGCCGCGTCCGACTCGGCGCTGCTGGCGCTCGGCGTGCTGTTGCGCTTCACGCTGTTCGCGTCGGGCACCAGCCTTTTCCGCCTGCAGGGCCGCAGCAAAACCGGCCTGTTCCAGCGCGCGCTGCTGCGCATACAGCGCGTAATTGCCGCCATAGCTGCGCAAGCCCTGCGGCGACAGCTCGGCGATTGCATCGACGTGCTCGAGCAAGCCGCGGTCATGGCTGATCAGCAGCAAGCCGCCCGGCCAGCGCGCCATCTGCGCCACCAGGCGGGCGCGCTGCCGCGTGTCAAGGTGGTTGCTCGGTTCATCGAGCACCAGCCAGTCCGCCTGCGACAGCCAGGCGCCCTGCAGCGCGATGCGCTGGCGTTCGCCGCCGCTCAGGCTGGCCGTTGATGTATCGGCATCGACATGGCGCAAATCGAGCGCATCAAGCGCCTGGCGCAATCGGGCCTGGGCATCCCAGCGTTCGCCCACCAGTGCATAGTCGGCCTCGTCGATGCTGCCGGCGGCGATGCGCGCCAGCGCGGCCAGCAAGTCGTCCATGCCGGCCAGCGCCGCCACCGTGCGATAGCGCTCCGGATCGAGCTCCTGCGCCACGTAATGCACGCTGCCGTCACAGCGCACGGCGCCAGAAGACGGCTGCGCCCGGCCTGCCAGCAGGCGCGCGAGCACGCTCTTGCCCACGCCGTTATCGCCGACGAGGCCGATACGTTGCGGGGCAAAAGAAAATTGCAGATCGGAAAACAGGGCGCGGCCATCGGGCAGCACAAAGGAAAGACGGTCGAGTTGTAGTAATGCGGGCATGGATACTCCTTGAGCAAGGCTGGCGAACCCGCGCGGCACAATGGCGCGCTGGCGGGATGGGCGAGGCCGTGCACAGCACGGCAGTATCAATGGCGCATGTCGAAGCGTCCTGGAGAAATGGGAAAGAAGCGTCAGTGTAGCAGACGAGACACGTTAGCGCTGGCCCAGAGTCGTGTCGCCGAACAGGTTCTTGAACTCACGCGGCTGCGAGCGCCAGTACTGCGGCGGCGCCGACACTTGCGCGCCCAGCTGGGCCGCCGCATGCCAGGGCCAGCGGGGATCGAACAGGATGGCGCGCGCCAGCGCCACCATATCGGACTGGCCATTGGCGATGATGTCTTCGGCCTGCTGCGCTTCCGTAATCAAACCCACGCTGATTGTCGGCAAGCCGCTGTCGCGCTTGATGCGTTCGGCAAACGCCACCTGGTAGCCGGGTCCCACGGGAATCTGCTGCTGCGGCGAAATGCCGCCGCTGGAGACATGGATGAAATCGGCGCCCAACTGCTTGAGTTCCTGCGCGAAACGCACGCTTTGTTCGATTTCCCATCCGCCCTCGACCCAGTCGGTGGCGGAAAGGCGCACGCCCACGGCCATGCTGGCCGGCACGGCGGCGCGCACGGCTTCATAGACTTCCAGCGGAAAGCGCATGCGATTGTCCAGGCTGCCGCCATACGCATCGCTGCGCTGGTTGGACAGGGGCGACAGGAATTGGTGCAGCAGATAACCGTGCGCCGCATGCAATTCGATGCCCTCGATGCCGAGCGCATGCACGCGCTGGGCCGCGGCGACAAACGCTCCCTTGATCTGCAGCAAGCCCATCTCGTCGAGGGCGAGCGGCACCGTTTCACCCGGCGCGTGGGCGATGGCCGACGGCGCCACCGTTTGCCAGCCGCCCTCGGCCAGATGCACGCAGGTGCCGCCCTGCCACGGCGCACGGCTCGATGCCTTGCGTCCCGCATGGCCCAGCTGCACCACCAGCGGGATCGGCGCGTGGCGGCGGATCGCCTGCACCACCTTGGCCAGCGCGGTTTGATTCGCGTCCGACCACAGGCCCAGGTCGTCGGCCGAGATGCGTCCCTCGGGCGAGACGGCCGTCGCTTCCGTCATCAGCAGCCCCGCGCCGGACAGGGCCAACTGGCCCAGGTGGATCATGTGCCAGTCGGTGGCGTTGCCGTTGTCGGCCGAGTACTGGCACATGGGCGCAATGGCGATGCGGTTGGCCACGTGCAGCGGCCCCAATGCAAACGGCGTGAATAGCTGGCTCATGGCGGACTTTCGGAAAAGGGGAAGCACCGATTCTACTGTGCTTTGGAAAGTACGGCTTACACCTGCTTACGTTTGATACAGCGCAAGGGCTAGCCTTGGGCAGGCGGGGCCGCTAATCTGGACACATCAACAACACCCGCAATACCACACCCAGGAGAACACATGAACACGACGACCACCGCCAGCCGCATCCACCCCTTGATGGCCGGCGCCGCCATTTCCGTGACGGTCCTGTGCCTAGTGGGCGCGGCGTCCATCGCCGGCATCCTGCCCAATTCGCGGGCGAACGTGCCAGCCGTGCCTGCCGACGTGGCCGCCATGACGCCGGCCAACGCGGCAGCCCTGGCAGCGCCCGTGGCCGCTCCCGTGGTGGCACAAGCCGCCCCCGCTCCGGCGCCGGCACCCGTCGTGCACAAGCGCGTCGTGCACCACACGCAAGTGGCGCAGGCCCGTCCTGCCTACCGTGACAACAATGACGGCTACCGCGAGACGGCCTACCGCGAACCGGTCCGCCAGCCGCAACCGGTGCCTGCGCCCGCCCAGCCCAACTACGTGGGCATCGGCACGGGCGCCGTCATCGGCGGCTTGATCGGCAATCAGGTCGGTGGCGGCCGCGGCAAGGCGCTGGCGACGGTGGCCGGCGTGATCGGCGGCGGCATGCTGGGCAATGCGGTGCAAAACCAGGTTCAGCAGCAACCGCAGCAATAATCAGTCTCAGTCGTACGGGCCAAGATAATCGAGCTTGCCCACGGCCACGCCATTGTTGCGCAGGATGGCGTGGACCATGGAGACGTGGAAATAGAAATTCGGCAAGGCAAAGCTGAGCAGGTAATCGTCGCCCGAGAATTTTGTCCCCTCGTCAGTCCAGTTCAGCACCACTTCCTTCTGCGCGCTGCCCGCCATCTGGCCCGCATTGACGCTGTCGATATAGGCGATGGTGTTGGAGATGCGTTCCTGTAACTGCTCGAACGACGCTTCATTATCCTCGAACTTCGGCGCCGGCACGCCGCTCAGGCGTTCGACCGACATCTTCGACGTATCGCTGGCGCGCTGCACCTGCGCCGTCAAGTCCAGCATGTCGGGCGCCAGCTGCGCGCCCAGCAAAATCTCGGGCACGATGCCGTCTTCCTCGACATGCGCTTGCGCTTTTTCCAGCAGGGCCGAGACGACCCGCAAGCCGCGGATGAAGACGGGGATGGTTGCCTGATACATGGACACGGACATGACTGACTCCTGATAGTGAACGATGAGTCAGTGTACCCGAGGCGCTGTTTTCGGACAGGGCGCGCATGTGCGCCGGCGCACCGAGCGGCTCAGTTCATCCTACTTTTCCAGATTCACCTTGCCATCGGGCGCATGACCGGGCTGTTCCGCAGGTTCCAGCTGCGGTGCTGGCTGCGGCTGCGGCTTGTCCTTGCGCTTGCCGCCGAAAAACTTGACGATGGCCGCACCGGCGCCGACCACGGCCAGGATCAGCACTTTCTTGAAGGCCAGCAGCAGCGCCAGCAGTTTGCCGAACAGGCCCAGCTTGCTGGCCACGCCACCGGCCACCAGCGCCGCCAGGCCGTATTCGGCCACCTTGTCCGTCTTGCTGTCGAAATCCGTGTAGCGGTTACCGTCGGTAAATTCCGTGAACGCCGTCACTTGCTGCATCTCTTTCTTGATCGCTTCGATCTGCTGCATGCTGGCGATCGCGTTCAGGTTCAGTACGCCTTCGCGCCCCAGCACGCGCACGTTGTAGTTCAGCGAGTGCTCGCCGCCATCGACCATCAAATCCTTGGCCCAGTACAGCTTGTGCGTATCCTTGGCATAGCTGGGTTTTTCCGCCCAACCCATCAAATGGATGCCGGGATAGCCCTGCTTCTTGCGCTCCGCATTGTTTTCCAGCACGGACGCCTGCATATCCTTGAGCAATTCGTCGTATTTGATGCTGTCCGCATCGTCATCCTTGATGTGCCCTTCCTTTTCATACGTGACGATCACGCCCCAGCTATCGCGCTCGAGCACGCTGGTCTTGGCGGGCACGATCATGCCCAGCGATTCCATGCCAGGTGGATTACCCCAGGCATCGACCAGCACGCGCTCGGCGTCCGTCGGCGACAGGTAACGGAAGTTGGCGGGCAAATCCAGGGTGGCGATGCCGCCCGGCAAGGTGATCTTGCCGCGCTGCAGGTGCAGCTGGGCGAGGAATTGCTCGGCCGTCATTTCCGGTGCGGCCGCCTTCTCATCGGCAGGGGCGGCAGCCGTGAGGCCGGAGAGGGTCAGGCACAGCAAGGCTGTCAGCAGGCGTTTCAACATGATTGGTCCAAAAAATTGCAAAGGGTAAATATTTTAAACCAATCAATTGCTTAATGGATAATTATTTCTGTGCGGCATTTTTTATGAAAAAAGCGCCAGGCGAGTTTCCCCGGCTGGCGCCAAATGCTGTGTGAGGACTGGACGATCAAGCCACGCGCACCACCATCAAACCGGCGCGCAAGCCCACGCGCACATCGGGGTTCGGGAACACCACCAGCTCTTCCGCGTGCTGCACCGTGTAGACGTGGTCGCCATCGCTGGCGATCACGGCGTGCTGCGGCAGGGAGGTGAAATTCTGCGTGCCGCGATCGAAGGCCATGCGGAACTCCTCGCTGTGCTTGATGATTTCCTGCGCCACCTTGAACACGTGCGGTTGCGCCTTGACGGGCTGCGCAGGCAGGCCGCGCAACAGGCCGTCCAGCGCCCGCGACACGTCGTCGAACAGCGATAAATCGTTCTGCCCCAGGGTGCCCACGCGGCCCAGCTCCACCGTGCTGGCGGCCGCGCCGCAATGCTCGGCCGAATAATAACTGTAGGTGCCGGCAGACTGCGGGTTCATGATGATGGCGCCGATGGCCGCCTGGCCCAGCCAATCGATCAGCTGCGCCTTGGCGTCTTCGGCCACCAGGTCCGGCACGATGGCAAACGTGGGGTACACGGAAGGCCGGATGGCCGTGTGCAAATCCAGGTGCCAGCGCGCGGGACCGGCCGCGTCAAAGAACGCTTTGGTCGCGGCGATCATTTCATCGGCGCGCGCGCTTTCCGCCGCTTGCGCCAGGCTGCCCCGCACGGGGCGAAACATGCGATTGAGGTCGGCGTCGATGAAACGCTTGCCGGCCCGGATCGCGTCGACATTGCCCACGCAGACGAGCAAATCGACGGCCAGCTGCGACGCATCGCGCGACAGGGCGTCGAGCAGATGCGCGAGCACTTCGATCGGCCCCGTCTCGTCGCCATGCACGCCCACCGAGACGGCCACGCTGGCGCGGCCTGCTCCCGGTTTGACCACTTGCAGCATGCCGGGCGCCGGCAAGGCCACCGTGAAACCGGCGTCGGCGAACAGCTGGGCCACACCGCTGAAATCGGCCTGCGCCAGCGCCTGCACGGCCGGCGGCAAGCCGCCAGCGCCCTCTACTAGCTGTGTTGCATCTTGCGTCATTACACCGCCGCTTCCGCTGGGGTTTTCGCCGTGATTTTATTCACGGCTTCCGACAAGGTCCACACGTCCAGCATGGCTTGCTCCAGTTCCGTCGCCGCCACATAGGCCGACAGGCCCAGCGCGCCCGTCACCGCATCGACGGCCTGGCCTGCATTGCCTTGCTCGGCGCGCGCCAGCACCTGCGTCAGCAGACGCTGTTGCGTGCGGCGCAGGGCTTGCTGCGCATAGTTGCGCAACTGTTCCTGCGACTTGCCTTGCGCAGCCAGCTTCAGGCCACGCTCCAAGGTGTCGATGCCCGCCTGGCTGCGCAGGGCAAGGCCCACTTGCAGGAACGCGGCCAGGTCCATCGAGGCAGGACGCGGCACGGACAGGGCCGGGAACAGGAAGCCGGCGACGACTTCCAGCGCATCGACCGCATCCCACGCCTGCACGAAGGCCGGCGTCAAGCCCGGCACCAGCGCCGCTTCCGACTTGATGCCGACGGCTTTGAGCAGCTCGCGCTTCGATTCCGCGCCGAATAAACGCGTCAGTTCGGCCAGTCCCGCGCCGCGCAACTGCTCGGCCGGCACGGACAGCACGCCGGCGATCATCGTTTGCTGCAGCACGCGCGTTTGCGCATCGACCTTGATCGACACGTCGCGCGGCACCGTCAGGGCATCCGCATCGAGCGCGTCGAACACGGGCGCCAGGTTCAGCGCCACCCATGCCTGACCCCAGGCCAGGATCACGGCCGACTCGTCCACGCCGTGTTCCGCCGCCAGGTTGCGGATCATCAGCGGGCCGCAGCGGTTGATCACTTCATTGGCCAGCACGGTCGCCAGGATGGCGTTGGCCAGCGGGTGGTCGAGCGCCGAACGGGTTGCCACCAGCAAGGATGGGAAGTACGGTTTGAGCACCGGCTCGGCCCACGTTTCGTCCGTCAGCGGCAGGGCGGACAGGATGCGCTTGAAACGGTTCTTCACGTTGGCGATCACCACCGCCAGTTCCGGCGTGGTCAGGCCCCGGCCATCTGCCTTGCGACGCGCCAGTTCGGCCACCGACGGCAGTTGCTCCAGTTCGCGCGACAGGGCGCCCTCTTCTTCCAGGCTGGCGATCAGGGCGGCATAGCCATCCTGCACGGCGTTCTCGCCTTGCGCCTGCAGCTCGCGCACCAGCAAATGCGTCTGCTGCGTGTTGTCGCGCAAGACCAGGCGCTCGACGTCGTCCGTCATCGCATACAGCTCGCGGTTGCGTTCCGCTTCCGTCAGCTTGCCCGCATTGACTTCCACGTCCAGCCAGATTTTCACGTTCACTTCATGGTCCGAGCAATCGACGCCGGCCGAATTGTCGATCGCATCGGTGAAGATGCGTCCGCCCGCCAGCGCGAACTCGATGCGGCCCGCTTGCGTCGCACCGAGGTTGCCGCCTTCGGCCACGACCTTGACGCGCAGCTCATTGCCATTGACGCGGATATGGTCATTCGCGCGGTCCTTCACCTGTGCGTGCGTCTCGGTCGAGGCCTTGATGTAGGTGCCGATACCGCCGTTGTAGAACAGGTCCACCGGGGATTTCAGGATGCGGTGCATCAGTTCTTCCGGCGCCAGCGAGGTCTCGGCGATATCGAGCGCGGCGCGGATCTGCGGCGACAGTTCGATCGTGCGGGCGGAACGCGGATACACGCCGCCGCCTACCGAGATCAAGTCCTTGTTGTAGTCGTCCCACGACGAGCGCGGCAAGGCGAACAGGCGCGCGCGTTCCTCGAACGAGACGGCGACATCCGGTGTCGGGTCGAGGAAGATATGACGGTGGTCGAATGCGGCCACCAGTTTCAGCTGGCGCGACAACAATACGCCGTTGCCGAACACGTCGCCCGACATGTCGCCCACGCCGACCATGGTGATCGGGGTGGTGTTCAGGTCGTGGTCCATTTCATAGAAGTGGCGCTTCACGGCTTCGAATGCGCCCTTGGCCGTGATGCCCAGTTTCTTGTGGTCGTAGCCGTTCGAGCCGCCCGAGGCGAACGCGTCGCCGAGCCAGAAACCGCGCTGCACGGCGATGCCGTTGGCGATGTCCGAGAACGTGGCCGTGCCCTTGTCGGCAGCGACCACCAGGTACGGGTCGGCGTCGTCGAAGCAGACGGTATCGACTGGCGGGACGATATTGCCCAGCGAACGGTTGTCCGTCACTTCCAGCAGGCTGGAAATGAACAGGCGGTAGACGGCTTCGCCTTCGGCCGCGATGGTTTCGCGCACGGCGTCCTTCGGCATCATCTTGCAGACAAAGCCGCCCTTCGCGCCGGCCGGCACGATGACGGCGTTCTTGACCATCTGCGCCTTGACGAGGCCCAGCACTTCGGTGCGGTAGTCTTCCATGCGGTCGGACCAGCGCAAGCCGCCGCGGGCGACAGGGCCGCCGCGAAGGTGCACGCCTTCGAAGCGGCGCGAGAACACAAATATCTCGCGGTAAGGACGCGGTTCCGGCACCAGCGCCAGGCTGCTGGTGTCGAACTTGAAGATGATCTTGTCGCCTTGTTGGTTGTTCTGGAAGTAGCTGGTGCGCAGGGTGGCTGCCATCAGGTCGGCCAGCGCGCCGAGAATTTCCTCGGTATCGGCATGGTTCACGGATGGCAGGCCCGCCTTGATGGCGGCGATTGCCTCCAGGGCGGCCGCGTGCTGCGCATCGGACAGCGCTGGGTCGAAGCGCTGCAGGAAGGCTTCGACCAGGGCTTTGACCTGGGCCGGCTGTTTGCGCAGGCTCTCGGCGATGTAGCGCACCGAGAAGCGGCTGCCCGTCTGGCGCCAGTAGCTGGTGTAGGCGCGCACCAGCTGCACTTCGCGCGTCGACAAGCCGCCTTCGATGACGAGGCCATTCAGGCGGCCATCTTCGGCCGTGTCGTTGAACAGGGCGGCAAACAGTTCCTGCGCCACGGCGACGACGGATGGCTGCGCCAGTTTCGCCGCGCTGGCGGCATCGACCGTCAGGCTGGTGACGAAATAGCGCGTGCCGTCGGACAGCGAAACCGAATACGCCTGTTCGCGGTCGATGGCCACGCCCGCATTGTGCAGTGCCGGCAGGATGGTCGACAGCGGCGGCACCTTGTTGGCCGAGTACAGGCGAATCGTGGTCACAAAGCCCGTCTCGATGCGCACCGCCACGTGCGCCGGATCGGTATTGCGCAGGATGGTGTCGAGGTCGCGGAAGGCGACGGCCGGCGCGGTGGCGGCCACGTAATCGAGCGGTAACGTGGCGCAGAGTTTGCGCAGGCTGGTGCGCAGGGCCACGTCGGGCACGGCGTCGGCCACGGCGGCAAAGCCGTTATGCCAGCCATCGAGCACGCCCAGCAGCGGCTGTTCGATATCCGTTTCCAGGTCCAGCGGGTAGCGCGCGGCGTGGGCGATCAGGTAGACGCGCGCCAGCGGGCCGTCGGCCACCAGGGTCTGCGTGCTCACGTGCGTGGCGCCGGAACTGGCTTGCAGGGCTTTTGCCAGGCTCGATGCGACGCTGGCGCTGTAGCGCTCGCGCGGCAGGTAGACCAGCACGTTCAGGTGGCGCGCGTACACGTCGCGGCGCGCGAAGACCTTGGTGCGCGGCTGCTTGTACAGCGAAACGACGGAACCGCACACTTGCGCCAGCCAGTCGAGGTCCGCTTCCAGCGCTTCCGTGCGCGGCAGCGATTCGAGGATTTCGCGGAATTTCTCGGCACGGAAGCCTTGCTGGCGCACGCCGGCCAGGCTCAGTACCTTGGCCACGCGGCCGCGCGCAAACGGCAGCGCCGCCAGCGGGGTGGAATTGCCGGCACGGGTGAACAGGCCGACGAAGCAATGCTCGCCCAGGATCGCGCCTTGCGCATCCATGTCGCGCACGCCGATGAAGTCGAGCTGCTGGTCGCGGTGCAAAGTGCCCGCCACGTCGGCCTTGACGATGGACAGCGCCGAGTCGCGCTTGGCCAGGGTGTCGAAGTCGCCGGGGATATTCGCCAGGCAGGTGCCGTAGACCGGGTGCGCCGTATCCTGCAGCACGCCGACACGGCTCGGGATGTCGCGTTCCAGTTCGCGCACGCCCGGCTTGACGCGGTAGTAGGCATAGCCGAACACTTCAAAGCCGCCGCTGCGGGCCCATTCCAGGAAGGCGGCCACTTCCGCGCCCTCTTCGCCATGCTGCGCTGCGGCCGTGGCGACGGCGGCCAGGCGCTCGCTCATGGCGGCGGCATCGCGGCGCACGACGGCAGCGTCACGCGCGACCGTCTCCAGGGCGGCGACCAGCGCGGCCAGGGCTTCCGGCGCCAGCTCTTCGTCGAGCAGCACCAGCACATACGATTCGAGCGGATCGCCCGGCTGGCGCACCGCTTCGACGCTGCCATCAAGAGCGCGGCGCACCGGCAGCACGGTATTCATCACGCCGCGCACGGCCAGGTGCTGGCGGCGCATGGCCATAACGATGGAGTCGACCAGGTAAGGCATGTCTTCGTTCAGGATCAGCAAGGCGCTCGCCATGCCGCCACGGCCATCCGCATAACGCAGGGTGGCGATTTGACAGCCGCTGCCGGTGCGCTTGGCCGCTTGCGTGAAGCCGTCGACCAGCACGGGCGCCAGGCTGCCGGGCGCGATGTCAGCCAGGTCTTCGGCGTCGAGCGAGTCGAGCCATGCCTGCACCAGCTGCACGACAGGCGCTGCCGCCTTGCCCGCATTGCCTGCCGCGTTAATCAGCTCCAGCGTTTGTGTACGCAAATCTTGTGGCGTGTGATTCATCTTGCATCTCCATTACGGTAATGTGAATGTCCAACGCTGTCGTTCGGGCTTGTGGCTGGGCGGCAGCGGTGTCAAGAGACGGGGGTCGCCCGTCCAATTCTGTGCTACGGATAGTTTGTCTCGGATTTTTTCTGTGTGTTTTTCTATCGCCTACAAGTCGTACAATCCAGGTAAGTTGAGGATGATCGTCAATTCTTCAAGCGCCGCATGCACTTCCAGCGCCAGCTGCGGGTCGGCCAGGTCGCCCGGCTCCAGATGGTCGCGGTAGTGCTTTTCCACCCACTGCACCAGCCGATGGTACAGCGTTTCCGTCATGATCACGCCCTGGTGCATGGCGCGCGCCTCGGTTTGCGTCAGGGCCACGCGCAAACGCAGGCAGGCGGGCCCGCCGCCGTTGCGCATGCTCTGGCGCAGGTCGAAATGAATCAGTTCATCAATCGGTCCACCGCCCGCCACCAGGCCTTCCAGGTAGCGCGACACGGCGCGGTTTTCCTGGCATTCCTGCGGGATCACCAGCGCCATCTTGCCGCCCTCTTTCGTCAGCAGCTGGCTGTTGAACAGATAGCTGCTGACGGCGTCCGCGATCGGCACCTGGCCCGTGTCCACCCGCAAGGCTTGCAGTTCCGCCCCCGTGGCGGCAACGGCGCGGCGCAGCTGCGACAGGCTTTCCTCTTCATCGGCAAACGCCTGTTCGTGATAGAACAGCACGTTGCCATTGCCGACGGCGATGACATCGTTATGGAACACGCCCTGGTCGATCACTTCCGGATTCTGCTGCACGTACACGGTGCGCTTCGCGTCGAGGCCGTGCAATCGCGCCACGGCTTGCGACGCTTCCAGGGTCTGGCGTGCCGGATAGCGCTTCGGCGACGGCGCGGAAGGATCGAACTCCACGCGACCATACACGAACAATTCAACGGACGGCGCGCCGTGGCTGGCGCCCAAACGCGTGTGGTTGGCCGCGCCCTCGTCGCCGAAGGCGGGCGTCGACGGCAGCGCGTCGTGCACGGCGAAGTGCTGCTCGTCGCTGAAAATGGCGCGCAGGCTGCGCGCCGACTGCGCGTGCTCGAAGGCGCGGTGCAGCTTGTTATTCAGATTGGCGGCCGTAAAATGCACGCTCCCATCGTGCGTATCGGCCGACGGGCTGACCGTGGCGGCGTTCGCCGTCCACATGGGCGAGGCGGAGTACGCGCAGGCCAGGATGACGGGCGACTCCTGGTAGGCGCGCGCCAGCACCTCGGCGTCCGTGCCCGTGAAACCGATGGAGCGCAGCAGGCGGAAATTCGGCCGGTCCTGCGGCGGCAGCAAGGCTTGCGCAAAGCCGCGCGCGGCCAGCGCACGCATCTTGGCCAGGCCCTGCAAGGCGGCCTGCTTCGGATTCGAGGCGCTTTTCACATTGCTGAACGAGGCCACGTTGCCGAACGAGAGTCCGGCATAGTTATGCGATGGCCCGACCAGGCCGTCAAAATTGTATTCGCGCGTGCTGTGCATGGGAGGCATGTCCTTAAAATTTAGAAATTCAGGCCGGGCGACAGCTTGGCCGGCAGTTCCAATACGCTGTTCTCGATCGACGCGACCGGATAGGCGCAGTAATCGGCCGCGTAATAGGCGCTCGGACGGTGGTTGCCCGACTTGCCGATGCCGCCGAACGGCGCCGTGCTGGCCGCGCCCGTGGTCGGACGGTTCCAGTTGATGATGCCGGCGCGCGCGCGCGTCTGGAACGTTTGCCACAGGGCCGCATCGTCGGACAAGAGCGCCGCGGCCAGGCCAAATTCGGTGGCGTTGGCAACCTTCAGGGCCGCATCGAAATCGGCCACGCGGATCACCTGCAGCAGAGGGCCGAACCATTCCTCGTCGGGGATGCCGACGGCAGCGGTGACGTCGACGATGCCGGCCGTGACAAAGCCCGCCTCGGGATTCAACTGGCGCATCTGCAGCAGGGCCGTGCCGCCCTTGGCCACCATGTCGGCCTGCGCCTGCACCAGGCGCGCGGCCACGGCACTGGACACCACTGGACCCATGAACGGCTGCGGCTGGGCGTCGGATGCGCCGATGCCCAGTTTCGCGGCCACTTCCACCAGGCGCGCGACGAAGGCAACACCGGCGGCATTATCCTGCACCACCAGGCGGCGCGCGCAGGTGCAGCGCTGGCCGGCCGAGACAAAGGCGGAGAAGATCGCGTGGTGCACGGCGGCGTCCACGTCCTTCACATCCCATACGACCAGGGCGTTGTTGCCGCCCATTTCCAGCGCCAGCATCTTGCCCGGCTGGCCGCCGAACTGGCGGTGCAGGCTGATGCCCGTCTGGCAGGAACCCGTAAACAGTACGCCGTCGAGCAAGGCATTGGCGCCCAGCGCCACGCCCGTGTCGCGCCCGCCGTTGACGAGGTTGACGACGCCATTCGGCAAGCCGGCCTGCTGCCACAGCTGCACGGTTTTGATGGCCGTGCGCGGCGCATATTCGCTGGGCTTGAAGACGATGGTGTTACCGGCGATCAGGGCCGGCACGATATGGCCGTTCGGCAGGTGGCCGGGGAAATTGTATGGGCCGAAGACGCCGAACACGCCATGCGGACGGTGGCGCAGCACGGCGTCGCCATCGGCGATCCTGCTTTGCGTGATGCCCGTGCGCGCGTGGTACGACTGCACCGAGATATCGATCTTGTTGGCCATCGTGGCCACTTCCGTGCGCGACTCCCACAGCGGCTTGCCCACTTCTTCCGAGATCAAGAGCGCCAGCGCTTCGGCATGAACTTTCAGCAGTTCGCGGAAGCGCACGCAGATGGCGATGCGTTCCTCGACGGGCGTATCGGCCCATGCTTCGAAGGCGGCGCGGGCGGCCTGGCAAGCCTCTTCGACCTGTGTTGGCGTCGCTTCCAGGCTGGCCCAGGTCTGCTTGCCGTTCGACGGATCGATGGTGACGAGTTCGCGGCCCGTGCCCGGCAGCCAGGCGCCGTTGATGAAGTTCGATTGCGTGGTATTCACATTAGACATGGGGATGCTTCCTCGGGTTGAGTGACAAGGTGCGCACGGTGTCGCCGTTGCGGCAGCGCAGCAGATGCAGTTCAGCGTCATCGAGCGCGATCTTGCCGCTGTGCGGGTTGGCGCTGGTGACGATCATGCGGAAATCTTTCAGGTCGGTGTTCGACACCAGGTAAGGCTCGTCCTGGGCGGCGTCGCCGCACGCTTCCGGCGCAGCCCCGGCGTCGAGCACGGCCGGCATGCTGTCGCGCATGGCGCGCAGTTCGGACACGCGCGCCTGCAGCACGGGACCGGCGTCGAAGATGTCGACATAGCCCTCGAAGTGCAGGCCTTCCTGTTCCAGCAAACGGCGCGCGGGCGCCGTGCTCAGATGCACCTTGCCAATGACTTCCTGCGCCTCGTCGGGCAGGTAGGCCACGTACATGGGCTGGCGCGGCATCAGTTCGGCGATGAAGGATTTTTTACCGAGGCTCGTCAGATCGTCGACGTGGTGGAAATCCATCTTGAAGAAGTGGCGGCCCAGGCCTTCGTAGAACGGCGAGCTGCCGTCCGGCGCCTGGTAGCCGCGCATTTCGGCGATCAGCTTTTCCGTAAACAGGTGCGGGAACTGGGCGATGAACAGAAACCGGCTTTTCGACAGCAGCTTGCCGTTGTTGCCGCTGCGATAATCGGGGTGCAGGAACAGCGAGCACAGTTCCGTGCTGCCCGTCAGGTCGTTCGACAGGTACAAGGTTTCCATGCGCGTAAACACATCGAGTTCGCGGCTGGAATGGACCAGGGTGCCGATGCGGTAGTTATAGAACGGTTCGTCCAGGCCCACGGCGCCCTTGATGGCGCATACGCCGGCCAGGCGGCCCGTATCCGTATCCTCCATGACGAACATGTAGTCGCGCTTTTCGGGCGCGATGGTTTCGGCGAACGAGGCGCAGGCAATCGCCAGGCGGTCGCCCAGCATTTTCATGTCCGGCTTGAGGGTGGTCATGCCCGTGCCGACCTGGCTGGCCAGGCCATACAGGGCATCGAGGTCATTGGCGTTGATGGCGCGTACTACTAGCATAAAATTAACTCCCTTAGATACGCACGCAAATGACGCTGTCGCCTTCGGCCACGGCCAGCGCCTCGAGCAGGTCGGCCGGCAAGCCAATGCTGTCCTGCGCTTCGAGCGCATCGCAGGCAAAGGTCACGGCGCGGAAATTGCGCTCGGCGCCGGAGGCGACCGCGTAATTGACTTTCAGGCCCGTGCGGCTGGGCGTGACGCCTGCGACGACGCGGCGCGTGAGCGAGCCCGTAAACGAGCGCAGCGCATGCTTGTGCGCCTGCAGGATCGGGCCGCCATCGAAGATGTCGATGTAATCGTCGGCTTCAAAGCCTTCTTCCGTCAGCAGATTGAACGCCAGTTCGCCGCTCGGGTGGATCTGGCCCATGGCCGCCTGCGCGTCGCCGGGCAGCAGCGGCACGTACACGGGGTAGTGCGGCATCAGTTCGACGATCAGGGTGCGGTTGCGCGCACCGCCGATGACTTTTTCGGCATCGAGGAAATCCATCTGGAAGAACTTGCGGCCCAGCGCATCCCAGAACGGCGACTGGCCGTTGGCGTCGGTGATGCCGGCCAGCGGCACGAAGAAGCGGTCACCGAAGCGGTGCGGCGCCAGCACGGCGAACAGCAGCCGCGCGCGCGACAGCAGGGCCGCTTCCAGGCCCGCCTGCTCCATATTGCGCACAAAGAAGCCGGACAGCTGCGAGTACGCCGTCAGCTCCGAGCACAGGGTCAGCGCATGCACGCTGTGGCTGATGTTCAGGTCGCGCGAGACTTGCTGGATGACGTCGTTGCGAAAGGAAAAATAGGTGCCGTTCGAGCCGGCCGAGGCGAAGATGGCGGCCGTGCCGGCAATGCTCTTGTCGAGCAGGGATTCAAGCACGAAGAGGTACGACTCTTCGCTGGGGATGTCGACATGGGCGGCAAACGAGGCAATGGAGCGCTCGACGGAGGCGGCGATTTTCTCGCGCGTCTTCGGCAGGGTATGGACACCCGGCATGGTTACCGCGGCCAGCGCTTCGAGGGCTGCAATATCCGCAATTTCTACCGGACGGACAACATACATGGGTACTCCTTCAATGCTGACGATGCTGGGGGCAGAACCAAGCCGGCCCGCAGCAAAGCGGCGGGCCGGTGATCAAACAGGGAGCGAGGCTAGCCTCAGGCTTTCAGCATGCCGTCGATGGCGGCGCGCAGCAAGCGGCCCGCTTCGGCGATCTGCTCGTCCGAGACGATCAGGGCCGGTGCCAGGCGCACCACGTCCATGCCGGCGATCAGCACCATCAAGCCTTGCGCTTCGGCCGCTTTCTGGATGTCTTTCGCGCGGCCCTTGAAGGCATCGCTGACGACCAGGCCCAGCAGCAAGCCGCTGCCGCGCACGATGGAGAACACTTGCGGGTAATCCGTAATCAAGCCTTGCAGCATAGCGATGGTGTTGACGCTCGCTTCTTTCACGCGCGCCAGGAACGCTGGCGTGTTGATCGTGTCGAGCACGGTCAGGGCCACGGTGGCGGCCAGCGGATTGCCGCCGTAGGTGGTGCCGTGGGTGCCGACGGCCAGCGTTTGCGCCAGTTCATTCGTGGTCAGCATGGCACCGATCGGGTAGCCGTTGCCCAGCGCCTTGGCGGCCGTCAGAATATCCGGCGTGACGCCGTAGCCCATGTAGGCGAACAACGCGCCAGTGCGGCCCATGCCGCTCTGGACTTCGTCGAAAATCAAGAGGGCGCCGGTCTTGTCGCACAGGGCGCGCAGCTCCTTGAGGAATTCCGGATTGCCCGGCACCACGCCGCCTTCGCCTTGTACCGGCTCGACGATCACGGCGCACACGTCATCGCCGATGGCGGCGCGCGCCGCTTCGATGTCGTTGTAGGCGATGTGGTCGATCGACGGCGGCAGCGGCTCGAAGCCTTCCGTGTACTTGGCCTGGCCGCCGACGGACACCGTAAACAGGGTGCGGCCGTGGAAAGAGCTGAAGCACGAGATGATGCGCGACTTGTGCGCGCCGAACTTGGTGTGCGCGTACTTGCGCGCCAGCTTCAGGGCCGCTTCGTTGGCTTCCGCGCCCGAGTTGCAGAAGAAGGCGCGGTCGGCGAAGGTCGCTTCCGTCAGGGCCAGCGCCAGGCGCAGCACAGGCTCGTTCGTATAGCCGTTGCCCAAATGCCACAAATTATTGATTTGCTTGGTCAGCACGTCGACCAGGGCCGGATGGCAGTGGCCCAGGCTGTTGACGGCAATGCCGGAGGTGAAGTCGAGGTAATGCTTGCCTGACTGGTCCCACAGATCCAGTCCGGAACCGCGCACGGGCACCATGGCTGCAGGAGCGTAGGTAGGAACGAGGACCTGGTCAAAGGTTTCCCGGGTGACTGGACGAGCCGTTACGGTCGAATCAAGCTTGGCATTCATAGCATTTCCCCATCAATATGTTAGGTACTCCGCAGCTACGACAGCTACGTGTGTACTGCATTATAAAAAGCGGGATGCTAAAACTCTTTTGAATCTGCGACAAGGATTTTCACAATTCATCACAGCCGGGCTTGCCTTAATCAAACCGGGGGCATGAGCTTTCTTTGCCGCTCTTCGCGCGGTGTATTGCCAAACAGGGTGCCGAACGCCGTGGAAAAGTGCGAACCGGAGGAAAAGCCGCACATCAGGCCTACTTGCACGATGGAATAATGTGTATCAAGCAACAGTTGCCGTGAGCGCTGCAGGCGCAGCTCCAGGTAGTAGCGCGACGGCAGGCTGCCCAGGTATTGCTTGAACAGCCGCTCCAGCTGGCGCCGCGACAGGCCCACCAGGCTGGCGATGTCGTCCGTCGACAGCGGCTCCTCGATATTGGCTTCCATCAAGGTCACCGCTTCGGACAGTTTCGGCTGCAACACGCCGAAGCGCGCCTGCAGGGCAACGCGCTGGCGTTCTTCCTTGCCGCGCACCTTGTCCACGCACAAGGCTTCCTTGACGAGCGCCTGCACGTCGGCGCCAAAGATGGTTTCGATCAGGGTCAGCGAAAAGTCGATGCTGGCCGCGCCGCCGCAGCAGGTGAGGTGCGGGCCGTCGATGTCGAACAAATGCGGCGTCAGGATGGCCCGTTCCGCCTTCGCTTCCGCATCGGCATACAAGGCCCACGGCAAGGCGATGCGCACGCCATCCATGACGCCCGCGTCGGCCAGCCACAGCACGGCCGCCCCCACGCCGCCCCAGAACGGCGCCGAGCGGCAGCGCTCGATCACGGCCCGGCACAGCTCGTTGCGCAGCGGCGCCTGCGTTTCATCGGCCACCAGCAGCGCGATATGCCAGTGGCCGCCCTGCGCCGCCACCTGTTCCGGCGTGCGCACGTCCAGCTGGAACGCCTGCGGCCCCAGCGCCCGCGCGCACAGGCGCAGCGGCTGCACCAGGCCGGCCCACGTGATCGACTCGGCATCGCCGGCATGCACCAGCAGCAAACGCAACGGTTTGTCGAGGCCGATACGGGAAAGATTAGCGAAGGACATCGGCGGGCGGGATCGGGGCAAGGGCTGAGTTGCCCACATGATACCGGACTTCCGCCCCATCGAGCCCCTCATGCAAGGGCGCATCCTGGCGCGGCGGAAAAAAGCGGAGCGGAAGGATATAATCACTGCCATGGGTGAACGATATTTAAAAAGTATCCGGCTGCTGGCCGAATGCATGCAAGGCTTCGAGCGGTTTTCTAGCGACTTCGTGCGCCAGTACGGCTTGACGCATGCGCAATTCGACATCATTGCCACGCTCGGCAACACCTGCGGCATGTCCTACAAGGAACTGGGCCAGAAAACCCTGATTACCAAGGGGACTTTGACGGGCGTGGTGGACCGGCTGGAACAAAAGGGGCTGGTGATACGCGAACGTTGTCCACGCGACAAGCGTTCCTATTATGTGCGCCTGAGCTGCGAGGGCGAACAGGTGTTCCATGACGTGTTCCCCAAGCTGACCAAGCAGGGCCAACAGCTATTCGACGGCTATACCGAAGACGATTTCATGCGGTTGGAAACTACCCTGGCGGGCTTGAAGCACGCCATCGCCAACGGCCACGGCTGACCATTCACCAAGCACAGACATTCAAACAAGACAAAGGAAACCAAGTTGAAAACCACACTGCTCGAAGGCAAAAAGCCCGCACATTTCGATAAACACATCATCGGCAACCTGCTGCTCAACGCCAGCACGCCGGAACTGGTGCGCCAGGAAAAACTGATCATCGGCGTGCGCAACGAAGACGGCGAAATCTACCGCCTGATCGGCGCCACCAAGCACAACAGCTTCATGAATGCCGTCGAAGAACTGTTCGACCTGGGCTTGACCGATGAACTGGAAGACAGCGACGAGCTGGTGGAAGGCTGCGACGCGATCTTCAGCGAATCTCTCTAACAACGCGTAACAAAACCTGCTGCGCGGTGCGCTTTGCGGCCTGCGATGCTCACCGGCTCGGCGCCCCCGTACTAAAGTACGGTTGCGCTTCTTAGCCACAAATCCCATCCGCTCGCAATGGTTTTGTTAAGCGTTCGGAATTTCGTCGTTCAAAATGGGCACGCGTCGACTGTACGCGTGCCCATTTTGCGTTTACGGGGCTTTGCTTGCCTTTTGCTAAGCTGTTTGCGAAAAGATCATGGTTAAAAAGTTCCGTACGGAAATATTGCGAGTATAATTTTTTCAATGAACAGACTCGACGCCTTTAAAAGCATCGCCGCACAAGCCGCTCGTGGCGAGCTGACCTTTCCTGCCAATGTGGACGCTTCGCTCAAGCTGCAAGAGGCGCTGTCCGATCCCGACTGCCATATCGAGGCCGCCGCCAAGCTGGTGCAGGCAGACCCGCTGCTGGCCGCGCGCACGGTGGCCATTGCCAATTCGGCGGCGTTCAACCGTTCCGGCAATGAAATCACCAGCGTGCGCAACGCCGTGCAGCGGCTCGGCGTGCGTACCTTGCAATCGGTGGTGGCATCGCTGATCGTGCGCCAGCTGGGCAGCACCATCACCGATCCCGCGCTGCAGGCGAAGGCCAACCAGCTATGGGAACATACGGCCCATGTGGCGGCCCTGTCGCAGGTGCTGGCCCGCCGCGTCACCAGGGTCGATCCCGATACGGCCCTGTTTGCCGGCATCATGCATGAAGTGGGCGGGTTTTATCTGCTGTCGCGCGCGGCCGAATTCCCCGGCATCCTCGATGGCGAACCCGAGGACTGGGTCGAACATGGCGAACAGGCCATCGGCCACGGCGTCCTGGCCAAACTGAAGGTGCCGGAAGCGGTGCGGGGCGCCATCGATGCGCTGTGGGAGGGCTTGCGCGCCATCCCGCCCGAATCATTGGGCGACACCCTGCTGCTGGCAAATGATCTGGCGCCCGTCTCGTCGCCCCTCAACGAAAGCCCGGCCGCCATTGCAGTACGGGCAGCGCGCGCCGCGCGCAGCATCGATTGCCTGATCGGCGACGATGCGACCTTGTCGAGCATCATGGAAGAATCGGACGATGAAGTGCAGTCGCTGCTGAAGGTGCTCGTGCACTAGCCTGCAGGCTTCTTGCCCGCTGGCGGCGGTGCCGCCGGCTTGACCGTCTCGACGATCAGCACATGCTTGTCCATGGGCTGCGTCCCCTGCTTCTGCTGGACGACCTGCGTGGCAACCGCCTTCGTACTCAACAGGGGTTTCGGATGGCGTGGCATGAACATGGCGTACCTGCTGGAAGTGGGATGCGCCCCATCTGTGCAGCGATTATCAATTTATCAAGCCGCTATTCAAAAAAAAACCCGCTCGAAAGCGGGTAAAGTCCAAAGCTAGGGATGTCCTGAAAGAGACAGCCCTATCTTATGCGGTACGCCGCGCGGGCTCCGTGCGTTGACACACTTAGCGCGCACATTATCCCGGCACCAGTTCCACCTCCGTTTCCTGCCAGGCACGCAGCTGCCGCACGCGGGCGAACCACGCCTCGATATGCCGGTACTGCGCCAGCGGCAGCCGCACGGCCTCGCTGTACATCAGGGGCGCGGCCACGGCGAAATCGGCCAGGGTCACATCGTCTCCGCTGAGCCAATTGCGCGCCGCCAGATGCGCGTCCAGCACGACGGCGCATTCATGCAGATCGCGCTCGCCGCGCGCCTCTTCCAGCGGGTCCGCCGGACCATTGCCCGTCATGCCTTTCCAGGCGCGCTCCCAGGCCAGCACGCTGATGGCGGGCGCGAAGTGCTGCGCGGCCCAGAACAGCCAGCGGTTGACGTCAGCGCGCGCTTGCGGCGCCTGCGGATAAAGCGTCTGGCCCGGCACCTGCTCGGCCAGGTATTGCATGATGGCGCACGATTCCCACAGCAGGAAAGCGCCATCGGCCAGCACGGGCACCTTGCCGTTCGGGTTCAGTTCGGCCAGGCGGCGGCGGTCGTCCGCATTCATCAGGTCGACTTCGGCCAGCTCCAGAGACAGGCCGAGGTGGATCGCCGTCATCAGGGCACGGCGGGCATTCGAAGACATGGGGTGGTGGTACAGGCGCATGATAAATGGCTCCGGTGAGTGAAGAAGCCACCATCGTAGGGCCGGGCACTGACAGTTTTTGTCAGGAGCGAATATCAGGATTCGGGATCGATATCGTGGGCCTTGCGCCAGGTATCGAGCAAGGCGTGGCGGCGCGTGGGATAGCGCTCCTCATGCTGCTGCACGCTGGCGATGCGGTCGATGCGGAAATGCCGGTAATCGCCGCGCAGCTCGCACCAGGCGGCCAGCAGACGCTTACCTTCGAAAAAGGCCAGGGCAAACGGCCACACCGTGCGCGAGGTGGCGCTGCCATACTCATCCTGATAGGCGAGCGTGAGTTTCTGTTCGTAGCGGATCGCCTCGCGCACGGGCTGCACATACCGGTCGGCCGGGTCGGCCGGCTGCGTGCCATCGGCGGGACGGCCCAGCGGCACCCACAGGCTGGTCTCGGCCATGCTGTCGCGCAAATCGCGCGGCGAGGCGGCCGCGATCTTGGCCAGGGCATTGCTGGCCGCCTGCGCCAGGCCCGCATCGCCCTGCCGGCGCACCCAGCGCGCGCCCAGCACCAGCGCTTCCAGCTCATCGGCACCGAACATCAGCGGCGGCAAGAAGGCGCCGCGGCGCAGCACATAGCCGATGCCCGCCTCGCCCTGCAGGGGCGCGCCCAGTTCGGCCAGGGTCTGGATATCGCGGTAGATCGTGCGCTCGGAAACACCGAGCTGCTGCGCCAGCTGGGCCGCCGTGACGGGCACGCGCCTGGCGCGCATGGCGTCCATCAGCAGGAACAAGCGGCCGCTGCGGCTCATGGACAGTCCTGCAAGGCCTGGTCGCCCATGACGAGGGCCGACAGGGCCGGCACGTACAGATAACCGTCGGGCGCCAGGCGAACCGCGCGCGGCCCCTCGTCCACGCCGGCGATGCCGTAGCAGCGCTGCAGGCGGGCGGCGGCCGGCCACCAGTGGACGGCGGCCTCCTGGTCGGGAAAGCGCCGGCGCACGCTCTCGGCCTGCGCCGCCACTTGCGGAAAATCGCGGTAAAAGGCGGGAGCAATGCCCAGTTCCGCGGCAAACGCCGCTTCCTGCGCCGCCGTGTCGGCCAATCGGGCCGCCAGTGCCGCCGTTTCACTGCCGATGTCCTCAGCCGCCACGCCCGCCTCGGCCAGGGTGCGGCGCATCTGTGCCGGGCTCGCCTGCGCACGCTGGAATGCCGATTCCTGCAGCGCCAGCACGGCGTCTGCGGGAATGTGCTTGCGGTAAGCTGCCGGGAAAACATACAGGGCGCAGCTGCCCGCGCACACCGTGTCGATGGCAATATCGAGCCGTAGCTGGCGCACCAGGCGTCCCAGCAACATGGCCGACCGCGGCTCGCCTGCGTCGCTATTGACGCGCAACAGCGTCGTCCCCGGCACGGCCAGCAGCCGCAGCTTGTCCACGTCGCCCTCGGCAATCGGGCCGCGCAGGGCGATGGCGCCGCTATCCGCGCGGCTCAATTGCGCGGCACTGGCCAAGGTGCCGATGCCTGCCATGATGCCCATCACTATCAAACGCTTCATTGTCATCCACCATAAAAAAAACGACCACCGCAAACGGTGATCGTTCCTCATTCGACCTGCAAAAAACCTGTGCTTACACCACGGCGCCGTCGGTTTCGTCTTTTTCCTTGATCGGCTTGATCAAGTCTTCGCGCTTGACGCCCAGCCACATGGCGATCGAGGCAGCGACGAACACGGACGAATAAATACCGAAGCAGATACCGATGGTCAGCGCCAGTGCAAAGTGGTGCAGGGTCTGGCCGCCGAAGACCAGCATCGACAGCACCATCATCTGGGTCGAGCCGTGGGTGATGATGGTACGTGAAATGGTGCTGGTGATCGCGTTGTCGATCACTTCATGCACGGAAGCCTTGCGCTGCTTGCGGAAGTTTTCGCGGATACGGTCAAAGATCACCACCGATTCGTTGACGGAATAGCCGAGCACCGCCAGGATCGCCGCCAGTACCGTCAGCGAGAATTCCCATTCGAAGAAGGCGAAGAAGCCCAGGATGATCACCACGTCATGCAAGTTGGCGATAATGGCCGAGACAGCGTATTTCCATTCGAAGCGGATGGCCAGGTAGATCATCACGCCGATAATCACCACCACCAGCGCGTTCAAGCCGTTCTGCGCCAGTTCCTCGCCCACTTGCGGGCCGACGAATTCAACCTTCTGCAGTACCACCGCTTCATTGCCGGCGGTGTCCATGCACGCGCTCTTGAGCACATGTTCGCCCTTGGCGGTGACGGTGTCGATGGCCTTGGTCGTGCCCTGCTCGGCCTTGCACAGCGATTCGAACACGCGCTGCGAGGTGTTCGCGGCGCTGACGCCATTTTCCACCGGCAGGCGGATCATCACGTCGCGCGCCGTATCGAAGCTGGTCACGCCCGGCTCTTCATAGCCCATGGCGATCAGGGTGCCGCGTATGCCTTCAAGATTGGCCGCCTTCGGGTATTTCACCTCCATCAGCGTGCCGCCCTTGAATTCGACGGACAGGTGCAAGCCCTTGTGCACCAGGAAGAAGACGGCGGCAAGGAAGGTCACGGCCGAAATCACGTTGAAAATCAACGCATGGCGCATGAAGGGAATATCTTTTTTGATCCGGAAAAATTCCATGAAATCCTCTGAGTTCTATTCTGTGCGTCCGGCGGCTGGGCCACCGGACGCGATCGCTGTTGTCGCTATTGGGTAAGGCTGGGCCGTCGCTTATTTGCTGGTGCCCGGCACCCACACCGTGCCGATCGACAAGGTCGTCAGCTTTTTCTTGCGGCCATACCAGAGGTTGACCACGCCGCGCGACACGAACACGGAGGAGAACATCGAGGTCAGGATGCCCAGGCAATGCACGACAGCGAAGCCGCGCACGGGACCGCTGCCGAAAGCCAGCAGCGCCAGGCCGACGATCAGGGTCGTCACGTTCGAGTCCAGAATCGTGGCCCAGGCGCGGTCGAAGCCGGCGGCGATCGCCGCTTGCGGCGTATTGCCGGCACGCAGCTCTTCACGGATACGTTCATTGATCAGCACGTTGGCGTCAATCGCCATGCCCAGCGCCAGCGCGATAGCGGCGATACCTGGCAAGGTCAAGGTCACCTGGATCATCGACAGCAAGCCGACCAGCAATAGCAGGTTGGTGGCCAGGGCCAGCACGCTGAAGGCGCCGAACAGCATGTAGTAGGCGATCATGAAGATGGCGATGGCGATGAAGCCGTACAAGGTCGAGTGGAAGCCCTTGGCGATGTTTTCCGCGCCCAGCTGCGGTCCAATCGTGCGTTCCTCGATGACGGTCATCGGTGCGGACAGGGCGCCCGAGCGCAGCAGCAGCGCCAGTTCATTCGCGTTTTCCGCGCCGCCCATGCCCGTGATCTGGAAGCGCGAACCGAGTTCCTGCTGGATGGTCGCCACCGACAGCACTTCCGGCTTGCCCTTTTCAAACAGCACGATGGCCATGCGCTTGCCCACGCGTTCGCGCGTCGCTTCGCGCATCTTGCGTCCGCCGTCGCCGTTCAGGTCGATCGACACGGCCGCTTGCTGGTTCTGGTCGAAGCTGGCCGTGGCGCTGGAGATATAGTCGCCCGTCAGGATCACGTCTTTCGCCAGCACGACAGGTACGCCCTTGCCGACGGTGAACAGTTCCGAGTTGAACGGGATGGCGCTCGACAGTTCGGTGCCAGGCACGATGGTTTCATCGACCAGGCGCACTTCCAGCGTCGCCGTGCGGCCGATGATGGCTTTCGCGCGGGCCACGTCCTGCACGCCAGGCAATTGCACCACGATGCGGTCGGGACCTTGCTGCTGGATCAGCGGCTCGGCCACGCCCAGCTCGTTGACGCGCTTGGACAGGGTGGAGATATTCTGTTTCACGCCTTCGTCGATGGTCGCCTTCAGGGCGGCCGGCTTCAGGGTGATGTTCAATTTCAAATCGCTGCCTTCGCCCGCATCGGCGAAAGCCAGTTCCGACATCTGGTCGGACAGCACATTCTTGGCCTTCAGGCGCGTTTCCGCGTCGCGGAAGTTGATCTGCACGCTGTCGCCCACGCGCTCGATGCCCGCATGGCGGATATTTTTGTCGCGCAACACGCTACGCGCGGCGGACTGGACGCCCTGGACTTTCTTGTTCAGTACTGCTTTTGCATCGACCTGCATCAGGAAGTGCACGCCGCCGCGCAAGTCCAGGCCCAGGAACATGGGCAAGGCATGCAATTTTTGCATCCACATCGGGGTATTGGCTTGCAGGTTGACCGTCACGATGTACGCGGGATCGCTGGCATCGGGATTGAGGTCCTTTTCCAGCACCAGTTTCGCCTTGAACTGGGTATCGGGATCGGCGAAACGCACGCGCACGGAGGCGAGGTTGCCGGCGCCATCCATGGTGACACCTTCCGACTTGACGTTCTCTTTCGTCAATATTTGCTCGACTTGCGTCATCAGCTCGCCCGTCACCTTGACGGTCGACTTGCCGCTGGTTACTTGCAGCGCCGGTGACTCACCGAAATAATTGGGTGCCGTATAGAGTGCGCCCAGCAATAAGGCGACGACGATGATGATGTATTTCCAGGCAGGATAGCGATTCATATTGATTCAGCGTTCAGTGTTGAGCGTCGGAGGCGTCGCGAGGGGCGGCGGGTAGCCGCCCCGTTCAATCATTGCTTTGGCAATGACAGCGAGGAATTACAGCGCCTTCAGGGTGCCTTTAGGCAGCAAGGTGGTAATGGAGCTCTTTTGCACCGTGATTTCGGTGCCGGTCGCCACTTCGATGGTGACGTAAGCGTCCACTACCTTGACAACAAGGCCCAGCATGCCGCCGGCGGTGACGACTTCGTCACCCTTGGCCAGCGCGTCCATCATCGCCCGTTGTTCTTTGGCGCGTTTTTGCTGTGGACGGATCATCAGGAAATACATGACCACGAACATCAATACCAGCGGCAGGAAGCTGGTCAGGTTGCCGCCGAGGCCCAGGGCTTCGGTTGGGGCTTGCGCATAAGCGTTGGAAATGAAAAACACGGTGACTCCAGTTCTAATCAGTTTGAAAAAATAGCGCTGTATTCTAGCATTGGCAATCCGCCAAGCCCCCAATTGCAGGCATGGCAGCTTCAAATGGGGCTAAAAAGGCATTATGCAATGCTTTCTCGCCCCCGTCCAAGCACCAATACACAAAACTTCCGGCCATGCTGCCGCCAGAGCGCAAGCTAAGGTTTTCTTAAGTTCCGCTTGCGCGTTCCGCGTGGAATTGCAGCGTAAACGCGTGGAAACGGTCTTCGTCCAGCGCTTCGCGCATCTGGCGCATCAGGTCCAGGTAGTAATGCAGGTTGTGGATGGTATTGAGGCGCGCGCCGAGGATTTCCTTGGAGCGGTGCAAATGGTGCAGGTAGGCGCGCGAGAAGTTGCGGCAGGCGTAGCAGCTGCAGGTTTCGTCCAGCGGCGCCTGGTCTTCCTTGTACTTGGCATTCTTGATCTTGATGTCGCCAAAACGGGTGAACAGCCAGCCATTGCGGGCGTTACGCGTCGGCATGACGCAGTCGAACATGTCGATGCCGTTCGACACGCCCGCCACCAGGTCTTCCGGCGTGCCCACGCCCATCAGGTAATGGGGCTTGTGGGCCGGCAGGCGCGGGCCCACGTGGGCCAGCATGCGCATCATGTCTTCCTTCGGTTCGCCGACGGACAGGCCGCCGATGGCGATGCCGGGGAAGTCGATCTCTTCGAGCTTGGCCAGCGACTCGTCGCGCAGCATCTCGAACATGCCGCCCTGCACGATGCCGAACAGCGCATTCGGGTTTTCGCCGCGGTGGAACTCGTCCTTCGAGCGCTGCGCCCAGCGCAAGGACATGCGCATCGACTTGGCCGCTTCCTCGATGGTGGCCGGGCGGCCCTGAATTTCGTACGGCGTGCATTCGTCGAACTGCATGACGATATCGGAATTCAAGACGCGCTGCACCTGCATCGACACTTCCGGCGAGAGGAACAGCTTATCGCCGTTGATGGGCGAATTGAAATGCACGCCCTCTTCCGTGATCTTGCGCATGGCGCCCAGCGAAAACACCTGGAAGCCGCCCGAATCCGTCAGGATCGGCTTGTTCCAGCCCATGAAACCGTGCAAGCCGCCGAATTTTTCCATGACGGTGTTGCCTGGACGCAACCACAGGTGAAAAGTGTTGCCCAGGATAATCTGCGCGTCGATCTCGTTGAGTTCCAGCGGCGACATGGCTTTCACCGAGCCGTAAGTGCCCACTGGCATGAAGATCGGCGTCTGCACGACACCATGGTTGAGTTTCAAGGTGCCGCGGCGTGCCTTGGTCAGGCCGCTCGTGTCGGTCTTGAGTAATGTAAATTCCAGCATGGTCAGTCTTTCACGGGAGTATCAAGGTTCAGTGCGGCGCGCGATTGCGTGGTGAGCAGCATCGCATCGCCATAGCTGAAGAAACGGTAGTTCTGCGCGATCGCATGCGCGTAGGCGTTGCGGATCGGCTCATAGCCGGCAAAGGCCGACACCAGCATCAGCAGGGTCGACTTCGGCAAATGGAAGTTGGTGATCAGGCGCGTCACCGTTTTAAACGCATAGCCGGGCGTGATGAACAGGGCCGTATCGGCGCTGCCCGCCACCAGCTGGCCGCTTTGCGAGGCCGATTCCAGCGCGCGCAGGCTGGTCGTGCCGACGGCCACCACGTCGCGCCCGGCCTGCTGCGCGGCGCGCACGGCGTCGACGGTTTCCTGCGGCATGGTGTACCACTCGGTATGCATCTTGTGTTCGGCCAGCACTTCCGTGCGCACGGGCTGAAAGGTGCCGGCGCCCACGTGCAGGGTGACATAGGCAAAGTTGACGCCCTTGGCCTTCAGTTGGTCGAGCAGGGCCTGGTCGAAATGCAGGCCCGCCGTCGGCGCGGCGACAGCGCCCGGCACCTTGTTGAAGACCGTCTGGTAGCGCGTTTCGTCGAATTCGTCCGCATCGTGCTCGATGTAGGGCGGCAGCGGCAAGCGGCCATGCGCCTCGATCAGCTCGAACACGTCGGCCTCGAAGTGCAAGGTAAAGAATTCGCCGGCGCGCTGGCCGACCGTCACGTCGAAGGCGTCGGCCAGGCGGATGCGGCAACCGGGCGGCGGCGACTTCGACGCGCGCACCTGGGCCAGTACGGTGCGGTCGTCGAGCACGCGCTCGACCAGCGCCTCGATCTTGCCGCCGCTTTCCTTGACGCCAAAAAAGCGCGCCTTGAGCACGCGCGTATCGTTCATCACCAGCAGGTCGCCCGCGGCTAGCTGTCCTACGATGTCGGCGAACTGGCGGTCGACCACGGTCTCGCCGTCCAGATGCAACAGGCGCGAGGCGCTGCGCTCGGCCAACGGAGTTTGCGCAATGTTTTCTTGCGGCAAATTAAAATCGAAATCGGAAAGCGAATACATGCGTTTTGCTTCAAAAGTACGTCAAAAATGATTAGGAGTGCGCAATGGAACATCTGGCACTATACTGTGCGCCTATACAGGCATTACAATAATCCGCCGCAACAACTACGACTGCGGTACGCACAGGGTGTGCCGGACAACCCTCTATTTTACGCTAGCGGCACAAAAATCTCCGATATGTCCGAACCCAAGCCCGATCTTCCGCCCTCAGCCAAGCCGGCCGCGAAGCCGAAAGCCGCCAAAAAAGTGGTCAGCACGGAAAGCCGGCTGGCCAAACTGGGCTTGCGCACGGATATGGACCTGGTGCTGCACCTGCCGATGCGCTACGAGGACGAAACCAAGGTCTACACGATACGCGACGCCTGCCTGCGCGGCGGCGAGTCGTGGCAAGTGGAAGGCATCGTCACCAAGTGCGAAGTCAATTTCAAGCCGCGCAAGCAATTGCTGGTGACAATCGCCGACGAAACGGGCAATTTGCTGCTGCGCTTCATGAATTTCTACGGCAGCCAGGTCAAACAGTTGACCGAAGGCACGCGGGTGCGCGCGCGCGCCGAACTCAAGCACGGCTTTTTCGGCGCCGAGATGGTGCACCCGACGTACAAGGTGGTCAACGAAGGCGCACCGCTGCCCACGGCGCTCACGCCCGTGTATCCGTCCGGCGAAGGCCTGTCGCAGCACGTGCTGCGCCGCGAAATCGCGGACGCCATGCGCCGCATCGACTGGCAGGACACCTTACCGGACGATTTGTTGCGCCAGATGCAGCTGTCGCCATTCCGCGCCGCCGTGCACCTGCTGCACTATCCGCCGCAGGACATCGATGAAAGCGCGCTGATGGACCGCTCGCACCCGGCCTGGGTGCGCATGAAGTTCGATGAACTGCTGGCGCAGCAACTGTCGCTCAAACGCGCCCAGCGCGCGCGCCGCTCGAAAGGCGCGGCGTCCTTGCCCATCGTCGGCACCTTGTCGGAAGCCTTCGGCGCCGCCCTGCCCTTCAAGCTGACGGGCGCGCAGGCGCGCGTGCTCGAGGAAATCCGCGCCGACCTGCGCCAGCCGTATCCGATGCAGCGCTTGTTGCAGGGCGACGTCGGCAGCGGCAAGACGGTCGTGGCGGCCCTGTCCGCCACGCAGGCGATCGACAGCGGCTACCAGGCCGCGCTGATGGCGCCCACGGAGATTCTGGCCGAGCAGCACTTCCGCAAGATCGCCGCCTGGATGGAGCCGCTGGGCGTGAAGGTGGCGTGGCTGACGGGCAGCCTGAAGAAAAAGGAAAAAACGGCGGCGCTGGCCCTGATCGAATCAGGCGAAGCGCAGCTGGTGATCGGCACGCATGCGCTGATCCAGGATAACGTGCTGTTTGCGAAACTGGGCCTGGTGATCGTCGACGAGCAGCACCGCTTCGGCGTGGGCCAGCGCCTGACCCTGCGCAACAAGGGCGACAGCGCGGCCGTGCCGCACCAGCTGATGATGTCGGCCACGCCCATCCCGCGCACCCTGGCCATGACGTATTACGCCGACCTGGAAGTGTCGGTGATCGACGAGCTGCCGCCCGGCCGCAGCCCGATCGTCACGCGCGCCATCGACCAGAACCGGCGCGACGAAGTCATCGCCCGCGTCTACGCGGCCGCGCTGGAAGGCCGGCAGGTGTACTGGGTCTGCCCGCTGATCGAGGAATCGGAAGCGCTGCAGCTGCAGACGGCCACCGATACCTACATGATGCTGGCCGAAGCCCTGCCCGCGCTGCAGGTGGGCCTCGTGCACGGCCGCCTGAAACCGGCGGAAAAGCAGGAAGTGATGGACGCTTTCATCGCCGGCCATATCCACGTGCTGGTGGCCACCACCGTCATCGAGGTGGGCGTCGACGTGCCGAACGCTTCGCTGATGGTGATCGAGCACGCCGAGCGTTTCGGCCTGTCGCAGCTGCACCAGCTGCGCGGCCGCGTGGGCCGCGGCTCGGCAGCCAGCGTCTGCCTGCTGCTGTACCAGGGACCGCTGGGCGGCGTGGCGCGCCAGCGCTTGATGACCATGCGCGAGACGACGGACGGTTTTGAAATTGCCCGCCGCGACCTGGAAATCCGCGGACCCGGAGAATTCCTCGGCGCGCGCCAGTCCGGCCAGGCCATGCTGCGCTTCGCCGACCTGGAAACGGACCAATGGCTGGTCGACCAGGCCCGCGACGTGGCGCACGACCTGCTGCACGCCACCACGGCGGCCGCCGCAGCCACCGTGGAAGCGCACCTGGCGCGCTGGCTGGGTGGGAAAGAGGAATTTTTGAAGGTGTAGGTCTTACATTGCATGTCGGATTACGCGCTTTGCGCTAATCCGACCTACTCATGACGCAAACGGTAGGTCGGATTAGCGTAGCGTAATCCGACAACATTGTTGACCCCGCCTACTCCCGCCCAACACCCGCCACATCCACACCATCGCCGCCCCAATCCGCAGCACACCATCCCTGCTTTACATACCGGTGAAAACTGGAATACGGCCAATCGATGGCTTTGCTCACAAGACCATGCTTGACGGGGTTGTAATGGATGTAATCGACATGCTTGGCGAAGTCGCGCTCATCGCGCAAGACATGCTCCCAATACCGCTGCTGCCAGACATTTTCAAGATCGCAGCGCTTGCTGAACCTCGTCTTGATCAATCGCCAGCGCGTCATGAAATCGGCATCGTTTTCAGGCAAGGTCCAGATACAGTGCAGGTGATCGGGCAAGATGACGATGGCGTCGATAGCGAATGGCCGCTTCTGGCGCACGGCGCGGAAAGCGTCCCTGAGCAAAGCCACGGCAATTTCCGAAGTAAAGACGGGCCGGCGGCATGCCGTCACCACCGTGAAGAAAAAACTGCCGCCAGGCTGGGATGCGCGTCGGTATCGCATGGTTTCAAGGTGTTGCCGGATTACGGCCTTCGGCCTAAGCGCCGTTGGTATTGTTTATTTTCGGGTGTTGTCGGATTACGGCCTTCGGCCTAATCCGACCTACGCGAAAAAGCACCGCAATAAGTCGGGTAGGTCGGATTAGCGTAGCGTAATCCGACTTCCAGCGTAATCCCGCTTTTCGCAATCGGCCTTGCGCCCGCGCAGCCTACATGCACATCCAGAAGCGGTTTGCCAGGTCGAGCATGAAGTCGGGGCGCAGATAGGCCAGGAAGACGATGGCCAGCAGCGCGGCGCCAGCCAGGCGCCACAGCCATGTGCGCCAGCTGGCCATTACGCGGCCACCGCCACGCGCTTGACGGCGCGCTCGTCGATGGGCAGGTTGATCAACGCGGCCAGCAAGCCCAGGCCGATGGTGATCATCCACACGACGTGGTAACTGCCCTGGTGCTCGTACAGGTAGCCGCCCAGCCACGCGCCGAGGAAACTGCCCACCTGGTGCGAGAAGAACACCATCCCGGCCAGCATCGATAGATGCTTCACGCCGAAGATGCCGGCGATGATGCCGTTCGTCAGCGGCACGGTCGACAGCCACAGCACGCCCATGCCGGCGGCGAACAGGTACACGGACCATGCCGACAATGGCGCCAGCAGGAACACGGTGATGACCACGGCGCGCGTCACGTAGATGGCAGACAGCAGGTAGCGCTTGGCGATCTTGCCACCGAGTTTGCCCGCGTAGTAGGAGCCGACGATATTGAACAGGCCGATCAGGGCCAGCGCCGTGACGGCGATGTTCGGGTTCATCAGGCCCTGGTCCTTCAGGTAGGCCGGCAAGTGCACGCCGATGAAGACCAGCTGGAAACCGCAAACAAAATAGCCGGCCAGCAGCAGCCAGAACGAACGGCTGGCGATGGCTTCGCTGAAGGCGGCACCGATGCTTTGCTGCGGGCCGCTGGCGTGCGAGACGGGCGGCTCGCGCAGGTAGAAGGCCATCGGGATCATGGCCAGCAGCACCAGCGCGGCGAGCACATAAAAGGCGTTTTGCCAGCCTACGGCGGAGATCAGCTGCTGCTCCACCGGCATCATCAGGAACTGGCCGAACGAGCCGGCCGCCGACGAAATGCCGAAGGCCCACGAGCGCTGCTCGGGCGGCGCGCTGCGGCCGATGATGCCGCTGATGGCGCCAAAGGCCGTGCAGGCCAGCGCCAGGCCGATGAAGATGCCCGAGCCGACGATGAACAGCGTGGGCTGCGTCACGAGCGCCATCCACACGAGGCCGGCCATGTAGCTGATGGCGCCGACGATGACGACGCGCATGGTGCCGAAACGGTCGGCCGCCATGCCGGCGAACGGGCCGAAGACGCCCCACATCAGGTTTTGCATGGCCAGCGCCAGCGAATACGTTTCGCGCGTCCAGCCGTTCGCTTGCGAGATCGGCTGCATCCAGAAGCCCAGGCCGTGGCGCACGCCCATCGCCAGGGTCAGCACGACGCCGCTGGCGATGAGGACGGTTTTCAGGCTGGGACGCGATGCGTGCGATGTCATGGGGTTCCTGTTCTCGCCTGGTCGGCTTGGTAGACGAGGCCGATCTGGCCGCGCATGGTGTCGAGGTTGTGCATCAGCGCCACGCTGTCGGCGTGCGGCATGACGGGGCTTTCCAGCAGGCCGGCGCGGATGCAGCGCATCGCTTCGATGGCCTCGTGCGCGTAGCCGTTGCCCAGGTGCGGTGCGGCGACGACGCGGCGTGCGCCATCCATCGCTTCGAAGATCAGGTGGTCGGGCTTGTAAAAACGGCTGGGCAGGCGGATGCGGCCCAGGCTGCCGGAAATCGTCATTTCCGTCGGCGTCTGCGCGCGCAGGCTGCAGGCACAGGACGAGGTGCCGCCGCCCGCGTGCAGCAGCGAAAACACCACCTGTTCATCGACGCCGGTGGCGCCCATCTCGGCCAGCGCCTGCACCTGCGATACCGGGCCGAGGAAGAAGGCCGCCATCGACAGCGGATAGATGCCCACGTCGAGCAGCGCGCCGCCGCCGAGTTCGGGATTGAACATGCGGTGCTCGGGCGGGAAATGGGCAACGAAGCCGATATCGGCCTGCACCTGCCGCAGCACGCCGATTTCGCCGCTGGCGATGATGCGTTTGGCTTCCTGCACGGCGGGCAGAAAGCGGCTCCACATCGCTTCCATCAAGAAAAGTTTTTTCTCGCGCGCCATATCGACCACGGCCTGCGCTTCGCGCGCGTTCATCGTGAACGGCTTTTCGCACACGACGTGCTTGCCGGCGGCCAGGCACATCAGGGCATTTTCCGCATGCAGGGTGTGCGGCGTAGCGATGTAGATCACGTCCACGCCAGGATCGTCCGCCAGCGCCTGGTAGGAGCCGTGGCAGCGCTCGATGCCGAATTCGGCGCCGAATGCTTGCGCGCCGGCGCTGCTGCGCGAGGCGACCGCCACCAGCTGCGCACCAGGCGCGTCGCGCAAGCCATTGGCCATCGCGAGGGCGATCTTGCCGGTGCCGAGGATGCCCCAGCGGACGGTATGCTCCATGCTCTACTCTCTTTCTGCGCCTGCTGCCTTGCGCTTCGGGCGGAACACCGCCGCGTCATTGTAAAAATCGTCGTCCTGGCCTTCGCACCAGCCGGGCAAACCAAGCACCGGCAGCGGCGTGAAGTCGGCCGTCGTGAGGCCTTGCTGCGCCAGGTCTTGCGCCACCCGCTCGTCGAGCCAGGCGCGGCGTGCGACATCGTCCAGCGTGAAATAGGCGTCGCCGGCAAAGATCACGCGCGTGTGCGCCGTAATGGCCTTGCGCGGCGCCACCAGTTTTTCCATCAGCGCGTGGCCGAACAGCCAGACTTCGGCGTCGCCGCCCGCGCCAAACTTCGCGCGCTGCGCGATAAATGCGCTGCGCCAGTCATGTCCGCGCAGTGCCGTTTCGAGCGCGCGCCCCGCATCGCTGTCGCGCAGCACCAGCAAGGCGGAATTTTCATCGAAAATCGTCGCGCCGTCGCGCGCGGGACCGCGCGATTTTCCCACGCCGGACAGGGCGATCTGCGCCGCCTGCAGCGCATTCAACTGCCGCTTGATGCGCGGGAAAGTGAGCCACACGAGCGCATTGAAAAAGTCGTGCAGATTGTCACGCGTGGGCACGCCGCCCGTGGCGCCGATGAACTCCTCGTAGGCCACGCCTTCGGGCAGGTCCGCTTGCGGCACGAAGGCCAGCGGCAAGCCGGTGGGATTGCGCAAGTCCAGCGCCCGCGCCCGTCCGTTCAGCGCCGCGATCACCGTGTCGCGCTGCAGGTCCAGCTGCCGTCGCGCCGGCAGCACCGTGGCAAACCAGGGGCGGGTCCAGTCTATCGATGGCAGCATGAACGCTTAGACCATTTTCCAGTTGATCTGTTCGCCCGCGTTGAGCGGAATCACATGGCTGTCGCCCAGCGGCAGCGAGGCCGGCAAGGTCCAGCTTTCGCGACGCAGGGTGATGGTGTCCGTGTTGCGCGGCACGCCGTAGAAGGCCGGTCCGTGGAAGCTGGCGAACGCTTCCAGTTTATCCAGCGCGCCGGCCCGTTCGAACGCTTCCGCATACATTTCCATCGCGTGCAGGGCCGTGTAGCAACCGGCGCAGCCGCAAGCCATTTCCTTGGCGCCTTGCGCGTGCGGCGCCGAATCGGTGCCGAGGAAGAAGCGCTCGTCGCCGCTGGCGGCGGCCGTCATCAGCGCCAAACGGTGCTCTTCGCGCTTGAGGATGGGCAGGCAGTAGTAATGGGGGCGGATGCCGCCCTTGAAAATCTCGTTGCGGTTGTACAGCAGATGGTGCGCGGTGATGGTGGCGGCGATCGGGCCTTCCGCTTCGGCCACGTACTGCGCCGCATCCTTGGTGGTGATGTGTTCGAACACGACGGACAGTGCCGGGAAGGCGCTGCGCAGCGGGCGCATCACGCGCTCGATGAAGACGGCTTCGCGGTCGAAAATGTCGATTTCCGGATCCGTCACTTCGCCGTGCACGAGAAAGGGCATGCCCACTTCCTGCATCACTTCGAGCACCTTGTAGCAATTCTTCAAATCCGTCACGCCCAGGTCGGAATTCGTGGTGGCGCCGGCCGGATACAGTTTCACGGCTTGCACGATGCCGCTGTCCTGCGCGCGGCGGATTTCGTCGGGCGAGGTGTTGTTCGTCAGGTACAGCACCATCAGCGGATCGAAGTTCACGCCTTCCGGCACGGCGGCCAGGATGCGCTCGCGGTAGGCGCTGGCATCGGCCGTGGTGGTAACCGGGGGTTTGAGGTTCGGCATGACGATGGCGCGGCCGAACTGGCGCGCGCTGTGCGGCAGCACGCTGGCCATGACGGCGCCGTCGCGCAGGTGCAAATGCCAGTCGTCTGGACGGGTGATGGTGATGGAATCTGGGGTGTGATCGAGTGTGGACATGGCGGCTGCTCTCAGGCGGTCATTGCGGATAGCGCCATTTTACCAGCCGCAGGACCGTCCCGCCGGCCGGGAGAGCCCGCGCATGCTGGCGGGGAAACGGCAAAACGGCCGGTATCACCCGGCCGTTTTAACTAAAAGAATGAAGAGCATCAGGACTTGGCCGATGCCGTCTCCTGCTTCGCCACCCAGGCGCGGATCTCGGCCAGCATCTGGTCCAGCTTGACGCGGTCGTATACCTGGCCACGGCTGACCACCAGGCGGATCCGGCGCGTGGCGCCGATGTCCTGCAGCGGGTTCGCGTCGAGCACCAGCAAATCGGCCGCCTTGCCGGCCGCCACGCTGCCGTAGCGCTCCAGCTTGCCCAGGAAGCGGGGACCGTTGATGACGGCCGACTGCAAGGCTTGCTGCGGCGTCAGGCCGTACTGCACATACAGGCCGATTTCATCGTGCAGGGCCTGGCCCGGATAGTCGAAGGAATTCAAGAAGCCCGCATCGGTGCCGGCGATGATGCTCACGCCCTGCTGCTGCAAAATGGGCAGCAGCTTGGCCGATTGCTCGAACTGCGCGTGGCGCTGGGCGATCGCATCCGGGCCATCCTTGGCGGCGCGCTGCACGCGCCAGTCGTAGGTGGCGCGCAAGCCCTTGCCGATGTACTGCAGGGCAGGATCGTGCGTGTGGTCTTCGCGGTCCAGATACGCCGTTACGCGCGAACCCCACAGGGTAGGCACGATGGCCGTGCCGCGCGCGGCCAGGTAGCTGAAGGCCTTGCGCGCCGTCGGCTCGTCGTAGCTTTGCAGGCTTTCGCGCATGGCCTCCTTGCCCGTCATCGTGCCGGCGGCCACCTTCTCCGTCAGCTCCTGTTCGCGCGGCGTGGTGGCACGCAGCAGGTAGGATTGATGTTCGATCGTGCCCAGGCCCGCATCGGCCATCTGCTCCAACGTGAGCTGCACGGGGATATGACCCGAAGTGCGCATGCCCCGTTCGCGCGCCTGGCGCAGCGCTTCCAGGTACAGCTCCGGCTTCAGGGTGTTTTCCGTGATCTTCACGAAGTCCACTTGCTGCGCCTGCAGGCCGTCCAGCGCGCGCGTCACTTCCTGCGGCGTGCCCACTTCAATGGTGCCCTTCCACAGCGGCTTGAGGCCTTCGAGCTTGGCGCCAGAGGTAAAGATCGTCGGACCTTCCAGCTGGCCCGCGTTGATCTGCCGGCGCCATGCCAGCACCGTGTCGGGCAAGTCGCCCGAACAGTCGCGCACCGTGGTGATGCCGTGTGCCAGGTACAAAGGCAGCAGCTGCTTGTTCTCGTCGATCAGTTCCGGGCCGCCGCCGAAATGCACGTGCGTGTCCCACAGACCCGGCATCAGATATTTGCCGGGCAGGCGGATGGTCCGCTTCGGCGCGTAGCTGCGCAGCTGCGCGTCATCGACGACGGCGACGATGCTGTCGCCCTTGAGCAGCACGGTCTTGCCGTTGACGCTGCTACCGGCGGCAACGTCGATCAGGGTGGCGTCGCGCAAGGCGATGTCGACGGCGATCTTGTCGGCCGCGTGGGCATGGGCCAGCAAGCCCAGCGCCAGCATGGCGCCGGCGATGTGTTTCATGTCAGGCATGCGTACTCAACTTCAAGGTGATGGCAGGTTAATGGATGATCTTGGCGAGGAAATCGCGCGCGCGGTCCGAGCGCGTCGTGTTGAAGAAGTCATCCTTGCTGCAATCCTCGATGATCTTGCCCTGGTCCATGAAGACGATGCGGTTCGCCACGCGCCGGGCAAAACCCATTTCGTGCGTGACGACCATCATCGTCATGCCTTCCTGCGCCAGGCCCACCATCACGTCGAGCACTTCGTTGATCATCTCCGGGTCGAGCGCCGATGTCGGCTCGTCAAACAGCATGGCGATCGGGTCCATCGACAACGCGCGGGCGATGGCCACGCGCTGCTGCTGGCCGCCCGACAGCTGGCCGGGGAACTTGTCCTGCTGCGACAGCAGGCCCACGCGGTCCAGGTATTTCAAGCCCTTGGCATTGGCTTCGTCGGCACTGCGGCCCAGCACCTTGATCTGGCCGATGGTCAGGTTTTCGCGGATCGACAGATGCGGGAACAGCTCAAAATTCTGGAACACCATGCCGATGCGCGCGCGCAGTTTCGACAGATTCGTTTTCGGATCGTTGACGGTGATGCCATCGACGATGATCCGCCCCTGCTGGATCGGTTCCAGGCCGTTGACGGTCTTGATCAGGGTCGACTTGCCGGAGCCGGACGGGCCGCAAATGACCATCACGTCACCCTTGGCGACGTTGGTGGTGCAATCGGTCAGTACCTGGAACTGGCCATACCATTTGCTGACGTTATTGAGTTCAATCATCTTGTTCTTTCTTTTACGGTTAGCGAATGATGGCGACGCGTTTCTGCAGGCGTTTTACCAGGAACGACAAGGCATAGCACAGCACGAAATACACGACGGCGACAAACACGTACATTTCCACCAGGCGGCCGTCGCGCTGCGCGATTTTCGAGGCGGCGCCGACGAAATCGGGGATCGACAGCACGTACACGAGCGACACGTCCTGGAACAGCACGATGGTTTGCGTCAGCAGCACGGGGATCATGTTGCGGAACGCTTGCGGCAGCACGATGCTGCCCATGGTTTGCCGGTAGTTCATGCCCAGCGCCTGTCCCGCCCACACCTGGCCGCGGGGAATCGACTGTATGCCGCTGCGCATGATCTCGCAATAATAGGCCGCCTCGAACATGATGAAGGTGATCAGCGCGGAAGAAAACGCGCCCACTTTTACGGGCTCGTTGGCGCCGATGATCCAGGCGGCGATATACGGCACCAGGAAGTAGAACCAGAAGATCACCAGCACCAGCGGGATCGAGCGTATCAGGTTGACGTAGCTCGACGCCACGCCGGAGATGATGCGGTTGCTGGACAAGCGCATCAGCGCCAGCAAGGTGCCCAGCACGATGCCGCCCACCATGGCCAGCGCCGTCAGTTTCAGGGTAAACACCATGCCGGTCTGGAACAGATAGACCCACGAGCGGGAGATGACATCGAAATCGAAATTACCGAACATATCAGTGTCCTCCCGTCTTGGCGCCGGCGACGATGAAGCCGGGGATGGCGACCTTTTTCTCGATCAGGTGCATCAGCACCACGACCAGCAGGTTGACGACGACGTAGATGATGGTGGCGGCCGAAAACGCCTCGAACACCTGGAAGGAAAACTCCTGGATGGCGCGCGCGCTGGCCGTCAGCTCGATCAGGCCGATGGTCAGCGCCACGGAACTGTTCTTGATGATGTTCAAAAATTCGCTGGTCAGCGGCGGCAGGATGACGCGCGCGGCCATCGGCAGCAAAATGAAACGGTAGGTTTGCGGCAGGGTCAGGCCCAGCGCCGTGCCGGCCAGTTTCTGCCCGCGCGGCAGCGCCTCGATGCCCGTCGTCACCTGCACGGCCACGCGCGAGGAGGTAAAGAATCCCAGGCACAGCACGGCCGTGACGAATGGTGCATTCGGCAGCGACTTGACCCAGGCGCCCAGGTCCGGCGGCAGCAATTCCGGCATGACGAAATACCAGAGGAACATTTGCACCAGCAGCGGCACGTTGCGGAACAATTCAACGTAGGCATTGGCTATGCCCACCAGCCATTTATTCGGCAGGGTGCGGATGGTGCCGACCACCAGGCCCAATATCAATGCCATGATCCATGCCGCACCGGCCGTGGCCAGGGTCCAGACCAGGCCGGACCACAAGGTGTCCATATACGTGCCCACGCCATCGGGAGAAATCTCCCAGAAGATGCGCCAATTCCAGTTGTAATTCATGATCATCCTTCGCATGCAGCCCGAGGACAGCGGCCAGCCGGCCACCCGTCCCGCAAATAAATCGGGAGGCTTGCGCCTCCCGGTTTGTTACGCAATCTTTACTTTTTCCGTTTGTCCGAAGTCTTCTGCGCTTCCGGTACGGCCGCATATGCGGCCGGGTCACCGGAGTCGGTCGGATTGGCAAACACGGCCTTCAGTTGCGGCGGCATCGGGAATTTCAGGTTGATGTTTTTCGGCGGGATCGGCGAGGTAAACCATTTCGCATAAATGCGGTTGATGTCGTCGCTCTTGTACAGGCGGATCAGCGCATCGTCGACCACTTTCTTGAAGGCCGGATCGCCCTTGCGCAGCATGATGCCGTACGGTTCGACAGACAGCGCTTCCTTGGTGATTTCGTAGTCGTTCGGGTTCTTCGAGTTGGCCACCTGCGACGCCAGCAAGATGTCGTCGTTGGCTTCGGCCACCGCGCGACCCGTTTCCAGCATCAGGAACGACTCGGGATGATCCTTGCCGACGGCAATCGTCATGCCCAGGTTCTTTTCCTTGTTCAAAATCGTCATCTGCTTGATGGTCGACGTGCCGGCCGTGGCGACCAGGGTCTTGCCGCGCAAGTCTTCCAGGGTCTTGATGTTCGAGGATTTTTTCGACAGCACGCGGTTGCCGATGACGAACATGGTGGGGGCGAACGCCACCTGCTGCTGGCGCTCCAGATTGTTCGTCGTCGAGCCGCATTCGAGGTCGATGGTGCCGTTGGCCATCAGCGGGATGCGGTTGGCCGAAGTGACGGGGCTCATCACCACTTTCAGTTCGCTCATGCCCAGGTGTTTCTGCAGGGCCGTGACGACTTTCATGCACAGGTCGATCGAATAACCCTGGTATTGCTGCTTGTCATCGAGATAGGAGAAGGGCACGGAGCCGTCGCGCACGCCGAGGGTGACGGAACCGGCTTTCTTGATCTTGGCCAAGGTGCCGGTCAATTCCTGAGCCTGGACTGGCGACATGCTGCTGATGACACCGACGCTGAGCAGCGTGGCGATGATTTTGGTCAATTTCATAAATTCTCCTGGGCGGACAAACGGAATCGATTCCGAACGAAACAACTGTGGTGCAGACGCCACCAATGGAATTAATTTTATTTCATTTTCAGCGCCGGACCAGCCGTTTTCTGCGATTGCCCTCAAATAGGCGCTATACGCGCGCCTGAATCGGCGCGGCTGTAGCATTTTTCCTACTGATTTCCCATTCCTGATTTATTTTGCCGGCGCCAACCCCGCCAACTCGTCCTCTTCCGCCTCATCGTCCCTATTCGCCTGCTGGCGTTGCCACATCTGCGCATACAGGCCATCCGCCGCCAGCAATTGCGGATGCGTGCCCCGCTCGACGATGCGGCCATGGTCGAGCACGAGGATTTGCTGGGCATCGGCCACCGTCGACAGACGATGCGCAATGACCAAAGTGGTGCGGTTTTTGGCAATCTCCTTCAGCTGCGACTGGATCGCCTGTTCGGCCTTGGAGTCGAGTGCCGAAGTGGCTTCATCGAAGATCAGGATGGCCGGGTCTTTCAGCAGGGTGCGGGCAATCGCCACGCGCTGCTTTTCGCCGCCCGACAGTTTTAAGCCCCGCTCGCCCACCATGGAGCTGTAACCATCTGGCAAGCTTTCAATAAAATCATGGATCGATGCAGCTTTGGCTGCCGCCACGATGGCTTCCTTGCTGGCGCCCGGCTTGCCGTAGGCAATGTTGTATTCGATGGTGTCGTTGAACAGCACCGTATCCTGCGGCACGATGCCGATGGCCGCGCGCAGGGAATCCTGCGTGATATTGCGCAGGTCCTGGCCATCGATGGTGATGCCGCCGCCATCGACTTCATAGAAGCGGAACAGCAAACGCGACAAGGTCGACTTGCCCGAGCCGCTGTGGCCCACCACGGCTGTCGTCGTGCCGGCGGGGATCTGGAAATCCACGTCGAACAGGATTTGCCGCTTGGCTTCATAGCTGAAATTCACGTGCTCGAAACGCACGGCCGCACCCCGCGTGACGAGCGGCTTGGCGTCCGGCGTATCGGCGATTTCGCGGTTCTCGTTCAGCAGGGAAAACAATCGCTCCATGTCGGCCAGGCTTTGCTTGATTTCGCGGTAAATGACGCCGAGGAAATTGAGGGGAATGTACAGCTGGATCATGAAGGCATTCACCAGCACCAGGTCGCCCAGGGTCATCGTGCCGGCGATCACGCCCACGGTGGCGCGCCACAAAATCAAGGTGACGGCCGTGGCGATGATCAAGGACTGCCCGGTATTGAGCAGGGATAGCGAGGTCTGCGATTTCACGGCGGCCGACTCGTAGCGCTGCAAGCCTTCGTCGTAGCGCTTCGCTTCGTAATCCTCGTTGCCGAAATATTTTACGGTTTCATAGTTGATCAGCGAATCGATGGCCTTGGTATTCGCCTTCGAGTCGAGGTCGTTCATGGTGCGACGGAAATGCGTGCGCCAGTTCGTCACCAGCACGGTAAACGCGATGTACGACACGAGCGCCACCGCCGTGATCACGGTGAACCAGATGTCGTAATGCAAGACCAAATAGCCGAGCACGAGGGTGATTTCCACCAGGGTCGGCAGGATGTTGAACAGGGTGTAGGAAATGAGCGAGCCGACGCTGCGCGTACCCCGTTCGATATCGCGCGTCATGCCGCCCGTCTGGCGGTTCAAATGGAACCGCAGGGACAGCGCATGCAGGTGGCGGAACACTTGCAGGGCGATGGTGCGCACGGCCCGCTGCGTGACCCGGGCGAACAGGAATTCGCGCAGTTCCGTAAACAAGGTGGTCGACAGGCGCAGCAAGCCGTACGCCACCAGCAAGCCCACGGGCAGCACCAGCAGCGCTTGCGGATGCGCGGCCGTGATCGTCATGGCGTCGACGAGTTTTTTCAGGATCAGGGGCACGCCCACGTTGGCGAGCTTGGCGCCCACCAGGCATAGCAGCGCCAGCAATACTCGCCATTTGTAGACCCACAGGTAGGGCAGCAAGGTCTTGATGGTGGCGAAATCGCTGTGGCTGGCGGAAGCTGGCGAGCGGGGCGGAGGGGGAGTCTGGGAACGGCGCATGGCGAAGGTCGGCTTTTTATGGTTCAATCGCAGCAATTGTAGCCTTTCATGAGAATAAAAGATGAGCACCTCCCCAGACCGTCCCGACAACTGCCTCGCCTCCGGCCTGCCCGCCGGAAAAATGCCGGAATTGCGCATGATGCCCGCGCCGTCCGACGCCAATGTGTACGGCGACGTCTTCGGCGGCTGGATCATGGCGCAAGTCGATATCGCCGGCTCCCTGCCGGCCACGCGGCGCGCCAACGGCCGTGTGGCCACCATCGCCGTCAATTCCTTTGTCTTCAAAAATCCCGTCTTCGTCGGCGATCTTCTGTCCTTCTACGCCGACATCGTCAAGGTGGGCAATACCTCGATCACCGTCAATGTCGAGGTGTATGCCGAGCGCAACCGCCTGCAGGCCTGCATCGTGAAAGTCACGGAAGCGACCCTGATCTACGTGGCGACGGACTCCGACCGCAAGCCGCGCAAGGTGCCGCCGATCGAGACCTTATTGGCGTCTTGATTGTCGTAATCATTCCACACCATGGATAGCCAGCGCCGCATCTTCTTGCTGAGCGCTGCGCGCATCACGGCGCTGGCCGCGGCCGGCACTGTGCTGTCCGGTTCCAGCGCCGGCGCCGCCACGCGCCTGAACGGCACGGCTTATCCGTTTGCGCTCGGCGTCGCTTCCGGCTCGCCCTTGCCCGACGCCGTCGTGCTGTGGACGCGCATCTGCTACGACCCGCTGCACGCAGCCGCCACGCCCGCCATCGCCCTGAACGTGCGCTGGGAAGTGGCCGAAGACGAGGCTTTCCGGCGCATCGCCGCCAAGGGGCAAGCGACGGCCATGCCCGCCCTCGCGCACAGCGTGCACGTCGACGCGGGCGGTCTGGCGCCCGGACGCTGGTACTGGTACCGCTTCATGCTGGGCGACGCCGTCAGCCCCGTGGGCCGCACGCGCACGGCGCCCGAACCCGCCTCCATGCCTGCCTCGCTGAAACTGGCCGTCGCCTCGTGCCAGCACTGGGAATTCGGCGCGTATGGGGCGCACCGGCACATCGCGGCGGCGGCGCCCGACCTCGTGGCCTTCCTCGGCGATTACATTTATGAGTGGGGGCCGTACCAGCTGCAGCACCCGGACCGGGCCGTGCGCACGCATGAAAGTTTTACCTTGGACGAGTACCGCGCCCGCTACGCGCAATACAAGAGCGACCGCGACTTGCAGGGCGCGCACCTGGCCGCGCCGTGGATCGTCACCTGGGACGACCATGAAGTGGCCAACGACTACGGCAACGACCGCGACGAGTTGCTCACGCCCACCTTCCTGCAGCGCCGCGCGGCCGCCTACCAGGCGTTTTATGAGCACATGCCGCTGCGCCTGCTGCCGCTGGGGCGGCGCGGCTTTGTCGACATGCGCATCTACCAGCGCTACGACTGGGGCCGGTTGGCGCGCTTCCACGTGCTGGACGACCGGCAATACCGCGCCTACCACGCCTGCGCCAAACCGGGCCGTGGCGGCTCCAATTCCGTCACCACGCGCAACTGTCCCGACTTGCTCAAGCCCGACCGCACGATGCTGGGCGAGGAACAGCAGCGCTGGCTGCAAACCGGTCTCGATGATTCCCCGGCGCGCTGGAATATCCTCGCCCAGCAAACCCTGATGGCGCAATCGAGTCAGGTACCCATCGTGCGGCCCGGCGACGAGCGCGTCTGGACTGATGGCTGGGACGGCTATCCCATGGCGCGCCAGCATCTGCTCGACGCCTTGCGCAGCAGCAAGGCCAGCAACCCGCTGGTGTTGTCGGGCGACGTGCACACTTTTTATGCGACGGAACTGAGCCGCAACGCCATGCGGCCCGCCGGCAAGGATAATCCCGTGCTGGCGACCGAGTTTTGCGGCACTTCGATCACGTCGAGTTCCCGCCCGCAGGCGCGCACCGACCAGTACGTGGCGATGAACCCGCACATCCGCTACGGACGCAGCGACAAGCGCGGCTATATGTTGCTGGAGATCACGCCAGAAAAAAGCACGGCTCTGTTCCAGGGCCTGGAAAATGTACGCGACAACACATCCGGCATCGCGACATTGGCCAGCTTCACCGTGCAGGACGGCAAGGTGGGCCTGCAACGCAGCTAAGCTACGCTTTTCAAGGCGTCGCGGTAGCGCCGGCTGACGGGCACTTCGCCGCCCGTGGACAGCACGGCGCGCGCGTCGCCCGATTCCAGCGGTATGATGGCCTGCACGAAATCCAGATTGACGATATAGCTGCGGTGCACGCGCACAAAGCGCTTGCCATCGAGGCGGCGCTCGATGGCGGCCATGGTCGAACGCAGCGGATAATCGTGCCCGCGCACATGCAGGTTCACATAGTTGCCCCAAGCTTGTATCCATTCGATCTCAAGAGCAGGCAACAGAAAATCCTTGCCCAGCTTGCGCACCAGGAAACGTTCCGGCTGCTGCACCGGTTCCACGGCGGGTCCTTCATCGGGCTCGCCCAGCAAGGTCGCCTCGCCTTGCCAGCGCATCAGCAGCAACTGGTAAAAGCCCACCGCCAGCAGGACGAGGAAGTAAGCACGCACATCTTTCAGGTATTCATACGGCAACTCGCGCCACCAATGACCGAAATCGTAAGCGCTGCCGGCGCTCCAGTACGCCAGCTTGCGCAAGGCCACCATGGCCGCCACGTGCGCCAGGCTGTAGGCGACCGACGCGGCCAGGTGCCAGCGCAGGTTCTGGCGCTGGAACACCAGGTGCAGCGGCCGGTACTGTCCCGCCAGCACGACCACGGGCACCAGCGCCAGCAGCACCAGATTGCTGCTCCACTCCCACACGGCCACTTCCCAGAATGGCGTATTGACGCCAGCGCGCTGCAGGTCCAGCCAGACCAGCCAGCTGTTGACGCTGGCCTGCAGCGGATACAGCACGATCCAGAATCCCGGCTCGGCCACGCGGCGCCAGCGTTGATAACGTTGCAACAGGTCAGTGGAAGCGATGTGCATGGTTTGGGGGCTTGAATGAGTTACATGATTGTAAGGTCCCACACCCGTCCCAGGCGATCCATTCGTCCCAGCCAGCCGTCCGCTGGTCCCATTTCGCTGGCACGCTGCCCCGTCGCTGCCTATGCTGTGGTTTCCTTCACCACTCGCCCACGATCATGACCATAGCCTCCCGCCGTCACGATATCGACGCCTTGCGCTTTCTCGTCTTCAGCCTGCTGATTGTCTATCACACTGCCCTGCTGTACATGGATGGATGGCACTTTCACATGCACAGCAGCTACGCCACCGATGCCTTGAACATGCCGCTGATCTTCCTCAACCGCTGGCGCATGGAAATCGTCTTCCTCATCTCCGGCGTCTCGTGCGCCATGATGACGCAGGCTTCGCGCGGCGCCTTCCTATGGCGCAGGACCAAGCGGCTGCTGCCGCCGCTGCTGTTCGGCATGGCCGTCATCATTCCCATCCAGCCGTATTGCGAAGGGGTCAGCAAGGGCCTGGTCGAGCCTGGATATGGGCAGTTCCTGCTGCATTACTTTGGCGGCCATGCCTGGCCGGCAGGCGCCTTCGATGGCTGGCAATATGGCTTTACCTGGAACCACCTGTGGTATCTCGTGTACTTGCTGCTGTACATCATCGTACTGGTGGCGCTGCAACCGCTGCTGACGGCGCTGCGCCCCCGGTTCCAGCGCTTGCGCGGCTGGCATCTGCTCGTCCTGCCTGCCCTGCCACCCTTGGCGGCCATGGTCTTCCTCAAAATGCGCTATCCGGAAACCCATGCGCTGGTGCGCGACTGGTATGCGCACGCCATGTATTTCACGCTGTTCCTGTATGGCTGGTGGCTGGGCAATGACAAGGGATTGTGGGCGGAACTGGCGCGCTTGCGCTGGCATACGCTGTGGCTGGGCCTGGGCGCGTTTGCCGTGTATATGTTTTTCGACCAGATATATTCGGAGAACCTGCTGACCTGGGCCGCGTTCGGCTCCTGGCCCATGCGCAATCTATACATGTGGCTGGCCATCTGCGCCATCCTGGGCTGGTCGCACACCTTGCTGAATCAACCTTTTGCCTGGCTGCCATGGGCGCGCCAGGCCGTGTTTCCCTGGTACCTACTGCACCAGAGCGCGATTATCCTGCTGGCTTACTGGCTGGTGCCGCTGAAGCTGGGTCCCGTGCTGGAACCGCTGCTGATACTGGCTGGCACGGTGGCGACTTGCTGGCTGGGGACGTCGCTGCTGATCAGCAAGGTGCACTGGCTGCGCCCCTGTTTCGGCCTGCCCGCCAAGCCAGGACGAAACCTGGCGGCGGACACGGCCTTGGCGGCGAATTAAGCTACTTTCTTTTCGTCGCGCAATTGACGGCGCAATATCTTGCCGACATTCGTCTTCGGCAATTCATCGCGGAACTCGATGTATTTCGGTTTCTTGTAAGCCGTCAATTCATGTTTGCAATGCTCGCGGATCTGCTCCACCGTCAGGTTCGGGTCCTTGCGCACAACAAACACTTTCACGGCTTCGCCCGCGTTGGCGTCCGGCACGCCGATGCAGGCGCATTCGAGCACACCAGGGCAGGACGCGACCACGTCTTCCACCTCGTTCGGATACACATTGAAGCCAGAGACGATGATCATGTCTTTCTTGCGGTCGACAATCTTCACATAGCCACGCTCGTCCATGACGCCCACGTCGCCCGTCTTGAAGTAGCCGTCGGCCGTCATCGACTTGGCCGTCTCGTCCGGACGCTGCCAATATCCCGCCATCACTTGCGGGCCGCGCACGGCGATTTCGCCCGGCTCGCCCAGCGGCACTTCCACGCCGTCATCATTCAGAATCGCCACTTCCGTCGACGGGAAAGGCAAGCCGATGGTGCCCGTGAATTCCGTGATATCGACGCGGTTGCCCGTCACCACGGGTGATGTTTCCGACATGCCATAGCCTTCGATCAGCGGGCAGCCCGTCAGTTTCAGCCAGCGTTCGGCCACGTTGCGTTGCAGGGCCATGCCGCCGCCATTGCACACTTTGTAGCTGGAGAAATCGAGCTTGGCGAAGTCCGCATTGTTCAGCAGCGCGTTGTACAAGGTATTGACGGCCGGGAAGACGACGATCTTGTGCTTGCTCAATTCCTTGACGAAACCAGGGATGTCGCGCGGGTTGGGAATCAGCACGTTCAAGCCGCCCACGCGCATGCCCATCAAAGCGCTGACCGTCAGCGAATAGATGTGATACAGGGGCAAGGCGCACATGAATCCCATCGAGGTGGCGCGCATTTCCTTGGTCATCACGGGCGCCATCCACGCCTCGTTTTGCAATACGTTGGCAATCACATTACGGTGCAACAGCATCGCGCCTTTTGAAACGCCCGTCGTGCCGCCCGTGTATTGCAGGAAGACGATATCGTCATGCCCCTGCTGCACCGGCGTCAGGCTCAAGCGTGCACCCTCGGCCAGCATCTTGTTGAAACTGATGGCGTTCGGCAGGGAGAACGCAGGCACCATTTTCTTGATCTTGCGCACGACGAAGTTGACGATGGTGCCCTTCAAGCCGCCCAGCAAGTCGCCCATGGTGGCGACGATCACATGCTTGACTTGGGTATGCGGCAACACCTGTTCGACCGTCGTGGCAAAGTTTTCCAGCACGATGATCGCTTCGCTGCCCGAATCGACCAGCTGGTGCTGCAGTTCGCGCGGCGTGTACAGCGGATTGACGTTCACCACCGTGTAGCCGGCGCGCAGGATCGCCGCCATGGCCACCGGATATTGCAGCACGTTCGGCAACATGATCGCCACGCGCGCGCCCCGTTGCAGCCCCTTGCTTTGCAGCCAGGCGCCCATCTGCAGCGACAACTGGTCGAGCTCGCGGTAGGTCAGGAATTTATCCATGCACACGAAAGCATTGCGGTCCGCATATTTCTGGAACGACTCTTCCAGCAAATGCGTGACGGAACGGTATTGCGTGCAATCAATCTCTGCGGGCACGCTGTCCGGGTACGACTTCAACCAAATCTTGTCCATCTCGCCTCATCTTTATCTGTAAAAGGGATGCGCCTCCTGGCGCATCCACACTGTTTATGCTGCTATCTTCGTTTCATCGCGCAAGGCGCGACGCAAAATCTTGCCGACGTTGGTCTTCGGCAGTTCATCGCGGAATTCGATGTATTTCGGCCGCTTGTAGCCCGTGAACTGCTCCTTGCAATACGCGGCCAGCACGGCCTGGGTCAGGTTCGGGTCCTTGCGCACGACAAATACTTTCACGGCTTCGCCCGAGTGTTCATCGGGCACGCCCACGCACGCGCATTCGAGCACGCCCGGATGGGCCGCGATGACGGCTTCGACTTCATTCGGATACACATTGAAGCCGGAGACGAGAATCATATCTTTCTTACGGTCCACGATCTTCACGTAGCCGCGCTCGTCCATGATGCCCACGTCGCCCGATTTAAAATAGCCGTCCGGTGTCATGACCTTGGCCGTTTCATCGGGACGGTTCCAGTAGCCGCTCATCACTTGCGGGCCACGGATGGCGATCTCGCCCGTCTGGCCCAGCGGCACTTCCTTGCCGTCATCGTCGAGGATGGCGATATCGGTCGATGGCACGGGCAAGCCGATGGTGCCGGAAAACGCCGTGCTGTCGGCGCGGTTGCAGGTGGCGACGGGCGACGTTTCCGACAAGCCATAGCCTTCGATGATGGACACGCCCGTCACCTGCAGCCACTTGTCGTTGACGGCTTGCTGCACCGCCATGCCGCCGCCATTGGCGATCTTCAAGCCCGAGAAATCGAGCTTGGCGAAATCGGGGTGATTGACCAGCGCGTTATACAGCGTATTGACCGCCGGCAACAAATTGAACTTGTATTTGCCCAGTTCCTTGATCAGGCCCGGGATATCGCGCGGATTCGGGATCAGGATATTCAGGGCGCCCACGCGCGTGCCCCACATGGCGCAGGCCGTCAGGGCAAAGATATGGTACAGCGGCAAGGCGCAGACGACGATCATCTGTTCCTTGCTGTTCTGGTCGAGCGCCGCGCCCGACCACGCTTCGCTTTGCAGCACATTGGCGATCACATTGCGGTGGCTCAAGGTCGCGCCTTTCGACACGCCCGTCGTGCCGCCCGTATATTGCAGGAAAGCGGGATCGTTGATGCTCAGCTCGACGGGCGTGAGCTTCATGCGGCTGCCCAGCGCCAGCGCTTGCTTGAAACGCATGGCGTTCGGCAAGGAATACGCAGGCACCATTTTCTTGACGTTGCGCACGACAAAATTGACGATCATGCCCTTCAAGCCACCGAGCATTTCGCCCATGCTGGCGACGACGATGTGCTTGACGGCCGTCTTGCTCAATACTTGCTCGACCGTATGGGCAAAATTTTCCAGCACGATGATCGCTTCGCTGCCCGAATCGTTGAGCTGGTGCTCAAGTTCGCGCGGCGTATATAAAGGGTTGACGTTGACCACCGTGTAGCCGGCGCGCAGGACGGCCGCGATCGCGACCGGATACTGGAGCACGTTCGGCATCATCAGGGCCACCCTGGCCCCCTTCTTCAGCCCACGGCTTTGCAGAAAGGCCCCCAGCTGGCGCGAATAGGTATCGAGTTCGGCATAGGTGAGAAATTTGTCCATGCAGACATAGGCATTACGATCCGCATATTTTTGAAACGCTTCTTCCAGCAAATGCACCAGCGAACGATATTGATCAGGATCGATGTCGGCGGGGACGCCGGGAGGATACGACTTCAGCCAAATTTTTTCCATCCTGTGCCTCTTGTCTCGAATAATCGTGGGGGAGCCGGCGCATCTTGCCGACGCGGATCATCGCTGCGGATTCTGTCGTCCAGCAGTCAGTTTGAGCATTCTGACGAGCAATTGCTCTATGCTACTAATGCGATGCTATCGGGCGCCGCGCTTCCATGCAAGCGCTTTCAACAGTATTCGAGCAGCAACTCTAAGGCCTTTTTATGCTGCATTGCAGCACGATAAATACGCTGTTACCGAATCGCTTGCCTCGGCGTACTGGACAATCTTTACGGGTCAGGGGCTGGACAATTGTTCCAGCGCATGCCTGCGCTCGGGCTTCTTGAGCTGGGCCATTGTGTGCACTGCAGCATAAAAAGCACGAAAGTTCTTTTTTTCTTCCAGCAATTTTTTGAAGGCAGGCAAAAATTCATTGTAGGTAGACACCGAAGCCAGGTGCGCATTGCTCAATGGCTGCTCGAACCAGCGGTCGTAACCGGCAAAACCGCCCCAGTTTTGCTTGAGCACCTGATACGCGTCTTTCAATGCTGCAAACACCTGCGCCTTGCGCGCGCGCTTCTCCGCATCGCTGGCGTCGCTCGCATACACGGCGTCCAGTTCCCCCCGGTATGTCAGCAGCAGGGCCAGAAAATCCTGGCGCCGCGCCGCATACTGGGCGTACGACGCGCGCATCGCGTCATTGCCCTCGCGCGCCAGCCAGCGCTGCACGCCCGCCTCTTCCACGGCGCTGGCAAACGATTCGTTGAAGGCCGAATCGCCGGGCACATACACCACCTGGTGCGCCAGTTCATGGAAGATCAGGCGCGCCAGTTCCGCATCGTTGTAGTTGATAAAGGTCGACAGCAGGGGATCGTCGAACCAGCCCAGGGTGGAATACGCGGGCACGCCGCCCACCTGCACGTCGTAATGCTGGGCGCGCAGCTCGTCGGCATACGCGAGCGCCTCATCCTTGCTGTAATAGCCGCGGTAACTGACGCAGCCGGCGATGGGAAAACACCATTGCAGCGGCTGCAGCGACAATTCCGGCGTGGCCACCACGTTCCACAGCACGAACGGGCGCCGCAGGGCGGCGTAATTCTTGTAGCTGCCATTGTCCGGCAAATCCAGTTCGCTGACGGCAAAGCGGCGGATCTGCTGCGCCTTGGCCAGGCGCACTTTCAGGCGCGGTTCGGTGGCCGGGTCATCGAGCCAGTCACCGATGGGGCGCGCGCCGGACCACAGCGCATATTGCCCCTGCGCCGCCTGCGTGTAGTAGCGCAGCTGCGTGCAGCCGCCCAGCGGCAGGCACAGCATGCCGACAAGCAGCCGGGCCGGCCAGCGGGCCATGTCAGGCAACCTTTTCCACTTCGACCAGCGTGTCATAAAAGGTGGGCGCGCGGCCCATGTCCGTCAGGCGCTGGCTCGTCACTTCATTGGCGTTCTTGCCGTCGCTGGCGAGCTTTTTCCACCACACGGACAAGCCCACCACCAGGCCACGTCTCGCCTTGTCCGTGACCCTGGCCTTGGCGACAAAGCTGCCACGGTCATTGAAGATGCGCACCATGTCGCCGGCCGCGATGCCGCGCGCGGCACAATCGTCCGGGTGGATATCGAGGTGCGGCTCGCCCTCGGCCGCGCGCAGGCTTTTCACGTTCACAAAAGTGGAATTGAGGAAGTTGCGCGCCGGCGGCGAAATCATGGCCAGCGGGAAACGCGCCGCCAGCGCGGGATTGCTCGCTGGCGATTCGTGCGGCGCAATGTAGGTCGGCAAGGGATCGAGTCCCGCCTGCGCCATGGCGCTGGAATACAACTCGCACTTGCCCGATGGCGTGGGGAAACCACCCTCGGCAAAGGGCGCCTCGGGCATGGCCAGCTTTTGCCAGCCCGTGCGTTTCAGCGATTCCCAGTCGAAATGCACGGCACGGGCATCCGTCGCATCGAAGGCCTTGGCCGCCAGCGCATCGTCGCTTTCCTGGAAGCACGGGTCATCAAAGCCCATGTATTGGGCCAGCAGGCGGAAGATTTCCGTATTCGCCTTCGCTTCGCCCAGCGGCGCCACGGCCGCATTGTTCGCCATCATGTACAAATGGCCGTAGGTGGAATGCGCATCGACATGTTCCAGCTGCGTGGTGGCGGGCAGCACGATGTCGGCGTAATCGACGGTATCGGTCTGGAAGTGCTCGAGCACGACCGTAAACAAATCTTCGCGGGCAAAACCCTGCGCCACTTTCGACGAATCGGGCGCCACGGCCAGCGGATTCGAGTTGTAGACGATCACGGCCTCGACTTGCGGGCCGAACTCGGGCGACGTGGTTTTCAGCAGATCGTCGCCGATGGTGCTCATGTTGATGGTGCGCGGCGTGCCTTTCAATAAGTCGGGGCGCTGCAAGGCCTTGCGGTTGACGGGGAAGGAACCCGAGCTCGACAGCTGCATGCCGCCGGCCGGATGGCGCCAGGCACCCGTCAGGGCCGGCAGGCAGGCGATATTGCGCACGGCCATGCCGCCGCCATGCACGCGCTGCACGCCATAGTTGGCACGGATGGCGGCGCCCTCGCCGGAACGGCAAGCATGGCCGTACAGGCGCGCCAGTTCCACCACTTCCGTGGCCGTGATGCCGCACACCTCGGCCGCGCGCTCGGGCGGCCACGCCAAAGCGCGCTGTTTCAAGGCATCGTAGCCGACCGTGTAGCGTTCGATGTAATCATGGTCGACCAGGTCTTCGGTGATCAAGACATGCATCAAACCCAGCGCCAGGGCCGCATCGGTGCCCGGCAGCAAAGCGATATGCTGATGGCATTTTTCTGCCGTCAGCGAACGGTAAGGGTCGATGGCGATCAGGGTGGCGCCGTTGCGCTTGGCCTCTTGCGCGCGCATCCAGAAGTGCAGGTTCGAGGCGATGGGATTGCCGCCCCAGATGATGATCAATTTCGCGTTCTGGAACTGCTCCAGGTCCGTACCGATGCTGGCGCCCACCGTGTAGCGGTAGCCCGTGGCGCCGGCCGAGGCGCAGATGGTGCGGTCCAGCAGGGAAGCGCCGAGCTGGTTGAAGAAACGCGAAGACATCGATTCGCCCTGCACCAGGCCCATGGTGCCGCAGTAGCTGTACGGCAAGATCGCCTGCGGATCGCGTGCGGCGATCGGTTTCAATCGGGCGGCGATGGTCTGCAATGCTTCTTCCCAGCTGATGCGCTCGAACTTGCCTTCCCCCTTCTTGCCCACGCGGCGCAGCGGATGCAGCAGCCGGTCCGCATGGTAGGTGCGTTCCGTGAAGCGCGATACCTTGGTGCACAGCACGCCAGCCGTGGTCGGGTGGTCGGGATCGCCCTTGACGGCGGTGGCCACGCCATCGGTCACGGTGACCAGCAAGGCGCAGGTATCGGGGCAATCGAGCGGGCAGGCGGCGCGCACTTGGGTGGTGGTCATCGGGTAATCCAAAAACGTTGGGGGAAGGCGATACTGTAAACCATTCCGCGCGCTTGCTGTTGGCGTCAGGGCAAGCTGGTCCGTGCGCTGGATTTACCCCGCAAACAAGGGCTACAATGCATTATTAGCCGCGTCTGTTTTTGATCAAACAAGCGCGGTCCGGCGCGCCATACATTGCTGCGTGCCAGCATCCACAGGAGAGTCCCATGAAACTAGTTGATCCGATCTTGGCGTTTCAATCCGAACTGCAAGGTATCCGCCGCGACCTGCATGCGCACCCCGAGCTGTGCTACGAAGAACAGCGCACCTCGGACGTGGTCGCCGCCAAACTGACGGAATGGGGCATTCCCGTGGTACGCGGCCTGGGCCGCACTGGCGTGGTCGGCATCATCAAAAATGGTACGTCGACACGCGCCATCGGCCTGCGCGCCGACATGGATGCCTTGCCCATGCAGGAAATGAATACCTTCGAGCATGCCTCGCGCCACCCGGGCAAGATGCACGCCTGCGGCCACGACGGCCACACGGCCATGCTGCTCGGTGCGGCCCATTACCTGGCGCAACACCGCAACTTCGACGGCACGGTCTACCTCGTCTTCCAGCCGGCGGAAGAAGGCGGCGCCGGCGCGCGCGAAATGATAGCAGACGGCTTGTTTACCCGCTTTCCCATGGATGCCATCTACGGCATGCACAACTGGCCGGGCGCGGAAACGGGCACCCTGAGCGTGGTGGAAGGCCCGATGATGGCGTCCAGCAATGAATTCCACGTCACCGTCAAGGGCAAGGGCGCGCATGCGGCCCAGCCCCACAAGGGCATCGATCCCGTCATGGTGGCCGTGCAAATCGCGCAAAGCTGGCAAACCGTCATCACGCGCAACAAGAGTCCGCTCGACACGGCCGTGCTGTCGATCACGCAAATCCATGCGGGCAGCGCCACCAATGTGATTCCCGATGACGCGAGCCTGGTCGGCACCGTGCGCACCTTTACCACGCCCGTGCTGGACCTGATCGAAGAGCGCATGCGCGACATCGCCGTGCACACGGCCGCCGCATTTGGCGCCGAAGTCGATTTCCACTTCAAGCGCAACTATCCGCCGCTGGTCAACCATGCGAAGGAAACGGCGTTTGCCGTCGACGTGATGAAAAGCGTAGTGGGCGCGGACAAGGTCAACGCGCATGTCGAACCAACGATGGGCGCGGAAGATTTCGCCTTTTTCCTGCAGGAAAAGGCTGGCTGCTACATCTTCATCGGCAATGGCGATGGCGAGCACCGCGATGGCGGCCACGGCCTGGGTCCGTGCGTTTTGCACAATGGCAGCTACGACTTCAACGACAATCTGCTGCCGATCGGCGCCAGTTTCTGGGTCAAGCTGGCCGAAGCGAGCCTGCCCGTCGCTTGATTCAGCTCAGCTTATCCGGACCAGTGCCCAAACGCTGACCCGGATTCAACGCTTCCAGGGCCAGCAAGGCCGCCGCATGGTCTGCCGTCGGGTGGCTGGTGGCGAGGGTTTCATAGCGCTGCGTCACCAGTTGCGTCACCGGCAAGGTGACGTGGGCCGCCTCGGCCGCGGCGAGGATGTTGTGCATATCCTTGATCTGGCTCTTCACCTGGCCACCGGCAACAAAGTTGCGCTCCAGCATGCGCTGGCCATGCACCTCCAAAATCTTGCTCTCGGCAAAACCGCCACGAATAGCGGCGCGTACGGCGCTCGCATCGGCGCCGGCCGCCTGGGCCAGCAGCAAGGCTTCCGCCACGATAGTCAATGTCGCGCCGACGATCAGCTGATTGCACAGCTTGGCAACCTGGCCGCTGCCGGCCGGCCCCACCAGAGTCGGGCGTCCCATGGCCGCCAGAATCGACTCAACCCGCGCGTAATCGCTGGCGCTGGCGCCGGCCATGATAGCCAAGGTACCCGCCTGCGCTCCGCCGACGCCGCCCGACACGGGCGCATCGATGAAGCCATGGCCAGCGGCGTGCACAGTGGCATGAAATTGCTGGGCTTCTGATTGTCTGGTGGAGCTCATGTCGATCCAGATCGCGCCAGTTGCCAGGGCCGGCAGCGCTTCTTGCAGCACCTGCGCCACGATGGGGCCGGCTTCCAGCATCGAGATGACCACGTCCGCACCATTGACCGCCTCAGCCACGGAAACGGCCGGCTGCGCCCCTGCCGCACGCAGGACTTCGGCCTTGCTGTGCGTGCGATTCCAAATTGTGACAGAATATCCAGCGCGTAGCAGGCACCGGACCATCGGATCCCCCATCAGACCGATACCAAGAAATGCGATTTTTGTAGAGAATGTCAATTGAACCCCTGAGATCAACAAGTGGCGAGAGCGGCATGCAAAGCAAGGTGCCTGTACAAACAAGACAAGCCTAACGGCCAATTTTACGATGAAAGCCTCTATGTTCTTCAAGAAGAATCTCCTCAAATCCATCGCCGCCGTTACCGCGCTGATGGCGGCCAACGCCGGCTTTGCCGCCGACGACAAACTGATCGACTCCGTCTACGGCGAATATGCCAAGGGCGTCAAAGTACAGATGTTGCGTGCTGGCGTGACCTCGAACTGGGATAAGGCCTGGTTTGTATCGAATGGCACGCAGCTGAGCGGCTACTGGGATGCCAGCATCGGCGGCTGGGATGGCAAGAGCTATCGCAACGTCCCTGGCCAGCATCAAAAACTGTGGGATCTGGGCTTTACTCCTGTCTTCCGCTTTGAAAACACGAATAAACTGGGCTTCTACGCGGAAGGCGGCATTGGCGTGCACATGCTGTCCAAGCTGTACGATAACGACGATAACCGCCTGTCGACCCACTTCCAGTTCGGCGACCATATCGGCATCGGGTATGTCTTCAATAACAAATGGGAAGTCGCTGCGAAAATCCAGCATTTCTCGAACGGCGGCTACAAGAAACCGAACAGCGGCGTCAATTACATGAACGTCAAAGTCGCTTATCACTTTTAATTGGTTTGATAAATGACAAAGGCAGCGCGCAGCGCTGCCTTTTTTTCGTCTGTTGCATTGGCAGCTGATGAACAGCCGGGGTCAGACCCTCCATGCCGCAAACTCAGGGGCTTGTGCTGTCGCCATGGGGGTCGGCGTAGGTCGGCTTAGCGCCGCGCGCGTAAGCCGACAGCCACCGACACAAAAGCACAGACGAAAAAAAACCCGACCATTGCTGATCGGGTTTTTCTCAAGAAACCACAGCCAAAGGCTGTTGCTTCAAATAACAAGCCTGACGATAACCTACTTTCACACTGGTTGCAGCACTATCATCGGCGCAAAGTTGTTTCACGGTCCTGTTCGGGATGGGAAGGGGTGGGACCAACTTGCTATGGTCATCAGGCATAACTTGTACCGGCGTTTGTCTCCTGTTGGACGACAAAGCCATGAATCTGGAAGAAGCAAAGATTGGGGTAATGAATTGGTGTATCAACACACACGCAACGTTGTACCGTCTTATCCTCTGTACCTGCTAAGGTTATAGGGACAAGCCGTACGGGCAA
>NZ_JBXAHC010000006.1:0-419281 GCF_058794735.1 Janthinobacterium sp. GW823-FHT06H09 | reverse complement strand
AGCTGGCCGCCGCTGACGGTCACGGTTTTGCCGCTGCCGGCATTCTTGTCGGCAAACGCACCCGTCAATGCGCCCAAGGCGAGCGTTTCGTTGCCGACCAGGCCCGACAGCGTGCCGCCGGTCAGCGTAGCCGCCGTGCCGCCGTCATAGATTTTATTCGCGGCCGACACGCCCGTGATACTCAGCGCCTTCGGCGTGATGCTGGCCGTGCCGCTCGCCTGGTCCGTGATCGCATAGTTGCCCGCGTCCGCGCCGCCATGCGCGCTGGTCAGGATCACCGTCTTGCCGTTGCCGGCGTTCTTGTCGGCAAAGGCGCCGGTCGCGCCGACCGTTACCGCATCGCCGGCGACCAGGCCCGTGAGCACGACGTTCGATGCATTGACCGTGGCAGCCGTGCTGCCGTCATAGACCTTGCTGGCGGCGGTGATGCCGGATACCGTCAGCGCCTTCGGCGTGATGTCGGCCGTGACGCCTGCAGGCTGCGAGAACGTGTAATTCGAGGCCAAACCCGTACCATCCGTTAGCGATATTGTCGACAAGCTCACCGCCTTGCCCGTGCCAACGTCCTTGCTGGCAAACGCACCGGCAATAGCGCCCAGGTTCAGCGTCTCGCTACCGACCATGCCGGATAGAGCTCCCCCCGACAGCGTGGCCGCCGTGGTGCCGTCATAGACCTTGTTTGTTGCGCTGATACCGCTGACGGTGAGCGCCTTGGGCGTAATGAACACGGCATTGCTTGCGCTGGCCGCGCCCAGGCCGGGCAGCTGATAGTTGCTGGCCAGGCCGTCCACGCCGTTGAGCAGCGACGCCGTCGTGATCCAGCGCGCTGAAGCGGCGTTGGCGCTGTTGGCGGTCGCGCCGCTCACGCCGAGGTCTTCGCCGGCGACCAGATTGCCGAGGATGAGGCTCGAGAAAGCAGCCGATCCATCGTACGTCCTGGTGCCGCCAAGTGTGACCGTGCGCGCAGTGATTTGCGCCGTAGCGCTGGCGGAGTTAGCCGCCAGGCTGTAATTGCCCATGTCCGCGCCGCCGAGCGTAATGCCCGAGATATTGACGGAGTACGTGCCCACGTTCTTGGCACCGAAAGTACCCGTGCCGCTGGCCGTGACGACATCGCCTGCGATCGCGCCGGCCACTGACACTGCAGCCGTCGTGTTGCCGTCATAAACCTTGTCGGCGGCGCTGGGCGTCAGCTGTTTTTGCGTTATGGAAAAGCTGCCGGTGTTGAAATACCCGACCGCATACGTCGTGCCGCCCGTCGTGTAATTGGTGGGGTTGGCCGATGCAGCCACGAGCTTGGTATACGTGCCGACGTTCTTGCTGGTGGTAGCGAAGGCAGGCGCCGGAACCAGATTCGACACCGAAAAGTTAGCAATGTCGGTGGTGGCCGAATACGTCAGGCCGTAGGTCGCTGTATTGCCATCGTAGATCTTGCTGCCGGAACCGGCTTGGGTAATGAACAGCGCGCGCGTGGCCATGTCCACGGCTTGGTACGTCGCATAGAGGTAGCTGTTGTTGGAACCCGGAACGACCATCGTCCCGCAATTGGGCAGCTGTGCCGAACAGCTGGACAGCTGAGGTGCCTGCGTGTAGGCCGACAACTGGGGCGCGCCGTTGACATAGACCAGCCAGCCGGCGACCGACGGGCCCTGGAATACGACTTGGGCACGGCTTCCATATGAGACCAGTCCAATGGCTCCCGCATTGAGGTCGGCAGACGTATAGTTGCCTGGCGTGGCGTTGACCGCGTTCAGCAGCATCGTGCCGCCTGTAGTGGACGAGGCCAGCGTGGTCACCGTGTTCGAACCGCCCTGGAATGCCAGGCCAAACGTCTTGATGCCTCCGGTGCTCTCGCCGTTAATGAGCAGATTGCCGCTGCCCGACCTGATCGTGGCATTCGACTGGATGTACACCCCGGCCGTCGCGCCGCCGTAGCTGCCATTGTTTGAGCCGACGAGCGAGCGACCGTTGATCGTGATATCCCCGCCGCCTGAATCGATGGCTTTGCCGGTGCCGATAATAATGGCGGGGGTGCTGGAACTGGTGTTGAGCGCATAGGCGATGTTGCCGTTCACGCTGCCGTTGGCGCCTCCGACGAGGATATTGCCGCCATTGGAGGACAAGTTGCCGGCAACGTTGACGCCGCCCGTCGTGGCGCCCGCTGCATTGCCTGCCGACAGTGTCAGGTTCAACCGCCCCGATGTCGACGTGACGTCGGCACCCACGACGATGTTGCGGTCGGCACGCAAGGTCAGGCTGGCATCGCCGCCAGCGGTCTTGGCGATCGGGCTGGATACCGTGATATCGCCGCTGCCGCTGCCCGTCACGCCCGTGCCGCCCGGTGCCTGGGTCGTTATGGTGACGTTCGTGCCCTGGTTCAACGCGCCGGTAATGGTGGTAGCCGCCGCCAGGTTGATCGTGTAATCGTAGGGATCGACGAGCCAGTCGCCACCCTTGCCTGCGGCCGCGCCAGCGTTGACAACGAGATCCGGTGCTGTATTGACATGGGCCGCCGAAGTCTCGATATCGCCGCCGTTACCGCCATGCGGCGCGCTGGCGTCCAGCAGTCCACCGGCATGCAAAGTACCGGACTGCATGTCGCCCAGCAGCAAAATCTCGCCGCGCTTGCCCGTCGCGAGCGTGCGCGCCTGGATAATGCCGGTATTGTTGATCACCGAGCCAGTGAGCTCGCCGGCGGACTTGGCCGTCATGAGCACCTTGCCTCCGTCTGCACGGATCGCGCCGCCGTTTTCGACCAGCGCGTCAACTGCGCCCTTCTGCACCTGCAACTTGACGGGGCCGCCAAAATCGACCAGCACTTCGCTGCCGGCGCCGAACAGGACATTGCCGCGTTCGGCTCCGATCTGTCCGCTATTTTGTACCCGGGCTGCCACCAGCACGATGTTGCCGCCGGCAGTGGCATTAATGGTGCCCTGGTTCGCGACCGTGCCAGTGCTCTTGCCCGCGAGCTGGTAGCGGCCCGCCATAAAATCATCGGTGCCCATCGACAATGTGGATGCCAGCAGGCCACCTACGTTAACTTGTGCCGTTGGACTGAACAGCACGCCGTTGGGATTGACCAAAAACACATGGCCATTCGCATTCAGTGCACCCTGGATAATCGATGGGTCGGCGCCCACCACGCGGTTCAGTGCGACCGATGAGGCGGAAGGCTGCACGAAGTTGACTGTATGACCTTGTCCAATGGAAAAAGATGTCCAGTCAAGCGCTGCTTTCTGGCTGGACTGGTTGACCGTCATCGTCTTTCCTGCATAAGCCACCGATGCCTGGCCTGCTACAAGCTGCCCGTGCGTGGGCAAGGGACCAGCGGCGGCGGCGATACCACTCGCGGCACCTGCCAGCAGCGCAACTGCCGTCTGACGGCGGCGCGTGCGCGATGTAGTCGATTTTGTCCGCCCGGAAGCGAATTCCGAAACCGCCTGCCACAAACCGGTCGTGGCATTCCATACAACGCGATAGATATGGTTCATACAAACCTCTATTCAATGTGCTTTGTCAGCGTGCCACCAAGCGAGGCGACACGGAAAATAGTAGGAGTTTGTCGCGGCCTTGCGCAGTTCTCTCGACGTATGTGGGCGGGAGTTCCAGGCAATAGCAGACAAAACACGTACAGGCACAACTGCGGGTCTGGGCGGATGTGGAAGGCTGTCGTCTATGACAGCTTCTTTTTGGATGGTGCGATATGCTCAAGCATCGCATAAATTGCTGCTTCAGAGCAATCTTTTATGATTAGTATCAAGTCAGATGCGGTATCTGCGCAACACCTATGCGACGCTCCTGCTCTTCAGCTAGCTCAGCAAGCCATGGCCGCGCGCCAGTTTCAGCCAGCCCGGATATTCCGTCATCAATAAATCATACAGTTCTGCGTCGCTGTGCTCGTCGGGCGAGCTGACGGAAAAGTAATTGGCGTTGTCGACCAGGCGGCCCTGCAGTTCGTCGAGCTTTTCCAGAAACGGGAAATCGGAATCGGCAAAGGCGGCGAGGAACTTGCTTTTCGACTTGCGTCCCTTGCCGATGCCCATGAATTGCCAGAAGATGGGCTCGTTGCTGGCCCAGCGCAACTGTTTCTCCGTTGTCGCCTGGTCGCTGGTGCCGCCATCGGTGACGAACATCACGTACACGGGCAGCTCGGCCGCGACGGGCCGCGTGCGCTCGCCGCCGGCCTTGTCTGGGAAATAAAACGCGCGGATCGCCTGCATGGCGGCGCCATAGCGCGTGTCGCCTTCCAGCGGATGACGCTGTATGGCCTGGCCCACGTAGGTATTGCAGTTGCTCAAGGCCATCGGCGCCGGATGGTGGACGTTCTTGCCAAAAAGAAAAACGTCGATCTCGCCATCGTCGTCGAACTTGCAGCCCAGCGCCAGGATGCGCTCGGCAAAGCGCTGCACCAGCCCCTCTTTATACAGCCGTCCCATGGAGCCGGAAATATCGAGGCACAGGCACACTTTGGCCCGATGGTCGGACAGACCCACTTTTTGCAAGGACACGCCCGCCTGCTTGACCAGGCTCACCAGTTGCGGCGCCTCGCGTTCGACGCGCTTTTCCAGATTGATCTTTGCCTGCATGACGACAGAGGCGGCCGCAGGCGCGGCAGGGGTGGCAGGAGAGGCCTGGTCGACTTCGCCGCCGAAGTGGCGCACCAGCGCATCGAGTCCCCCATTGAAACCCTGGCCCACGGCCATGCAGCGCCAGCCGCCATCCTTGCGGTAAATTTCTGCCAGCATGACGGCTTTTTCTTGCGCAAAATCACTGCCCGCGAACGCGAAGCGGGCCAGCTCGCGCCCGCCCGCCTGCAAACGCACGTGGCCCGATTGCAGTTGCGACATCACGCCGCCGCCATCAATGGACGCCGTCACGACGAGGCGGTTGATTCCGGCCGGCAAGCGCGCCAGCTGCAAGGCAAACTCGGCCATGTCGCCGCCGCTGCCGGCGCGCGCTTCCACGCCGCCGCACGGCGTGCGCGGCTGGTTGAAAAAAGTCATGTAGCGCTCGTCGGACAGCTTGCCGTTGGCATCGAGGCCGAAACAGGCCACGTCCAGCGCCAAGCCCTGGGCGGCAACGCCGACCTGCAAGACGCCATCGGGAACGAGATTGGCCAGCGGCAGACGCTGACCCTTGGACAAGGTTTCCATCAGTATCTCCTAGGCGATATAGCGGCGTGGATTGTCCGCATTGCAATCATCTTCATCTTCCTTGTCCTCGCCCTTGAAGACAACGGGGCCGTTGAAGGCCAGTTGCAGATTCTCGCCCTGCCAGCTCAGCCACGGCGTCGCTTCGCTGCCGGGCTCCGACGTCTTGCCGGACGGCTCGAGGATGATGCTGTCGGGCGTGACGCGCGCCATGCCGATTACATAGGTGTAGACGGAATCGTCCTCGGCCGCCTTGGACAGGCGGAAATCGAAGTCGCACTCGACGATCTGCTGGCCATACTGCATGACCATCTTCGGCCGCATGGAGGCCACCGACACGGCGCCATTGGCCACCGCCGAATACACGCTGAAGACGAGGCCCACCGTGCCGCCATAGTGTTGCGCCAGCGCAGGATTGACTTCCACCGTTTCCGTGGCCGGTTCCTTGCCCGATGCGCCCGCCACGTCGCCCAGGTGGCGCATGAAAGGCATACTGTCGAAGTTGCCGGCCGCGTCCGGTGCCTGGATGAAGCGCATCTGGCCGTTCGGCAAGAGGATACCGACGCGCAAGTCGAGATCGTCGTTATCGTCATCGCCATCGCCGTTATCGACCCAGGTGGCCTTGACGGTCAGTTTGCTCGGCGCGCCCGCGCCCTTTTCCAGCGACACCTTGTGCGTCTGCCCCGCCTTGGTCAGCGAAATTTTCGACAAGGAAATCTTGGGTGCCGGCGCCGGTTCCGCCGCCGCCTGGGCCACTTCGCCGCCGAAATGCGCGACCAGTGCGTCCAGGCCGCCATTGAACCCCTGGCCCACGGCCATGAAGCGCCAGCCCCCGTCCTTGCGGTAGAACTCGCCCAGCATGACGGCTTTTTCTTGCGAAAAATCAGACCCGGCAAAGGCGAAGCGGGCCAGTTCGCGCCCGCCGTCGAGCAGGCGCAGGTAGCCGCTGCCCAGCTGCGCCATGGTGGCCGCCCCATCGATGGCGGCCGTGACGACGAGGCGCTCGATGGAAGCAGGCAAACGGTCCAGCTGATAGCTGAAGCCTGCCGCATCGCCGGACGGCGCCGATGTTTCCACGCCGCCGCACGGCGTGCGCGGCTGGTTAAAGAAAGTCATGTAGCGGTCGTCGGACAATTTGCCGGCGGCATCGAGGCCGAAACAGGCGAAATCCAGCGGCACGCCGGCGCTGGCGAGCCCCAGTTCCACGACGTTGCCCGTGACGAGGCCGGACAGCGCCAGGCGCTGCCCCTTGATCAGGTTTTCCATGGGATTATGTATTCAGATGTGAGAGTTTCGGACAACGGCCCAGGGCGAGACGCGTCGTCCGAAGACAGTACGAATAGTACGGAACGTGCATGGCGACGCAACGCCGCCATGGGCCGCTTTTTTACATTGCAACGCCTGACAAAACCGTAGCGAGCGGCAACGAGTTGTGGCCGAGACGCGGAGCTGTGCTTTAGCACAGTGAGCATCGGAGGCCGCAAATCGCGACGCGCAGTAGGTTTTGACAGGTGTTATTAGGCGTTGATGCCGAAAGAACGTGCCAAGGGGCCCAGGCCGCCTTTGAAACCCTGGCCGATGGCCTTGAATTTCCATTCGCTGCCGGCGCGGTAGATTTCGCCGAAGATCATGGCCGCTTCCGTCGAGCCGTCTTCCGACAAGTCGTAGCGGGCGATTTCCGTGCCGTTGTCGCCGTTCAGGCAACGGATGTAGGCCTTGCCCACCATGCCGAAGTTTTGCTTGCGGTTTTCCGCATCGTGGATGGTGACGGCCACGGCGATCTTGTCGATGTCGGCCGGCACGTTGGCCAGGTCGACGGCGATTTTCTCGTCGTCGCCGTCACCGCCGCCCGTGGTGTTGTCGCCCGCGTGGACGATGGAGCCGTCAGCCGACTTCAGATTGTTATAAAAAATGAAATCAGCGTCGGAACGGGCCTTGCCATCCGTTTTCAGCAGGAAGGCGCTGCCGTCCAGGTCGAAAGCGGCGCCATCGGTGGCGCGCGGGTCCCAGCCCAGGCCAATCACGATTTTCTTCAAGCCAGGAGCTTCCTTGCTCAAGTTGACATTGCCGCCTTTTTGCAAACTGATCGCCATGGTGTTTCCTCTTTAATGTGTGGGTTGCATTCGGTGTTTCAGGTCACGTCGCCGGTACCCCGGCTTGATGAGCCATGAGCCTACCATAAAGTTCCTGCTTGTCAGCGGCGCACTATTGAAAATAATGCCATGCGGAAAATGCCGTACGGCTGTCCTAATACGCAAAATAACGGATAATGCCGCTCGACAAAAATTTTCACCCTCATGAGCGACTTGAACCCAGGTTTGTCCTTGAACAATACCAAGATACGGCTCGACTGCATCCCCGGCACCCTGTGCGACGAGCGCCTGTGGTCGCGCCTGGCCCCTGCCCTGGGCGGCGCCTTTGATCTACGGCATGTGCCGCTGCACGAGGCGCGCACGCGCCCGGAGATGCAGACACTGATTGCCAACCATAGCGCGCCACGGGCCCACCTGGTGGGCTTTTCGCTGGGCGCCTACCTGGCGCTCGAACACGCGCTGACGCACCCGCAACGCGTGCAATCCTTGACTTTGATCGCCAATTCCGCCAAAGGTTTGCTGCCGGCGGAAATCGAAGCGCGCCAGCGCATCGTCGCCATGCTCGAGCGCAATGCCTATGCGGGCATCACGCGCCAGCGCCTGCGTGAACTGCTGCACCCGTCGCACCTGGACGATGCCGCCATCACGGGCCTGATCCGGCAAATGGGCCTGGACCTGGGCAAGGACGTGCTGCTGGCGCAATTCATCACCACGATAGACCGCCCCGACCTGATGGCACGCCTGCCGGAACTCGATTTCCCCGTGCTGATCGTGGGCGCCGAAGACGACAAGCTCGTCCATCCCGACGATTTGCGCGCCATGGCGGCCCGCCTGCCGCATGCCACCTTGCACTTACTAAAAGACAACACCGGCCACATGATTCCGCTGGAAGCACCAAGCGAGCTGGCGCAAGCCATGCGTGCGCATCTGGAGGCTGCCGGCAATTTCAACGATAATGACGGGCATCGGGCCATGCCCCCACCACTTTGACAGAAGCAATGAGCCATTTGACCATCATCGTCGCCACCGACCAGCAAGGCGGCATCGGCATCAACAACACCTTGCCGTGGAAACTGCCGGAAGACCTGGCGCATTTCAAGCGCCTGACGACGGGCCACCCCATCCTCATGGGCCGCAAGACCTTCGATTCCATCGGCCGGCCGCTGCCGAACCGCCGCAACATCGTCATCACGCGCAATGCCGACTGGCGCCATGAGGGCGTGGAAGCGGTGCCGTCGGTGGAAGCGGCCATCGCCCTGCTCGATGGCGCCGAAGGCTACGTCATCGGCGGCGCCGAGATTTACCGGCAGTCACTGGCCCTGGCCCAGCGCTTGATCATCACGGAAATCGGCCAGACCTTTGATTGCGACGCGTTTTTCCCTGCCGTTGACCATGCCGTGTGGCAAGAAACCGCGCGCGAGGCCCATGTTTCGGAGAAATCCGGCCTGCCTTACGCCTTTGTCACGCTGGAACGCAAAGCCTGATAAGGTGATGTCGATCGCCAGCATGTTGCTGTAATACCCCTGTCACACCCATGCGTCACGCTAGCGTACGCTTGTGACGCTTTGATGCGATATTTTTTTCCCGCAGACGCCGCATTTCTGCGAGAATCCCGTTCTTATTTTTTTTCTGCGGCTGCCGGGTTGTACGACCGCCTGACCGTCGCGCCCTAGTCCGCCCCTTCACATCTGTCAGGGGCGGCTTGCTTTTTTGGAGACATGCATGAAATTTCGTTTCCCCATCGTCATCATTGACGAGGATTTCCGTTCTGAAAATACGTCCGGCCTGGGTATTCGCGCCCTTGCCGCCGCAATGGAAAAAGAAGGCATGGAAGTGCTGGGCGTGACCAGCTACGGCGATTTGTCGCAATTTGCCCAGCAACAATCGCGCGCGTCAGCCTTCGTGCTGTCGATCGACGATGAAGAATTCGGCGGCGGTTCCATCGAGGAAACCGACCATGCCTTGAAATCGCTGCGCGCCTTCGTCGAGGAAATCCGCTACAAGAACGCCGATATCCCGATTTATCTGTATGGCGAAACGCGCACTTCGCGCCACATCCCCAACGATATCCTGCGCGAACTGCATGGTTTCATCCACATGTTCGAAGATACGCCGGAATTCGTCGCGCGCCACATCATCCGCGAAGCGAAATCCTACCTGGACGGCCTGTCGCCGCCGTTCTTCCGCGCGCTGGTGCACTACGCCAACGATGGTTCCTACTCGTGGCACTGCCCCGGCCACTCGGGCGGCGTGGCCTTCCTGAAGTCGCCGATCGGCCAGATGTTCCACCAGTTCTTCGGTGAAAACATGCTGCGCGCTGACGTCTGCAACGCCGTCGAGGAACTGGGCCAGCTGCTCGACCATACGGGTCCTGTCGCCGCGTCCGAGCGCAATGCGGCGCGCATCTTCAATGCCGATCATTGCTATTTTGTCACCAACGGCACGTCGACCTCGAACAAGATGGTGTGGCACTCGACCGTGGCACCGGGCGACATCGTCGTCGTCGACCGCAATTGCCACAAGTCAATCTTGCATTCGATCATCATGTGCGGCGCGATTCCCGTGTTCCTGATGCCGACGCGCAATCATCTGGGCATCATCGGCCCCATCCCGCTGCATGAATTCACGCCGGAAAGCATTGCCCGCAAGATCGAGGCGAACCCGTTCGCGCGCGAAGCGAAGAACAAGAAGCCGCGCATTCTCACCATCACGCAATCGACCTACGATGGCGTGATCTACAATGTGGAAACCCTGCGCGAAATGCTGGACGGCAAGATCGACACCCTGCACTTCGATGAAGCATGGCTGCCGCACGCCACCTTCCACGATTTCTACAAGAATATGCACGCCATCGGCAAGGACCGTCCGCGCGCCAAGGAATCGATGATCTTCTCGACCCAGTCCACGCACAAATTGCTGGCCGGCCTGTCGCAGGCCTCGCAAATCCTCGTGCGCGAATCGGACACGGTCAAGCTGGACCAGGATGCCTTCAACGAGGCTTACCTGATGCACACCTCGACCTCGCCGCAGTATTCCATCATCGCCTCGTGCGACGTGGCCGCGGCCATGATGGAAGCGCCGGGCGGTACGGCCCTGGTGGAAGAGTCGATCATGGAAGCGCTCGATTTCCGCCGCGCCATGAAGAAGATCGACCAGGAATGGGGCCAGGACTGGTGGTTCCAGGTGTGGGGTCCGTCCACCTTCAACGACGAAGGCATGGGCCAGCAGGAAGACTGGATGATACGCGCCGAGGATGACTGGCACGGTTTCGGCGACCTCGCTCCCGGCTTCAACATGCTCGACCCGATCAAGGCGACCATCGTCAACCCGGGCCTGTCGCTGGACGGCCAGTTCGGCGACACGGGCATTCCCGCGTCCATCGTCACCAAATACCTGGCCGAGCACGGTGTCATCATTGAAAAATGCGGCCTGTACTCGTTCTTCATCATGTTTACCATCGGCATCACCAAGGGCCGCTGGAATACCCTGCTGACTGCGTTGCAGCAATTCAAGGACGACTACGACAAGAACCAGCCGATGTGGCGCATCCTGCCGGAATTCGCGGCGGCCAACCCGCGCTACGAAAAAATGGGCTTGCGCGACCTGTGCCAGCAAATCCACGATTTCTACAAGGCGTACGACGTGGCGCGCTTGACGACGGAAATGTATCTGTCGGACATGATCCCCGCCATGAAGCCGTCGGACGCGTTCGCCAAGATGGCGCACCGCGAAATCGAGCGCGTGGCCATCGACGAACTGGAAGGCCGCATCACGTCCATCCTGCTGACGCCGTATCCACCGGGCATCCCGCTCTTGATCCCGGGCGAGCGCTTCAACAAGACCATCGTCGACTACCTGCGCTTCGCGCGCGACTTCAACGAGCGCTTCCCGGGCTTCGAGACGGATGTGCATGGTCTGGTGAAACGCGAAGTCGATGGCAAGCGCGGTTACTTCGTCGACTGCGTCCGTCAGTAACGGTTCATCCAATCTGCTGCGCGTCGCGACTTGCGGCCTGCGATGCTCACCGTACTTCAGTACGGTTGCGCTTCTCGGCCACAATTCGCTTCCGCTCGCTACGATTGAATGCACCGTCGTGACGTTCGTTAAAAACGGTTAATTCTGACGTTTGTTGTACGTCATTCAATAGCGCCGCCTGATGTGAGTCAGGCGGCGTTTTTCATTGTGCGCCTTCCGCGCACGCTTGTGCCAGATCAAACGGCTGGGGTATCGGGCTTCTAAGATGGGCGACTCGTGCCCTGTGATGGCTGGCATATGATGCTCAAGGTGTGGCTGGAAATCGTGCAGCAGGCGGCGGCTGGCAGTGGCGCCTTGCTGATGACGGCCTTGAAGCAGGCTCAGGTAACTATAGCCCGGCGGCACGAAGGTGAGGAGGATGCAGCGGGCATCGTGTTGTTTGCCGAGGCCGACGCCGCGCTGCTGCGAGCACTGCCGGCGCTGTGCGGTCATGCCCGCGTGCTGGCCATTGCCGCCTGCGGCCAGTCCCCCAGCTGCGCGCAACAGCGCGCGCTGATGGCCGCTGGCGCACGCGACGTGCTGCTGTGGCCGGCGGGCAGCGTCGATGCGGGCCCGGTGCTGGCGCGCCTGCAGCGCTGGCAAGCCGTGGCGCAGCTGCTGGCCTCCAGCGCCGTGCGCCGGCAGCTGGTGGGCGACAGCGCCGCCTGGAGCGCCCTGCTGCACCAGGTGGTGGAAATGGCCGCCTTCAGCCAGGCGTCGATGCTGATCACGGGTGAAACGGGCACGGGCAAGGATTTACTGGCGCAACTGGTGCACCGCCTCGGCAACTACTGCAGCGGCGGCTTCATCGTCCTCGACTGCACCACCCTGTCGCCGGAACTGGCGGGCAGCGAACTGTTCGGCCATGAACGGGGCGCCTTTACGGGCGCGGCGGCCGCGCGCGATGGCGCTTTTGCCCTGGCGGACGGCGGCGTGCTCTTCCTCGATGAAGTGGGTGAATTGCCGTTGCCGCTGCAGGCCCAGCTGCTGCGCGCCATCCAGGAGCGCAAATACAAGCGCGTGGGCGGCAATACCTGGCAGCCAACCCAGTTTCGCCTCGTCTGCGCCACCAACCGCGAGCTGGAAGACGAAGTGGCGCGCGGCGCCTTTCGCGCCGACCTGTATTACCGCATCGCCGGCTGGCGTTGCCAGACGCCGCCCCTGCGCGAGCGCCAGGACGACATCCTGCCGCTGGCCCGGCATTTCCTCGCCGAACTGGCGCAACAAGAGCCGCCCCCGCTGGACGCCGCCGTGCGCGAATATCTGCTGCTGCGCGATTATCCGGGCAATGTGCGCGAACTGCGCCAGACCGTCACGCGCATCTGGCACCGCCATTGCGGCCCCGGCCCCATCACCATCGGCGCCTTGCCGCCCGAGGAACGGCTGCTGGCGCCGGCCTGGCCCGACCAGCATTTCGAGGCGGCCGTGCGGCGGGCCCTGGCCCAAGGCTGCAAGCTGTCGCACATCACACGCTGCGCCGCCGACGTGGCCATCCGCCTGGTGCTGGCCGAAGAACACGGCAACAACCAGCGCGCCGCCGCCCGCCTGGGCGTGACGGACCGCGCCCTGCAGATACGCCGCAAGGCGGCCGCCTGCACGGCGCAAGCCGCTACTGCCGCGACACCGCTGGCCACGCCAGCCGCCCTGTGATCTGCCTCACGCCAGACCCGCCAGCCGCAAAAAATTGCCACCCGTGATCAGCGCCGCATCCAGCGGCGGCAAGCCCAGCAAGTGAATCTTGTGCAATTCCAGCCCCGGATGCAACCAGGGGCCATCCGAGCCGAACAAGACCTTGTGCGGCCCGGCACGGCGCACGGCCTGTTCCAGCAAATCAAAGCGGCGCACGCCCGAGCTGTCCGTATGGATGTTGCGGTGGCGTACCAGATGGTCGATCAGCGCCAGCTGGGCCGCCCAGTCGTCGCCGAAACTGCCCAGGTGGGGCAGGATGAAGTTGACGTCGGGATACTGCTGCGCCAGCAGTTCGGCCACGGCCACCTCGCCGGCCGGGTCATACAGCACGGGCAGACCGAAGAAACGGGCCGCGTCGCACACTTCGCCGCTGATGCGCGCGTCAAAGCGGTGCGCCTTGATGCCGACAAAACCATAGCGTTCGACGGCCGTGCGCACCAGGTCCATGATGCGGCCCCGGTCGCGCCGCGCATGCACGAAGGCAAAGCCATAAAAACGCTGCGGATCGGAGGCGGCCAGGCGCGCCACGCCGTGGTTGGCGATGGCATAATCGGAGTGGAAGGCGGCGAACAGCACGCTGCGGGCGATGCCGGCCGCCCGGGCGCGGCGCAGGTAGGCGTGCAGCGGCGCATCGCTGTCCCACGGCCCGCTCAAGCCGTCGCCCGGTCCCGCATGGCAGTGACAGTCGATAACCAGCGCCATGGCCGCCTCTCAGTTCCAGTCGCCCATGACGACGATGCGGTTGCCGCGTCGGCGCCAGCGCCCGCTTTCCTCTTCCTGCTGCGGCGCAGGCGAGCGGAAATGCGGCAATTGCTGATGCAAGGCCCGCGTCAGCGCACTCTCGATGGCGCGCGCACTGCCATCGCCGTCGGCCGCCAGACGGGCCGCCTGCCCCGCGATGCGCACGAAGCGGCGCGCCATCTCCAGTTCGCGCTCGGCCGGCGCCTCGGCTTCCATTTCCAGCTCCAGCGCATCGCTGGCCGCGCGCCCCAGGGCCGAACCGAGCGCCGTGCCCACGCCCGGTATCGGTATCATCGAACCGAGAGCGCCGCCGACGAAGGGCAAGGCCGTCTTGGCCACGGCCTTCAAGGCGCCGCCCAGGGGCTTGGCCACCTTGGCGATAGTCGAGCCCACTTTCTTGACGCCCATCCATACGCTCTTGAAGACCTTGCCGAGAAACTGCTCCAGTTCCTCCTCGCTGGCCACTTCCAGCAATTCCATGGCCAGCTGCAGTTCTTCCTCTTCGCCGAAAACGGCCGGCGCCGCACCCTTGCCGGGCCAGTCCTGGCCGAATTCCAGCACTTCAAACGCGGCGCCGGCACGCTGCCGGCATTGCGCGCATGCGCATTCGAGTTGGTGCATGATGCTCTCCTTCGCAATGATCAAGGCGTGGCCGCCAGGTCCACATTCAGCTCCACATTTCACCGAGCACGGCCAGTTCCAGTTCGCGCCGCTGGTTGGTCAGCACGCCACGCTGGTTGGCGAACATGTCGTCGTGGATGCGCTGCTCGATGCGGCGCCGCTGCGCCGCCGAGGACAGGGGCGCCACATACACCTGGTGCCCGCTCAGGTCCACGCCCATCATCTGGCCGCACAGCCGGTGCTGCAGCAGGCGCCGGTGCAGGTCGTCCGTCTGGCCGCTGTAGGCGCGGCGGCGCCCGCCCGCATCGAATTCGATCACATACAGGCCCGGCCCCCGGCCATTCGGATCGCGCAAGGCATTGGCCAGCGTCCCCAGCGCCAGGTAATTGAGGGCGGCCGCTTCCGGCACCCGGCCCATGGTGCCGGCCAGGGTCGGCGGGATTTCGCCCTGCTGCTGGCCGTCGTCCTGCCCCTGGTCCTGCCCTTGGTCCTGGTCAGGTTCCGGCTCCTGCTGGTCTCCAAACGCGGGTTCCGCCACGGGATAGGGCGCCGGATAAAGCGTGGGATAGATGGCCGGATAGCCGCCCCAGCCCCGGTAGCGCGGCGGCAGGTAGGGCAAGGGCGGCGGCGCGGGGCGTGGGGGCCGACGCGCCGGATTCGCCTGGTAGCGCGGCGGCATGGGGCGGCGCGGGCCGCGCAGTGGGGGCCGCGCGCGCACGCCGCCGCCATAGCGCCCGCTGCCGGGCCGCCAGCGCTCGCCCTCCCACTCGGACTCGGATTCCCCCTCCTGCGCCCACTCCTGCTCCTGCTCCCACTCGTACTCACCTGCCGCTCCCGCTTGCCCCGCAAAGGGCAGCATTTCAAACGCGTCGTTCATATCGCCTCCTCGTGTGATGTTCAAGCAAATTCATCGCCTGCTCCAGTTGCCCGGGCGTCTGATCGGCCCGCAGCAGAAAAGTCAGCGCCCCGGGACCTTCCCCCGCTTGCGCCAGCGCCAGCACGCCCGCCGCCCGCAAGGCCGGCTGCAAGTGGGCGCGTCCTGGCAGGCGCTGCACGGGAAAGCTGCCGCCCCGGCAAGCGATGCCGGCCGCCGCCATCCCGCCGCGCCATTGCGCCACCCTGTCCGCCAGCCTAGCGCGCAAGGCGTCGCCGTGGCGCGCATTGAGCGCCATGGCACGCCGCGCCGCCGCCAGCACGGCGGCCGACGGCGGACTGGCATGCACGCGCGTCTGGCTGTGCGCCGCAAAGCGCTGCAACAGGCCGCCGCTGCCTGCCAGCACGGCCAGCGGCACGCCAAAGCCCTTGGCCAGCGAGGCGCCGACGATCAAATGGCCGCCCGCCTGGTCGTAGCCGCCCTGCAAGCCGTGCAGCCGCGCCGAGCCGCCGCCTTGCGCGCCCGCCACACCCAGCACCTGTGTGTCGTCCAGCAGCAGATAGCCGCCGCCCTGGCGCGCCAGGGCCGCATAAGCGGCCAGCGGCAAGACCTGGTCGCTGCCCGGCACATAGCCGTCGGCCAGTATCAATGGACGCCGCCCCTGCCTGCCCCAGGCCGCCGCCAGGCGCCGCAGCGCCGCCATATCGCCGCTGGGAAACAAGCGCAGCGGCAAGCCCAGCGCCTGCGCCCGCTCCGCGCCCCAGCGCGCGATGGCATAGCTGCCGCCATCGATGAGGATCACCAGCCGCTCGGCAGCCAGCATGCCGAACAGGTCCCAGAACAGGTGCAGGGTCGACGGCAGCACGCAGGCCGCCTCGCAGCCTTGCAACGCAGCCAAGTCTGCGGCCAGCGCTTGCGCGCCCGGCGGCTCCTGCAGCGCGGCCGGTTGGCCCAGGGTCAGGCTGCTCCACGGCGTCAGCGAGGCCGCCGGATGGCGCATGCCCAGGTACAGGGCACTGGTAAAGTCGAGCATGCACGCGCCCCGCCCCCGCCCTAGACGCTGCGCAGCTGCTGGCTCAGGCGCTGGCGCAGCAACACCGAAGGCATCGTCGATTCGACCACCGGGTCGCTGCTGTCGACGGACAGATCGACCCCCGTGGCGGCGCGGTAGCCATGGATATAGCCCTGCACTTGCGGCCGCCAGAAGCGCGCCCAGTTGAAGGCCTGGGTCGGTTCATAGATATCGCTCCAGTTGCCATAGCGCACGGAGAGCAGCAATTGCTCGCCAAAAATGGCCAGGTTACGGAAATGCATGACGCTCGTGTCCGTCCAGCCCTGCAGTTTCTTCATGGCGTCGACCCTGTCCATCCACGGTTCCGGATACGCGACCATCACGCGCGTGGGCAAAAATTCGCGGAATTCGGGGCGCGCCAGCATCCATTGCTGCATCAGCATCTCGATGCGCGCCGTCGACGGCAAGTCGCCGAACTGGTTGTGCGCGCCCTGCGACAGGATCAGGTGGATTTCCTTCAAGGCATTCAGCACGGGAAAGGCGTCCGCCTTCACGGTGGTGTCGTCATCCTGCTTGTAGAACGAGGTCAGCAGGCGCAGCAAGTGATGGAAGGCCTCCAGGAATTTGGAGCGGCTGTCGGCTGGCCGGAAATGCTGCACTGCCTTGCCGTCCAGGCGCACACCGTAGTGATGGTCATACTCGTAGTTCCGGCGCATCACGGTCAGCCGATGCTGTTCATCCTGCGTGTATCCCCACAGTAAATTATTCAGCGGACGCAGCATGTCGATTTCCGTGTTCGACAAGGGATCGAGATGGTTGCCCGGCGCGCGCAGGTTCTGGAAGCGCTGCGCGATGGCGTTCATGGTCTGCACCAGCATGCCTTCTTCATGCCAGTACGACCAGATCAGTTCCAGCAGGCAGGGATTGGCCAGCTTTTCCTGGATGATGCCAAAGCACAGGTCGACCTCGCCTTCCTGGCCGCGCGGGATGCTGATCGGGATGTCGGGCAGCTTGCGGCGGATCACGGCCAGGTAGGGCAAGGTCTGGAAGCCGTCGATGTTTTCCAGGTAATCGTTGCGCAGCACGGTTTCCAGGTCGCGCCCTTGCGGTATGTCGCGCCGGTCCAGATAGGCGTTGTCCTCGGCCGGATTGAAGGCCAGCGGTTGATTCAGCACGCCGCAATTGACCATCACGAACGCTTCCGTCGCCACTTTCAGCACGCGGTAGGAATCGGCATCGGAAAACGGCAGCGCGCGGCGCTGCTTGAGCTGCTGGAACATGTCGGCCTTTTTCACGAAGCGTTCCTGCTCGAAACCCCGTACGCTGGCCAGGTCGCCGCAAAACAGGCTGTCCATGAAATGCAGGTAGTTGGTAAACGACATCGCCTCGGTACTGTTGCGTATCAGGGTCCACAGCGGCAAGTCTTCCGTCGGCTCCGTTTCCGTGCGCGTCAGCGACACGCCCACGTTGCCCGTGATGGGCTGCGGATGGCGCTCTTCCGTCTCGTATTCCGCGTCGAGCGCCAGCATGGCGTGCGGGCTCAGCCCTTCCGGCACGGGCAAGGCGTTGCGCAGTTCGGGACGCTGCGACAGCATCATCTGTCCCATGAAGCGGTGCATGCCGGCGCGCCGCACCGGCGTGGAAAACGCGTTCGCGGTGCCGCGCATGGGCACCCACGGCGCGGCGGCCAGCAGTTGCACCTGGTCGCGCCCGTCGGCGCTCTGATCGCCGTCAAACGAGACGGTGGCGATGGCGCGGTCGCCCACCCTGCCGAACTGACAGTCGCTGGGATGGCAGTCGGCCGTTTCAAACGCCAGCGTCACCTGCGGGTTGAGTTGGGGCGTGAAGCACAATACGGCGCTGCAGCCGGCCTGCACCGTCACGCACTGGGGCGCCGTGGCGGGGAAATTGCCATACACCCCCACGTAACTGCCCGTCATCAGGTCGGTAAACACGGTGCCGCCACGCCCATCCGTCCAGCGCACGCCCACCAGCATGGCGGGATCAGGCACCCAGGTGGCGGCATTGAAGTTGTGGCAATCCGCCTCGGCTCCCCGGTACAGGCTGATGGCGGCATTGACGACCATGGCCCCGCTGTCCTGCTCATGTACGGTGACCGCGATGCTGCCGCCGTGGTGTTTCGGACCCGCCTGGCCCGCCCCTTTGCTTTTGCTGCTCATCTTGCTGCTCATGTCGTTCTCCTCAATGGATAATCAAACGGGATGCCAGGGGCGGCAGCAACCTGCCGGACTGGCGGCCATGCCGCACGACGTCGGCGCACAGCTCCGACGTGTCCAGGGTGCTGCGCAAGGCCCAGTGGGTCAGCAAACGCCCCAGCAGCTCGCTTTCGTCTTCCGGACTCAAGGTACCGCTGGCGCGCGCCTGGCCCAGCACGGCGAACACCAGGGTCGGCGCGGCCTGGTACATCTGCGCCGGCGCCAGGGTCCAGCTGTGAAACAGCTGCGCCAGCATGGCGGGCTGGCGCGTGTGCACGGCCATGGCTTCGACCAGCGAGCCGCCGCGCAAGGCCGGTGGCCGGTGCTGCACCAGCAAGCCCACGAGGGCCGCCATGCTGGCCTGCAGCTGCTCCAGCAGCCGCTGCCGGGCCGGTGGCAGGCCGATCAGCGGGTAGTACGACAGCCACAGCTGCTCCAGCCGGTCCCATTGCGGATGCGGATACAAGGCCCGTCCCATGGCACAGCTCAGGCGCACCCGCAGCCATGGCACCGGATGGGGATCGTCGATATTGAGGCGGAAGACAAACACGCGCGGCAGGCTGACCACGCCGATCAGGCCCAGGGTGGCGGCCACGCCGACCCGCGCCAGCGACCAGAAGTCGGCCACGATCTCGGAAATCCACCGCTCCCACAACTGCCACACGTGCACCAGACCGCTGCCGCCGTGCTGCATGGCTTGCAGCACGGGCCGCAAGGACGCCACCAGGTCCAGCAGCGCCGCGCCCTGGTGGCCCACCTCGTGCACCAGCGACGAAGCGATGCTGCTGCCGATCATGCGTTCGCGCGGCAGGCGGATGATGGCGACGGGATTGTCGCCGCCGCCCGGCAGGCGCGTGCGTGCGCGGCGGATGGCGGCGCCCGGTCCCCGGTCCAGGTAGCAGATCACGGGCGGCGCCTGGTACACATTGCCGGGCAGCGCCAGCGCATCGGCGGCAACGATGTCGAGACCGGCCAGCCACACGCCCGTCTTGTGCTCGCTGCGCTGCGTGATGACTTCGTTGAACAGGTCGAACTGGGTCAGCGCGGCATTGAATTTCAGGCGCAGAAAGGTGAAGCGGCGCTGCGCCTCGGCGGCGGTGGCCATGCTGGCGCCATCGGCGTGCTCGCGCCGCAGCCAGTGCTGGAACTGGGCGACCATGCGCCGCAATTCACGCCGGCCCTGCACCAGCTGGCTTTCGATGGCCGACTGGGCGCTGGGCATCAGGGCGGCCGCCAGCACCGTCGGCTCGATCAGCGCGAACGGTTCCAGCCGCGCCAGCCGCGTCAGCAGCGAGCGCGCCTCCTGCGCCAGCATCCAGGCAGCATAAGCGCCGATGGCCATGATGTCAGACGCCGTACAGGACGATCTTGTGGCCCTGGCGCGCCCAGCGCCCGCTAGAGGGGCGCATGCCCGCCGAGCCCCTTGCCGCGCCGCCCTGGGCCATGGCCCCGCCCGCAGCGGCGCCGCTGCCGTTCTGTGTCGCGACCTGGCTGCCGGGGCGGCCCAGCAGGCCGGGCGCGAACTGGCGCGCCGCCGCGCTGGCGGCCGCCTGGGCGATGGCGCGCGGGTCGCCCGAACCGCGTGCCTGCGCGGCGCGGTTGACGGTGTCGGCGGCCAGGCGCACGAACTGCTTGGCACCCTCGAATTCGCGGTCTTCGTTCGACGAGGCCTCCGCTTCCAGCCCCAGCGCATTGCCGGCGGCCGAGGCCAGGCCGCTGCCGATCTTGGCGCCCAGCGGGCCGCCGAAATAGCCGCCGATGGCACCGCCGGCCAGCGGTATCGCCTTTTTCGCTACGCCCTTGAGCACGCCGCCGATGGCTTGGCCCACGGGCGACTTGATGATGCCGCCCGCCACCGAGGCGGCCTTGCGCAGGAAATTGCCGAGGAACTGTTCCAGTTCGGCTTCATTGCTGACCGACAGCAGTTCATTGGCCAGTTCCATTTCCTCGGCTTCGGAAAACATGGCGCTCGCGCCACCCTCGCCGCTCCATTCGCCCTGGCCAAACTCGAACTGTTCCGCTTCAAAGCCGGACATCTCCTGCCCGTATTCCAGGGTCGTACGATCTAAGTCATGCATGATGAGCTCCTAAAAGTTAGCACCTCGGTTGACACTACAGCGCCGGACAGACTGGCCGTCCGGCTAACAATCGAGCACGACGATGTGCCCGCCCTCGCGGCGCCAGCGGCCAGCGTCCGGTCCTGGCGCTTGCGCCGCCTGCCTGAGCAAGCCTGGCGCCACGCTGCGTGCCACTTGCAACAGGGCCGTTTCCACCCGCGCCCTGGGCGCGCGCGCGCCCGTGCCACCGTCCTGCGTCAGCGCCGTATTGACGGCATCGATCAGATGCACGACCTGGCGCGCCAGTTCGAATTCCTTGTCTTCCGGGCTCAATCCCTCCAGTTCCATGCCGAAGATGCCCGCAGCGCGCCGCTTGAGCGCCTGTGGCGAACCGCCATGCAGGGGCAGCAGGGGAGCCACCGCCTTGCCCAGCAGCTGGCGCAGCGGCCCTTCCAGCGGCGTGCCGCGCACTTGCTGGCCCGCCGCGGTGGCGCCCAACTGGCGCGCCAGGAACGCGTCGAACTGGGACGGCGCCTGCAATTCCAGCAACTGCGCCGCCAGTGCCAGCTCATCTTCGTGCTGCATGGACAGTACGCCCGGCGCTTCCGGCAATTCCATTTCGGGACGATAGGCGAGCAGGCGGCTGGTCATGACAGGCTCCGGTGAAAGGCGGGCGGGTGGTCCATGCCTCCCTGACGCAAGGGCCATGCCAGCCAGGTGCAGAGGGAAAAACGGGACGCGACGGCGAACGCCTTTTCGCCGATGCGATAAAAACCATGGTTTCCGGCGAAGCTGTTTTCGCCCTGTCCATGAGCTTTCAAACAAGCTTAATTCGAGGGAATTTATTACGTCGCTTATCCGCGACATTGCCCGTGATCGGCAAAAAATATTTTTTATTCTTAAAATGCAAAGTTCGCGCTACTACGCCAAAAATAGCCTCAAAACAACGCCAACATCATCCAAAATAAAACGTGACCAACATGTAAATACTCAATTGAAAACAGGATTTTGGTAGCTAAGGCCTACAATTAGCGGGCTAGAATTGAATTGCCAGAGAGAAACTAAATGACCGAACCTACTTTGCGCCGTTTATTGGCCGTCACATTATTCAGTTTGCTTTCCGCCTGCGGCGGGGGCGGCGACAGCAAGACAAGCTCCACCCAGAACCAGGACGTCCCGGTCGTGCCGCCAGCGACCACGCCTCCGGCCAGCCAGGCGGCCACCACCTTTACGCGCCAGCAAGCATCACGCTTCCTGGGCCGCGCCACGTTCGGTCCCAACATGGCGGCCATCGATGCGCTGGCCGCCAGCGACGGCGATGCCTGGTTCAGGGCCCAGTTTTCCAAGCCACAAACCTTGCATCGGAAATCTATCGACGCCATGCTGGCGGCGCAGGCGGCCGGCGGGCAAACAGTGGGTTTTACGGCTGTGTATGAATCCTTCTGGCAGCAGGGTATCCGCAGCGAGGATCAATTGCGCCAGCGCATCGCCTTTGCCCTGTCGGAAATCTTTGTCATTTCCATGCAGAATGAGTCCGTGCGACCACAAGTGCGTGGCGTGGCCAGTTATTACGACATGCTGGGCGAGCGTGCTTTTGGCAACTTCCGCGACCTGCTGGAAGGCGTGGCCCTGCATCCGATGATGGGACTGTACCTGTCCCACCTGCGCAACCAGAAGGAATCGGCCACGCGCACGCCCGATGAAAACTTCGCGCGCGAAGTGATGCAGCTGTTTAGCATCGGCCTGTACCAGCTGAATGCGGATGGCAGCCTGAAACTGTCCGGAGGCAAACCCATCGAGACCTACACGCACGACGATGTGGCGGGCCTGGCGAAAGTGTTTACGGGCTGGAGCTGGGCCGGTCCGGACCAGAGCGCCGCGCGCTTCTATGGCGGCACGGCCGATCCCGACCGTGACTGGAAGCCGATGCAGAACTACGCGGCCTTCCATTCCAGCGGCGACAAGCGCTTCCTGGGCCAAAGCATTTCCGGCGCCAGCAGCGGCCAGGCCGACTTGAAACTGGCGCTCGACACCCTGTTCAACCATCCCAATGCGGGACCATTCTTTGGCCGCCAGCTGATCCAGCGCCTGGTCAGCAGCAATCCCAGCCCCGCCTATGTGGGCCGTGTGGCCGCCGCGTTTGCCAACAATGGCAGCGGCGTGCGCGGCGACATGCAAGCCGTCATCCGCGCCGTGCTGCTCGACCCGGAAGCGCTGTCCGCAAGCGGAACCTCCCTGCGCACAGGCAAGCTGCGCGAGCCGCTGCTGCGCCTGGCCGGCTGGATGCGCGCCTTCGATGCCAAGCCAGCCGACGGGCGCTACCGCATCTATTATCTCGACGACCCATTGAGCGGGCTGGGCCAAAGTCCCTTGAATCCCTCCTCCGTATTCAGTTTTTTCCGCCCCGCCTATACGCCGCCCAATTCCGCGCTGATCAGCGCGGGCCTGGTGGCGCCGGAACTGCAAATCACGGCTGAACCGTCGGTGACGGGCTATCTGAACTTCATGCAGGAAGCCATCAATAGCGGCGTGGGCGAGCGCCGTGAAGTCAAGCCCGATTACACGCGTGAACTGGCACTGGCCGCCGACACGGGCGCGCTGCTCGACCGCATCGACCTGCTCCTGATGCATGGCAGCATGCCCGCCAGGCTGCGTGGGCAAATCCTGACCGCCGTCAATGGCGTCAGCATCCCTGCGGCCACGGCCAGCAATGCCGCGCAAGTTGCCACGGCCCAGGCCAACCGCGTCAAGCTGGCCATTTTCCTGACCATGGCCTCGCCAGCCTACCTGGTACAAAAGTAAGAGCGATCACATGCAAAACTTCCCCTTTTCCCGCCGCCGCTTCCTCGGTTCCATGCTGAGCCTGGCCGGCACCACGGCCGCGCCGTTCGCCCTGAACCTGGCCGCCATGGGCAACGCCGCTGCGCAATCGGCCGGCGACTACAAGGCCATGGTGTGCCTGTTCATGGCAGGCGGCAACGACGCCTTCAACACGGTGCTGGCCACCGATCCCACGTCATGGAATGAATACACGCGCTTGCGCAACACGGGCGCCGCCGATTCCATCCATCTGCCCGGCGTAGGCGAGACGGGCGGCGTCTTGCCCATCGTGCCCGCTACTGCCCAAACGGGCCGCGCCTTTGCCCTGCATCCCCAGCTCGCGCCCCTGAAAGACTTGTTCGACATTGGCCGCGCTGCCGTCGTGGCCAATGTGGGCACCCTGATCCAGCCCGCCACGCTGGCACAGTACAAGGCGGGCAGCGTGGCTTTGCCACCCAGGCTCTTTTCGCACAGCGATCAGCAATCGACGTGGCAATCAGGTTCGCCGGAAGGAGCCAGCACGGGCTGGGGCGGGCGCATCAGCGACGTGGCGGGCGCGGGCAATACGAATGCCATGTTCACGGCCATCTCCGCCGCAGGCAACACGGTTTTCCTCAGCGGACGCCAGGTTCGCCAGTTCCAGGTGGGCCAGTCAGGCGCCGTGCCCATCCGCGGCCTGAGCGGTAGCCTGTACGGCAGCACGGGCGGCGCGGGCGCGCTGCAAGCCATCATCAACGATGCGGGCAGCGACCTGATCGAACAAGAACACGTGGCCGTCGTGCAGCGCGCCATCTCCAGCCAGAGCATTCTCAGCGGCGCCATGCTGGCGGCCGGTCCCGGCGGCGTGCCGAATCCCCCGCCTTATGTCAATCCGAACACAGGCGCGTCCGGCGTCAATCCGCTGGCCGTGCAATTGCAGACGGTGGCGCGCATCATCGGCGGACGCGGCACCCTGGGGGTGAAACGGCAAGTATTTTATGTGACCCTGGGCGGCTTCGACACGCATGACCGGCAAAAGGCGCTGCATGCCGACCTGATGGCCCGGCTGGCCCATGCGCTCGCCTACTTCGACACGACCCTGGCGGCCCTGCAGGGCGCGGATCTGCGGCGCCAGGTGACGACCTTTACGGCGTCGGACTTCGGCCGCACCTTCAGCAGCAACGGCGATGGCACGGATCACGGCTGGGGCGCGCACCACTTTGTCGTGGGCGGCGCCGTCAAGGGCCGCGACATCTACGGCACCTTCCCCGTCACGGGCCTGGGCCATGAGCTGGACGTCGGTTCCGGCGCCCTGCTGCCGACCACCTCCGTCGACCAGTACGGCGCCACCTTGGCCAAGTGGTTCGGCGTGGCCGACAGCCAGCTGGCCGAGGTGTTCCCGAACATCGGCAACTTCAGCCGGCGCGACCTGGGGTTCATGACGACAACTTAGCCATTCACGGCGATCGTCAGCGTGACGACGTAGCCATCCGTGGCATTGCCCGTCACCGTGGCCATCTGCAGGCTGGTGCCGTCGCTGAAGACATTGTCGCTGGCATAGCTGATCTGCGCCAGGTTGCGCACGCTGGCCGTGTAGCCGCTGGCCGTGTAGGCCTCATTCAACGTTGCCATTGGAAAAGTGAACTGCGAGGTCTTGATGCGGTTCGAGGCAGAGGCCGCCTTAGCCAGGCTGGGATAGACCTCGACATGCACGTGCGGCATGCGCCCCGCATAGCAGCCGGGAAAGATCGTCGTGAAGCTGAGGTTGCCGGCGCTGTCCGTTTCCTGCACGCCGCGCAGGTAATTTTGCGCCGTCACGCCGCTCGAATACAGCGAATACAGGCCGTCGCGGTCGCAATGCCATACATACACGGCGTAACCGGCCAGGCTGGCGCAGCTGCCGCTGGCGTTAAGCAACTGCAGCTTGATGGTGAGCGGCACACCCGCCGCCACACCCGTGGCGCCGTTAAAACTGGCGCGGATATCGCTGCGCACGACGCCCGACTGGTTCAGCACGTTAATGATGCTGCCGCCATACGTGTTCGTGCCATCGGCAGGATACGGCCCGCCCGTTTCCTCGGGAATCACCGTGCATGCGCCCGTGCTGGGTGTCGTGACCCCAGCGGCACCGCTGCCTGCAGCCGCGCCGCTGGCGTCCGACCCGCCGCCGCAGCTCATCAGGGGCAAGGTGGCGGCGCCGGCCAGCAGCCAGCGCAGCACCTGTCGCCGCTCCGCCGCCTGTTGCCGCATCATTTCGAGGTCGGATGCCAGACCGTGATCATGTAGTTCCATAGATATTCCATCAAGTGGGGCAAGCCCGCCAAAGCGGGATTCAGGCTGGCGCACAGGTACAGCGCCTGCGTCGCATGGCGCGAGAGCGCTTGCAAGCTGCTGCCCGGACGCAAGGCATGGATGCGCATGCTGGCTCTCCCTGCGCTCGCGTCTGCCGCTTACTCGGAGCGCCGGAGGTCGCGCGGACCCTGGCGGCTGTCGTGCCGCTGCGGCACCTGCTGGCGCTGTGCCGGCGTCAGCACGGCCAGCAATTGCTGCTCCAGCCGAGCATGCTGCAAGCTGATCTTCGCCATGGCTTGCGCCGCCGTGTTCGCCAGCGCGCTGGCTTGCGCATCGTCGTAGGCGCTGGAGGCGGCCAGCGCGCGCAGCTGCTCGTGGGCCTTGAAAGCGATCTTTTCCTGTTCCCGCAGCAAAGGCGCCTGGGCGTAGGTGGCGGCGAAGACCTTGTCCTGCTGCGCTTCGCTCAGCTCGATGCCATGCAGGAACGGCGGCAAGCCTGGCGCGCCGGGTCCGCCTGGGCCGTGACCGAAGCCGGACGGCGGCCCAGGCATGGCGCGCGGCGGCGGGCCGGACGGCGCAGCTTCCTGCTGGGCCAGGGCGAGCAGCGGCATGCTGCAGGCGCACAACAGCAACAGGGATACGGCAATACTCAGGTATTTCATCGGGCGTTCCTTTCGTGGAGGTCAACCCTGATTGTCGGCGTCTGGCGTGTAAAGCAACGTCAGGGCCGCGTAAAAGCGTGTAAAGGAAGCTGCGCAAATGTAAGCGGACGTATGTAAAAGCGGGTAAAAGGGCCCTGAGCCGCGCCTGTTGACTGCTATCATCGGGCGATATTCACCCGAAAAAAGCACAGGCATGAGCAAGGTTTTGTTAATCGATGACGACGTGGAACTGGTCGGCATGTTCCAGGAATACCTGACGCAGGAAGGTTTCGATGCCCGCGCCGTGCATGACGGCGAAAGCGGCGCGGCCGAGGCGCTGACGGGCCTGTACGCCATCGCCATCCTCGACGTCATGATGCCGCGCATGAATGGACTGGAAACCCTGCGCCGCATCCGCGCCGGCAGCAATCTGCCCATCCTGATGCTGACGGCGCGCGGCGACGATACGGACCGTATCGTGGGTCTGGAGCTGGGCGCCGACGATTACGTGACCAAGCCGTGCACGCCGCGCGAGCTGACGGCGCGCATCCGCGCCATCCTGCGCCGCGCGCAGGCGGCGCCGCACGACAACTCGGGCCTGGCGCCGCTCACAGTAGGGCAACTGACGATGTGGCCGGAACAGCGCCGCGTTTCCTGGGCCGGTGCGCACCTGGAGCTGACAAGCACGGAATTCAACTTGCTGGAAGTGCTGGTGCGCCATGCGGGCAAGCCCGTCAGCAAGAATCAATTATCGGAACTGGGTCTGGGCCGTCCCATGGCCCGCTTCGACCGCAATATCGACGTGCACTTGAGCAGCCTGCGCCGCAAACTGGGCAGCCTGGCCGATGGCCGCTCCTGCCTGCAGACCGTGTACCGTCTCGGCTACCAGCTGATCAAGGAGTAAGCGTGGGCCGTCTGTTCTGGAAGTTTTTTCTGTGCATCATGCTGGCGCAAGTGACGGCCACCATCGGCATCGGCGGCACCTTCTGGCTGAAAAACCGGGCGGCACAGCAGGAGCGGGCCCTCGACATCGACACCAGTCCGCCCGCGCAAATGATCATCGAGGCCGCCAGCGCCACGCTGGAAGCGGGCGGCAGCCAGGCCTTGCGGCAATTCCTGAGCAAGCTCGAGCGCATGCGCGTGTTTGCCGTCGATGCGCGCGGACACGAACTGATGGGCCGCGCGGTGCATCCCGCCATGCTGGCCAAGGCGCGCGCCATGCTGGAGCAAAGCCAGGCCCATCCCGTCGTGCGCACGGTCACCGGCAGCGACGGCCAGCGCTATCTGCTGTTCCTGCCCTCGTCCGAACGCTTCCGCAATGCCGAGGCAGGCGCCGCGCGCGACACGCTCAACGCCGTCGCCATGAGCGGCCCGCGCGCCATGGGAGCCGGTCCACGGCCCCACGAAGCAGGCACTGCGCCGCCACGCGGCGAATTCGGCCGCGGCCCGCCCCCGCGCATGGACACGCCCTACCGCACATTCATTCCCCTGGGGGCGGCCATCGCCGCCAGCCTGCTGTTTTCTTTCCTGCTGGCCTGGTATTTTGCGCGCCCCATCCGCGACCTGCGGCAAGCGTTCGAGGCCGCCTCGCACGGCAATCTGGCGCCGCGTTTTCACGCCAGCGGCAAGCGCGGCGATGAACTGACGGACCTGGGCCGCGATTTCGACCGCATGACGGGCCGCTTGCGCAGCCTCATGGATAGCCAGACACGTCTGCTGCATGACGTCTCGCACGAGTTGCGCTCGCCGCTGGCGCGCCTGCAGGCCGCCATCGGCCTGGCGCACCAGCAGCCGGAAAAGATGGCCGCCTCGATGCAGCGCATCGAACGCGAAAGCGAACGCATGGATAAACTGATCGGTGAACTGCTGACGCTGTCACGGCTGGAAGCCGGCGCCGGGCAAACGGGAGCCAGGCACATGCACAGCGAAGACGTCAGCATCGCCGACCTCGTGCACGACATCGTGGACGACGCCCGCTATGAGGCCCGGGCACGCCAGTTGAACGTCGAACTGGCGGGCGATGCGGCCATGCCCGACGCCAGCGTCACGGGCCAGCCAGAATTGCTGGCGCGCGCCGTGGAAAACGTGGTGCGCAACGCCGTCAAGCACAGCCCCGATGGCGGCACGGTGGAAGTGGAACTGTCGCGCATGTCCGACTGGCTGCGCATCGCCGTGCTGGACCGGGGCCCCGGCGTGGCTGGCGCGGACCTGGCGCGCATTTTCGAACCGTTCTTCCGCGCCAGTAATACCCAGCATAGCACGGATGGACACGGCCTGGGCCTGGCTATCGCCCGGCACGTCATCAACGCCCATGGCGGCCGCATCGGGGCCAGCTTGCGCAGCGGTGGCGGCTTGTGCGTGGAAATGCTGCTACCCGTCAAAACGCCAGGCTGACCTGTCGGCGAGCCTGGCGCGTGGATGTGTTGTTACGCCTGCGTATCGATGATGCTGCCCAGGGTCGACGCGCTTGACCTGGCGGGACTCGCCACGGTCTCCGCACTGCTGGCCGTTTGGGATTCGCCTTGTGCCGCCTGCTGCGCGGCCGCCGCCTGTAGCTGGGCGATTTGCGCCTGCAAGGCCTGAATTTGCTGCGCCAGCTGCTGCTGCAGCTTTTGCGACGCGTCCGTCTGCTCGCCCTTCTGCGACTCCGTCAACTGTTTTTGCGCCGCCGTGATCTGCTTTTGCAGCGCCGCGATCTGCGCACTGCTGCCCGCACTGGCGCTGCCGGCCGCGCCGACTGCGCTGCCGGAACCGATTGCCGCTACCATATTGCCTCCCTGATTATTCAACACCTTATTATCGGCGCGCAAGGTACTCAATACAGGGCGGCAAGTGTAAAGGCGGGTAAAGCCATGTAAAGACGCCGCGCGCACCATCCGATTGCACGCCAGCAAGAAAAACTGGCACACTGGCGCTTCCTGCCTTGACCACGATCCATGATGATGACGCCCCTGCTGCCCGCCCTGCCCGACCTCGTGCCCCGCCAACGCTGCGGCGTGATCGAGTTTCCCGTCCACCACATGCGTGGCGGCACATCGACGGGCCTGGTCTTGCACGGGGCCTGCGTGCCGGCCGAGCAAACGCTGCGCGAGGAATTGCTGCGCCACCTGATGGGCGTGCCCCAGTCCGGCCGGCAGCCGGGCAACCGGCAAATCACGGGCCTGGGTCGGGGCACGCCCACCAGCAATAAAGTCTTCCTCGCCGAGGTGGAACAGCATGCGGGCCAGCCGCGCCTGGTCAGCACCCTGGCCCAGCTGGCTGGCGAGCATGGCGATATCGACTGGAGCGTGAACTGCGGCAATATGTCGTCCGCCCTGCAACTGTGGGGACTGGACAGCGGCGTGATCGAGGCACTGGCCATCGGCGCGCACGATATCGATATCCGCAACACCAACACGGGCGTCATCACCACCTCGCGCATGGCGCGCGAACGCGACGGCAGCTTTACCGGCACTGAAATCCCCGGCGTGCCCGGCAACTTCCCCCGCGTGGACCTGTTCCTGCGGCAACCGGCAGGCGCCAAGACGGGAAAATTATTACCAACAGGCAATGCGCAGGATGTGGTGCACGGTTATGTGGTCTCGTGCGTGGATGTGGCCGTGCCCATGGTCATCGCGCCAGCGAGCCAGTTCGGCAAGACGGCGCACGAGTCCATCGCGGAACTGGAAGCGGACACGGCTTTCATGCAGGCGATCCGCCAGGTGTGGAGCGCGGCGGGTCTGCTGATGGGCTTGCGCAAGCGCGATGGCGGGTTGATGACGTTGGCGGAATTGGAACGCAGCGAAACCATCCCCAAGTTCTGCATCGTGGGGCCGGCGGCGGGAGAGGGAAATATTGCTGTGCGTTACTTTACGCCGCAATCGGGCCACGCCTCGCTGGCCGTCTCGGGCGGCTGCTGCCTGGCGGCCGCCTGCCTGATACCGGGCACGGTGGCGCATGCGCTGGCGCGCGGCGTGCCGCCAGTCAAGCAAGCGGAAACAGAGATGGAACTGGGCATAGCCAATCCGGCCGGCATCCTGGACACCACCATCGTGGCGCGCCAGGACGGGGCAACGGGCAACATCACCATCGACGGCGCGGCCTACCGCCGCAGCGCGCAAATCTTGCTGCGCGGCCATGTTCCCCTGTACCAGCCGTCAACCGCGCTGAAGGCGTGGCTGCTGAAACAGATTTAAAGCAGGACTGGCGCCCCGCCCGTTCAGGCAATCAATCAGGTCTTCGGCAATGTCACGCCGACCTGGCCCTGGTATTTGCCGCCGCGGTCCTTGTACGAGGTTTCGCACACTTCATCGGACTCGAAGAACAGCACTTGCGCCACGCCTTCGTTGGCGTAGATTTTCGCCGGCAACGGTGTCGTATTCGAAAACTCCAGGGTCACATAGCCTTCCCATTCCGGTTCGAACGGGGTGACGTTGACGATGATGCCGCAGCGCGCATACGTGCTCTTGCCCAGGCAAATCGTCAAGACGTTGCGGGGAATGCGGAAATATTCCACGGTACGGGCCAGCGCGAACGAATTCGGCGGGATGATGCAATAGCCCTTGCCCGACACGTCGACGAAGTTATTCGCGTCAAAATCCTTGGGGTCGACGATGGTGGTGTTGATGTTGGTAAACAACTTGAACTCGTCGGCGCAACGGATGTCATAGCCATAGCTGGAGGTGCCGTAGGAAACGATGCGGTTGCCGTCGCGTTCCTTGACCTGGCCCGGTTCGAACGGCTCGATCATGCCCGTTGTTTCCGCCATGCGGCGTATCCATTTATCGCTTTTAATCGTCATCGCAGGGGTATCTTTCTAGAATATCGAATGGCTGGGGCGGCGCGCCAGGTGCAGGCGCGGCCCGAATGGCAGGATTTTACGCGAAAATCCGCCGCTGTTGGCCCCCATCCCCTGAAAATCCTTGGCGGCAGGCTATTGTTTCGCCAGCAATGCCGTGATCATCTCGCGCACCACTTGCGCCGTCAGTTCCGGGTTTTCCATGGGAAACAGATGGCCGCCCGGCACCTGGCGGAAAAACTTGCCGACCAGTTTGCGCGTGGCCGTCAAGCCCGCCTGGCGGCATTCCACCGATTCCGTGCCGCCGATAAAGCCGATGGGCACGGGAAACCCATCCTTGACGAGGCCGCCGATATGGTGCGGCAAGCTGCGGTAGACCTGCGTTTCCACTTCGCGCGTAAAACGCAGCTGCACCCCGTCCGGATGGGGAGCCAGGCCGCTGTCGATGTAATCGCGCAAGACTTGCGGCGCCCAGATGGCGAACATGTCCTTGGCCGCGAAGTGTTCATACGCGGCTTGCGCATCGGGCCACAGCTTGCGCCGCCTGGCGGAAAAACGCGAGGGGGAAAACCGCTCGCCCAGCGCCGTGTTGCGCGCCAGGCGCACCAGCAAGGCGCGCCAGCCCGCCACCACGGGCGAATCGAGCAAGACCACGCAACGCACCAGGTCGGGCCGCTGCTTGGCCACCATCACGCTGAGCATGCCGCCCAGCGAATGGCCGACGAGGATCACGGGCGCGCTGTAGCGGCGTTCCAGGTCGTCGATGTACTCGCGCACCAGCTCGGGCCAGCCCGTGCTGACGGGGTAATCCGGATCGTGCGCATGCATGTCAAGCGCCTGCACGGTGTAGTGCTGGCCCAGCAAGCCGAACAGCTTGCGGTAGGTGCCGGCAGGGTAACTGTTGGCGTGGGCAAAGTGCAGTTGCGGGAGGGTCATCGTGGGGCGGTGCCGGTGAATGCGATAGGCAATTGTAATGGCATGCCGGCAAGACGGATCAGAGGAAGACCTCTAATTTGCGAGCTGGCAGCGGGCGCGCTGGCGCCATGCCGGGCACGAACGAGGCCAGTACGTCGCCCAGCTCGGCGTTGGAATCGACCACGCAAAAAGCATCGTCAAACGCATGGTGACGGTTCATGGGATTGCGCACGACGATGCATTCCAGCCCGGCCGCCCTGGCGGCGCGCAAGCCGCGCGGCGAGTCTTCCACGGCCACGCAGTCGGCGGCGGCCAGGCCCAGGCGCTGCAAGCCCAGCTGGTAGCCGTCGGGCGCCGGCTTGCTCTCGCCATACATTTCGCGCGTCAGCACGAAGTCGAAGTGGCTGAGCAAGCCCGTGGCCGCATGGCTGATGCGGAAATGTTGCTCATAGGCGCTGGTGACCACGCCCATGGCCACATGCGGGCGCAGCGCCGCCAGCACTTGCCCGATGCCGGGGATGGCCAGCTGCCCCGCCTGGCGCAGGCGTTGCGCAAACAGCTCGGTGCGCTCGGCCCGCAGGCGCTCGACCAGTTCGATGGCGTGGCCCTGCCCCAGCAGCAGATGCCAGGCGCCATAGTTATTGTCCAGGAACCAGTCAAAGAATTGCTTCGGCGTCAAGTCTATGCCGTAGGGCAAGAGCAAGTCGCGGTTGCTTTCGTAAAACAGCTGTTCGGTATCGACCAGCACGCCATCGTTGTCCCACAGCACGCCCTGGATGGTTTTCATGGCTTGTTGTCGTTCAAAAACTTACTTGAAGAAGATGTCGTATGACAACTTCACGATCAGCAGCACCAGCAGCACGAGGAAGAGGATGCGCACGAAGGCGGCGCCGCGGCGCACGGCGATCCAGGTGCCCGTCAGGGCGCCCAGGATATTGCACACGGCCATGGGCGCTGCCACCGCGTAGACCACGTGGCCGGCGGGAATGAAGAAGGCCAGCGCGGCCACGTTGGTAGCGATATTCACCAGTTTCGAGCAGGCCGAGGCGAGGATGAAATCGAAGCCGAAGACGCGGATGAACAGGAAAATCAAAAAACTGCCCGTGCCCGGCCCGAACAGGCCGTCATAAAAGCCGATGGCGCCGCCGATGACGATGGCGAGGATGCGCTCACGGGGGCCGATGGGGCGCGCTTCGCGCGTCGTGCCGAAATCCTTCTTGATGAAGGTGTAGATCGCCATGATGATGATCAACACCAGCACCATGGGGCGCACCACCTGCTGCGGCACGTAGGACACGGCGGCCGCGCCGATGAAGGACATGACGAAGGCGCTGGCCACGGCGGGCAGCACCAGCAGCCACGGGATGTGCACCTTGCCGACAAACGAGCGGGCGGCAAACGTGGTGCCGCAGGCGGACGCCAGCTTATTCGTGCCCAGCAAGGAGGTCGACGCCATGTTCGGCATCAGGTTGAACAGGGCCGGCAGCTGTATCAGCCCGCCCCCGCCCACGGCGGCATCGATCAGGCCGGCAAAGAAGGCAAATAAACACAGCAGCGAGATGGTCAGCATGATAGGCAATATGGAATGGGCGACAGCGGCAGTATAGGCGTCAGACACTTTTTCCGATGCAACTTCAAATTGCGGAAAACGCAATCAGGCGTAACGCTTGACGGAATGCGCCCCATGCGGTCTACTGGCCTCTTTTGCCGGGAGTGACGCGATGTCGATGAAACTGATGTGGGAGATCCGCGCCTTTTGCACCGTGGTGGAAAAGCGCAGCTTCATCCACGCGGCGCGCATGCTGGGACGCTCGCCGTCGGCCGTCACGCGCGCCATCCAGTTCCTCGAAGAAGCCATCGGCGCCGAGCTGATCCTGCGCACGCAAAAGCAGTTCACCCTGACGACGGCCGGCGAAACCTATTACGCGTCGGCCAAGCACTTGCTGGAAACGCAGGCCGAGGCGGAAGACCAGCTGGCAGAGCTGAGCAACTCGCCGCAAGGCTGGGTGCGCCTCTCGGCGCCGGAAATTTTGTCGCTGGGCTTCCTGCCGAAAGTGGTGGCGCAATTTTCGCGCGACTATCCGAACGTGTCCGTGGACATCCATTTCTCGGACAAATCGATCGACCCCATCCAGGAAAAGCTCGACTTCGCCATCCGCGGCGCCTTCCCCCAGTCGAGCGAGCTGATCGGTTATCCCCTGTGGAACTACCGCCGCTATATGTACGCCTCGCCCGACTATATCGCCCGCATGGGCGCGCCCGACGAACCGGAAGAGCTGGCCGGCCACGACATCATCATGCACTCGGCCCCCCGCATTTTGCGCGACTGGCATTTCGTTTCCACCGAGCGCAACGTGCGCTACCAGGTGCAGCCCCGCTTCCGCTTCACTTCCGGCATCGCCACCTTTCAGGCGGCCCTGGAAGGCGCCGGCATCGTGCGCCTGGCCAGCTGGCTGGCCGAGCCGTTTGTCGCCGCCGGCACCTTGCGCCGGGTCTGCACGGCATACCGGCTGACCTCATCGAAGGAGCTGGACCCGAGCATCCATGCCGTGTATGGCACGTCGAGGATGGCCAAGGGGGCAAGGTTATTTCTGGAATATGTGCGGCAGCGAGGGCTGGAAATACCCGATGAACGGGCAAGTTAGCATCTATTTCGCGGCGATGACGTCGCTATACACGGCGAACTGCGCGCCGTCGAAAACAAAGGCGGCCACCTCGCGCATGCCCAGTCGTTCATGTGCACGCAGCGAGCCGATATTGTCGCGCCGGATGAACAGCACCGCCTCCGCATCCCCTTGCCGCGCCCGCATGGCAGAGTACAACAGCGCCAGCAAGCCCTGCCCCCGCTCCGAGTCCGCGATGCAGACAGGGCCATACACATAGGCCTTGTCACTTCCCCGATACGCGGCCAGCATGGCCAGCACCACGGGCGCCTGCGCGGTGGCAGCTGCATCGCTGAACAACACGCCAACGACAGGCCCGTCCGCTGCGCGCCGCGCCACAATGACGGGCGATTCGCCATCCGCCATGCTGGCCACCTTGTCGCGCGAAAACTCGCCCGTCAGGCTGCCGCCCTGCGAGGGGGAATTAGCTTGCAACAAGGTCGTGATGGCGTCGATGTCGGCGGCCTGGGCCAGGCTGATCAGATAATGGCTGCTTAAATGTAACAATCAACGCTCCTCGATTGGGTTCTTCCGTTGAGATGCTGCTGAAGCGAATATGAAAACAGCTAGTGTGCAACTGCACAGTCCGCCACCTTGCTGGCCTTGGCGGCATCGGCCACCTGTACGGCGCTGCGCTTGACATCTCCCCACAGGTAAAAGATGAGAAAAATTCCCACCAGTGGAAAAATAAAGTGCAGGACCTCGTACTTTTTTTGCGGTGCAGGACACTCTTCGCCAGCGCAGCTCTTCTTTCGCCATAGCCCCACCACGCCGTAGCGACATAAATAAATAACTGCGTTCATCGTCACTGCGAGTAGCCACACTATCGAAATAATAAGGAGGCTGAATAACCATTGTCCGATATTCGGCAGAAAACTCGTCGTCAGCACGTCCGAAAAGACGAGCGACAATAACATCCCGGTGCTAATTGACACTGTATGCGAGATGCCATGTATGACAGGCACCAGCACTTTCTGCCTGAAAAAATGCCCCCACTCGGCAGTCAACAACATGGTGCATGCCACCAGAAAAAGGACAAGATTGAACAAGGGTGCTGGAATATCCTGGTAATGCACAATGAATTTGCGCTGTAGCGATTTGGCCATGTCATTGACAGGCTGATCAATCGTAAATTGCAATCCAAACAAGATCAAGCCAGTAAACAAGCCGCTCGCGATACCAATACCCGTATGCTGTATCGCCTGCGCCAACGCTGGCGAAATCCCCTCCACATAACGTAACCCCTGATCCCACCGAATCGAACGCAAGCGCCGGTAAGCAGCGTCGGCCTTCGCCAGCAAGCGCTCGAAGGGATTGCATTCATCGCACATAATGGGTCTCCTGTCCGGCATCCGATGAGGCGCACTGCCTTATCGCCCATGCCAGTACCGTGGCCGGCTGGCCCGGTACAACGTCGCATCGATATCGTCGCCAAATTCCAGCACCACCGCCCCCGTCACATCCGTGCGCAGCCGCGCAATGCCCATGTCGCCATAGCGCGCATACACTTGCGGCTTCGGATGTTTGTAGCGGTTCCGGTGCCCGACCTGGAAAATCGCCAGGGCCGGATGGACGGCATTCAGGAAGGCCGGTGTCGACGAGGTGCCGCTGCCGTGGTGCGGCGCCAGCAGCACGTCGGCGGCCAGGTCGCCATCGGCCGAGCGCGCCAGCAACTGTGCTTCCTGCGCCGCCTCGATGTCGCCGGCCAGCAAGATGGCATGCTTGCCTGCCGTGATCTTCACGGTGCAGCTGCGGGCGTTCGGCGTCAAGCTGATGTCCGTGTGGCTGGCGGGCAAGGGGTGCAGCATGGCAAAGTGCACGCCTTCCCAGGTCCAGCTTTGACCGGCCACGCAATGCAGATACGGACGCCCGGCTTGCCGCCGCGCCTCGACGGCCGGATGGCCATCGAACAGCGACGAGGCAAGCCAACCCACTTGCACGTTCTCCAGCAGAGAGATAGCGCCGCCCGCGTGATCGAGGTCGCTGTGGGAAATGATCACGCCGTCCAGCGTAGCGATGCCGCGCGCCCGCAGATACGGCACGATGACACGGCTGGCGCCGTCGGAATCGAGGCTGTAGGCGGGCCCCGTGTCGTACAACAAGCGGTGTCCATGCGTTTCCACCAGCACGGCCATGCCTTGTCCCACATCAAAGGCCGTGATCCACATCTGGCCCGGTGGCGGGCTGGACGGCAAGGCCGTCAGCAGTGGCAGCCAGCCCAGCATGCCCGCCCAGCGATGCGGCCATCCGCGTGGCGCCAGCAGCCAGGCCGTGCCAAACAATGCCCAGCAAAAACTCCACCATGGCGGCGCGGGCGCCGTCCACACGGCAAAACGGCGCGCACCGAGCCAGTCCAGCACCTGCGCCAGTATCTGCACGATGGCATGCGCCAGCAGCAACAAGCCGTCGCACAAAGGCGCCGGCAGCAAACTGCCCGCCAGCGACAAGGGCGTGACGACCAGGCTGATGACGGGTATGGCCAGCGCATTCGCCACGGGGGACACGAGCGAGACTTGCGAAAACAGCAGCATCGTCAACGGCACCAGCCCCACCGTCACCACGTATTGCGTATGCGCACCGAGCGCCACGGCCGCGCGCAGGCGGCGCCAGCGGCTGGCGTTCTCCGGCAAAGGCGCCGTGGTGCGGCCTGCCGTCGCGTACAGCATGGTGGCAACGGCGCCGAACGACAGCCAGAAACCGGGCCACAGCACGGCCCAGGGATCGAGCAGCACGACCACGCCCAGCGCCAGGCACAGGATATGGACGATGCTGGTGATGCGCCCCAGCCACAGGGCCAGCGCCACCACCAGCAACATATATAAAGTGCGCTGCGCGGGCACGCCGAAGCCGGCCAGCAGCACATACACCAATGCCGCCAGCGCGCCAGCCAGCGCCGCCACCTTTTGCGCCGGCAGCAGCAAGGGCAGCTGCCGCTCCGTGAAAAACGAGCGCCGCCACAGCGCGCCCGCACCGAGGGCGAACAGTCCCGCGATCATCGTGATGTGCAGGCCGGAAATCGAGATCAAATGACTGACGCCCGTGCGGTTGAACACCTGCCAGTCCGACTGGGGAATGGCGCGCTGATCGCCCACCACCAGCGCCACGATCACGCCCGCATATTGCTTGCCATCTAAACTGTGCGCGATGCGCGCACGCAAGGCCGCGCGGCTGGCCTCTACCACGTTGCCGAAACCGGGCACGAAGGCCGCCAGGCGCACGTTCGGCGTGTCCGCGCGCGGCTGCGGCCGCACGTAACCGGTGGCGCGCACGCCCTGCTCCACCAGCCACGCTTCGTAGTCGAAGCCCACGGGATTCGCGTTGCCGTGCGGGCGCTGCAGGCGCACCGTCAGCCGCCAGCGCTCGCCCGGCTGCACGTCGCCCACCTCGTTCGTCACCTCATCGCGAAAGCCCGCGTACCAGGACAGGGCGATCAGGGGCGGCACCTTTGCATTGAGTCCCTTCTCCACGGCAAAATTGAAGCGCACGCCCTGCTCGAAGCGGTACGGCAAGCTGGCCACCGTGCCCGTCACGACGATGTCCTGCCCCTCGTCGGCCAGCGCCAGCTGCGGCGTCATGGCGGACTGGGCCAGCCAGGCGGCCCAATAAAAGCCCAGCCCCACGCCGGCCGAGAGCGCAATAGCGGAACGCCAACCGGAACGCCAGCGCGCGTGTCGGCATAACAGCCACGCCATCAGCAGCGCCGCGCCAGCGATCACCGACAGCAGCGCGCCCGCGTGCGGCGGCAAGCTTGCCTGCGTCTGCAACCAGGCGGCACCAGCGGCAAAGCCGAGTATCAGGATGCGCATGGGAAGGCAGAATCAAGGCAAAATCGGCTCGCTGCGAAAGGGGCTCAGTTACTGTGATCGCTTTCCACGCCTTGCCGTCTGATCTGGCGCAAAGGTGCACCGGATAAGAACGCTCATGCACTGCATCCACCAGCTACGCCTTGTCCTATGCCGTACTGACCGACCTCGTGTCGGTCAGCAATAACCCCTTGGCGGTGCTCGACCTGGCCTGCGGCGAAGGTCATGCGTTCATGGACGCTGCAGCGCCGCTGCAAGCCGGCGACGGATTGATCGCCACCGGCTGGGGACTACGCGCCGTGCGCGCACGGGCAGCCTGAACTGCCATGGGCGGCATGGCTTGCTGGCGTCAGCGGCAACAGGCTACGATAGTGGCTGCCGCAGCGCGCAGTATTCCTCCCGTCAATTGCAGGATTGCAGGCAGGCGGACCGCTCGGCGCCGCACTCGGCTTGAGCGGTACCGGCGGCGATGCAAGCCCGCCATTCGGCAGCGCAGGCGCTATAGCAGCTGGCAAAGGCTGGCGTCGCAGTCACCGCCAAACCGAGACCTGACGCAAAAAGAAATGCAGCGAGCTTTTTATTCATGGAGTTCTCCCAAAGTCGGATGGCTGATGAATCCCCGCGCGCGCCATCCTCTGGCGCAGGGCCACATACACAGGTATGTCGGGTGTCATCGCGCGCTGGCCGTACGTCAGCGCGAAATGGAAAATCCTGCGGCCTCCAACGTATCCTGGAGCACCGCCAAATCAAAGCCGTGCATATCAACGGCACGCCCCAGCCGATAGCCAGAGAGGCATCCAGAATAATGCCGTAGTCGCCGTCAATTTCAGATATTTTGAAAAGATACCAAAATTCCCTTGCAAAATCTGAATCCATGATCAGCTCGCCATTATTAATTGTCAAGACAATTCAATTCATTTCACGCCATCGGCCAATTCCTTGCGCAATGAAAAATACAGACACGATACGAATATCATCACCATGGCTATCGATAAAAACATACTCTTTGTTACCATCGGCGCCACGGCAATTGAAATTTTAATGTTAAATTCAAAAAATTAACAAAGTTAATAAAAATACATTCATGGAAATTCCAGCCAAATAAAAATGCAGCAGGGAAAAACCGATAAGCGCAAAGCACCGGATATCGGATTCCCATTCCACGTTCAAGCAAGATGATTGGCAAGCAGGCGGCAGCGCCGCCCTCCATGGTTGCCAGTTGCGTATCCGCCTCAAGGAATCATCGCTTTACAGATCAGCGCTCGTGCGGCAGCCGCACCGTGCGCCGGGGGAAAATCTTTACCCTGCGCACGGTATAATCGGCCTCGCTTACTTCAACACCCAGGCACGACATGACTTCCTCCGCACTTCCTCCCGATACTTCCACCGACCTTTCCGACAGCAGCGAAGACAATAACGACGCCACCCTGGTCGCGGAACTGGGGGAACTGGCCGAGCATATCCGCCTGGTGAAAATGGAAGGCCGCGTCTTCGTGCGCTTTTCCGGCATCGTCAAGGCAGGCCACCTGGTGGTGCCGTATGCACTCGTGCCTGCACAGGGCGTGCTGGCGCGGCCGGCCAAGTGGCGCAAGATGGACCGCGAGACCAAGCTGGCCCTGGTGCGCGAACGGGCCAGCGCGGCCGTCTTCGAGGAACTGCGCCAGCATGTGATGGATTTCGTCGCCGATATCGCGGGCCTGAGCGAGGATGTAGACACGGACCCGATGGTCTTCCTGCACACGCTGGCCGACATGCAGACGTCGGAGCCGGCCGGCATGGTGTTCGACCGCATCCGCCAGCGCTTCAATCACGCCATCGAGCGCCAGCAGGAGGAACAGCACGCGGCACGCACGCGCCAGAGCATCAACCTGGCCGAGTATCCGGCCTCGTTCGAGATGGCGCGACGCCTGCCGCGCCGCTTCATCGCCCTGCTCGGACCGACCAATTCCGGCAAGACGCACCGCGCCATGGAAGCGCTGCTCAAGGCAAAGAGCGGCATCTACCTGGCGCCATTGCGCCTGCTGGCCCTGGAAAATTACGAGCGCCTGCAGGAAGCCGCGCCGCACGGCAAACCGCTGGCCGTGAGCCTGATCACGGGCGAGGAGCGCAGGGTCGTCGACGGCGCCACGCACGTGGCCAGCACGGTGGAAATGCTGGATACGAAAACCGTCGTCGAAGTGGCCGTCATCGATGAGATCCAGATGCTGGCCGACCCGGACCGGGGCGCCGCGTGGACGGCGGCCGTCTGCGGCGCACCGGCCCACACCGTCTACCTGGTGGGGGCGCCGGAAGCGCGGCGCGCCATTGAGGCGCTGGCCGAACGCCTGGACTGCCCGCTGGAAGTGCACGTCCTGAAACGCATGGCGCCCCTGTCGATGGAGCCGACGGCCGTGCGCAAGGTACGCAACCTGCGCCGCGGCGACGCCGTCATCGCCTTTTCGCGCCGCGAAGTGCTGATGTGGCGCGACATGATCACGGAAACGGGATTATCGGTGGCCACCGTCTACGGCAACCTGTCGCCCGAAGTGCGGCGCGCGCAGGCGCAGCGCTTCCGCGACGGCACGGCCGACATCGTCGTCGGCACGGATGCGCTGGCGATGGGCCTGAACATGCCGATCGCGCGCATCGTCATGACCACCTGCGTCAAATACAATGGCCGCGAGGAGGAAGAGATTTCGGCCGCGCTGGCGCGCCAGATCGCCGGACGCGCGGGCCGCTATGGCGTGCATGAAGAGGGACTCGTGGCCGGCTACGACAACGAGACGCATGAAGTGATGCGCGCGCTGCTGAAGGAAAAGCTGCACCCGCTGAACACCAGCGGCTTTGCCGTGGCGCCCTCGCTCGAACACCTGCACCGGATTTCGTCGGTGACGGGAGAGCTGTCGCTCAGTAAACTGCTGCGCCGCTTCATCCACAATATCGACGTGCCGGACGGATTCTTCTTCCCGCGCATCACGGAAGACCAGAAGGAGCGCGCCGTCTGGCTCGACACCCTGCCCCTCTCCGTGGCCGACAAATTTACTTTGTCGCTCGTGCCGATATCGAGCAAGGTGCCGTCCCTGCAGACGGCGTGGGAGCACTGGGCGAAGAATCTGTCGCAGGGAAAAACGAGCACCTTGCGCCAGCACGCGTACGGCGGCAGCACGCAGAATCTGCAGCAGGTGGAAGACACTTGCCGCTACTATTCCGCGTATGCCTGGCTCAGCTACCGCCTGCCTGAATTCTTCCCCGATATCGCGGTGGCGCAAAACCTGTCGCGCGATGCGTCCGAGCGCGTCGATTCCATCCTGCGTGCGCACAATGCGGCCTCGCGCGGACGGTCGAAGAAGTTCAAATAAGCGTCACCTGACGGGCCAGAACCAGACCTCGCCGCAATCCCAGTAGCATTCGCTGCCGCAGACCTTCACGCCGATGGAGGGCAGCAGGATGTCGATATGCCCGCCCGCGCCGCCCAGGTAGCCGGGAATGCGAAAGAAGGCGACGATGCCCTGGCGCTGGCCGATGCCTTCCATGGCATCATCCCCGGTAAATTTTTCGGGCGCGCCAAACATCGAGGGGCTGGCCAGCATGTGCGACAGCTTGGCCTGCCCCGGTTCGATCAGCGCGCCCTTGAATGCCCCCTTGCGTATCGCCATGCGACCCTTGACCTGGACCCCGGCCTTGATCAGGGCCAGGCTGACGCGGATGGCGCAGGTGTTGGCAAAGCTGTCCTTGCCGATCAAGTCTTCCCAGCCGATTTCGCGGAACAGGGCCGCCTGGTCGACGGCCGCCACGCTGGAGTAATTTTCACGCAGCTTGATGAATGCAGGTTTCACGTCAGCCTCCCGTCATCCCTGGTCGACAGGGACATCAGGCCGATTGTAGGAGGATGCGGCAGCTCCGCACTGAGCGAGATCAAGCGTAAACCGACCGCACCCGTAATGCCAACAATGACGTCGGATTACGCGCGGCATAGCCACGCCAATCCGACCTACAGGCTACATCCTCAGTAGGTCGGCTTAGGCCAAAGGCCGTAAGCCGACACCCGCCGTAACGCCAGCGAGGACGTCGGATGAAGGCCGCTTACGGTTTGCCCGCCTCGTAGTGCAGCTTGAGCACCAGCCCATTATGGTCATCGGCCATATAGATGTCGCCATCCTGGCCCTGCTTGACGTCGACGGGCGCGCCCCTGCCCTGCTTGCCCTTGCGCTCCCAGTTGCTGATCAATTCAACGGACTTGCCCAGCGGCGCGCCGGCCTTGTCGGGCAGCAGGGCCACCAGGCGGTGGCCGTTGCTGCGGTAGCCGTGGTAGCCGATGATCAGGCTGTTCTTGTACAGCGCCGGGAAGCGGCTGGCCGTATAAAAGGTCATGCCCAGCGGTGCGGCATGGCCGGGCAGCAGGCGCTCGGGCGCCGCAAATTGGGCGTCGCAAGCCGTCTTCGGATATTCGGGACTGGCGACATTGTCGTCGTAGCAGTACGGCCAGCCGTAGTGCCGGTCGGACTTGATCAGATTCAGTTCCTCATGCGGCAGATTCTCGTCGCTTTTGAGTTGCGGCATGGCGGCCTGGATGGCGTCGCGCGCGTTTTCCGCCTGCCACAGTTCGCCCGTCGCCGGATGGAAGGCCAGCGCCATCGAATTGCGCAAGCCGCGCGCATGCGTGCGCCAGCTCGTCACCGTGCCCGCCGGCCATGCCATCGTGTATTCGCGGATGGCGCCCAGCGCCTCAAGGCCTTCCGCCGAAGGACAGGCCTTGGCCGGATCGGGCGCCTTGCCATCGTTCTCGCAATGGTCGGTGCTCGAACCCACGTTCACGTACAGGTCGCCCTTGGGACTGAAACGCATGTTCGTCAACAGGTGCAAACCGAGGCCCGGCAGGCGCGGCGTCTTGGCCGTGCCGCCGATCACGTCGGTGGTGGCGCGGGCCGGGTCGCGCAGGTCAAAACGGAAGATGCGCCCCACCTCGCCCACGTAGACCAGGCCGTCCGGTCCCTGCACGATGCCGTTCGGGCGATCGAGCTTGTCGAGCAGCAGCTTGCGCTCGTAGCCCGGGCCGGCCGCCTTGCGCTGCAACAGCCACAATTTGCCCTGCTTCGGCGCCCATCCCGCCATGTCCGTGACGAGGATGTCGCCATTCGTCAGCGGCAGCACGCCACGGGGAAATTTCAGGCCGTCGGCCAGCACGGCCACGCAAAAGCCGGCCGGCGTGGTGACGTCGAGGCGCGGCATGCCGTCGCACTGGGCGCCGGGTGCCGCCAGGGCGGGCGCCAAGGCGCCGGAAAGGCAGGCCGCCAGGGCGCCCGCAAGCATTTTCTTGTTCATGGTTTCACTCCATCAAGGGTAATCGAGACAGCACGGCGCGCGCGTTGGCGCTGGTTTGCACCGCCACGTCGGCAAGTTCCAGGCCGCGCAATTCGGCCAGCACGGCGCCGATGCGGGGCAATTCTTCGGGGCTGTTGCGGCCCGGGTGGATCCAGCTGGGCGAAATATCGGGCGCGTCCGTCTCCAGCACGATGGCGTCCAAAGGCAGGTCGCTCGCCATGCGGCGGATCTGCAAGGCCCGCGTAAACGTCATGGCGCCGCCGAACCCGAGCTTGAAACCGAGGTCGATATAGCCCTGCGCCTGCTGGAAGCTGCCGTTGAAGGCATGCGCGATGCCGCCGTTCGGGCGGATCTGGCGCGCGTGCTTGAGGACGATGTCCTGCGAACGGCGCACGTGGGCCAGCACGGGCAAATCGAAGTCGCGGGCGATTTTCAGCTGCTCGCGCAAAAAATGCTCCTGCTTGGCGCGCATGGCCGGTTCGCACAGCATGGGAATGAAGAAATCGAGGCCGATCTCGCCGATGGCGACAAAACGCGGATCATGCATGGCCAGCGCCACGGCTTCGCGCAGTGCGATCAGATCGTCTTCCGTGGCCTGCGGCACGTAGATCGGGTGGATACCGAGCGCATAGCAGGCGTTGGGCGCCGCCGCCGCCAGGTCGCGCACGATGGCGAAATTGGCCCGTTCGACGGCGGGAACGACGATCATCGCCACGCCCTGCGCGGCCGCGCGCGCCGCCACCTGCAGCGATTCGCTGCCGAATTCATGCGCGTCGAGGTGGCAGTGCGTGTCGATCCACATGGCGGCTCCTTAGTATTGGTACGGCTGCAGCCCTTCGTCCGTCAGGCGCAGTACGCGGTCGCAGCGCCTGGCCAGCTCGATATCGTGCGTGACGATGACGAAGGCCGTGCCCAGGGTGCGCGACAGTTCCAGCATCAGGTCGAAAATCTGTTCGGCCGTGGCGTGATCGAGGTTGCCCGTCGGTTCATCGGCCAGCACGCAGGCCGGCTGCGTGACGAGGGCGCGGGCCAGGGCCACGCGCTGGCGCTCGCCGCCCGACAATTCGCCCGGCGTGTGCGTGACGCGCTTGGCCAGGTTGACGCGCGTGAGAATCTGCTGCGCCAGCTCGGTGGCGGGCGCGCGCTTCATGCGCCGTATCATCAGCGGCATGGCGACGTTGTCCAGCGCCGAGAACTCGGGCAGCAGGTGGTGGAACTGGTAGACGAAGCCCAGCGAGGCGTTGCGCAAGTCGCCGCGCGCCTTTTCGCTGAGAGTGGCGAAATCCTTGCCCAGCAGGGTCACCTTGCCGCTGGTGGGTGTATCGAGCCCGCCCAGCAGGTGCAGCAGGGTCGATTTGCCCGAGCCGGAGGCGCCGACGATGGCGACGCGCTCGCCGCGGTGGACGTCGATATCGATGCCGGCAAGCACCTGCACCTTGTAGCTGCCCTGCGTAAAAGTCTTGCCCAGGCCACGGCAGCTAAGGACGGCGGAATCGGCGGAAGTGCCGTTGGAGGCAGGTTTGTTCAGATCGGTCATGGTCGTATTCAGTGGTTTATTCATAGCGCAGGGCTTCCGCAGGTTTGACGCGGGCAGCCCACCAGCTTGGGTACAGGGTCGCCAAAAAGGCGAGAATCACGGCCAGCACGCCGATCTTGGTGACGTCGGGCCAGCGCAGGTCGGACGGCACGGTGCTGATGAAGTAAATGTCCTTGGAGAGAAACTGTACGCCCAGCAAATGCTCGATGAAGGGCACGATGACGTCGATGTTCATGGCCACCAGCACCCCGCCGGCCACGCCCAGGATCGTGCCCAGGATGCCCACCAGCGCGCCCTGGATCATAAAGATCTTCATGATGGAACGGGGCGAGGCACCCAGGGTGCGCAAAATCGCGATATCGGCCTGCTTGTCCGTCACCGTCATCACCAGGGTCGAGACGAGGTTGAAGGCGGCCACGGCGATGATCAGGGTCAGGATAATGAACATCATGCGCTTTTCCGTCTGCACGGCGGCGAACCAGTTGGCGTTCAGCTTGGACCAGTCGCGCAGCCACAGGTCGCCCGGCATGGATTTTTTCAATTCGGCGGCCACTTGCGGCGCCTGGTTCATGTCGGCCAGGCGCAGACGCAGGCCGGACGGGCCGTCGAGGCGCAGCAAACGCTGGCCGTCTTCGATATTGATGAAGGCCAGGCCGGCGTCGAATTCATTGTGGCCCGCCTGGAAGATGCCGCTGACGGTAAAGCTGCGCATGCGCGGCAGCACGCCGGCCGGCGTGACCTGGCCCTGCGCCAGCATCAAGGTGACTTTTTCGCCGAGGTTGACGCGCAAGGCGCGCGCCAGCTCGATGCCCAGCACGATATTGAAGGTGCCCGGCTGCAGCGCCTTGAAGCTGCCCATGCGCGTCTGGCCGGCCACGTCGGACACGTTCGGCTCTTCCTCGGGCAGCACGCCGCGCACGATGGCGGGGCGCAGCGCATCGTCGCGCAGCAGCATGCCCTGCGTTTCCACGAATGGCGCGGCGCCCTTCACGGCCGGATTCTTGAAGGCTTGCGCCGCTTCCGCGCGCCAGTCGGGCATGCTGCCGCTGTTGTCGAACACTTCCACGTGGGCCAGCACGGACAGCATGCGGTCCGTCACTTCCTTCTGGAAGCCGTTCATCACGGAAAGCACGACGATCAGCGCCGCCACGCCCAGGCCGATGCCGGCCATGGAAATGAGCGAGATGAAGGAAATAAAACTGTTGCGGCCACTGCGCTTGCCGGCCCGTGTGTAGCGCAGGCCGACCAGCCATTCGAAGGGAAGATTTTTTAACATGCTCATTAATTCGTTAATTCTTATGTATGCAACATATCATCGCGTTAGCCCGTGCAACGAAGGGCTGGGGTCAGACCCGGCGGGTCTGACCCCGGTTTTACAAGCCGCTTATTCGTAGCGCAGGGCCTCGGCCGGCTTGACACGCGCGGCGCGCCAGCTCGGGTAGATGGTGGCCACCAGCGCCAGGCCAAAGGCGATCAGGCCGATCTGCGCCACGTCCAGCCAATGCACGTCCGACGGCACGGCGCTGATCTGGTAGATTTCCTTGGAAATGAAGTGCAGGCCGAAGATGCCTTCGATGAAGGGCACGATGACGCCCACGTTCAGCGCCAGCACGACGCCGCCGATGACGCCCAAAGCACTCCCCAGCAAGCCCACCAGCGCGCCCTGGATCATGAAGATCTTCATGATGGAGAACGGCGAGGCGCCCAGGGTGCGCAGGATGGCGATGTCGGCCTGCTTGTCGGTGACCGACATCACCAGGGTCGAGACGAGGTTGAACGCGGCCACGGCGATGATCATGCTCAGGATGATGAACATCATGTTCTTCTGGCTTTGTACCAGCGCATACCAGCTGGCACTGGCGCGCGACCAGTCGCGCATCCACAGCTGGCCCGGCATCGAGGCTTTCAGTTCGCGCGCCACCTGGGGCGCCTTGTTCATGTCGTGCAGGCGCAGACGCAGGCCGGACGGGCCGTCGAGCTGCAGCAGCTGCTCAGCGTCCTGCATGTTCACAAACGCCAGGCTGCCGTCAAGTTCATTGTGACCCGCCTCGAAGATGCCGGCCACCTTGAGCGCGCGCATGCGCGGCATGACGATGCCGTTGGCCGGATCGCCCGCCCTGGGCTCGCGCTCGAGCATCAGGGTGACGTTCTGCCCCACTTGCACGCCCAGCGCCTTGGCCAGGTCGATGCCCAGCACGATGTTGTACGAGCCTGGCGTGAGATCCTTGAAACTGCCCTGTTTCATCTGGGCGGCCACGCTCGAGACGGTGGCTTCCTGCTGCGGCAGTACGCCGCGCACGACGGACGGACGCATGGTTTCGTCATTGAGCAGCATGCCCTGGGTTTCCACGAACGGCGACACGGCTTTCACTTGCGGATTGGCGTAGGCGGCGCGCTCCTGCGCCTGCCAGTTGGGCATGGAGCCGCTCGTGTCGAACACCTCGACGTGGGCCAGCACCGACATCAGCCGGTCGGTGACTTCCTTCTGGAAGCCGTTCATGACGGAGAGGACGACGATCAGGGCGGCCACGCCCAGGCCGATGCCGGCCACGGAAATGAGAGAGATGAAGGAAATGAAGCTGTTGCGGCCACTGCGTTTCCCGGCGCGCGTATAGCGCACGCCGACCTGCCACTCAAAAGGAAATTGTTTGATGATGCTCATGCGCTCCCGCGACAACGATGATATGCGAGCGCGCAGTGTGCCACACAATGGGCATTTCATGCATGATCTCTGCGTCATCTCTGTGTGAAACCGCGCACGCCGGCGCTATTTTACCTCCTGCGCCAGGCCGAAAACCCGCAGCAGCTGCCCCGCCAGCGCATATTGCCGCATCTGCGCCAGGGTCAGACGGTGCAGCTGGTCGATGCGCCGCTGCTGTATCGTGAAATAGCTGTCGCGCGTCTGGATGACCTGCTGCAGGTTGCGCCGGCCCGCCTCGTACTGGATGGTCCCGCCGCGCACGACGAAGGCCATCTTCTTTTCCTGCTCGTCGAGCAGGGCCAGCGTGCGCTGCGCATTGGCGATGCGCGGCAGCATGCTGGCCAGGTCGGCGCGCGTGCCCTGCTCGGCGCGCGCCACGTCCGCCTCGGCCGCCTGGGCGCGGCTGATGCTTTCGTCGCGCTGCGCCAGGCTGCCCCCGCCGAGCGGGATTTCCCAGGAGACCCCCACCGACCAGCCCCGCTGCTGGATGGTCGACGGCGGCGGCGTGGTCTTGTTATTGAGCAGATGGCTGACATTCAGATCGATTTTGGGGGCCAGGGTGACCGCCACGCCGCGCACGCGCAACTGGGCCGCGGAGGCCCGCTCGCGCGCGGCGCGCAACTGCGCCTGCTGCGTATCGGCATTCTCCAGCGCCTGCGCCGGCAGCGGCGCAAAGGCGAAATCGGCAAACTGCGCCACCGGCTCGAAGGCCAGCGCCTCGAGCCTGATGCGCGCCGCCTGCTGGTCCGTCAGCAAGCCGTCGTGCACCAGTTCCGCGTCCAGCTGCGAACTTTGCGCCAGTTCGCGGTCCACTTCCGACGATTTGCCCAGTTCCGCCTGGCGCGTCACCTGCCGCACCAGTTGCGTCACGTCGCGCAGGCGTTCCTGCGACTGCTGCAGGCTGCGTTCCAGGCGCTGCATGTCGAAATATGCTTCGGCCAGCTTTTCCGCGCTTTCCGCGCGCGCCCGCTCCACGTCGAAGGCGGCGCCCGCCATCTCGCGCTCGGCCGCATCAAGTTCGGCGCGGTCGGCGCCGCCGTTGTACACGTTCCAGCGCACGCTCGCTTCCACCTGGTGCGTGCGGCGCTCGACCTCCAGGGTGCCATCGAGGTCATTGCTGCGCCCCCGCGTCGCCTGCAGCGCCGCAGTGGGAAACAGGCGAGAACGGGCCTGCTTGTAGCGCGCTTCGGTGGTGGCCAGCGCCGCCTGCGCCGCAATCACCTGCGGATCGCGCGGCACGGCGCGCGCCAGCAAGGCAGGCAAGCCGCGCGCGGCCTGCGCCTGGAAAGTGGCCGGCGGCGCGGACTGGGCCACCGCGTTTGCGCAGGCCAATGCCATGTAAATCAAGAAGGCACGCATCACCGCTCCTGCAGGGAAGACTGCAAGCCGCGCAGCACGGGCTTGAACACATATTGCAGCACCGAGCGGCGCCCCGTCAGGATGCCCACGTCGACGGGCATGCCTGGCGTCACCGGCAATACCTTGCCGTGCGCCGTCAGCTGGCTGCGGTCGGTGCTCAGCTGCACCTCGAAATACGGTTCGTTGCGCTCGTCGGGAATCGCGTCCGCCCCCACGCGCACCACTTGCGCCTGCATGCGGCCATAGGTGGTGGCGTCGTACGCCAGCACATTGGCCGACGCGCTCTGTCCCACATGGATAAAACCGATGTCCGACGGTTTCACGCGCACGGAGATCAGCATTTCCGAATCGGCCGGCACGATTTCCAGGATAGGTTTACCCGGCTGCGCCACGCCGCCGACGGTTGCCACCAGCACGCGGTTGACGACGCCGTCGACGGGCGCCGTCACGTCGCGCCGGCTCACCTGGTCCTGCTGGCCTTTCACGGTGCTGGCCAGGGCGCCGGCCTTGGTCTCATACTCGCTGCGCTGCGCGCCCCACTGGCCGCGCATGCGCGCTTCCACTTCGCCCGCCTGCGCCTGTGCCTCGGCCAGGGTGGCCGTCAGGCGCGGCACGGAGGTGCGCAGGCTGTCGAGTTCCGTGCGCTGCTGCTGCACGCGCTGCTGCGCATTCAGGTAGTCGCCGCGCGAACCGGCACCCTCTTTGAAGAGCCTCTCCTCGATGGACAGGCTTTCCAGGGCGATTTTCAAGCCCGTGTCGAGCTGGGCGATGCGGCTGTGCGCCTCGGCCAGCTCGCCACGGCGGCGCGTCACGCCCTCGCGCGCGGCCGCCGTGGCCGACGCGAATTCGCGCTGGCCGTCGCGCCACAACTGCGTTTCCTTGGCGATCAGCTCGGGCGCCTCTTTCTGCCATTCCGGCGCAAACTGGGGTGTGCCGCCGGACAGCAGCGCATCGAGGCGCGCCCTGCCCGCCAGCGCGGCCAGGCGGTTTTGCACGCTGGCGCCCAGGTTGGCCTCGTACTGGGCCGTGTCCAGGCGCAGCAGCAAGTCGCCGCGGCGCACGCGCTGGCCCGGTTTCACCAGCATTTCACGCACGATGCCCCCTTCCAGGCTTTGCACTTCCTGCAGGTGCGATGGCGGCGTGATGGCGCCCCGGCCATTCACGGACACGTCGAGCTGGGCGAACATGGCCCAGGCCAGCGCCAGCACCAGCAGCACGGACGTCAAGGCCAGCATGCGGATGACGATGCGCTGCGGTTCGCGTTCCGGGTCCGGGTGGGCCGCCGGCAGAGGGCGCGCGTTCAGGGCGCTCATGCCGCCACTCCCTGCTCCGCCACGGGCCTGGCAGCCTGGCTGTTCAAGACGCGCATGACGTCGTCGCGCGGGCCGTCGGCCACGATGCGCCCCTTGTCGAAGACGATCAGGCGGTCCACCAGCGCCAGCATGGCCATGCGGTGCGTCACCAGCACGATGGTCGTCTCCTTTAAGGTACGCAGCCGGCCAATCAGCCGCTGCTCGGTGGCCGGGTCGAACATGCTGCTCGGCTCATCGAGCAGCAGCATCGGCGGTTTCGCCAGCAAGGCGCGGGCCATGGCCACGGCTTGCCGCTGGCCGCCGGACAGGCGTTCACCCCGCTCGCCCACTTCCGTCGCCACGCCGTTGGGCAGCTGGGTGATGATGTCGTCGAGGCAGGCCAGGCGGATGGCGTCGAGCAGGCTGGCGTCGTCAGCCTGGCTGCGTCCCAGTTCGATGTTTTCGCGCAGGGTGCCGTGGAACAGGGTCACGTCCTGCGGCACGTAGCCTATCTGGCGGCGCAGGCTCAAAGGGTCCAGCTGGGTGCTGGCCAGGTCGTCGAACAGCACGCTGCCGCTTTGCGGGCCGTACTGGTTCAGCAGCAAGCGCAGCAAGGTGCTCTTGCCGGAACCGAGCTTGCCGATCACGCCGACCCGTTCGCCGGGGCGGATGTGCAGGTTCAGCTTATCGAGCAGCGGCGGCGAATTCGGGTAGGCAAAGCCCACGTCGCGAAATTCGATGCGCCCGGACAGGGGCGGCGCCTGCAGGCTGGCCGCGTCGTCGTCGGTGGGCGCTTCCATGATTTTATTGAGTGCGTGATACGACAGCTTGGTCTGTTCCCAGCGTATGATCAGGCCCGCGATCTGGCTCACGGGCGCCAGGGCGCGGCCCGTCAGCATGCTCACGGCGATGATCTGGCCCAGGGTCAGCAGATGCTCGCCCATCAGCAAGGCGCCCGTGGCCACCACGGCCACGCCGGACAGGGCCAGCACGGCCGTGTTGATGTAGTTGACCCGGCTGACGATTTCGCGCGTCTCGACGCTGTTGGCGGCGATGGCCACCGTCAGGCTTTCCCATTTGCGCCGGCTCCACGCTTCGGCGCCCAGCGCCTTGATGGTGTCGAGGCCATTCATGGTTTCAAACAGGTGCGCCGTGCGCTGCGCGCTTTCCTGCATCGAGGCGGCCACGTGGCGCGCCAGGGCCGCGCGCGAGGCGAAGGCCACCAGCAGCAGGATCGGGATGACTGCCAGGGGCACGAGCACGAGCCAGCCGCCGACCAGGGCGATCACCAGCAGGAACAGCAGCAGGAACGGCAAGTCGCCCAGGGTGGTCAGGGTCGTGGAGGCGAAGAATTCGCGCACGGATTCGAAATCGCGCACGGTATTGGCCAGGGTGCCCCCGGAAGCGGGCCGGCTGGCCGCGCGCAGGCGCAAGCACTGGGCGAAAATGTTCGACGACAGCGCCACGTCCATGCGGCGCGACGCCGTTTCCACCAGTTCGCCGCGCAGCAGGCGCAGGGCCAGCTCGAAGCCCGTCAGCACCACGACGGCGATCGTCAGCACCCACAGGCTGGACGTGGCATTGTTCGGGATCACGCGGTCATATACGGCCATCGCATAGAACGGCACCAGCGCGCCGATGACATTGAGCACCAGGGTGCCCAGCAAGGCCCAGCGGAAGACCCAGCGGTTACGGTTGAAGACATCCCAGAACCAGCGTCCCGCCACCGGCATGCTGTAAAGCAAGCTGCGCTGGTCGAAGAACATGACGGGACGCACGGCCACCCAGCGCCCATCGGGCACTTCCCGCGCCAGCGCGGCGGCGTCAAACCAGGCACTGCCTTCGATGCCGGGCACGTGGCATTCATATTTGCCATCGGCAATGGCCAGTATCACCAGCGCCTGCCCTTCCCCGTTGAGCAGCAAGGCCGGCATTTCCGTGGGACGGCGTGGCTTATCTACCGGCAACACGGTGCCGGCCAGGCTGGCCTGCGCCAGCGCCTGTTCGAGAAAGTCAGCCGTGGCCGGTGCAGCCTGGGCCGCCACGCTGGCGCGCAGGCGCTCGGCCTGCACGGCAACGCCGAAAAAGCGCGCCAGGAAGACGATGGCGTCGGCGATGGCATCGGTGGAGATGCCGGCGGAAGCGGTGGAAGTGTCGGGAGGTGGGGTCATGATGGATTCACAATAAAACGCTGCGGCGCGCCGGTCGGGCGCGCCGCAGCGGGAACGCTATCGCTTGCGCGATGAGTGATGACTAATGAGTAATAATTAAGTCAGCGCGGAAGCGCCCTTGCGGCGGCGCGCCATGAAGCCCAGCAAGCCCAGGCCCGCGACCAGCATGGCCCACGTCTGCGCTTCCGGCACTGGCGACACGGCCAGCAGGGTTTGCGAAGCGGGGTTGACGCTCGTCAAGCTCGTGTAGTTGTACAGGTTCTGGATGGCGCCATTGCCCGTGGCCACGCCCAACATGGTGTTGGCCTGGCTGACGACGGCGTTGCTCAGGTTTTTGAAGCGCAGGTCGCCCGTCAGCAGGTTCGTGTTGTCGTTATTCAATTCCCACAGGGCCAGCTGGAAGGCGGCGGCGCTGTTGGCGCTGGTCGCTACAGTCGCGATGGACGAAGCGTAATACCCTTCATACAGGCGCTTGACGGCATCGCTGGCGGCGAAAGCGCCGCTGCTGTAGCTGTTCGACGTGTTGCTCAGTGCGACATGGGGATCGAGGCAGAACGCCAGGAAGGTGTTGCTTTCGTATTTGACTTCCCACAAGGTCGGCGAGATGGCGCTGCCCGAGCCGAAGGCGCCGCCAGCAGCCGTAAACAGGCTGACGCTGTGCGAATCGACGACTTGCAGGTTGGAAGCGGCCAGGGCGCTGCCGCTGGCGAGGGCGAAAGCGGCTGCGGCGATGCCGCCGCGAACGATCAGGTGCATGGATTGTTTCATTGTGGTTTCCCTATTTCGATTATCAAGTGTGAAAAAAGCGTGGAAAGCGCCGGCGCCCCGTGACGGGCGCGCCGGTGCGGCATTGCCGGGCAGGCTCATGGCCCGGCAAGGGACATCAGGCAGCCATTTCCTGGGGCTGGGTCGTTGCGTGAGCCATGGCGCGGCGCAAGAGGTCGGCCATTTCGCACTGGGCCTGGGCTTCCGCGGCAGGGGCTGCGGCGGCGGCCGGCGCGGCGGCGACGGTGGTCACCGTGCCATCCTGGCCCAGCACCACGTCGAGCGTGCTGTCGTCGCGCAGCAGGTCGGCCATGCTGGGCAGGGTGACGCCGGCAGCGGCCGCATCCTTGGCATCGACGTTGAAATACACGTCCGTCATGTCGACCGTCTTGCCGTCGGCCAGGGTGGCGCTGCTGCGCTCCAGGTGCAGATTGCTGTTGGCGTCGAGGAAAGGCAGTTCCGTGTAGCTGACCGCCAGGCTGGCCACGCCGGCGTCGTGCAGAGACATCAGCTCGCCATCGTCCGTGACGCCATTGCTGTTGGCGTCGCGCCAGATGCGCAGCTCGGCGAACTTGTCGTCATGCGCATCGACCACGCCGTCGTGGTTCGAGTCATAGCTGGACAGCTTGGCGAAGCCCGTGCCCTTCTCGTTACCACCGAACAACTCGGAGATGTTGTCGATCTTGCCATTGCCATTGCTGTCGATGGCCAGCAAGCCGTCATGCGCCGAGACCCAGCCCGTCTGGATGGCGCTGCCCGTGCCCAGCAGGTCGAAGCTGCCGTGGAAGTCGGCGCGGGCGATCGTGTGCACGCCGTCACCGTTGAGGTCGATGACGATGGGCGTGATGGCCGCATCCCAGCTCATGTCGTTCTGACCCGACGCCAGCTTCAATATGTCCGTGTAGACCACGTTGGACGTCGTGCCGTTGCTGTTGACATCCGAATCGATATTGTCGTTCGTGCCCACGTTCTTCGCGCCCCATTTCCACGTATCCATGGCGTAGCCCGCGTGGTACACGCCCGACTTGTCGAATTTCAGGGAATAGCTGCCCGGATCGAGGTTGCTGAACAGATAATTGCCGTTGGCATTCGTGTAGGTGGTGGCCAGCAGCACGCCGCTGCCCGAGTACAACTGCACCTTGATGTTGGCGATGCCCGCCTCGTTGTAGTCTTGCACGCCGTCATGGTCGGCGTCGCGCCACACCTTGTCGCCCAGGCTGGCCTTGCGGTAGATGCCCGCATCCCAGCTCATGTCGTTCTGGCCGGCGGCCAGGTTGATCAGGGACGAGCGCCCCGTGCTGACATCGACGTCGGAATCGGCCGTATCGCTGCCCAGATTGGCCTTGGTGTAATAAAAGCCTGATGGACGGATGACTTCCACCTTGTAGCTGCCGGCCGCCAGTTCGCTGAACAGGTAGTTGCCGCTGGCATTCGTCGTCGTCGAGGCGATGACCACGTTGCTGGCATTGAGCAGGTTGACTTTCACGCCCGCCACGCCCAGCTCGCCCGCATCCTGCACGCCGTTGTAGTTATTGTCTTCCCACACGCGGTCGCCGATGGAGGCCGTGTTGAGTTTGACCAGGCCGGCATCCCAGTCCAGCTGCACATCGCCCGACTTCAAGCTAGCCCATGTGGTGGTGAAGCCGCTGGCCGGATTGACGTCCGAATCCGTGGCGTAACCGCCGATATCGGCCTTGGTGAAGCCATAGCCGGCCGGCGGCACGAAGCCCAGGTAATATTCGCCTGGCACCAGGTTGCTGAACAGATAATTGCCGTTCGCATCCGTGGAGGCGCTGGCCACGACGACGCCTTGCGCGTTGTACAGATTGACTTTCACGCCACAGACGCCCGCCTCGCCCGCATCCTGCGTGCCGTTGCCGTTCGCATCGAACCAGACGCGGTCGCCGATGGACGCCGTCTTGTACAGGCCGGCATCGAGATCCTTGTAGTTCTGGCCCGCGGCGACCGTCACCTGGCCGCTGTTGCCCAGCGTGTTGATGTCGCTGTCGAGCGCGTCGCTGCTGCCCGCATCCTTGACGGTAGTCAAATAGCCAGCGGGGGCGACGACGGCGATCGAGTACGTGCCGGGATCGACATTGAAGTTGTAATAGCCGGTGGCGTCCGTCAGGGTCGAGCCGATCACGCTGCCGGCCGCATTTTTCAGCTGCACGGTAACGCCGCCGATGCCGGACTCGCCCGCATCCTGGATGCCGTTGGCGTTGCTGTCATGCCACACGCGGTCGCCCAAGGTGGCCGGCAAGGCCACGATGCCCGCATCCACGCTGTGGTTGCTGTCGCCCGAGGCCAGCAGCACTTGCGCTGTCCTGCCATCGGCATTCGCGTCCGAATCGCGCTGCTCGTCGCCGCCCTGGTCCTGGCCCGTGAAGGTATAGCCGGCTGGCAAGGTGGTCTTGTCGAATTGCACGCTGTAGGCGCCCGGTTTCAAATTCGTGAACAGGTAGTTGCCGTTCGCATCCGTCACCACAGGGCTGCCGACGGCGTTGCCCGACGCGTCGAGCAAGGTCACTTTCACGCCGGCCGCACCCGCTTCGCCCGCATCCTGCACGCCGTTCTTGTTGGTATCGAACCAGACCCGGTCGCCCAGTTCGGCCGTGCGGTACAGGCCCGCGTCCAGGGTCAGGTTGGTTTCGCCCGGCGCCAGGGTGACGGGCGCCATCTTGCCGCTGGCATCGATATTGCTGTCCTTGCCCGCATCGCCGCCCTGGTTGGCTGCCGTCGGCACATAGCCGGCGGGCGCCACCACGGTCACGGAATACGTGCCCGGGTTGACGTCAAAGTGGTAGCCGCCGCTGGCGTCCGTCGTGGTGGAGGCGACTACATTGCCGGCCGTATCCTTCAATTGCACGACCACATTGGCGATGCCCGCCTCGCCCGCGTCCTGCACGCCGTTGGCATTCTTGTCTTCCCAGACGAAGTCGCCCAGGTGGGCCATCGGCACCTTGAAGGTCAGGTAATGGGGCGCCAGACTCAGGTCTTGCGCATTGCAGCCGGCCGTGCCGCCGTCATCGCGCACCTTGAAACCGAGGTCGAAGTCGCCGGCCACGGTCTGGCTCGGCACGAAAACCAGGTGGCCCGCGCGGATGTCGTCGATCGATACTTCCGTGCCCACCGCCACGGCTACGCCATTCAACAGGACCTGGCCCGCCGTGGTGGTATTCGTGATGACGATGGACTTGAAACCGTCGTGCTCGACGTCGTCGTGGAAGCCGAAATCGCCTTCGCTGAGCACCACGTTGTTTCCATTGAGCAATGTAAACGTCTTATCGGCCGCGTCCGGCGCGTCGTTGACGGGGTCGATGATGACTTGCAGGCTCAGCTGGACGATATCGCCATTGCCCTTGTCGATCGTCACTTCGATGGTCGAAAAGCTGCCGTTGTAGTTGGCGGCCCAGTCGCCGGGACGCACATACACGGTGTCCGCATCGAGCATACCGAACAGCGGTGTGTTCTCGGTCGATTCCGTATCGTCAGGCAACAGCACGGTGAAATTCTTGATGTTCAGTTCGCCTTGCACCGAGTAGCCGGCCTGGATCAGCAGATCGCGGATATCGAAATTCTTGTTGATGTCTTCGCAGACGTGGACCGTGGTCGACAGGTTGTAGGTAGTCATGCGGCCTCCTGACGGCATGCCACGGCGGCAGCAGGAGCGGAAGTACGAGGGGCCAGGGCGCGATCAGCCTGGCCGCGCAAAGCGGCGAATGTATACATAAGTGGGCTTCCAAGAAGGGACTTGTTTAAAAATGAAGCCGGCAGATCTTGTATACAATTTCGAGGGACACAGGAGCCAGACGACGCAACCACGCAGCAGGGGGTGATTGTCTTTCTGATATTAAGTTAGCGCAATTATATCCACTATCTTTTCAAAAGAGAATCATTTTCCGATGACAAAGATAAAATTTAAATAATGAAGATGTTTTATTGATATTTTTAATGTGCAAGGCGGCTGGCTTGCCCGCGCCAATCTGTGGCAACGATCGAGGCGAAAACACATGCGCCCTACTCGCACGCCGCCGCTATCGCCTACAATCTCGGGATGAATCAACTTACCCTCGTCTTGCCCTTCGCCTTGCCCAACGCCGAACTGGCTGCCGACCTGCTCAAGGTCTTGCAGGCGCCCGCGCTGGCAGCGCTGCTGTCGCGCACCTCCACTTGCAATTTAGAAACTTTTGACAACGCCAACCGCTTGCTGCCGCATGAAGCGTGGCTGGCGCACGCCCTGGACCTGTCGCCCGCGCCCAACGGCGCGGCGGCGCAGGCGGCCTTTGCCGCCCGGGCCATGCGCGGCTACGGCCTCGTGCCGGAACCGGGCGCACGCTACTTCCTGCTGCATCCGGCCCACCTGGCCATTGCCCGCAGCCATATCAGCCTGGAAGACTTGCGCCAGCTCAAGCTGAACGAGACCGATGGGCGCGCCCTGTTCGACATCGCTGCCCCGTATTTCGACGAGATCGGCCAGCCGCTCGCGTATGGCGACGCGGGCACCTGGTTCATGCGCGCCGACGGCTGGTCCGACTTGCAGTGCGCCACGCCGGACGCCGCCACCACGCAAGACCTGTCCGTCTGGATGCCGGAAGGCGAGCACGCGCGCGCCGCGCGCCGCCTGCAGAACGAAGTGCAGATGCTGTGGCATGAACACCCCGTCAATGCGGCGCGCGAAGAACGGGGCCTGAAAGCCATCAATGCGTTCTGGATCTGGGGCGGGAGCGTGGCAACAGTGGAGGCTGCGCGCTGCGCGGCCAGCCTGCATACGCAGAATGCACCGGGCTGGCTGGCCGCGCTGGCGGAACCGGCACGCCGCGATGCCAGTCCAAACAGTGTGCTGGCGGACCAATCCGACACGATCGTCGTGCTGGGCGGCTTGACCGAAGCGGCGCAGGCCCAGGAATGGGGCATGTGGCTGCAGCAATTGCAAGCGCTGGAAGCAGACTGGTTCGCGCCCCTGCTGGCGGCCTTGAAAGATGGCCGCCTGGGCCAGCTGCGCCTGGTGCTGACCCACCGCGACGCCTGGCTGGACGTCACTACCAGCAAGCATGCGCAGCGTAAATTCTGGCGCGCCATTACCCTGAACAAGTTGAAAGCATCATGACCCGTACCCGCATCGCCACCCGTCCCTGCCCTTACCGCGAATCCGAATTGCTGCGCCAGGGAGGCATCCACCCCGTGCTGGCCCGCCTGTACGCCTCGCGCGGCCTGTCCGACGCGGCAGAACTGTCGAGCGAACTGGCGGCCCTGATGCCGCCTTCCGGCTTGCTGCACATCGGCGCGGCCGGCGTCTTCCTGGCCGATGCCATCGCCGCCAAGAAACGCATGGTCATCGTGGCCGACTACGATTGCGACGGCGCCACGGCCTGCGCCGTGGCCATCCGCGGCTTGCGCGCCATGGGCGCCGACGTCGATTTCATCGTGCCCAACCGTTTTGAATACGGCTACGGCCTGACGCCGGAAATCGTCGAACTGACGGCGCGCGAAAAATCGCCCGACATCATCATCACCGTCGACAACGGCATCGCCAGCATCGATGGCGTGGCCGAAGCGAACCGGCGCGGCATGCAGGTCGTCGTCACCGACCACCACTTGCCGGCCGACACCCTGCCCGACGCGGCCGTCATCGTCAACCCGAACCAGCCTGCCTGCGGTTTTCCCAGTAAACATCTGGCCGGCGTCGGCGTCGTGTTCTACGTCCTGCTGGCCCTGCGGGCCGAGCTGCGCCGACGCGGCATCTTTGATGCGCAGACGCAACCCAAGCTCGACAACCTGCTCGACCTGGTGGCGCTGGGCACGGTGGCCGACGTGGTGCGCCTCGATACCAACAACCGCATCCTCGTCGCGCAAGGCTTGAAACGCATGCGCAAGGGCAATATGCACGCGGGCGTGGCGGCGCTCTTTCGCGTGGCGGGCCGCGAAGCGCGCAGCGCCACGCCGTTCGACCTGGGCTTTGCCCTGGGACCGCGCCTGAATGCGGCCGGCCGCCTGCAAGACATGTCGCTGGGCATCGAATGCCTGATCACGGACGACGAAGGCCGCGCCTGGGCGCTGGCGCAGCAATTGAACGACATCAACCTGAAACGCCGCGAAATCGAGGCGGAAATGCAAGATACGGCCCTGCTGCACCTCGACGATTTCGAGCCGGCCAACAGCAGCACCATCAGCGTGTTTGACGAATCCTGGCACCAGGGCGTGATCGGCATCGTCGCTTCGCGCCTGAAGGAAAAATTCTACCGCCCGACGATTACCTTTGCACCCGGTGCCGACGGCTGGATCAAGGGTTCCGGACGCTCGATTCCCGGTTTCCACTTGCGCGACGCGCTCGACCTCGTGTCGAAACGGGCGCCTAGCCTGATTGACAAGTTCGGCGGCCACGCCATGGCGGCGGGCTTGACCATCCGCGCCGACGCCTTCGACGCCTTTTCCCAGGCCTTCGAAGCCGTGGGCCAGGCTTGGCTCAGCGCCCAACAGCTGGAACGGGTGGTGGAAACGGATGGCCCGCTGGAAGACGCGTATTACACGACGGCCTTCATCGAGCTGATGGATGGCCAGGTGTGGGGCCAGGGCTTCGCCCCGCCCGTCTTCTGCGACGAATTCCGCGTCGTCAGCCAGCGCATCCTCAAGGAACGGCATTTGAAACTGCTGCTGGAAAAGAACGGCGTGCGCTTCGACGCCATCTGGTTCGGCCATACCGATGCCCTGGGCGAACGGACAAGGGTCGCCTTCCGGCTTGATGCGAATGAATACAATGGCACGACCAAGGTGCAATTGATGGTAGAGCACGCCGAGCCTGTGTAGTGACACTTGACAGTACCTACTGCGCGTCGGTATAGGCCGCCTGCGATGCTCACCGTACTAGAAGTACGGTTGCGCTTCTCGACAGCCTCTCCCTTCCGCTCACTACGGTTCTGTCAGGCGTTGCGAATTTTGTGGTCTTATTGCCATGTCTCATGTTTACGTGAAACAATGTCGGATCAAACAACAGCGACGGCTGGAACAGCGATTCACACCACCTGAAAGTTATCCCGCACCATGCTGACCGGCCTGAACCACCTCACCCTGTCCGTGCACGACCTTGATCGCAGCGTCGTCTTTTACCGCGATACGCTGGGCCTGCGCATGCATGCGCGCTGGGAGAGGGGCGCCTACCTGTCGGCCGGGGATTTGTGGCTGTGCCTGTCGCTGGATGCGGGCGCGGCGATCGGCGCGGGCGGCTACACGCACTATGCCTTTTCCATTTCCCAGGAAGACTATCCTGCCTTTGCCGCCCGCTTGCGCACGGCTGGCGTGACGGAATGGCGGCAAAACAGCAGCGCCGGCGATTCCCTGTATTTTCTCGACCCGGACGGCCACCAGCTGGAAATCCATGCGGGCAGTCTGGCGCAGCGGCTGGCGGCCTGCCGGGCAGCGCCGTATCAGGGCATGGTGTTCGAGGATTGACGATGGTCAGCACATATTCATTAAATTCATTAAATTCATTGCACCAGCAAAAGAGCATCCGCTGTTACTGCACAAAAACACTGTCACGCATCGATAAGCCCTTGATAATCTTGTTTTTAAAACTGTTTTTAAAACTTAATCAAGCTGACAAGATTCCATCCGCAATGGGCAAAATCGCCACATTTTATTGCAATAATAAAAATATTGATTGGGAATAGTTAACACTTATTTGGCAAATTCACTAGAATTGATAGCACATCAGGTAATTTCCAATGATGCATGATCAGTTCTGAGGGCAAACCCGTCGAAAGGCGGGGACGCAAAGCCACCGGCCTACCGCTCGCAAGCGCCATGGCAGCGGGGCTGCCAATGCAGGGCCGGGACCGCCAACGCGCGCCACCAGCCTCGATGCATTGTCGAGATGTGGCCCTCGCCCAACTCGGAGAGTTTCCCCATGAAAAAATTCATTCCCCCGCATGCCCGCCACGGGCGCCTGCTGCTGGGCGCCACGGCCGCCATCCTGCTGGGCGCGTGCGGCCCCGGCCAGGAGACGACGGCGCCGCCCGCTGCCATCGCCACGGCCGCGACACAGTTCAGCGTCGAGGTACCCGTCATCCCCGCCGGCGTCGGCACGCTGGTGGCGCAACCGATGTTCCATGCGGCTCCTGCCCTCCTGGATGCGCCGGACGGGCGCGACAACGCCAACAGCAGCGGCTCGGCCCACTGGCGCCCGCACATGCAGCGCGTCCCCCGCGCCATGGCGGACATGGCCACGCGGCGCCTGACGGCGCAAAAGATCGCTGCAGCGGAACAGGCGGCGCAGAATATCGCGCCGTTGCTGTCCGGCGGCACGAGCGACACCGTCGCGCCGATGGCCGGCAGCAGCGTGGTGGCGACCTACTCTCCCGCGCAAATCCGCGCCGCCTACGACTTGCCAGCCCTGCCTGCGGCGGGCACGGCGCTGACGCCAGCCCAGGCGGCCCAGCTGGGTGCCGGGCAGACGATCTACATCGTCGATGCCATGCACAACCCGAACGCGGCGGCCGAACTGGCCATCTTCAACCAGAAATTCGGCTTGCCCGGCTGCACCACCAAAGCCATCGCCACGAATGCCGCCCTGCCATTGCCGCCAGCACCACTGAGCGGCTGCGAATTGTCCATCGTCTACAACACGCCGTCGAGCACGATGACGGCCACCGCGCCCGCCTATAACTCGGGCTGGGCCATGGAAATCGCGCTCGACGTGCAGTGGGCGCACGCCACGGCACCGCTGGCGCGCATCGTGCTGATCGAGGCGCCCGACGCGTCCGTCAACAGCCTGCTGGGCGCCGTGCGTCTGGCCAACCTGATGGGCCCTGGCGTCGTATCGATGAGCTTTGGCGCCGCCGAAGGCAGCTGGACAGCCTCCGTCGACAGCGCCTTCACGGGCAAGAACATGAGCTACCTGGCCGCCACGGGCGACTCGGGCAGCGGCGTGTCCTGGCCCTCCGTGTCGCCGAACGTGCTGGCCGTGGGCGGCACCACGCTCAGCTACAGCGGCAGCGGTGCGCGCAGCGAAGCGGCCTGGTCCGGCACGGGCGGCGGCATCAGCGCCTATACGGCCCTGCCCAGCTACCAGACGGTAAACGTGCCCGGCCTGACCAATCTGCTGCGGCGCAACGTGGCCGATGTAGCCTTCAATGCCGACCCCGCCACGGGCCAGTACACGGCCGTAATGGCACAGGGCAGCAGCACCGCAAGCTGGCTCAGCATCGGCGGCACCAGCCTGTCCACGCCGCAATGGGCCGGCCTCGTCGCCATCGCCAACGCCAGCCGCGCGCTGCAGGCGAAGACGGCGCTCGGCTTGCCGCACAGCATGCTCTACGGCCAGATCGCCACCGTGCCCGGCACCTTTGCCAGCAGCTTTGCCGACATCACGCGCGGCAGCAACGGCACCTGCAGCGTGTGCACGGCCAGGGTCGGCTATGACCCGCTGGGCGGCCTGGGCACGCCGAACGTGAAAAACCTGCTGGCCAGCCTGTCGGGCACGCAGATCGCCCCGACAGCCCCCGTGGTGGCGCCGGCCGGCATCAGCGGCGCGGCCGGCAAGCCGCTGTCGTTCACCGTCTCGGCCACCGCTTCCAATCCACTCAGCTACACCATGCTGGGCGCACCGGCCGGCATGAGCATCGCCGCCACGGGCGTGGTCAGCTGGGCCGCCCCCATTGCCGGCACGTATGCCGTGACCATGGTGGCCAAGGATAGCGTCACCGGCCTGACCGGCCAGGGCGTGTACAGCATCGTCATCGCCCCCGTCGCGCCGCCCGTCGTCGCGGCCGGCGCCATCACGGGCAAGGTGGGGACGGCGCTGACGTTCAATGTCAGCGTCACGGCCGCCAATCCCGTCACTTATGCGCTCGCCGGCGCACCGGCCGGCATGACCATCAGCAGCGCCGGCCTGGTGAGCTGGGCCGCGCCCGTGGCCGGCACCTATGCCGTCACCGTGACGGCCACGGACAGCAAGACTGGCCTGAGCGGCAAAGGCGTCTATACGGTGGCCATCGCCGCCCCGCTGCCGCCCGCGGTGACAGTGTCCAGCGTCAGCGGCAAACCGGGCGTGGCCCTGTCGTTCACGGCCACGGTGGTGGCGCCCAACCCCGTCACGTACAGCCTGTCGGGCGCGCCGTCCGGCATGGCCGTCAATGCCGCCGGCGTCGTCAGCTGGGCCAGCCCCGTGCTGGGCAGCTACAACGTGACCGTCATCGCCAAGGATACGAAAACGGGCTTGACGGGCCAGGCCGTGGCCACAGTGAAAATCGCCGCCGCCGGCCCCACGATCAGCGCCGCCGCCATGACGGGCGTGGCCGGCAAGGCCATGAGCGGCAGCATCGTGCTGACGGCGCCAGGTGCGACCTCGCTGCGGATCTCGATCGACGGCGCGCCGCTGGGCATGCAGTTCTCCATGAGCGGCCTGACCATCACGGCCTACTGGCCGCAACCGGTGGCCGGCAGCTATGCGCTGAAGGTCGTGGCGCTGGACAATAACGGCTTGACGGCGCAACTGACGGTGCCGATCACCGTCACGGCAAGATAAACCAGCGTCGCCCGCCAACGGGGCGCAGTGGGACACATGTCCGCTGCGCCCCGTTTTGCATGCGCGCGGCCGTTGCAACGAATCCGAAAAAGGAGTATAAATAGTCCTTAAATAGAGTTTTATTGAAGGACATATCATGCATCTCGCCTACGCCTATCCCAAGAGCCGCTTCGAGCCGGCCGTGCTCGTCGACCTGAACGCCAAAGCCGAGCGCGAACGATTGTCGCAAGCGGCACTGAAGGGGTTTTTCAAGCTGGCCGCCGCGTGGAAACTGCGCGACGACGATGCGCGCGAATTGCTGGGCGGCCTGTCCAGCAGCGCCTGGTACGAGTGGAAGAAACACCCGGACCGCGTGCTGGAAGTGGACCGCATCACGCGCATTTCCTATTTGCTGGGCATCTACAAGGCCTTGCACATCCTGTACGGCGACAAGCTGGCCGACGAATGGGTCAGTTTGCCCAACAAGAACCCCATCTTCGGCGGCCGCACGCCCCTGTCGCAGATGCTGGCCGGCGGCTTGCTGGCCATGCAGACCGTGCGCAAGCTGCTCGACGCGCGCCGCGGAGGGCTGTGATCGTGCCGGCCGCCGCGAATTCCCTGCTGCCGCCGCTGGCCGCCTTGCGCCAGATCGACACCTGCCGCCTGATCCCGTCGCGCTTCGCCGACATGGAGGATTCCGTGCTGGCACCGCTGGCCGAAGACGACGACCACCTGCGCGAGCTGTTCGAGCTCGATAACGCCACCAACGCGCGCCTGGTGGCCGAGTACGGCGGCGCGCCAGGAATTGGCGTGGACGAGCTGGTTTTTGGCGTGCCGCACTTTCGCATCATCAACGCCGCCTACACGTATGCCCGCCCGGAAGGGGCGCGTTTCAACGATGGCGAACGGGGTGCCTGGTATTGCGCCTTCGACATGAAAACGGCGCTGGCCGAGATCATTTTCCACAAGACCGTGGAATACCAGGAAATCGACTATTTCGACGACAGCGTCAGCTACCAGTCGCTGCTGGCCGATTTTTCCGCCAGCTTCCACGACCTGCGCGGCCAGGAGCGCTACCAGGCTTGCCTGGACCCGGCCAGCTACATCGCCTCGCAAGACCTGGCCGCCATCCTGCTCGAGGCCGGTTCCATGGGCGTGATCTTCCCCAGCGTGCGGCACGCCAGCGGCACCAACCTGGCCTGCTTCCGCCCTGCCCTGGTGGGCAATGTTCGCAAGGGCGTCGCCTATCGGTTAACATGGCAGGGTACGCCGACGCCGCACGTGGAAGCCTTGCCAGGCAAATAAACCGCGCGCATCGGCACCCGACTCACCGCAACTTGATCTCACATGCAAACCAATCCTGAAAAAGACACCGAACTGCGCCTCAAAGTAAACAGCGAAACGGCCCGCCTGGCCTGGAGCGAACTGGAAAAGCACTTCGCCCAAGGCAATGTCGTCTGGATCGCCAACGAGCTGGACCTGGTCGAAGTGGCCGTGCGCATCTCGCACGACGACAAGGCCACCATCACGCAATGGATGGTCGACGGCAAGGTCGCCAAGGTATCGGACCAGCAGGCGCTGGACTGGCAGGCGGCCGATGCGTCCCTGTGGGCCGTCGTCGTCAGCCCGTTCATTCTGGTGCAGCAGGAAAAGCCGACCAAGCACTAAAGGCTGCGCTCGAACAACAGGCGCAGCGCGGCAAGTTTGACAATGCGCAGCAAGCGCATTGTCAGCGCATTCTCAACTTGCCTCAGTGCCCGCCCCCCAGATACGCCGCGATCACCTTCGGGTCGGTTTTCAGGCTCTCGGCCGGCCCGTGCACGGAAATGCTGCCGTTTTCCAGCACGTAGCCGTAATCGGCCACGTTCAGGGCGGCGGCGGCGAATTGCTCGACCAGCAGCATGGTCACGCCTTCGGCCTTCAATCGCGTGATGATGCGGAAGACTTCTTCGACCAGGATGGGCGCCAGGCCCATCGACGGCTCGTCCAGCAGGATCACTTCCGGGTTCAGCATCACGGCGCGGGCCATGGCCAGCATCTGCTGCTCGCCGCCCGACAAGGTGCCGGCCAGCTGGTCGCGCCGCTCCTTCAGGCGCGGGAACAGCTCCAGGGCCTTGTCCAGGTCGCCCTTGATGTCGCCTTTCGGGCGCGCGCGCGTAAAGCGGGGGAAGGCGCCCAGCAACAGGTTGTCCGTCACCGACATCGAGGCGAACACGCGCCGCCCTTCCGGCGAATGGGCCAGGCCGGCGCGCGCGATGCGGTGCGAATCGAGCCCCGTGACATCCTTGCCGCCCAAGGTGACGCTGCCCGATTTGGGTTTGAGCATGCCGGAAATGGCGCGCATGGTGGTGGTCTTGCCGGCGCCGTTCGAGCCGATCAGGGTCACCAGCTTGCCCTTCGGGACTTCGAGCGAAATGCCGTGCAGGACTTCGACTTTGCCGTAGGCGGCGTGCAGATTGTGAATGGTCAGCATGGTCTTCCTCTCAGTGCGCCGCAGGGCTCAGGGTGTCGGCGCTGCCGCCCAGGTAGGCTTCGATCACTTTCGGATCGCTTTGGACAAGCGCGGGTGCGCCTTCGGCGATCTTCTGGCCGAAATCGAGCACCGTCACCACGTCCGACAGGGCCATCACCACGTCCATGTGGTGCTCGATCAGGATGATGGTAATGCCATGCTCACGGATCTTGCGGATGATGGCCATCAGTTCCTTGATGTCGGGCGCCGTCAGGCCCGCCGCCGGCTCGTCGAGCAGCAGCAGACGCGGGTTGAGGCCCAGCGCGCGGCCGATTTCCAGCAAGCGCTGCTTGCCATACGGCAGATTGCGCGCCTCTTCATTGGCCAGGTCGGCCAGGCCCACGAATTCGAGGATGCTGGCGGCCCGCTCGCGCGCGGCCGTCTCTTCGCGCTTGTAGCGCGGCGTATGCAGCATCACGTCCAGCACATTCGACTTGAACGTATTGTGCAAGCCCACCAGCACGTTCTCGGTGGCCGTCATCTCGCCGAACAGCTGCACGTTCTGGAAGGTGCGCGCCACGCCGCCCAGCGCGATTTCGGACGGCGTACGCCCGGAAATGACGGCGCCCGCAAATTCCACCTTGCCCGCCGTCGGCTTGTAGATCCCCGTCAGCACGTTCATCATCGTGCTCTTGCCCGAGCCGTTCGGCCCGATCAAGCCGTGCACGGAGCCTTGCGTGACGTTCAGGTCCACCTGGTTCAGCGCTTTCAGGCCGCCGAACTGCATCAGCGCCTGGTCCACGCGCAGCAGGGTCGCGCCCTGCTGCCCGCCCTGCGCGTGGTCGAACGGCGCCACGCCGTGCGAAGCGACGGCCTGCACATGGCGCCGGCCCTTGCCGATAAAGCTCATCAAAAAGCCGACGATGCCGTCCTGCAGGTAGTACACGACAAACAAGGTCATCAGGCCGAAGATGGTCAAACGCCAGTCGACCATGTTTTCCAGCTTGTAGGAAAACGCGGCCAGGCCGATGGTGGCCGCCAGGGGCACGAGCACGCCGCGCACGGTGGAGCGTTTTTTCGCCAGCATGAAGGCGGAGCCGATCACGCCCAGCACGGCGGCGGACACAGCGATCTTGCGGAACAATTCGATGTCCGACAAGAGACTGGGCAGCATGACGACGATCAGGGCGCCGATCAGCGCGCCCGAACGCGTCTTGCGTCCGCCCATGATGACGGCCAGCAGGAACAATATCGTCAGCTCGAAGTTGTAGGTATTGGGCGAAATATACTCTTCCGAATACGCATACAGGCTGCCGGCCAGGCCCGCGAAACCGGCGCTGATGACGAACGCATACACCTTGTAGCGGTAGACGGACACGCCCATGCAGTCCGAGGCGATGGGGCTGTCGCGCAGCGCTTCGAACGCCCGTCCCAGGTTCGACTTCAGGATGCGGTGCACCACCACCAGCGAGATTACCAGCAGCGCGGCGACCATGTAGTAGTACTCCACTTCCGTCAGTTTGTGGCCGAACAGGACGGGTTTGTGGATCTTGATGCCCATCGGCCCTTCCGTCAGGAAGCTCATCTCGTTGATCAGGATTTGCACGATGGTGCCGAAGGCCAGGGTCACCATGGCCAGGTAGGGCCCCGTCACGCGCAGGGCCGGCAAGGCCAGGATGGCGCCGAACAGGGCCGCGCCGGCGATACTGGCGGGGATGGCCAGCCAGAACGACACGCCCAGCTTGAACACCAGCACGCCCGTGGCATATGAACCGATGCCGAACAGGCCCGCGTGACCGAGCGACACCTGCCCCGTGTAGCCGACGACGATATCGAGGCCGAACAGCAGAATGGCGTAGATCAGGATGGTCTCGGCCAGGTGGATGTAGTACGGGTTCGGGATGACGATGGGGAACAGCGCGAGCGCGGCCAGGCCCGCCGCGCTCAGCGCCAGCATGGTGATTTTCTTGTGCATGTGGTCCTCAGACTTTCTTGATCGCGGCTTTGCCGAACAGGCCGGACGGCTTGACGGCCAGTACCAGCAGCAACAGCAGCAGGCCGGGCACTTCCTTGTAGCCGGTGGAAATGTAGTAGCCGGTGGTCGTTTCCGCGATGCCCAGGATCAGGCCGCCGACGATGGCGCCCACGCCCGACGTCAGGCCGCCGATGATGGCCACGGCAAACGCTTTCAAGCCCAGCGAGGCGCCCATGGTGGCCCCCGTCAAGGTCAGCGGTGCCACCAGCACGCCCGCAAAGGCGGCCGTGGCCGACGACAGCGCATAGGAAAAGGTGATGACCATGCCCGTGTTGATGCCCATCAAACCGGCCGCGTCGCGGTCGTTGGCCGTCGCCACGACGGCCTTGCCGTAGATCGATTTGCGGTTGAATACTTCGACGGCCAGCATGATGGCCAGCGCGCCGACGATGACGGCCACCTGCATCTGCTGCACGTTGGCGCCGAACACCTGGAACGGCGCGGCCGACAGCGGCGACGGGAACATCAGGTCATCCTTGCCCCAGATGTTTTCCGCCACGTTCTTGAAAATGATGGCCAGCGCGATGGTGGACATGATCCAGCCGAATTCGGACTTGATCTTGATGGCGGGCCGCACGCCTATCCATTCGACGAACACGCCCTGCAAGGCGCCGAAGACGATGACGATGGGGATCATCAGCAGGTAGCTCATGTAGGGGCCGCCGTGGATGGTGCCCACCAGCGACAGGCCCACGAGCGCGCCCAGCATCAGCGATTCGCCCTGGCCGAAGTTGAGGGTGCCGGACGTGGCAAAGGTCAGCTGGTAGCCGAAGGCGATGACGGCATAGATCATGCCCAGCGCGATGCCGCTGAAGACGAGCTGCAGGAAGATTTCCATGGTGTTCCCCGAAGGATGGGAGATAAAAAAATGGCCAGTCCTGATTCCTCAAGGCTGGCCACTGCGCGGCGAAGGTCTGCCAGGCTTATTTCGCGAGGACGACTTTGCCGTCCTTGACTTCGCCGAAGACCGTCAGGTCGGCCGTGATCGCTTCATGGTTGGTCTTGCTGAACGGCTTGTTGTAGGTGGTGACGGCGCCTTCCACCTTCTCATTCAGGTTTTCCAGCGCGGCGCGCACTTTCGGACCATCCGTGCCGCCCGCCTGCTTGAAGGCGGCGGCCAGCAGGTAGATGGAATCGTAGCCTTGCGCGGCCGAGACGGCCGACGGCATGCGTCCGCCCGACGGCTTGTAGGCGGCCACATAGGCGTCGATGAAGGCCTTGCGCTTCGGCGTGCTGGCGTCCTGGATGAAGGTTTGCGGCATGCGCGTGCCATTGCCGTTCTTGCCCGCGTTGTCGATGAAGTTACCCATGGCCAGGGTCCAGCTGCCGATCAGCGGCACTTTCCAGCCCAGTTTTTCCATGCCGTTGGCGATCTGCGCCAGTTCCGGGCCGATGCCGTAGGTCAGCACGACTTCCGCCCCCGCCTGCTTGGCTTTCAGCAGCTGGGCCGTCATGTCGACGTCCTTGATGTTGTATTTTTCAACGACAACGGGCTTGATACCCTTCTTGTCGAGCGCCTTTTCCAGGTCTTCACGGCCCAGCTGGCCATAGTTGGTGGAATCGGCCAGGATCGCCACTTTCTTGAACTTGCGGTTCTCGATCGCTTCATGCACGATCATGCCGGACTGGATCGTGTCATTGGCCGCATTGCGGAAGATGTAGTTTTCCGGCTGGTCGGCGAATTGCTTGGTGACGATGGAGCCCGTCGCCACATTGTTCATGACGGGAATTTTCGCTTCCTGGTAGAAGCGCTGCGAAGCGAGGGCCACGCCCGTGTTGATGTAGCCGACCGTGGCGGCGACCTTTTCCTTGTTGATCAGTTCCTGGGCGATCTGCACGCCGCGTTCGTTCTTCGCTTCGTCATCGCGCTCGATCAGCAGCAAGGAACGGCCCAGTACGCCACCCTTGGCATTGATTTCCGCGACGGCCAGCTTGACGCCGTCGCGCATCGACACGCCCATCGGCGCGGAACCGCCCGTAAACGGTCCGGACACGCCGATCTTGATGGGGTCGGCTGCGACTGCCGCCTGCGAGAAACCCAAAACCAAACTTGCCACGAGCAATTTCTGTTTCAAATTCATTGTCATCTCCTCTGCTACAACGTTTTAAATGCCACTTATTTTTATTGTCGTACGCTGGATAACCGCCCCATCGATAAATCATTGTAGGTGAGTAAACATGCACCAGCAACAACTACATATGACGCGTCGCAACATGCAGAAAAGAGCCAATTGCTGGCCCGATGTCAGTCTTTTGTAAGGAAAATATGAGGCAAATTGGAACACACTGCACCATTTGGCAACGGTGCTGCCACCGATGCGGGGCCGCCAGGCGACTTCACAGCGAGCTGATCTGACGCAATACCGCCATTGCTCAGCATGCTAACGTCGGCCATGCCAGCGCGTGTGCGCCGGCCCCGTCAGCCACTGCTACCGCATGGAGGCCATATGCAGCGCCCGTCGAACTCGTCCATTTCCACCCTGCTTCTTTGCGCCAGCGCCAGCCTGCTGCTGGGCGGCTGCGCCGCCAACCTGGCGCCCGTGCGCAGCTTCGCCGAACAGACGCAAAAGGTGTCGCTGCACTTCGAACCCATGCTGGCAGGCGGCGTCCGCAGCTGCATGGACAAGGCCATGCGCAAGCGTCTGATCCTGGCCGAGCGTTTCGATGCGCAAGCGAGCGAACAGGCGGCGCGCGCCGATTGCGCCGCGATCGCGCAAGCCAGCGCGTCGATCGCCAGCCTGAACGACGTCCTGCTGCGCTATGCCCAGACCATGGCGGCGCTGGCCGATGACAAGCTGCCCGTCTACAAGGAAGAGTTTTCCGGCCTGGGCGATGCGCTGGGCGGTCTCGCGCAGCCGGGCGCCGGCGCGCCCCTGCTCGATGCGGACAAGCTGGCCAAGGTCGTCAAACTGAGCGAGCATCTGAGCCGGCTGGCCACGCAGCGCCGGCAGAAATCGGCCTTGCGCGAATTGCTCGACGAGCAGGAAGCCGTCGATATCGTCAGCAATGCGCTCAAGGAGTATGCGCAACGCAGTTACCGGGCCGGCTTGCAGGATGAATTGCGCGACCTGGATCTGCTGCGCGGCGCCGTCGATAACGCCGCGCCGCGCGAACCGCTGGCCGCCAACTACATCCGCACGCGCTTGCACCTGGAAGGCCGGCAGTTGCAGGAAAGGGAAAAGATCGTCGCCGCGTATGTCGCCGCCGTCGACGCGCTGCAAGCGAGCGTGGCCGCGCTGCGGGCCAATTTCGACCGCCTGCAGGCGCCGGAACTGGAGCGGCAGCTGGCGCAATTTTCACGCGACGTCGACACGCTGCAGCGGCAAGCGGCGTTCTATGCCCCCGCCCGCTGGTAAGCGGCGCGCACACAGGAGTATCCCATGGCCCCACTGACCGAACTGAGCGAACTGACGAAAGACCAAAGCTACGCCATCGCCGACAGCCTGGCGCAGGCGTCGAGCCTGGTGCTGGAATTGCGCATCCGCGAACGCGAGGCGCTGGCGCCGGACGAGCGCGCGCTGCTGGAACAATATGAAAATCACCTGGACCAGATGGTCGCGCTGTTCCGCGCGTACGGCATTTACCTGACGGCCGAAGGCGCGGAGCAGGCGCGCGTCGACATCGAGGGCGCCATCGCCAAGGGCAAGTCGCAGCTCAAGCGCATCGCCGACGTGAAAGCCGCCATCGGTGCGGCGGCACGGCTGGTCGACCTGGGCGCCGCCATTTTGTCGCGCGACCCGTTCGCCATCGGCGAGGCGGCGGCCAGCTTGCGGGCCAAGCCTAAAAAAGACGCTCAGGCTTGACCCGGCCACCAGGCAAGCGGCTTACTCGATGCTGAGCACGCCCTGGTCCGAGCTCAGATACGTTCCTGCGCCATCGGCCGCTTCGGCCAGGCTCCAGGCGTAGCCGCCGGCCGCCGGTGCCGACGTCAACGCGTAGTGCGCGCCCGGTTTCAGTCCTGTCGCCAGGATGGCGCCGCCGGCTTGGGTAGAGACCCAGTCCATGCGGGCGGCGGGCGCCACTTCGCGGTTGAACAAGGCGTGCAACTGCCCGCCCAGCAGCAGTGCCTCCGTGTTGGCTGCCGCCTGCAGGCGTATGGCGCTCGGCGCAGCGGCCGGCCCCGTGCCGCCGTCATTGTCGGCAACGGCCAGCACATGCAGGAAGTACTCGGGCGCGTTCAGGGCGGGCGCCGCGGGCGCCGCCACTTCCAGGCGCCAGGCGCCGACATCGCTGGTCGACGATTGCTGCTTGCTGACCAGCGGCGTCTGATTGCGCCACAGGTAACTGCCATCGGCCTGGCGCCGGCGCACAGTGAAGCGGCAATCGGCGCCGTTGCCGGCAACAGCACCAGTTTCGAGATCGGTCTGCGCGCAGCCATTGCCCCCCTCCTGCGCACCGCCCACCTTGCGCACGCTGGCATTGAGCGGCAGGATCGTCTGCACCGTCAGCATACCGCCGCCATTGCGAATGGTGGCGATGCGCTCCTGGCCGGCCTTGTAGCCCAGCTGGTACTGGCCATTGCCCAGCGCCGTCACGCCCGGCGCGCCCGATACGGGATCATTTGCCGTGTGCAGCAGGAACGTGGCCGGCAAGGCCTGCTTGCTGCGCACGCTATCGAAGACGACAGTGACCGGCTTGCCCCAGAACGATGGCGAGCGCAGGAACAGCACGTTGCGCACAAAACCGTTGGCCATATCGAGCTTGCTGGACGCATAGGCCTTGCTTGCATTGCCGCTGGTGTAGGTGTACTGCGGCGTATTTTCGTAACGGATGATGCCGTCGAGCGCGTTCGGGCCAGCAGGGCTGATTTCCTCGATCGTCGGATAGCCCTGTCTCGGCGCATAGAACCATTGGCCGCCATCATTGCTGTATTCGTTGGTGCCGCGCGTAAAGCGTTCGCTCGGATCGAATACCAGCAAGGTGTTGTGGGCTATGCTGCGCGTATAGTAATTCCACCAATGGCTGCTGCCATATTCTTCATACAAACCCGTGTCGAGCAGCAGCGGAGCCTTGTAATTGAGCGAAAAACTGTTCTGGTCGAAGTGCTGGTGATTTTCCGCGATAAAGGACGTCGATTTGAATTCCAATAACGTGGCATTCGCATAGTCCCAGCTATCGCGCATCAGCACCTGGCCCGACGTCCGGAAATGGCGCGACAGTTCCAGCGATTCCAAGGGCGCCGCCGGCAGTTGAACGGGCCACAACAGCCGTTCCAGTATCAAGGCATCGTGCGCGCTGCGCGACGCCACGACATGCTCGCGATAAAACTTCCCGGCCACGCCATCGGCCGTATCCGTCACCGCGCCCAGCGCCAGCTGCCCGATCAATGTGCTGCCGAGCGGCGTCGTGAAATTGTCGCCGCTGGCGGGAAAGCTGCCGTCATGGCGCAAGCCGTAGATATACGGATAGATCAGCCTGGCTTGCCAGTCGGCCTGCAACAGGGGCGCCGTCCCCGTACTTTCCAGCGCGCTGCGCCACAGGAGCAGGCGCTCGGGAATGCTCGATACGCCATAGGCAAAGCCCATATGATGGCCGCCGTCGACCGAAATAAGAGCGCGTGCAGCAAGAAAACCCTTTTCGTAGTGCGCATACGACGTTTCAATCATCGGCAACACTTCCGGATGCTCGTCGACGATGGCCAGCAAGCCAACGGTGACATTATTGACGGCGCTGAACGGGTGGCCGCTGATATAGAAACCGGCGATGGACGGCTTCGATTCGCTGCGGTCCCACTGTTCATACACGGGCTTTTTTTTGCAATCAAAACTAGTGCTGGTGATATACAACTGCTGATAGCCGCACATCGAGACAAACAGATTCTCGTGCCCCTGGCCCGTATCGGCGGCGATCGTTTCCTTGATTCGCTGCGCCGTCAGGTCGCGGTAGGTGCCGAAACCCACGGCGTCGGGCACGGCGCGCGCGCCCGTTTCGGCAAACAGCCAGTCGTACAGGATGCCCATGGCGCCGACGCGCCCGCCCGACGACCACTCGCCGCCGGCCACGGGGGGCGTCACCAGCAGCTTGTCGAGGTAATTCAGGGCGCCATTCAGATATTTCGCATTGCCAGTCAGGCGGTAGGCCATGGCCAGCATCTGCGCAGTTTCATAAATCGTGCCGCGGCTGCCAGTGGCCACGTTGCACAGCTCCGGCACGCCGCTGGCAGGGGGAATCAGCGGGCAGGCTTGAAGCGTGCTCACCCGTCCGTCGACACGCTCCATGAAGCCGTACCAGGCCTTGTTGAGCAAAGCATCCATCGCCGGTGCTTGCCACAATTCATGGCCAGCGCCATCGAGCAAACGGAAATTGCGCATGGTTTCGTTGCGCCGCATGCCTATCCTGCTGATCTGCCCATCCGCCTTCCATTCCATCGGTGGCGTGGCGCTGGTGCCGTCGACCGTTCTCCAGCCCATGGGCACGGCAACGCCATTGACTCTCAAGTCAACTTTATGGGTCTGGCTGTTCCATGACAACTGGATGTTCGACCAGACATCGGGTTTCAAATCGATCCTGGCGACAGACAGATACTGGTCCAGTCCATTGACCTGGAAACCGACCTGGAAACCGAGGCTTTCCCCCGCCGCGCCGGCCGGGCTATCGTAGGAATCGACGTGGCGGATAAAAAAGCCGTTGCGGCTCGGACTGAATTCGCCAAAAATCGGCTGGTTGACGCTATCGAGCGGATCCTTGCGCCCGGCGAACAGCTCCAGGCTGATGCTGCCGCCTGCGGCTGGGAATGCGGCCGGCAGATTTGGCAATTGCGGTTTCAGCGCATCGAAACTGGCTTGATTCAGGAATAGCCGCGGATGGCCTTGCTTGATCGGCGCTGGCAATTGCGCCATCGCGGTAGAGGCAAGCAGGCAAAACATGCCGAGCATGGCATGCGCCATTTTCCTCGGCAAGAACGGTATACCGCTTCGGCGATGGTGAAACATTGTTTTTTGTTGGCGAATCATTTGACTTTGCACACGGGCTCCCGGAATCATCCAGTTAATAAAAAAACCATATGCCGAATACTGCCATACAATTTTTTAAAAAAGCCAATAATGACTATCAAATAACAAATTATTGAAAGAAAATATAAGCAGTCAGAATGATCACGAAGAATTAATCTTTCCGATTAAAAACAAACAATTCCTTCAACACATTCCAATTGCAACAGGCTTACCCCAAGCAGCCGGCCATGCCCTCAAGGCTCAGGCGGACGGTGCCCCATCGCATGCGTGGCCATCTTCAGATACAGGAACGATTGCTCCTCGCTGTGCGCGTAGCCCATCTGTCCTTCGGCCAGGGCGACGGATTTCTGCTGCAGCGCTTCCGGGTATTCGAGGTCGCAGGCGGCGTCGAGCCAGAAACGCGCCCGGGCTTCGTCGGTATCGAGCAGCAGGTTCGCCACGATGAACATGGCGGGCGCCACGCCGCGCTGCGCGGCCAGTTCCAGCCAGCGCAGCGCGGCGCCGCCGTCCTGCGGCCCGCCCATGCCGTTCTTGAGCATCAAACCCAGGTAATACGCGGCGGGACCGCTGCCCTGCCCCGCCTCCCGTTCGAACAGGATGCGTGCCTGCGGCTGGGTCGCGACTCCCGCGCGCATCAAGGTCTTGGCCTGGGCCGTCAGGTCCGGCCCTGCCGATGCCAGCGGCGATGCGGCCAGGGCGATGGCACACAACCATGCCTTCATTTCGACAGGTCGAGCTGGTACAGCGCAAAGCCCTTGCCTGCGCCATCGTCAGCTTTCAGCTGCGTGACGTTGTCGATGCCGGCCGCTTTCGCCAGGTCGATCACGCCCGGCGCCGAATGGAACACCACCGGGCCTTTGGTGGCGGCCCTGGCGAAGTGCCAGCTGCGCGCCGAACCGTTTTTTGCGCGCGTCAGGTTTTTCTGCTGCGTCACATACGCGATCAAGAGTTCGCGGTTGTTATCGGGCGAGGCCACCACCGTCTTGCTGCCGTCGAGGCCAGGGAAATTGCCGCCGCCGCTGGCGCGGTAGTTATTCGTCGCGATCAAGAATTCCTGCGCCGCGTCCACAGGTTTACCCTTGTAGGTCAGCGCCTTGATACGCCGGCCCGGCGGCTGCGTGACGTCGATCTGGTAGCGCACGTCGGCGCTGGTGATGGCGTCAAAGTTGTAGCTCGGGTGGGCCGTGTTGACCAGCTCCTGTGCTTCCAGCTTATTCGGGTCGATGGTATTGAAGCGCTGCGCCGACTGTTCCAGCCAGGCCTTCAGCTCCGCGCCATTCATCTTCACGCCGTACAGCGCGTTCGGATACAAATACAGGTCGGCCGCGTTGTTCAGCGCCACATTGCCCGCCTTCACGTCCGTGTAGTCGGATACGCCGGCCGAGCCGCTCTTGAACGGCGACGACATCGACAGCACGGGCAAGTGCGCGTACTGCGGCAGGTTCGCCTTCACATACGCGGCCAGATAGCTCGATTGCGCCTGGTTCACGACTTCGATGGCGCTGACGTCGCCCACGTCGGCGAAATACGTCGACATGCGGAAATCCGTGGCGCCGACCGGTGTCTGCACGTAGGCGATCGTGGCCGTATGCTCCTCGGCCACCAGTGTGGCGATGGCTGCATCGGGCTGCACGTAACTCTTGTCCGCGTTCTGGATGCCGCGCGCTTCCACCGTCGTGGCGCTCTTGTCGATCACCCAATGCTTGCCGTCGTGACGCAGGCGCAAGCCGATCACGCCCAGGTGCTTGCCCCACAAATTGGCCATCACGGTGGGCACGCCGTTGACCAGCCCTTTGACCTTGTCGACGCCGGGCAAATTAAACTGCGGCACCGTGCTGGCCGCGTTCGGGAACAGCTGGTGCGAATGGCCGATCAGCATGGCGTCCACGCCCGGCACTTGCGACAGGTAGTAATTGCCGTTTTCCATGGTCGGCGAGTACGGGCTGTCATCGAGGCCGCCGTGCGAGATCGCCACTACCAGTTCCGCGCCATTCGCGCGCATCTCGGGAATGAATTTTTCCGCCGTCTCGCGCACGCCCTGCGTGTAGACGCGCCCTTCCAGCCAGCGCTTGTCCCAGGCCATGATGGTGGGCGGCGCAAAGCTGATGATGCCCACCTTCACGGTGGCGGTGATGGCCTTGCCATCGGGGCCGGTGGCCGTGATCTGCTTGTCGATGATGTGATATGGCGCAAACAGGGGCTTGCCCGTCCTGGCGCTGTAGACGTTGGCCAGCACTTGCGGGAACGCGGGGCCGGCGCAGCGCGGCTTGCCGGCATCGACGCTGTCGACGTCGAAGCGGTTGCCCGTCACCTGGCTCAAAAATGCGAGGCCGTAGTTGAATTCATGGTTGCCGATGCCGCCGCCGTCCACTTTCAGCAAGTTCATCGCCTTGTAGATGGCCAGGGTCTGGTCGCAAGCCAGCGGTTTTACCAATGCCTGGTAGTCGGCCAGCGCTGTGCCCTGGATGGTGTCGCCGTTGTCGAGCAGCAGATTGTTCGGGAATTGCGCGCGCGCCTGGGCGATCAGGGCCGCCGTGCGTTCCAGGCCGATCGACGGTTCCGCCTGCAGCTTGTAGTAGTCATAACTGAGCACATTCGCGTGCAAGTCCGTCGTCTCCAGCAGGGCCAGGGTGGCGCTGCTGCCGGCCGGCGCGGCCGAAGGCGCCCGCGCGGGTCCCATGGCGGCGGGCGGCAAGGCGCCGCAGCCGGCCAGCAGCAGCGGTAACAGGGCGAGACGGGGCAGTTGACGCAGGGGGTGGCGCATGAGATGTTCCTGTGGAAAGACAATATCGCCAGCATCATACGCAGCACGATAGCCATCATCAAGGCAAAAATATTGTCGCAAATACAGCAAAATACGCATTTTATTGCCCCGCGCGGCCGCAATTGCGCCGCGGCGGCAGCGGAAACGCGCCGCGCTCGCGTATAATTCAGGGTTTGATTTCACCATAGAAGACCAGAACATTATGGAAGCCGAACGCATCAATATCATCTCCGCCCTGCTCAACGACCTGACGGTCCGCGAAGCCGAACTTCGGAGGTATCTTTGACTTCACTGTCAAGTCGGAGAAACTAGAGCAAGTCAACGAAGAGCTGGAAGATCCAACCGTCTGGAACGATCCCAAGCGCGCCCAGGACCTCGGTAAAGAGAAGAAGGCGCTGGAAGCCATCGTCTTCACGCTGACCAAGGCCGATGCCGACCTGCGCGACACCCGCGACCTGTTCGACATGGCCCGTGAAGAAGGCGACGACGAGACCCTGGAAGCGATCGAGCAGGACGTGCAGGAAATCCGCAAGGTCATCGAAAGCATGGAATTCCGCCGGATGTTCAACAATCCGATGGACCCGAACAACTGCTTCATCGACATCCAGGCCGGCGCCGGCGGCACGGAAGCCCAGGACTGGGCTTCGATGCTACTGCGCCAGTACCTGCGCTATTGCGAACGCAAGGGTTTTAAAGTTGAAATCCTCGAGCAGTCCGACGGCGAAGTCGCCGGCATCAAGACGGCCACCCTGAAGGTCGAGGGCGATCACGCCTACGGCTTCCTGCGCACGGAAACGGGCGTGCACCGCCTGGTGCGCAAGTCGCCGTTCGACTCGGCCAACGGCCGCCACACGTCGTTCACATCGCTGTTCGTGTATCCGGAAGTCGACGATTCGATCGAGATCGACGTCAACCCGGCCGATATCCGCGTCGACACCTACCGCGCGTCGGGCGCCGGCGGTCAGCACATTAATAAAACCGACTCCGCCGTCCGCATGACCCATGCGCCGACCGGCATCGTGGTGCAGTGCCAGAACGACCGTTCGCAGCACCGCAACCGCGCCGAAGCGATGGAAATGCTGAAAGCGAAACTGTACGAGCATGAACTGCGCAAGCGCATGAGCGAACAGCAAAAGCTGGAAGACTCGAAGACGGATGTGGGCTGGGGTCACCAGATCCGCTCCTACGTGCTGGACCAGTCCCGCATCAAGGACTTGCGCACCGGTTTCGAGACGGGCAATACCAAGGGCGTGCTCGATGGCGACATCGACGACTTCATCTCCGCCTCGCTCAAGCAAGGCGTATAAGGATGAATGCATCCGCTCCGGTGCCGGCGCAGCGCGCCTTCCTGTTCGACATGGATGGCACGATCGTCGACAACATGGCCTTCCACACGACATCGTGGCTGGCGTTCTTTGAACGCCACGGCCATGCGCTGGATGCGGACGCCTTTTTCCGCGACACGGCAGGACGGCAGGGACACGAAATCATCGCCAAGTACCTGGGCGAGGATGCCGACCACGTCACCCTGCTGGCGGAAAAGGAAGTCGTCTACCGCGAACTGTATGGCCCGCACCTGGCCACGGTGCTTGGCTTCGACCGGCTGATCGCCAGCGCGCGCCTGAGTGGCGTGGGGCTGGTGGTGGGCACGGCGGCGCCAAACGAGAACATCGCGTTCACGCTCGACGGCCTGGACCTGCGCCACCGCTTCGACGCCATCGTCGGCGCCGCCGACGTGGAACGGGGCAAGCCGCACCCGGACGTGTTCCTGAAAGGCGCACAGCTGGCCGGCGCGCTGCCGCAAGACTGCATCGTCTTCGAAGATGCGCCCCTGGGCGTGGAAGCGGCGCGCCGTGCCGGCATGCGCGTCGTGGTACTCACCACCACCCTGCCGGCCGAGGCGTTTGCCGCATTCGACAACATCATTGCCATCGTGCCGGATTTCTCCGCACTCGACGTCGACGCACTGTTTGCCAGCGTGGCGCCAGCGCCGGCACCACATCATCAATCATCACCAACGAAGAACACCATGACTACGGATATCCAAGAACAAGCCGCCGCCCCCGATGAAAACAAGATCATCGCCGAGCGCCGCCTCAAGCTGGCCGCACTGCGCGAACAAGGCGTCGCCTTCCCGAACGATTTCCGCCCCGAACACAAGGCGGCCGATCTGCACGCGCAATACGGCGGCAAGACGCGCGAAGAACTGGAAGCCGAACCTGTCACCGTGGTGCTGGCCGGCCGCATGATGCTCAAGCGCGAAGCGGGCAAGAAAGCCGCCTTCGCCACCCTGCAAGACGCTTCCGGCCCGAAAGCCGACGGCCGCATCCAGATCTACGCCACGCTTGACCTCACCGGCGAAGCGGCCATGGCCGCCCTGCACCACTATGACCTAGGCGATATCCTGGGCGTGACGGGCACCCTGTTCAAGACCAAGACGGACGAGCTGACCATCAAGGTCACCGAACTGCGCCTGATCACCAAGTCGCTGCGCCCGCTGCCGGACAAATTCCACGGCCTGGCCGACCAGGAAACGAAGTACCGCCAGCGCTACGTCGACCTGATCATGAACGAAGAGACGCGCCGCACCTTCAAGGCCCGCACCGCCGCCATCTCGTCGATCCGCCGCTTCATGGAAAAGAACGAGTTCATGGAAGTGGAAACGCCGATGCTGCACACGATCCCCGGCGGCGCTGCGGCCAAGCCGTTCATCACGCACCACAATGCGCTCGACATGCAGATGTTCCTGCGCATCGCGCCCGAGCTGTACCTGAAGCGCCTGGTCGTGGGCGGCTTCGACCGCGTGTTCGAGATCAACCGTAACTTCCGCAACGAAGGCGTGTCGATCCGTCACAACCCGGAATTCACGATGATGGAATTCTATGCGGCCTACACCGACTACAAATGGCTGATGGATTTCACGGAAGCCGTCATCCGCCAGGCCGCCATCGACGCGCACGGCACCGCCACCCTGACCTACGGCGGCCGCGAACTCGATTTGGCAAAACCGTTCCACCGCCTGACCATCGTCGAAGCGATCAACAAGTACGCGCCGGGCTACACGCCGGAGCAGTTGAACGATGCGGACTTCATCAAGGAAGAGCTGAAGAAATTCGGCGTCAAGCCGTTTGCCACGGCCGGCCTGGGCGCGCTGCAACTGGCGCTGTTCGAAGAGACGGCTGAAGCGCAGCTGTGGGAACCGACCTACATCATCGACTACCCTGTTGAAGTGTCGCCACTGGCGCGCGCTTCCGACACGGTGGCCGGCATTACCGAACGCTTCGAGCTGTTCATGGTGGGCCGCGAGATCGCCAACGGCTTCTCCGAGTTGAACGATGCGGAAGACCAGTCGGCCCGCTTCCTGGCGCAAGTGGCCGCCAAGGACGCCGGCGATGAAGAGGCGATGTTCTACGACGCCGACTACATCCGCGCGCTGGAATACGGCATGCCGCCAGCCGGCGGCTGCGGCATCGGCATCGACCGCCTGATGATGATCATCACGGATTCTCCGAACATCCGCGACGTCCTGCTGTTCCCTCACCTGCGCCGCGAAGAGTGATGAACACCTGAAAAATCTACTGCGCGTCGCGATTTGCGGCCTGCGATGCTCACTGTGCTATAGCACAGTTGCGCTTCTTAGCCGCAACTCCCATCCGCTCGCTACGATTTTTTCAGGCGTTCGATGCTTCAAGGCAAAAAAAAGCCGCCTGATTTTTTAATCAGGCGGCTTTTTCACTTATGCGGCCTGCCGTCAGCCGGCCAGGGTCACGCGCTGGTGGCTGCGGCTGGCCTGCTGCGCCGCCAGCGCCGTCGCCAGCGCGCGCATGCCGTCGTCGCCCGTGGCGGCCGGCTGCCCTTCGCCGCGCATGGCGCGCTGGAATGCACGCACCGAGCGCACGTACAGGTTCTCGTGCTCGACGGGGATGTCGACGCTGCCGCCGTCGCGCGTCAGGCTGATGCTGCCGACGGGGCGCTGCGTCATCACGCCGGTGGCGAAGATGGTGCCCTTGCTGCCGATGATTTCCACGCCGGACAGCGAATACGGCGCGTTGAACGCGTCGTGCACCTGTACCAAAGTCCCGTTGTCGAACTCGATGACGGCCATCAGGCCCTCTTCCAGCCCCGCCACCGTCATGCCGCCGCTGGTGGCGCAGGCGGTGACGTGGCGCGGTTCCGAATCCAGCAGGAAGCGCAGGGTGTCGACATCGTGCACGAACATGTCGAGCGTGACGCCGCCCGATTCCGGCGCATCCAGGCGCCAGCCGCGCAAGTGCTGCGGCAGGTTGTTCGCGTGCAGTACGCGGCCATACAGGGGCTGGCCGATCTCGCCCGCGCGTATCAGCTCGCGCACCTTGCCGTGGCTGGCCGCGTTGCGCAGGTGGTGGTTAATCCCCAGCACCACGCCCGCCTCGGCGCAGCCGTCGACCATGCGGCGGGCGTCGTCCAGGTTCAGCGCCAGCGGCTTCTCGCACAGCACGTGCTTGCCCGCGCGCGCCGCCTGCAAGGTCTGCGCCATGTGCCATTCATTGGTGGTGCTGATGTACACGGCATCCGCGCCCGGATGGGCCAGCGCCGCATCGAGGTCGGTATAACTGGCGGCGATGCCGAATTGCCCGGCAAAGGCGGCGCCGCGCACAGCATCGCGGCTGACCACGGCCAGCACCTCGGCGTCGCCCTGCTGGCGGATCGCGTCGACCATCCATTCGCGCGCCACGGTGCTGGCGCCGACCAAAATCCATCCGGTTTTCTTCATTCGATTCTCCAGTTAAAAAGTGTGGCGCAGGCCCAGGTTCCAGGCCTGGTTGCCGGTGCCGTTGTCGGTGGCATTGCCCACCACATAGGCGGCGCCGTTGCGGTTGTCGATATGCGCGTAGGCCGCGTACAAGGTGCTGCGTTTCGACAGCGCGTACGTGTAGCCGATGCCGAGCTGGCTAGCGTCGCCGTTGGCGGCGCGCCGGTCGTCGCGCCGCACGTACGAGAACAGGATGCGGTGCGGGCCCACGGGCACGGTGGCGCCCAGCATCAGGTCCGCGCTGTCGACTGTGGTGGCGGCACCGGCCGTGCTCTTGCTGACGGCGACGGCGCCATGCGCCTTGAGCACGCCGAAGTCCCAGGTGGCGCCCAGCACCGTGTTGCGCGCCCTGCCCGTCAACAGCGCGCTTGACAGGGTGTTGGCGTCCTGGTGCGCCATGCGCACGTACAGCGGCCCGCTGGCATAGGTGGCCGCCGCGCCCATGTAGCGCCTGGCCGAGGCGTCGCCCGGCACTTCGCCGAAGCCATATGCCAGTTCGCCGGAGAGTCCCCCGCGCACGGGCGAGCTGTAGGTGATGCTGTTGTCGACGCGGCTGATGTAGCCGGCCGTGAAGACATTGCTCATCCTGCCCGCAAAACCCAGGTAAAACGGGTCCAGCACGCCCAGGCTGCTATCGATGAACGTGTACTGGCGGCCCAGCCGCAAGGTGCCCGCCGCGCCGGCGAGGCCGACGAAGGCCTGGCGCCCGAACAGCAGGCCGCCCTGGGCCGAAGCGCCCGTGTCGGCCAGGATGCCCGCATCCATCGTAAAGATCGCCGTCATGCCGCCGCCCAGGTCTTCGCTGCCCTTGAAACCCAGGCGCGAACCGTTGGCGATGCCGCTCGTCAGCTTGAGCACCCTGCCCCCGGGGCCGCCGCTCTCGGACACCACGCCCAGGTCCGCGATGCCGTACATGGCCACGTTCGACTGCGCCGCGCACAGGCCGCCGCAGGCGCCCGCGCCGATGATCATTGCCCTTGCTACCTTGTTCTTCATTTCTTTCCCTGTCTGTCTTTTTATGGATACCGTTCTTAGCTGACCAGGTGGCGCGGCCGCTCGCCGCGCAGGCCGGCCAGCAGGTTGTCCACGGCCTGCTGCGCCATGGCGTAGCGCGTTTCATGCGTGGCCGAGCCGATATGCGGCAGCGCCACCACGTTGGCCATGCCCGGCAGCGGATTGTCCGGCGCCAGCGGTTCGCGCTCGAACACGTCCAGGCCGGCGCCGTGGATGGTGCCCTGCTGCAGCGCCTCGATCAACGCCGCCTCATCGACGATGCGCCCGCGCGAACCATTGATGAAGATGGCGCCGGGGCGCATCAGCGCGAATTCGCGCCGCCCCATCATGCCTTCCGTCTGCGCCGTCAGCGGCAGGACCACGCAGACGAAATCGGAGCCGGCCAGCAGCTCGTCGAGCGCCACCTGTCGCGCGCCCAGCGCCGCTTCCACCTCGGGCACCGCCTCGCCATTCACGTACAGCACCTGCATGCCAAAACCCAGCGCGGCGCGGCGGGCGACGGCGCGACCGATGCGGCCCATGCCCAGCATGCCGATGGTCTTGCCATGCACGTTGACGCCGTACTGGCTTTCACCCACGCTGCGCGTCCAGCGTCCCGCCTTGACGAATTCGGCCAGCTCGACGACCCTCCGCGCGCTGGCGAGGATCAGCGCGAAGATCGTGTCGGCCGTCGTTTCCGTCAGCACGTCCGGCGTATTGGCCAGCAAAATACCCCGTTCGCGCAGATAATCGACGTCGAACTGGTCGACGCCCACCGAAATGGTGGAAATGATGCGCAGGTCTTCGGCCGGGTCCAGCAGTTCGCGGTCCAGGCGCACGCTGGCGCCCAGCAAGCCATGCGCGCCACGGATGGCGGCGGCGAACGCGGCGCGGTTGCCCGCGTCGATCGCCTCGAAATACGTCACATCGCATTCGGCGCGCAGGCGCGCCAGCAGCGGTTCGGCCAGCTTTTTATACACAAGCACATGTTTTTTCACGAGTGTTCCCCTGTTCGGTTCAAGATTGGCCCAGCGCGTCGAGCTGGGCGCGGGTCGGCAAGCCTTCCATGTCGCCGGCCACCTGGATGGCGAAGGCGCCGACTCTGTTGCCGCGCCGTACCGCCTGCGCCAGCGGCAAGCCTTCCAGCAAGGCGCTGACCAGGCCGGCCGCGAAGCCGTCGCCGGCGCCCACCGTGTCGACCACGTTGGCCACGCGCTCGCCCGGCACCATGCCGCTGTCGCCGTCGGCCGTGCGGTAGTAGGCGCCCTCGGCGCCCAGCTTGATGACCACCAGCCGCGCGCCCTGCCGCAGATAAAAGCCGGCGACGTCGTGCGGCAGGTCATGACCGGTGAGGATTTTTCCCTCCCCCAGGCCGGGCAGCACCCAGTCGGCCCTGGCGGCAAGGCGGTTGATCTGTTCCACCATGACGGCTTGCGACGGCCACAGCGAAGGCCGCAGATTCGGATCGAACGACACGGTCCGGCCATGCTCGCGCATGAAGTCGATGGCCTGGCCGGCGAACGCCAGGCTGGTGGCGGACAGCGCGGCGGCCACGCCCGTGGCGTGCAGGTGGCGCGCGGACAGGAAATAGGCGGGGTCGAAGTGCTCGGGCGCCAGCCGGCTGGCGGCGGAACCCTTGCGGAAGTATTCGACCAGGGGATCGGCGCCGTTCTCGGCCTTCTCCTTGAGCAGGAAGCCGCTGGACTGGCCGGCGACGGCCGCGACCCGGCTGCAATCGACGCCCTCGGCCTGCACGCTGGCGCGGATGAAGCGGCCGAACGAGTCATCGCCCACCCTGCTCAGCCAGCCGACTTTCAAGCCCAGGCGCGCCAGGCCGATGGCGACGTTCGTCTCGGCGCCGGCCAGGCGGCGCGTGAAATGCGCCACGGCCGCCAGGTCGCCCGTTTCCTCGGCAACGAACATCGCCATCGCTTCGCCGTAGGTGACGACGTCGAGCGCATGCGCTCCATGCATTATTTCGTGTTCCGTCATGCGGCCTCCAGCATCTGGATGTAGCGGCCCGTTTCGGCCACCAGGTCGGTAGCCTCGAGCGGGAATTCGATGGCCCGCTGCACGCCCGGCGCAAAGTGCGCGAAGACGGCGCGCCAGGCCGGATCGGCGGCGGAGACGGCGCAGGCGGACAGCCGGCCCCCGTCATCCTGGACGGCCTTGCAGTGCACATAGCGCACGTACGGCGCCAGCAGGCGGGCCGCCTGCTGCGCATCCTCGCCCACCCAGCGCCAGTTGCCGATGTCAAAGGTCAGGCCCACGGGCAGCCCGATGTCGCGCGCCGCCGCCAGGAAGCGCGCCATCGTCGCCAGCTTGCCGCCATGGGCCGTCTGGTCGTTTTCCACCAGCAGCGCCACGGGCGCGGCCGCCAACTGGGCGCTCAAGGCGTGCAAGTCCGGCGCGGCCGGGTAATGGCCCAGCGACACCTTCAGGTAGCGCGCCCCGAGGTGCGCCGCCTCGTCCAGCATCTGCTGCAGCAACTCGTGCCGCAGCAGCCCGTCCGCGTCCCACAATTCGATGGGCGTGGAATACACGCAGTACAGGCCGCGCGCAGCCACCGCCGCGCCCATGCGCGCCAGGTCCGGCAAGTCGGAGGTGAACAGTTCGCGGCGGATCTCGATGCCGGCCCCGCCCGCATCGGCCACCACGTCGATGAAATGGCTTTGCCCCAGCTGCCTTACCCTGCTTGCGCCATAAGCAGACGCCGCTACCAGGACGGGGCTCATTTGATCGCTCCCGCGCCGACGAACTGGCGCGCTTCAGGCGTTTGCGGATTGCTGAAAAACGCTTCCGACGGCCCGCTTTCCCACACCAATCCCTGGTGCATGAAGACGGTGACGTCGGCCATGCGCCGCGCGAACTCCATCTCGTGCGTCACCAGCAGCATCGTCATGCCCGCCTGCGCCAGCTCTTCCATCACCTTCAGCACTTCCTGCGTCAGTTCCGGGTCGAGCGCCGACGTCACTTCGTCGAACAGCATCACCTGCGGCTCCATCGCCAGCGAACGGGCGATCGCCACGCGCTGCTGCTGGCCGCCCGACAGCTGCTCGGGATAGGCTTCGCGCTTGTGGTCCAGGCCCACCTGCTTGAGCACGCGCAGCGCCGTGGCGCGGCCCTGGGCGTCGGGCACCTTCTTGACGATGCGCGGCGCCAGCATGACGTTTTCTTCCACGGTCAGGTGGGGGAACAGGTTGTAGCTCTGGAAGACCATGCCGACGTCCTTGCGCAAGTCGAGCAGGTGTTCCTGGCGCGCCGTCAGCGTGTGGCCGGCGACGACGATGCTGCCGCTGTCGATGGTTTCCAGGCCGTTGATACAGCGCAGCATGGTGCTCTTGCCGGAGCCGCTGCGGCCGATCACGGCGATCACCTGGCCCCGCTCGACGGCGAACGAAACGCCCTTGAGCACGTGATTGGCGCCGAAGCTCTTGCTGATATTGTCGATTTCAACGATGGGCATGGAATTTCCTTTCCAGTGAATGGCTGTAGCGCGACAGCGGATAGCACAGCGCGAAGTAGATCAGGGCGACGACGGGGAAGACGATGAAAGGCAGGAAGGTCGCATTGCTGACCAGTTGCCCTGCCCGCGTCAATTCCACCACGCCGATGATCGAGGTGATCGAAGTGTTCTTGATGATCTGCACCATGAAGCCCACGGTCGGCGGCAGCGAATGGCGCAGCGCCTGCGGCAGGATGACGTAGCGCAGCTGCTGGTAGCGGTTCAGCGCCAGCGCGGCCGACGCTTCCCACTGCTGCCGCTGCACGCCTTCGATGCAGCCGCGCCAGATCTCGCCCAGGTAGGCGCTGGCAAAGATCGTCATCGCCGCGCCGGCCGCGATGACCGGCGACAGCTTGTAGCCGAACAGGGCCAGGCCGTAATAGGTCAAAAACAGCACGATCAGCACGGGCGTGCCCTGGACCAGCTGAATGTACAGGGCGCTGATACAGCGCAGGAGCGGGCTGCGCGCCGTGCGCAGCAGCGCCACGGCGAAGCCGGCGATGCCGCCCGTGATGAAGACGATCAGCGACAGGCCGATGGTCCAGCGCGTGGCCTCGAGCAGGAATTGCAGGTTATCCCAGGAAAAGTCACTGATCATGTCAAGCTCCCATGCGCGCCGCGCCCAGACGGCGGCGGCGTTTGAAGACGATCTGGCCCAGCACCCAGAAGCTGAAGCGGAACAGCAGGGCCAGCAGGATGTACAGCACCATCACGACGATGTAGATCTCGAAGCTGCGGAAGGTTTCCGCGTCGAGCAGGTGCGCCGCGGCGGTCAGCTCTTCGGCGGAAATGGCCGACACGACGCTCGAGGCCAGCATCATCAAGGTGAACTGGCTGGCCAGCGCCGGATACACCTTTTCCAGCGCCGGCAGCAGCACCACGTGGCGCATCACCTGCCAGCGCGTCATGCCCAGCGCCTGCGCCGCCTCGAGCTGCGAGGGATGCACGGCGCCGATGCCGGCACGCACGATTTCCGCCGCGTAAGCGCCCAGGTTGACCGTCATGGCGACGAGCGCGGCGCCGTTCGCGTCGAGCTGCAGGCCCAGCGACGGCAAGCCGAAGTAGATGATGAACAGCTGCACCAGGAACGGCGTACTGCGGATCACCTCGACATACGCGCGCACCACGGCGCGGGCATAGGCGGAACCATTCTTCAGGATGACAGCGGCGCACACGCCCACCGCCAGGCCCAGCACCATCGCCAGGGCGCTCAGGCGTATCGTCAGCGCCGCGCCCCACAACAGGCGGTCCAGCGATTGCATGACGAGTTCGAAATGAAATTCATACGGCATACTCAACTCCTTGTCTGCGTGCGCATCCCCGGCCGCGCCACCGTGGCGGCGCGCCGTGCGGACGGGCACTTTCCTATGCGGCTGGCGGTATCAGAAGGTCGGCAGCGCCGGCAGCGGCGCGCCGCTCCACTTGCGCGCGATGGCGTCGAGTTCGCCGTTCAGCTTGACGTAGTAGATGAAGTTGTTGAGCCACTGGTGCAGCTCGAAGTCGCCGCGGCGCACCGCCATCGAGTTCGGCTGCAGCGAATAGGTGAAGCGGACCTCGATCTTGCCCGCGCCGCGCGTCTTGATGATGTCGAGCGCCATCGTGCTGGGAATCGAGACGGCGTCGACCTGCTTGCTGAGCAAGGCCTGGGTGACGGTGGCGTCATCCTCGAAACGCACGATATTGGTGCCGGCCGGCGCCAGGCGGCTCAGCGCCGTGTCGTTGGTGGTGCCGCGCGTCACGCCCACTTTCTTGCCCTTCAACTCGGCCAGGGCCTTGAATTTGCCGCCCACCGGCGCGACGATGGCCAGTTCGAACGCGCTGTAAGGCATGGTGAACATCAGGGTCTTGGCCCGTTCCGGCGTGGGCGCCAGGGTCGCCACGAGGAAATCGACCTTGCCCGACTCCAGCGACGGCACGCGCGACGGCGCCGTCAACGGGACTATTTCCACGGGCAGGTTCATGTATTTGCCGATCAGGTTGGCGACGTCGACGTCATAGCCGACGGGCGCGCCCTTGGCGTCGATGCTGCCGAACGGCGGCGTGCCGCTGACCACGCCGATGGTCAGCTTGCCTTTCTTGATCAGGTCGCCAAGCGTCTGGGCGCCGGCATCGGCCGCCGCACCCAGGGCAAACGTTGCTGCGAGCGCGCACGCCACGATCTTCGAATACAACAATGTAGTCATCTTCATGCTTCAGTCTCCTGTGATCCCGGTACCGGCCTCGTCGAGGCACTTCCGGGAATGTTGTCAAATGGACGATTCAGATCGTCTCTTGCCGTGTCATATCAACTTCATGCCCAACATTGCCTTGCCTGACTATCCACGCCCCTTTCCAGCGTAAAAACAGTTTATGAAACCGGTTCCATAACTATCTCAAAAAAAAGGGCAAGGCCCTCTTCCCCTCCTCAAGCGTCGCCGCCCTTGCGTACTTCGCTACCCTGGGTGGAATTGCGCACAATCAACTTGCCAGGCAACAGCACCTCGCGCGGCGGGCATTGATCGCCCTGCAGGCGCGACAGCATGCACGTCATCGCCGAAAAGCCGATGTCATAGGTCTGCTGCTCGATCGTGCTCAGGCCCGCCAGCGGCGACCACGGCAACTCGTCAAAGCCCAGCAAGCCCACGTCCTGCGGCATGCGCAAGGCAAGGCGCTGCAGCATCAGCGCCAGTTCCAGCGCCACCATGCCGTTCGAGGCCAGCAGCGCCACGCGGCGGCCGCGCCACTGCGCCAGGCATAGACGCACCTGCGCGTCGATGGCGGACCGGTCGTCCAGGTCCACGGCCAGCACTTCGCCCACGCAGCCCGGATGCTCGGCCATCACGGCCTGGAACCCTTCGGCGCGCATCAGCCGCGAACTGACGCCCGTCAATGGCGGCGCGACGAAGGCGATGGCGTCGAAACCCTGTTCGATCAGATGCGCGGTGGCCAGCCGGCCCGCCTGCACATTGTCCAGGCCCACGAGGTCGAAATCGGCGCCCTCGATGCGGCGGTCGACCAGCACGATGGGCATGTCCGCCTGCTGCAAGTCGGACGACTGAATGTTGCGCCCCTGCGTGTTGACGATCAGCCCTTCCACACTGTACGAGCGCAGCGCGGCCAGCGACTGGCGTTCGCGCTGTTCGTCATTGCCGGTATTACACAGAATCAAGGTATAGCCATGCTGCTGGCAAGCCGCTTCCACGCCTTGCAGCACGGCCACCGTGTAGGGATTGAGCATGTCGGCCACGACCATGCCGATCAGGCGGGTGCGGCCCCGCTTGAGGCCGCGCGCCATCTGGTTCGGCTGGTAGCCGAGACGCGCGATGGTGCTGGCGATCTGCTGGCGGATATTTTCGGACAGGGCATCGAGTTCGCCGCCGAGAAAGCGCGACACGCTCGTTTTCGACACGCCCGCCTCGCGCGCCACTTGGGCGATGGTCACGGGCCGGGCCGGTTCGCCGGAGATTGTTTTTTTGCTGCCGCGTACTGAATCCAAGGGTGCTCTCCACTACCTGTTTATCTGTATATTTTTATTTTGGAACCGGTTCCAAAGATAGCACCCACGCATCGATGACGCAAGCGATTTGATTGCCTGTGGCGGCGAAGGAACACGGTGGGTGCATGGATGGGAACGCGGATGAAAAAACGCCGCCCGCCCCTTGCAAACGCAGGAGGCGGGCGGCGCTGGCTGGAAAACGGCTTACTGGACCACGGTGTAGCACGGCACGTAGGCCGTGCCCGCCAGTTTCATGCGGTGCTGCGCGACGAACGAGGCCAGCAGCGCATCCATGGGGCCGGCGATGGATTTGTCGCCGTGGATCTCGAAGTTGCCATGCTTTTCGATCGAGCGGATGCCGTCATCCTTGACGTTGCCCGCCACCACGCCCGAAAACGCACGGCGCAGCTGGGCCGCCAGCAAGTGCGTGGGCTGGTTCTTGTGCAGGCTCAGGTTGCGCATGTTTTCATGCGTGGGCTGGAACGGCTTCTGGAACTCGTGGTCGATCTTCAGCAGCCAGTTGAAGTAATACGCGTCGCTGTGCGCCTTGCGGAATTCGCGCACCTGGCGTATGCCTTCGAGCATTTCGCGCGCCACCAGTTCCGGGTCGTCGATGATGATTTTATAGCGCTGCTGCGCTTCCGGCCCCAGGGTGTCGTGGATGAACTGGTTGATCTGCACGAAGTACTCGCGCGACGTTTCCGGGCCCGTGAAGATCAGCGGGAACGGAATCTCCGCATTGTCCGGGTGCAGCAGGATGCCGAGGATGTACAGAATCTCTTCGGCCGTGCCCGCGCCGCCGGGGAAGACGACGATGCCGTGACCGGCGCGCACGAACGCTTCCAGGCGCTTTTCGATGTCCGGCATGATGACCAGGTCATTGACGATGGGGTTCGGCGACTCGGCCGCGATGATGCCCGGCTCGGTGATGCCGAGATAGCGGCCATTGTGCAAACGCTGCTTGGCGTGGCCGATGGTGGCGCCCTTCATGGGGCCCTTCATGGCGCCCGGGCCGCAGCCCGTGCAGATGTCGAGGCCGCGCAAGCCCAGCTGGTAGCCCACTTCCTTCGAATAATTGTATTCGGCGCGGTTGATCGAGTGGCCGCCCCAGCAGACGACCAGGTTCGGGTTGAGCTGGGTTTGCAGCACGTTGGCGTTGCGCAGGATGTGGAAGACGGCGTCCGTCACGCCTTCCGTGCTCTGCAAGTCGAATTTCGGGTTGCCCGTCACTTCGTCGCTGACGAAGATGATGTCGCGCAGCACGGCAAACAGGTGCTCGTGGATGCCCTTGATCATCTTGCCGTCGACGAAGGCGATGGCTGGCGCGCCCTTGATGTCGAGCTTGATGCCGCGCTCGCGCTGGATGATGGAAATTTCAAACGACTGGTAGCGCTCCAGCAGGGCGCGGCCATCGTCGATGGTGCTGCCGCAATTCAAGACCGCCAGCGCGCAGCGGCGGAAAGTGTTGTACAGGCCGCCCTGGCTGGTGTCGAGCAGTTTGTTGACTTCAGTCTTGGAGAGCACGTCCAGGCGGCCTTCCGGTGAAACCAGAGTATCGATAACGTCGTGTTCCATAATGCGAAAAATCCTTTAAAAATCGATGCTCGAAGGTCTTGCAGCCTTAATATACGACAAGTCAGGCAAGTTGTGCTGTGCCGCCGCAAAATCGCCGGGGCCGTTCTTGCCTGCAAACCGGTTTGACTAATATGAAACAGTCATTCTTGCTAATGCGAATCGAAACCTTCGCTCCGCGCAATTTGTAGATTAGAATGCCAGCCTATTGGAATTCCCGTGCGTACGGTTCTTCATGAGAGTCCCCGCCGCCCGCAGGCTTCCATAAGTTCGTTGTATCGATTGACTATAATAATTTTTCAGGAGGAACCGCATGAGCGGTGCGACTACGCCCAACAAGGAAGCCGTTATTCCCGAGTTCAAGCAGATTATGGGCCATCCAAGCCCATTGTGGATGTTGTTCATGACTGAATTCTGGGAACGCTTCGCGTTCTACGGAGTTCGCTGGGCGCTGGTACTGTACATCGTGGCCCAGTTCCACGGCGGCGACGGTTCGGGACAGGCAGCGGCCAACCTGACCTACGGTTCCTTCCTCGCACTGGTGTACGCCGGCGCCCTGTTCGGCGGTTACATCGCCGACCGGGTCATCGGTTACCAGCGTTCCATCCTGCTGGGCGCCATCTTCATGGCTGCCGGCCTGTTCTGCATCTCCGTGCCGAACCAGGACATCTTCAACCTGGGCCTGGCCACGATGATCGTCGGTAACGGCATGTTCAAGCCGAACATCTCGACCATGGTCGGCAAGCTGTACACGACCGCCGATCCGCGCCGCGACAGTGGTTTCACGATCTTCTACATGGGCATCAACATGGGCGCCATGGTCGCGCCTGTCTTCACGCAATGGCTGGCCGAGTCGATCTTCGGCACCAGCGCCATGCCGTCGTACAAGATGGTCTTCATGGCCTCCGGTTTCGGCATGCTGATCAGCCTGGTATGGTTCTTCATCGGCCGCCGCGCCCTGAAGGGCATCGGCGCTCCGGAAGCTGGTTCCGGCAACCCGATGCGCGTCGTCTGGGTGGCCGTCGGCTCCCTGTGCGTGATCCCGCTGATGTATTTCCTGCTGACCGTCGGCGCTGAAAAGCTGCAAATCGTCCTGACCGTGCTGTTCGTCGGTCTGGCCGTCATGCTGATGATCGAAGGCATCCGCAACGGCAAAGTGGCGCGCGACCGCGTCATCGCCATGCTGCTGATCTTCGTCTTCAACATCCTGTTCTGGATGTTCTTCGAACAGGCTGGCAGCTCGTTTACTTTCCTGGCTGACAAGATCGTCAACCGCGACCTGGGCTTCTGGATCTTCCCGACCGCCTACTTCCAGACCGTCAATTCGGTCGCCATCATCGTCTTCGCGCCGATCATCGCCGCCGTCTGGGTCTTCCTGGCGCGCCACAACGTCAACCCTTCGATCCCGCGCAAATTCGGCCTGGGCTTGCTGGGCAATGCGCTGGCCTTCGGCCTGCTGATCTTCGCTCTGTCGAGCCTGGTTGGCGCCGATAACAAGATCCCGTTCTGGACCCTGACCACCGTCTACGTGCTGCAATCGATCGGCGAGCTGTGCCTGTCGCCTATCGGCCTGTCCATGGTCACCAAGCTGGCGCCGGTGCGCCTGGTGGGCCTGGGCATGGGCGGCTGGTTCCTGTCGACCGGTATCGGCAACAACCTGTCGGGCATCTTCGCCAGCCACGTCAGCGGCACGAGCGGCATGTCGGTGCAGTCGGCCCTGTCCGGCTATACCTTCGGCTTCTGGTCCCTGCTGGGCGCCGGCGTCGTGTTGTTCCTGATCGCACCGCTGATCAACAAACTGATGCACGGCGTGAAGTAAGCGTTCTGCCTTAGCTGAAAACGGCGGCCCGCGGGCCGCCGTTTTTCATTCCGGCGCCGGTTGTTGCCTTGGCGGGCGGTACAATACAGCCAGGGCCACCGGCCACTCCCCCCACATCAGCAAAGAATATTATGTCCAGCATCTCCACCACCTCGCCCCTCTCCGACGACGAATACGCCGAACTCGACACCCTTCTGGCCGCGCCCGCGCTGGAAAGCCGTGCCATGGACGTGTCGATGCTCGAAGGTTTTCTCACAGCCGTCGCCCTGAACCCGAAACAGATCGCGCAGGAGCAGTGGTTGCCATGGGTCTGGGACAAAGCGGCCGGCAGCGCCGCGCCCGCAGCGGATGCTGCCAGCGAACGGGCGGCCAGCCTGGCCCGCCGCCACCACGCCTACATGGTCGAATGGCTGGCGAAGGAGCCGGACAGCTTCGAACCCATCTACGTCTGCGGCCCCGAATGGAGCGTGCCCGCCTGGTGCGCCGGTTTTATGCTGGGCACCAGCCTGGACAAACCCCAGTGGGCGGCCCTGGCCGTCAGCCATCCTGAGTACCTGGCGCCGTTCCAGCACCTGGCCACGGCCACCGAACTCGATGACGACGCGGCCGAAACGGCCATGGATGGCGTGATTCCCGCCGTGATCGCCATCAACGCCGCCTGGGCGCGCCAGCGCCACCTGAAACAAAGCCAGCCCGGCGCCACCGTGCTGCGCGAACTGCCGAAAACGGGCCGCAACGACCCGTGCCACTGCGGCAGCGGCAAAAAATACAAGAAATGCTGCGCCGACGCCGATAGCGCGGCCGGCTAAGGACGCATCTCCTTGCGCCAGCTGCTGACGGCCATCCTGCGCTTCCTGCTGCGCCACGCGCTGCAGTTCGCCCTGTTCATCGTCATCCTGCTGGCCGGCCGATTGCTGCTGGCCGAATGGCGCAGCTACAGCGCCGGCAGCGAGGCTGTCGCCGCCCTGCGCCAGGCTTCCGGCAGCGCCGATAGCCATGGTGCCAGCCTGGCCGAGGCGGCCACGCTGCGCGTCAACGCCTTGCAGCACGGCTCGCACGCGGCCATCGCGGCACGCCTGAAGCAAGTGCAGGCGCAACTGGCCGCCTTGCGCGCGCAGCGGCAACCGTCGCTGTTCACCCTTCCCCTGCCCGACCCGAGCACCCTGGCCTTGCATGCGCAAGACGAAGCCACGCGCCGCGTGGAAATCGAAGTGCTGGCGCAGGAAGCCCGTTACCTGAGCGCCCTGCAGGCGGCGATCGGCGGCGAAGATGCACGCCAGACGCTGGCGCGCCTGCATGCGGACCATGTGCGCGCGTATGCCGCGCTGCAAAATAATGGGCGCCAGCGCCGGCAGCTGGAAGCGCAGCATCCCGTGGCGGCGCGCCTGCCCGGCAGCGACGCCTACGCGCAGCTGTCGCAGCTCGACGCGGAGGGCCAGCGCTTGCGCGACACCAATCTGCAAGCCTATCAGGCCTGGCTGGCGCAGCGCGCGCGCACCAGCAACGCCACCAACATCACCCGCCCCGCGCCATTCGCCGTCGATAATGCGGCGCTGGCCGGCGCGCTGGCGCCCGTACAAAAGGCGATTGCGGCAGGCGAAGAACAACTGGCGCGCAACTGGATCGCCCGCTGGCGCGCTCCCGTGCTGGACGTGGCGCCCACGGCCGCCCTGCTGGTGCTGTCGGCCATGCTGCTGCCCGTCGCCCTCAAGGCCTTCTTTTACTTCGTGCTGGCGCCCGTCGCTTCGCGCCTGAAGCCCTTGTCCATCGCGCACGCGCTGGGCGTGACGGCCACTGCGCTCCCCCTGCCGCCGCTTGGCGAATCGCGCATCTCCGCCGTCTCGCAGGCATTGCAGCTCAAACCCGGCCAGCAGATGCTGATCCATCCCGCATACCTGCAATCGTCGCCCGTCGGCACGCATAAACGCACGCAGTGGCTGCTGGACTGGCGGTTCCCGTTCACCAGCCTGGCCGCCGGCATGGCGGCGCTGACGCGGCTGGAAAGCGACGTGACCGCATCCGTGACGATATCCGCCAGCGACGACCCGCTGCTGGAAGTGGCCGTCGTCCACCTGCCAGCCGGCAGCGCGCTCGTGTTCCAGCCGCGGGGCCTCGTGGGCCTGGTCTGTGACGCGGGCCAGCCGCTGGCGCTATCGAGCCACTGGCGCCTGGCCAGCCTGCACGCCTGGCTCACATTGCAGCTGCGCTTCATCGTCTTTCGCGGCCCCGTCACCCTGATCGTGCGCGGCTGCCGCGGCGTGCGCCTGGAACGGGCGGGCCAGGGCCGCTCCATCAGCCAGTCCGCCACCCTGGGCTTTACCACCGACGTGCTGTACTCGACGATGCGCAGCGAAACCTTCCTGCCCTACCTGCGCGGCCAGCAGGCGCTGCTCAACGACCGCTTCGACGGCGGCAACGGCGTCTACCTGTACGAAGAAACCCCGCGCCACGGCAAGCAGCCGGGCAAGGTGGGCAGCTGGTTCGAGGGTTTTACGGACGCGATCCTGAAAGTGTTCGGCATCTAGCCGAAGAGACCATATGAACGACTTCCTGTTTGCCGATTTTCTCGAGGACCAGGCCGCGTACGCGGCGGCAGAGGCCTACTGGAAGGCCCGCCTGGCCTTCCTCGACGGCCAGTGCGCGCCGTATCTGCGCACCGCATTTGCCAATGGCCAGCCATTTTATGACGGCAATCCCATTGTCAACCTGGCGGACCGCAACGCCGGCAAGGCGGCGCGCATCGTGCAGCAATGCCCGCAGGAGTGCGGCCCCTGCTACACGAGCTTCGGACAAGCCATCGAGCTGGCCGGCAGCGATGGGCACCGCCCGGCACAGGAAAAGATCATCGTGCTCACGTTGACCGAAGACTCGGCGCAGAAGGCCGTCGATGAACTGCGGGACTGGTTTGCGCCAACGTAAGGCAGCCGGCTACGCCGCAATCGAATGCGACACCGTCAGCCACTCGCCCGGCTGCAAATTCGCCGCCGCCTCGCGCGTGGCCAGCACGCTGTCCGGGTCCAGGTCGGACCGGTTCAGCTTGTAGGAATAGGCGAAATCGTCGGCATCGAATGCCTGCCCCGCCTTGACGTAATACTTGAAGCCGACAAACGAGTCGGGATTGGTGACGACCGAATACTCAAGCGTGACGGTGTTCATGGCGGGCCTCGTCGGCGATGGTGATACAGCCATTATGCGTCAATTCCCGCGGCGGCGACGCGGCGGCCAATCCTTGCGGTAAGTCAATAGCCCTGCCGATGGCCGGCGCTACAGTAGCCTGAGCCAACCACCGGATGGAATGCCATGCGCGCCTTGCTCGCGAAAATCAGGAACACTCTGGCGCCGCAGGCGGGCCTGCCGGCGGCGGCGCGCATGGAGCGGACGTCGGACCGGCGCGGCCTGCCCGCCTTTGATCCCGGGCCGCAAGCCGTCATCAAGGCCTGCACGGCCTGGCTATGCGCGGCGCAAGACCATTCCAGCTCCAACGACGGCGGCGTCGCGCGCGACTACAGCCTGCTGACGGGCTGGGCTAGCTCCTATCCCGAAACCACCGGCTACATCATCCCCACCCTGATCGCCCTGGCGCAGCGCACGGGCGACGAGGGTGGGGATGATGCGCTGCACGAGCGCGCGCGCCGCATGCTCGATTGGTGCGTGGCCATCCAGTTCCCGGAAGGCGGTTTCCAGGGCGGGAAGATCGATTCGACGCCGCGCGTGCCCGTCACCTTCAACACGGGCCAAATCCTGCTTGGCCTGGCGGCCGGCGTGGCAGCGTACGGCGGGGCTTACGAGGACGCCATGCACCGCGCGGCACGCTGGCTGCGCGACAGCCAGGATGCCGACGGCTGCTGGCGCCGCCATCCGACGCCGTTCGCCAGCGCCGGCGACAAGGCGTATGAAACGCACGTGGCGTGGGGCTTGTTCGAAGCGGACCGCGTCGCGCCGGGCCACGGCTATGGCGCGGCGGGCCTGCGCCAGGTCGACTGGGCGTTGACGAAGCAGCGCCCCAATGGCTGGTTCGCCTCGAACTGCCTGGACAACCCGCTGCTGCCGCTGACCCATACCATCGGCTACGCCTTGCGCGGCGTGCTCGAAGCGCACCGCTTTTCGGCGCGCGCCGACCTGCTGGAGGCCGCCGCGCGCACCGGCACGAGCGTCGCCAGGGCCGTGGCGGCCGATGGCTACCTGCCTGGCCGTCTCGGACCCGACTTCCAGCCGGGGGCCGGCTACGCTTGCCTTACCGGTTCCGCGCAAAACGCGCATTGTCTGTTCCTGCTGTACCAGCTCACGGGCGAGCGGCACTACCTCGACGCGGCGCGCCGCCTGAATCGTTACGTGCGGCGCGCGGTCAGCATCGACGGCCCCGCGCACGCGCGCGGCGGCGTCAAGGGCTCGTTTCCCGTCGATGGCGACTACGGCACCTGGGCTTACCTGAACTGGGCCGCCAAGTTCTGCATCGATGCCAACCTGCTGGAATTGGAGTCAGGCCATGCTTGACGGTGCCAGGCGCGCCGCCAGGGCCGCGCTGCAAGCGTGGCGCCGCGCCGCCAGCGCCCGCAACATGCGCCACGGCGCGCGCCACGTGACGCGCGCCGGATTGGCCGCCGATCTGGCGCGGCTGGGCATCGCGCATGGAGACACGCTGTTCGTGCACTCTTCGCTGAAAAGCCTCGGCTACGTGGAAGGCGGCGCGGCGGCCGTGATTGGCGCCCTGCAGGACGCCGTCGGCCCGCAAGGCACCCTGCTGCTGCCCACCTACTATCTGCCGGGCGGCACCGTGCGCGCCACCTGCGACATGAAAGACTATGTGTTCGATCCGCGCCGCCATGGCACGCACATGGGGCGCCTGCCCGAAGCGTTCCTCGCCAGCGCCGGTGTCCGGCGCAGCATCCACCCGACCCACTCCGTGTCCGCGTGGGGCCGCCATGCCGCCGCGCTCACCGAGGCGCATCACCGCGCGCCATCGATTTTCGGCGTGGATTCGCCCTGGCAGCGCTTCATCGGCTGCGAGCGGGCCAAGGTGCTGGGCCTGGGCATTTCCATGGGACCGGTGACGTTCTATCACGCGCTGGAAGACGCCATGGGCGAGGCCTTTCCCGTGCCCGTGTGGGCAGGCGATACAAAGCTGCTGGCCTGCCTGGACCACGCCGGCCGGCGCTGGGACGTGCCCGTGCGCCCCTTCGATCCGGCCATCGCGCAGCGCCGCATCGACCATCCCGGGCGCGGCGACCTGCGCGACTACTTTCACCGGGAGTTCGACGCCGCCGGCCTGCGCGTCAACGGACACGTGGGCGATGCGGCGTCGTGGTGCATACCGGCGCAGGCATTTTATGACCACCTGGGCCGGCTGGCCTCAGAAAACGTGACGATCTACGCGAGCGCGGCAGAACTGGCGGCGCGGCCCGTCGGGCGCGCATAAAAAACCGCCCGGATCGTCATGACACCGGGCGGTTTTCATTAGCGTGCTTAAAAAATCAAGCCTGCGGGCGGTCCATTTTCTTCTCGCGCGCCACGAAGTACAGCAGCACGATGATGGCCGCATACGGCAGCAGGGACAGCGCATCCGAGTTCAAGCCCGCGTAGAACGGGTTGCCGTGCTCGGCCCAGTCGGCCATCATCTGGTCGAAGTGCGTGAGCACGCCGGCCGTGATGGCAATGATGATGCCGGCCAGCGCGCCGCCGGCGATGTAGCCGGACGCCAGCAGCACGCCAGAGCTGCGGTCGCCCGCCAGCTGGCGCTCTTCTTCATTCAGCTTGGCGTTGTGTTCCAGCTTGTTGTTGCGGCGGTCCGCCAGCCAGCGCACCAGGCCGCCGACGAAGATCGGCAAGGTCGACGACAGCGGCAGGTACACGCCCACCGAAAACGCCAGCGATGGAATGCCGGCCATTTCCAGCACCACGGCGATCATCACGCCGAACAGCACCAGGGTCCACGGCAGCTGCTGGTCGAGGATGCCCTTGATGATGTAGGACATCAGCACGGCCTTCGGCGCATCGTATTTCTTTACTTCCGAACCGTCCGGACGCTTGCTGTAGTGGCCATTGATGCCCGGATCGACCAGATAAGCGAGCTGACCATCTTCCTTGACGAAGTATTTGCCGGCCGGGCCGCCCACGGTATCGGTCTTTTGCCAGACTTTGTACGTGTTGTGGTCGCTCTCGGCTTGCGGGCCATGCAGCTCGCCCGTCACCGTCAGCTTCGATGCATCGACCGTCAGGCCGGGCGCCACTTGCGCGGCCGGCACGTAGACGGTGCTCGCCTCGTTCAGTTTCAGCAGGATCGGACCGAGGATCAGCGCGGACGACAAGGCGCCCGCCAAAATCGCGTACTGCTGCAGGCGCGGCGTGGCGCCCACCAGGTAGCCCGTCTTCAAGTCTTGCGACGTCGTGCCCGCATTGCTGGCGGCGATGCAGACGATGGCGCCCACCGACAGGGCCGTCACATAGTAACGCCCGCCCGTCCAGCCCATGATCAGGAAGATCAGGCAAGTGAACAGCAAGGTGGCCACGGCCATGCCGGAGATCGGGTTCGACGAGGAGCCGATTTCGCCCGTCAGGCGCGACGACACGGTGGCGAACAGGAAGCCGAAGACGAGGATCAGCAGCGCGCCGAGAAAATTCATGTGCAGCGGCGTGGCGAACGTGATCACGGCGATGATGGACAGGCAGCCGATGACGACCCATTTCAGGGGGATGTCCTGGTCCGTGCGCAAGGTGGAATCGGTCTTGATGCCCTTGCCGATGCCCTTCAGGCCGGCCGACAGGCTGCGCCAGATCATGGGCATGGCGCGCACCAGCGAAATCAGGCCGCCGGCGGCCACGGCGCCAGCACCGATGTACAGCACGTAGGCGCTGCGCACGTCGTCCGCGCCCATTTCGCTGATCAACTTGGTGCCGGGCGAGAGCACGGTCGTCAGGCTGTCGCCGAAGAACTTGATCATCGGGATCAACAGCAAATACGATAGCACGCCGCCGGCCGCCATGGTGGCGGCGATGCGCGGGCCGATGATGTAGCCCACGCCCAGCAATTCAGGGGAAATCTCGGCGCCGATGGAGCCGCCCTTGAGCGGCGCGGCAAATTCCACGCCCGGCGTGTCCTTCCAGCCCTTGAACGAGATATTGAAGACCTTATACAGCAAGCCGACGGCAAAACCGCCGAAGATGATCTTGGCGCGGCGCTTGGCGTCCAGCGCGGCGGCCGAATCCTTCTCGATGCTTTCGCCGGCGGCGATGCGCGATTCTTCCGTGGCGGCCGCCTTGAGCACTTCCGCGCAGGCCGTGCCTTCAGGGAATTTGAGTTCCTTGTGCTGGTCGACGATCATGGTACGGCGCATGGGAATCATCATCAGGATGCCCAGCAAGCCGCCGAGGATACCGACCAGCATGACCCGCGAGATTTCCAGGTCGAAGCCGAGGATCAGGATAGCGGGCATGGTCACGCCCAGGCCGAAGGCCAGCGATTCGCCGGCCGAACCGGCCGTCTGCGTGATGCTGTTTTCCAGGATCGACGAATCCTTGCCTCCCACCTTCTTGGCCAGGCCGAACAGGGTGATGGCGATCACGGCGACGGGAATCGAGGCGCTGACGGTCAGGCCCACTTTCAGCACCAGGTACAGCGAGGAGGCGCCAAAGACCATCCCCAGGATGACGCCCATGAACAGCGCGCGGAAGGTCATCTCGGGCAGCTTCGCATCGGCCGGGATGTACGGCTTCACGGCGCTCGGCATTGCATCTTTTGCCATAAATAAATCCTTAATTGTATAAATTAAACAGCCCGGATTGACGCCCGGGCTATTTGCTTGAAGCCGAGACTATCGCACAGCCGCGTTTCGATGAAAAGGTTTTTTGCTCCCGGCCCCGGCGCCCGGCCCGCACGGGGAGCGCCGCCGCATTGGTCTATAATCGCTGCCACCGTGCCCTGCACGCTCATGTGAGACTGCCTTGACTGCCAAACGATCCGGATTCCCCTGGCCCTCCCGCCGCGCCGCCGCGCGCGGCTTCATCATCGCCGGCGGCGCCGCGCTGGCCGCCGCCGTGCTGCTGGCCGCTTACCTGTTCCTGTACGTGCGCCCGCGCCTGCCCGAGCTGGGCGTCATCACCGATTACCAGCCGAAGATCCCGCTGCGCGTGTACACGGCCGACAATGTGCTGATCGGCGAATTCGGCGAAGAACACCGCGACTTCGTGCCGATTGCGCAAGTGCCGGAAATGATGAAGAAAGCCCTGCTGGCCATCGAGGACAGCCGCTTCTACGAACACCACGGCATCGACTTCGTGCGCGCCGGCGGCGCCGTGCTGTCGAACCTGCGCCACGGCTTCGGCCATGGCGGCGGCTCCACCATCACCATGCAGGTGGCGCGCAACTTCTTCCTGACGCGCGAAAAAGTCGCCTCGCGCAAGCTCAATGAAATCATGCTGGCCCTCAAAATCGAAGCGGCCCTGTCGAAAGAGCAGATTCTCGAGCTGTACATGAACCAGATGTACCTGGGCCAGCGCTCATTCGGCTTCGGCAGCGCGGCGCAGACGTATTTCGGCAAACCCTTGTCGGAACTGTCGATCGCGGAAATGGCCATGCTGGCCGGCTTGCCGCAAAACCCGTCGCGCCACAACCCGATCAGCAACCCGAAAAAGGCGCACGCGCGCCAGCAGCTGGTCTTGAAACGCATGCGTGAACTCGATTACATCAGCGAAGGCCAGTACCGGCAGGCGCTGGCGCAGCCGCTGCATATCAACAGCCGCGGCAAACAGGGTTTCGACACGCACGCCGAATACGTGGCCGAACTGGCGCGCCAGGCCGTGTTTGCGCAATTCAAGGAAGACAGCTATATCAAGGGCATCAGCGTCTACACGACGATCCTGAAGGCGGATCAGGACGCGGCCTACGCCTCGACGCGCCGCAACGTCATCGCCTACGACCAGCGCCACGGCTACCGCGGCCCGGAAACCTTCATCGACATGCCGGCCGATCCCGAGCAGCGCGACGACGCCATCGATGCTGCGCTGCAAAAACGTCCGGACAGCGACGGCCTGATCGCCGCCGTCGTCACGGAAGTCGCCAGCGGCAAGGTGGTGGCCGACACGGGCGACGGCGACGCCAAGGCCATCACGGGCGACGGCTTGCGCTTTGCCGCCCCGGCGCTGTCCGCCAAGGCGAGCGCCGGCATCAAGCTGCGCCCGGGCGCCGTGATCCGCATCAGCCAGGACGCCAAGGGTAACTGGGCCATCACGCAAGTGCCGCTGGTGGCCGCCGCCTTCGTTTCGCTGGATGCGGACACGGGCGCCTACCACGCCATGGTGGGCGGCTTCGACTACAACCTGCAAAAGTTCAACCACGTCACGCAGGCGTGGCGCCAGCCCGGTTCGGCCATGAAGCCCTTCGTGTATTCGGCGGCGCTGGAAAAAGGCTTTTCGCCGGCCACCCTGATCAACGACGTGCCCCTGGAAATGCAGGCGGGCGGCAAGGTGTGGGCGCCGCAGAATGACGACTTCAAGTTCGACGGCCCCATCACCATGCGCTACGCGCTGGCGCAGTCGAAGAACGTGGCCTCGGTGCGCATCCTGCGCGCGCTGGGCGTGTCGTACACGCACGACTTCCTGGAAAAATTCGGCTTCGATCCGGCCCGCCAGCCCAGCAATCTGACCATGGCGCTGGGCACGGGTTCCGTCACGCCCGTGCAGATGGCGGGCGCCTACGCCCTGTTCGCCAATGGCGGCCACCAGGTGGAACCATACCTGATCGACCGCATCGTCGACGCCAGGGGCACCATCCTGATGCAGACCAAGCCGCCCGCGCCGAACGACGACAAGACCCTGGCGCTGGACCCGCGCAACGCCTTCGTGATGGACAGCATGCTGCGCGAAGTGGCCCGCACGGGCACGGGCGCGGCGGCGACGAAAAAACTGGGCCGCAGCGACATCGCCGGCAAGACGGGTACCACCAGCGACGCCGTCGACGGCTGGTTCGCCGGCTACAGCGGCGGTATCGTGGCGGTGGCGTGGATGGGCTACGACGAGCCCAAATCGCTGGGCGGACGCGAATTCGGTTCGACCCTGGCCATGCCGATCTGGATCGACTACATGCGCACGGCGCTTTCCACGCGCCCGCAAGTGACGCGCGACGTGCCAGCGGGCCTGAGCCAGGTCGACGGCGAATGGCTGTACGATGAATTCATCGACATGAATGGCGTGAAGACGCTGGATATGGAGGCGGAGACGCCGACGGACCCGGCAGCACTGCCGGAGACGCTGCCGGTGGAAACCACGAACTGACGCAGCTATCTTGTCGGATGACGCTTCGCTAATCCGACCTGCCTCTTACTGCATCAATCACCAGTATCTTGTCGGATTACGCTTCGCTAATCCGACCTGCCTCTTACCGCATCAATCACCAGTCGTAGGTCGGGTTAGCCGGGACGGCGTAACCCGACAGGTGCCGCAGCGGTTTACACGGCGGCCATGCTCAAATATCCGCGCACCGTGCCGACTACGCTGTCGGCAAAATCGTCGACATTGACCTTCGCCGCGCGGTACTTCCAGCGTTTCACGTACCAGTCCTGGAACAGGGCCAGGCAGTGCGCCGCCAGCAGGGTGGGATCGCCCTGCGGCTTCGGTTCGATTTCGGCGATGGTGGCGGCGATCAGGGTCTGCACATACAGCTCGGAATTTTTCGCCATGCTGCGCTGCTCCACCTGCAGCACGCGCGAATCCATGAAGACGAAATAAAACCACGGCTGCAGCACTTCGGACAGGTAGATCGACGAGCGTATCATCGCCTCCAGGCGGTCCAGCGGCGACTTCACGTCAACGAACAGCAGCGGCAAGGCTTGCGTGGCGTGGCGCACCACGTCCTCGATCATTTCCGCCAGCTGATCCTTGCTGGTGATGTAGCCATACAGGCCGCCCATCGACAGCCCCGTTTCGCGGCACAGGTCGCGCAAGCTCATGGCGCGGAAACCCACGTCATTGGCCAGGCGAAAGGTGGCGACAAAGATGCGTTCGAGATTTTCCAGCGCCGGCTTGCGACGTTTGACGCCGATGCGCTCCGCGTGGCGGTCAAGAATATATTCCCAGATGTTTTCGCCATTTAAAGGCGTCATCTGCTGAAACTGTTCAAAATTAAAATGGGTCGACAAGTGCATTCCCAAGTAACGGTGTATGAGCAATGTAAGACAGCACCTGGGCGGCGCTGCAAGACGGCGGGACGGCGGATGCGGGGCCGATTATAGCTCAGGAAAACAACTATTTGACCTTTCAACTATGCAATGGACCCATACGCAACGCCAAATGCGCACAGTTATTGCGCTGCATCATGCAATTCACAGCAATTTAAATCCAGCGGTGCTACATTCAAAAAACCGAGCGCTCGCTATTTTTAATGCATCGAGAATGTAAGGAGTGCACGGTTCATCGCTACAGCATCGACATTTCCACTATTCAATAATAACGGAGACAAAATGAAGACTCGCTTTTGGCAACTGCTATCCACCCTGCTGTTTTCCCTCGCCATCCTGCCCGGCAGCGCCGGCGCCGCCGGCTACACGCAAACGAAGTACCCGATCGTGCTCGTGCACGGCCTGTTCGGCTTCGACAAGCTGGGACCCGTCGACTATTTCTATGGCGTGTCCGACGCCCTGCGCAGCGGCGGCGCGCAAGTGTATGTGACCACCGTCTCGGCCGCCAACAGCACGGAAGTGCGCGGCGAGCAGCTGCTGTCGCAGGTGCGGCAAATCCTCGCCGCCACCGGCGCGGCCAAGGTCAACTTGATCGGCCACAGCCACGGCGGCCCCACGGCCCGCTATGTCGCCTCCGTGCGGCCCGACCTGGTGGCGTCCGTCACCAGCGTTGCCGGCGTCAACAAGGGTTCCAAGGTGGCCGATATCCTCAGCGGCGCCATTCCCAACACCAGCGGCGCGCTGGGCAATGCGCTCGCTTCCCTGATCGGCATCTTGTCGGGCAACAAGGGCTTGCCGCAAAACGCGGGCGCCTCACTCGCCTCGCTGTCCACGGCCGGTTCGCTGGCCTTCAATAGCCGCCATCCGCAAGGCGTGCCCACCTCCTCCTGCGGCGAAGGGGCCTACCAGGTGCAGGGCGTGCACTACTTTTCGTGGAGCGGCGCGCAACCGTACACGAATGTGCTCGACGTGGGCGACCCGGCGCTGGCGGCCATCAGCCTGGCCTTCGGCGGCGTGAAGAACGATGGTCTGGTCAGCAGCTGCTCCAGCCACCTGGGCAAGGTGATCCGCGACGACTACGCCATGAACCACCTCGATGAAGTCAACCAGTTTGTCGGCATCGTCAACCTGTTCGAGACGAACCCCGTCACCGTCTTCCGCCAGCAGGCCAACCGCCTGCAAGGCCTGGGACTGTAAGGAGGCTGCGATGCACACGAACGCGAGATGGCTCATCGGCGGCAGCCTGGCGGCCCTGGTCCTGTACCTGGCATTGCGGCCGGGGGAGCCGCCCGCTCCGCCGCCGGAGAAGGCGGAACCGGACCTGTTCGCGTTCGTGCGCTCGATGGAAGGCACGCGGCCCGACGGCAACGTGACGGTGGCCGCCGGCGACAAGCTGGTGGTCGACGCGGAACTGGGCCATCTGTTCGACTACTACCTGGCGGGCCTCGGTGAAAAACCGCTGGCCGCCATCCGCAGCCAGATCGAGGCGGAACTGGACCGGCGCCTCGCGCCCGTCCCCGCCCGCGAAGCCAAGCGCCTGCTGGGCGCTTACCTGGCATACAAGCAGGCGCTGGCCGGCGCGGAACAGGCCTTGCCGGCGCAGGCCGATCCCGCCGTGGCGGCGCGCGCGCGCCTGCAAGCGATGCGCGCCCTGCGCGGCAATTATTTTACGCCCGAGGAAAGCGCAGGCCTGTTCGGCGCCAGCGACGCATATGACGACGATGCCGTGGCGCGCATGGCTATCCTCGGCGACACCTCGCTCGACGAGGCGCAGCGCCAGGCGCAACTGGCCGTGCTGGACCAGAAAATGTCGCCCGCCCAGCGCGATGCGCGCGACGCACCCGTCAGGGTGGCGCAGCTGGACGCCTCGGTGAAGGCGTTGCGGGCCCAGGGCGGCGGCGAGAATGAAGTCTACCGCCTGCGTGCCAGCACCTTCACGCCGGCGGCGGCGGCGCGCCTGGCGGAACTGGACCGCGAGGAATCGCAGTGGCAGCAGCGCATCATCGCGTATCAGGCGCAGAAGGCGCAGCAGGCCATCCTGCCCGGCGGCGCACAGGATGCTGCAGCGCTGCAGCAGCTGCGCGACGCCAGTTTCACGCCGGACGAACAGCGCCGGCTGGGTGCCTACGAATAGCCATCAAGCCAGCTGCGCCAGCAACCGCGCCAGCAAAGCTGCTGCCGCCATCACGTCCGTGGTGTCGCGCCCCTGCCGGTAGCCGGCATGGACCGGGGCCAGCATGGCATGCGCGGCGGCGCCGTAGCCTTGCGCCTGCATCACGGCCGCCAGGCTGGTGGCGCAGCGCAGCTCCCAGCCCGGCGCCTGCTGGCCCCGGGCAAGCTGCAGCGCTTCTTCCAGCTGCACGCGCACCGCTTCCAGGCCGGCCGCATCGTCTTGCGCCAGCGCCCGCCAGCGGTGGTGCGCGTCGCGGCGCAGCACTTCCGGCGCGCTCCATGGCGCCAGTCCCGTGCGTGCGCGCCGCAGCGCCTGGCTATCGGCGGCCGCGTCGTGCAGCGTGGCCATCAAATCGATCTGTATCGGCCAGCTGCGCACGGCAGGCCAGGGAAATTCCGTCAGCGTATCGCCCGCGTCGAGCAGCCGCTGGTAGGCGGCGCCCCAGGCGCTCCAGTACAGCAAGCCATAGCGGGCCGCGTGCTCGCACAGCAGGCAAGTCCAGGCATGCGCCAGTCCCCGCTGCCCGCACCACAGGGCGACGGGAATGGCATTGATGGCCAGCGCCACGCACAGCGTGACGCCATTGTGCTCGAAGCCCACCGTCACCGCCTCGCGCGCCAGCGCCAGTGCGTCGTCGGCGCGGCCCTGCATCCACAGGCAGCGCGCCAGCGTGCCGCGCAGGCAAACCTGGTGATCGGCCAGCAAGGCGTTGTTGAAGCCAAGCTGCCCGGCGCCCTCGGGATGCGCGAGCACCATGCGCGCCAGCGCCGCCGACTCCGCGTAGCGTCCGCGCAAGTACTCGCCCGCCGAGCGCATGCGCGCCAGCACCAGCCGCATCGCCGTGTCGTCGCGCGCTTCGCACAGGAGGGCCAGCTGGGCCACGTAACTGTCGGCGCGCTGGAAATCGGCGAGCTGCAGGCTGCAGATCCACATGCCGCAAATCGCTTCCGCACGGCGGCTGTCATCGTCCGTGCGCATGGCCAGCGCATAGCCGCGCTGGAACGAACGCAGCATGGTGCCGGTGACGCCCTGCGTATGCAGCAGCAGGTGTGCCTGCGAGGCATGCAGCTGCATCTCGCTGTCGGGGTCATCCACTGCCTGCGCGGCCATGCACTCGAGCGCCCGCGCGACGCGCACGCGGTATTCATCCATCAGCGACAGCTGATAGAACAGGGGTTGCGCGGCCAGAGTCAGGGCCACGCCCAGCGCCACGTCGCCCTCCTCGCCGAAGGTCCAGTCGATGGCGGCCCGCAGGTCATCCACATGGCGGCCGTAGCGCGCGCTCCAGTGCGCCGGCGGCATGCTCTCCCAGTCGGCGGCGATGCGTCCGGCCAGGCCAAGGCAATGGCGCGCATGGCGCCGCAGCACGGCGCTGGCGTCCCCGCCCGCCGCCAGCTGCGCGCTAGCATACGCGCGCGTGGTGTCGAGCAGGCGGTAATACACGTGCTGGCAGCAAAATTCGATGCTGACGAGGGACTTGGCCGCCAGATCGGCCAGCGTGTCGAACACGTCGCAACCCGCCACGGCGCTGGCCGACTCCAGGCGGAAGCGGCTCTTGAACACGCTCAGCGCCTGCAGCACCTGGCGCTCTTGCGCGTCGAGCAGGCAGTAGCTCCAGTCCAGGGTGGCGCGCAGGGTCTGGTGCCGCAAGGGCATGTTGCGCGCCCCGCGCGTGAGCAGGCGAAAGCGGTCGTCGAGCTGGCGGCGCAATTCATGCAAGCCGAAATGGCCGATGCGCCCGGCCGCCAGCTCCAGCGCCAGCGGGATACCGTCGAGCCGCCGGCAAATGTCCACCACCACGGGCACATCGGCGTCGGCCAGCACGAAAGCATCGTCGACGGCCGCGCAGCGTTCGCAAAACAGCTGCACCGCGGCGAAATGCCGGGCTGCCGCCGCATCGGGCACGGCATCGGCCGGCGGCAATTCCAGCGCGGGCAGGCGCTGCAGCTGCTCGCTGGTGATGCGCAGCGGCTCGCGGCTGGTGGCCAGCACGTGCAGCAACGGCGCGCCCTTGAGCAATGCGTCGGCCAGCATGGCGGCCGCGCCGATCACGTGCTCGCAGTTATCGAGCACGATCAGCATGTGGCGCGGGCGCAGGTAGGCCAGCAGGACCGGCATGGCGTCGCCGGCCGGCACCGCCACCCCCAGCGCCGTGGCCAGCGCCAGCGGCACCAGGCGGGCCTCGTCCAGCGGCGCCAGGTCGACGAAACACACGCCATCGGCATAGCGGCGCAGCACGCGCGTGGCCAGGACGACAGCCAGCGTGGTCTTGCCGATACCGCCCGGACCGGCAATGCACAGCAGGCGCAATTGCAGCAGCTGGTTGGCCATCGTTTGCAGCGCCTCGGCGCGGCCCAGCATGCGCGTCAGCATGACGGGCAGGTTGTGCCGCGGCTCGACGCCGGCCGTTCCGGGCGCCGGCTGGCCCGTGTGCGCCAGCGGCGCCAGGAAGCCATAGCCGCGCCCGGGAACGGTGGTGATGTAGCGCTGGCCATCGCGGCCATCGCCGAGCGCCTTGCGCAGCGCCGCCAGGTGCACGCGCAAGGTCGCGTCGTCGACCACGGCATTGGGCCAGACAATGGCCACCAGTTCATGCTTGTCGACGATGTCGCCTGCGCGCTCCAGCAGGGCCAGCAGCAAGTCCATGGCCCGGCTGCCCAGGCGCAGCGCGCGATCGCCCTCGAACAGCACGCGTTCTAGCGGCAAAAGGCGAAACGGGCCGAAGACATAGGCCGGGACGGGACTGTTTATCATTCTTGCGTGGGGGAGAAGTGTTAAAGCATGCGGCTTGCAGTGGCCATATTTTACTGAGCATCCACGCCAGGCCGCATGGCGCCATGTTTCGGCACTGTTACAAGGCCGGCCGGCGCACCGTCGGCCAGCAGTGCGGCCACGTCGGCCGCGGACGCCGGGCGGTGCAGGTAAAAGCCCTGCACCTGGGGGCAGCCCAGCCGCCGCAGCCGCGCCAGCTGCTCGCCGTTTTCCACGCCTTCGGCCAGCACCTGCAAGCCCAGGCCGCGCGCCAGCGCAATGGTCGAGGCGACGATCACAGTGTCACTATCTGCGCTGCCTGCGCTGCCCAGGTCGCGGATGAAGCAGCGGTCGATCTTGATGGTGTGAATCGGCAGCATCCTGACATGGCTGAGCCCCGAATGACCGGTGCCATAGTCATCGAGCGAAATGGCCAGGCCCAGCGCGCGCAGCCGGCGCAAGACCTGCGTCGCCTGCGCCATGTCGTCGATGCAGCAGCTTTCCGTCACTTCCAGCTCCAGCAGGCCAGGCACGATGGCGTGCCGCCGCAGGCAGCGCAGCACGAAGTCCGGCAAGTGCGGCTGGCACAGCTGGCGCGCCGAGACATTCACCGCGACAGGCACCAAGGGCAGGCCCGCCGCGCGCCACTGCGCCAGCTGGCGGCAGGCGGCATCGATACCCCAGTTGCCCAGCGCGACGATGGCGTCGGTCTGCTCGGCCAGGCCGATGAATGCATTCGGGTAGATCAGGCCGTGGCGCGGGTGGTCCCAGCGCAGCAGCGCTTCCAGGCCCACCAGGCGCAGTTGCGCCGTATCAAACTTGCCCTGGTAGTGAAAACAGAATTCGCCGTCGCCGATGGCGCTGTCCAGGCGCGCCTGCAGCTCCCGGCTGCGCGCCGACGCCATGCGCGTGCCGCCGCGCCCATTCAGCGCCCGCCACAGCATGGCGCAACCCGGCGCCAGCGCCGCCAGTCCCGCCAGCGCCACGTGACGCGGCTGCGCATCGTCCAGCCAGATGCCCAACGGCAGGCAGACGGCCAGCGCAGCGCACAGCAGCGACCGCGCGCGCGGGCCGTGCCAGAACCTTGCCAGGCGCGCCACTAGGCCAGCAGGCGCGGCACGGCCGGCGCGCTCCGGCGCGGCAAGGCGTGCGCCGGCCCCTGCTGCAGGCGAAACACGCTGACCACCTGCAGCAGGTTCGCCGCCTCGCCTTCCAGCGATTGCGACGCGGCCGCAGCCTCCTCCACCAGGGCGGCGTTCTGCTGCGTCACCTCGTCCATCTGCACGACGGCCTGGCTGACCTGGCCGATGCCCGTGCTTTGCTCGGCGCTGGCAGCCGTGATGTCGGCCACCATCTGGCTCACGCGCCCCACGGCCGCCACCACTTCCTGCATGGTGGCGCCGGCCTGTGCGACCAGGGCCGCGCCCGCGTCGACCTGCTGGGTGGAATTGGCGATCAGGGCGCGGATATCGCGCGCCGCCGCGGCACTGCGCTGCGCCAGGCTGCGCACTTCCGTTGCCACGACGGCAAAGCCGCGCCCCTGCTCGCCCGCGCGCGCCGCTTCCACGGCCGCGTTCAAGGCCAGGATATTCGTCTGGAAGGCCAGCATGTCGATCACGCCGATGATGTCGGCAATCTGCGCCGATGACGCGCTGATGGCGTCCATGGTGTGGATCACCTGGCCCACGGCTTGCCCGCCGGCGCCGGCGATGTTTGCCGCCTCGACGGCCAGGATGCTGGCATGGCGGGCATTGTCCGCGTTCTGCTGCACGGTGGAGCTGAGCTCCTCCATGGCCGATGCGGTCTGTTCGAGCGAACTGGCCTGCTCCTCGGTGCGCGACGACAGGTCACTATTGCCGGCCGCGATCTGCGACGAGGCCGTGGCGATGGTGTCGGTGCCGCTGCGTACCCGCTGCACGATCTCGAGCAGGTTGCCGTTCATGATGCACAGCGCGTCGAGCAGCTTGCCCGTTTCATCGCCGCCGTGGCGGCCGAAGGTCGATGTCAGGTCGCCGGCGGCCACGGTCTGCGCGACGGTCAAGGCATGGCGCAGCGGATGGACGATGCTGCGCGTGACCAGCCATGCCGTCACCAGCGAGAAACCGATGGCCAGGGCGCTAAGCGCCAGCATCATGGTGCGCGCCGACAGATATTCTGCGTGCACCTGGGCGCCCGCCTCTTCCATGCGGTCGTGCTGGTGCGTGATGAGGCTTTCCAGCGCCGCCATGTAGCGCAGCTGGTCGTTGCGCACGGTACCGAGCAGCAGCTCCGCCGCCTCGTCGCGCGCATCGGCCTCGAGCAGGGCCAGCACCTTGTCGCGGCCCTCGTTGAAGGTGGCGCGCGCCTGCGTCACGGCCGCCATCAGCGCGCGTCCCTGCTCCGACAGCACGATGCGTTCGAGCTGCGCCAGGCGCTGCTCCGTGTCCGCGCCCGCCCTGGCGATGCTCGCGCGCTCCTGCGCCAGCTGCTGCGGCTCCGTCATCAGCAGCAGGTTGCGCGAGGAGCGCGCGATGATGTTGACATTCTTGATGATGTCGTTGGCCAGCACGGTTTTCGGATACTTGTCATCGATCACGTCGCGCATGCGCAGCTCCAGGCTGGACAGGTGCAACATGCCCAGCGCGGCAGTCGCCAGCAGCAGCAAGGTCAACAACGCAAAAGAGCAGCGCAGGCGCGTGCCGATTTTCATATTTGCCATCATTATTCGCATCCTTCAATGTGGTGCATCATCGGTCACCGCGCCGGGCTCGCATGCAAGGCTGACGGCAATGGCTGCCGCCTGCCACGAATGGCTGGACGCAGCAGGCGGAGGGGTCAGCCGGGATGTGGCCGAGGCGGGAACAAGGGTGGTACGGCAGGCAGTGTGAGTTATCTCACAAGCAATGTCGCGTTAAGTTTTGAAAAGATTTGCTTAGATGACAAAACAGCTATTTTTATAACGCTGTTTTTTTAGTAAGTAGTAACCGCAGTGCGGGCTTGGGCGCACATGCAAAAACGGCCGCACAGGGCGGCCGTCCGGTCAGCGCCTGCTGGCGCCGTCAATCCGTCAATCCGTCAAAACACTTCCCACTCGTCGTCGCGCGATGCGCTCTGGCGCTGGGACGGCACGGCGCGCAAGGCCGGGCGGCCTGCAGCGGGGCGTGATGCGGGAGGCGATGCCGGACCCGGTGCGGGACGCCTGGGCGCGGCACTGGCCACTGCGGCGCGCGGCGTGGCAGGCTTCGCGCGCGCGGCTGGCGCCTGTGCGCCATCGAGCTTGAAGACGCTGACCACCTGGGCCAGCTGGCCCGATTGCTCCTGCAGCGATTCGGCCGCGGCGGCCGCCTCTTCCACCAGGGCCGCGTTTTGCTGCGTCACCTGGTCCATCTGGCCGATGGCCTGGTTGATCTGGTCGATGCCCGAGCTTTGCTCCTGCGTCGCCAGGCTGATCTCCGCCATGATGTCCGTCACGCGCTGCACGCTGGAGACGATTTCGGCCATCGTGCTGCCCGCCTCGGCCACCAGCTTGCTGCCCGTGTCGACGGCCACGACGGAGTCGCCGATCAGGGTCTTGATTTCCTTGGCGGCCGCCGCCGAGCGTTGCGCCAGATTGCGCACCTCGGTGGCCACCACGGCAAAGCCGCGTCCCTGCTCGCCCGCGCGCGCCGCTTCCACGGCCGCATTCAGGGCCAGGATATTCGTCTGGAAGGCGATGCCGTCGATGACGGAAATGATGTCGACGATCTTGCGCGACGAGTCGTTGATGGCGTCCATGGTTTCGACCACCTTGCCCACCACGGCGCCGCCCTTTACGGCCACGCCCGAGGCGGAGAGCGCCAGCTGATTCGCTTGCTGGGCGTTGTCGGCGTTCTGCCGCACGGTGGACGTCAGCTCTTCCATCGACGATGCCGTCTCTTCCAGCGAACTGGCCTGCTCTTCCGTGCGCGAGGACAGGTCCAGGTTGCCGCTGGCAATTTCCGACGACGCCGTGGCAATCGTCTCCGTGCCGCTGCGCACCTGGCCGACGATGTTCACGAGGCTGGTGTTCATGTCTTTCAGCGCCTGCAGCAGCTGGCCCGTTTCTTCCGTCGTGTGCACTTCGATGTGGCTGGTCAGGTCGCCCGAGGCCACCGTTTGCGCCACTTTCACGGCCGAATTGATCGGCTGCGTGATGGCCCGCGTGATGTAGGCGGCGCAGCCGATGCCCAGCGCGGAAGCCAGCAAGCCGAGGATCACCATCAGGCTTTCCGAGCGGATCACGGCCGCGCTGCCTTCCTTGACGCTGGCATCGGCCACGCCGTTATTGAGCTTGATGATCTCGTTGAGCGTGGCTTCGGCCTTGCTGAACAGGCTGCGCGAATCCTGGTACTGCTTGTAAAACGCCACGAACAGCTCTTTCTGCCGCGGCTCGTCGCGGTTGTCGGCCAGCTGGCGCAGGATGGCGCGCACCTTGTCGTCATCGCCCTTCCAGGCCGCCCATTCGTCCAGGAAGCGCTTCCACAGCACGGCTTCCTCGGGGGTTTGCGGCAGCGGCTCGTACAGCTTGCGGCCTGCCTCGATATTGCTCCAGGCCTTGGTGCGCAGCTGCAGCGCTTCCGCGAACTTGTCCTGTGCCTGGTAATTGTTTTCATAGATGGCGGCCGTCAGGGTGGCGGCGGCGACGGCCGTCTGGCCCTCGTTCATCATCATCAGGCCCTGGATCGACGGCAGGCGCACCACGCCGATCTCATTGACGGCGGTCCCCACGGTGGCGATGCCCGTGTAGCCGCTGATGCCCACCACCAGCAAGGCCACCATCATCACGGCAACGAGCGTCGCCAGCTTCCATTTGATCAGTAAATTCTTAAACATGGCTAGGTCCTTTATAAAGTCACGACGACTGCTGGCGAAGTTGGGGCTGGCATGTTCGAGTAAAACAGCTGACACTTGTATAAAGGTGGCGGGGATAGGGCGTACGCTTCGTTACAATTGGCGAGATTTCATAAGTGAAAGCATAGTGGAAAATACGCTCGCTGGCTGCTACATACTTGATACAAAACAAGATTTCTTTCTTTACTGTGGCGCATATTGCACAGGGGACAGAAAAAACGGCCTGGCGCCCCGTTTTGGTGCAAAAAATCCCGATACGCCACTATTGGCTACGCAGTTGATAGTCGTATAAGATGAGCAACAAGCAAACAACAGGCAGACCATGGCTTATCCTATCGAACACAAACTGGTGATCGGGGTCGCTTCCAGCGCCCTGTTCGACCTGGCAGAATCGCACCAGGTCTACCTCGACAGCGGCCCCGAGGAATACCGCAAGTACCAGGAAGCGCATATCGACACGGTCCTGCCGCGCGGCGTGGCCTTCCCCTTCATTCGCCGCTTTCTGAACATCAACAAGCACTACCCGCGCCAGTCGCCCGTGGAAGTGGTGCTGTTTTCGCGCAATTCGCCGGAAACGGGCTTGCGCGTCATGCATTCGATCGCCCACTACGGCCTCGATATCTCGCGCGCCGCCTTCATGACGGGCAAGTCGCCCTATCCTTACCTGCCCGCCTTCAACGCCTCGCTCTTCCTCAGCGCGAACGAGGACGACGTGCGCAGCGCGCTGGCGTGCGACTATCCGGCTGGCCTGGTGCTGCCATCGCGCACGGAAGACGACGAAAACGACGAGGAACTGCGCGTGGCCTTCGATTTCGACGGCGTGATCGCCGACGACGAGGCGGAAACCGTGTTCAAGCGCAACAATGACGTCGATGAATTCCACGCCCATGAAACCCTGAACGTGGGCACGCCGCACCGCCCCGGCCCGCTGGCCGACCTGTTCCAGAAGCTGGCCACCATGCAGCGCCTGGAAGAAAAGGCGCAGCGGCGCGACCCCGGCTACAAAAAGATCCTGCGCATCGCTATCATCACGGCGCGCAACGCGCCCTCGCACGAGCGCGTCGTGACGACCCTGAAAAGCTGGGGTGTGGCGGCCGACGAGACGTTTTTCCTCGGCGGCATGGACAAATCGCGCGTGCTGTCCGTGTTCAAGCCGCATATCTTCTTCGACGACCAGTTGAGCCACCTGAAATCGGCGGGCGGCACGATACCCATGGTGCATGTCCCATTCGGCATCGCCAATGTCCGCGCAGGATAAAACCTGCTGCACGTCGCGCCTTGCGGCCTGCGATGCTCACCGTACTAACGTACGGCTGCGCTTCTTGACCACAAATCGCTGCCGCTCGCGACGGTTTTCTCAAGCGCGGAGGTGCGGGCGATGGTCTATAATCCTGCCTGTCAGCGCCGTCACTGGCGGCGCGGCGCGCATCACAGCTGTTCCACTCAACTGCCTCTGCCACTAGTGTCATCGCCTGCATGTCCTTAGACTTAACGAAAGCCCTCCCCAAGCCCGGCAACCGCTACGCGCTGCCCGCCCTGTATGGTTCATCCGACGCCTATGCCCTGGCGCTGGCCGCACTGGAATTGAAAGCGCGGGGCCAGATGCTGGCCGTGGTAGTGGCGCAGGCCAGCGACGGCCAGCGCCTGCTCGATGAAATCCCGTGGTTTGGCGGCAAGGAACTGCGCTGCCATCTGCTGCCGGACTGGGAAACCCTGCCCTACGACGCCTTTTCGCCGCACCAGGATCTGGTCTCCGAGCGCCTGGCCACCCTGCACGAAATCCAGACGCGCCAGTGCGACGTGCTGATCGTGCCGGCCACCACGGCGCTGGTGCGCCTGGCGCCGCCGTCCTTCCTGGCCGCCTACACCTTCTTCTTCAAGAAGGGTGAAACCCTGGACGAGGCGCGCCTGAAGTCGCAGCTGACCCTGGCCGGCTACAGCCATGTGTCGCAAGTGATGTCACCGGGCGAATACTCGGTGCGCGGCGGCCTGCTCGATCTGTTCCCCATGGGGTCGGCCCTGCCCTACCGGCTGGACCTGTTCGGCGACACCATCGAGACCATCCGTACCTTCGACGCCGACACCCAGCGCTCGCTCTACCCCGTGCACGAAGTGCGGCTGCTGCCGGGCCGCGAATTTCCCATGGACGAAGCGGCGCGCACCACCTTCCGCAACCGCTGGCGCGAGCAGTTCGAGGGCGACCCATCGCGCTCGGTGGTCTACAAGGACATCAGCAGCGGCATCGCCTCGGCCGGTATCGAATACTATCTGCCCCTGTTCTTCGAACAGACGGCCACCCTGTTCGACTACCTGCCGCCCGACGCCTCGCTGGCCCTGGTGGGCGAGATCGACGCCGCCATCGGCCGCTTTTGGACCGACACGCAGTCGCGCTACCGCTTCCTGAAGGCGGACCGCGAGCGGCCGATCCTGCCGCCCGAATCGCTGTTCCTGTCCGACGAGCAGTTCTTTGGCCTGGCCAAGCCCTACCCGCGCCTGGCGATCGCCAAATCGAACGATGCGCTGGCGTCCGAACTGTCGGCGCCGATTCCGAACATCGCCGTCAACCGCCGCGCCGACGACCCGCTGGCCAACCTGCGCAGCTATCTGCTGCAAGCGGGCCGCCGCGTGATGATCTGCGCCGAATCGAACGGCCGCCGCGAAACCCTGCAGCAGTACTTCAGCGAATACGACCTGCACCTGACACCGGTGGAAGGCAGCGACGGTTTTCTGCAGTCCGACGCCAAGCTGATGCTGGGCGTGGCGCCGCTGCACGCGGGTTTCGAGCTGTTTACGCCGGAAGGAAATCTATCCTTCATCACCGAGACGGAGCTGTATGCCGGTTCCGGCCGCCGGGTCGGCAGCAAGAAACAGGAAGGCGTGACGCAGGTCGAGTCGATGGTGCGCGACCTGTCCGAGCTGAAAATCGGCGACCCCGTCGTGCACATCAACCACGGCATCGGGCGCTACATGGGCCTGACCAGCATGGACCTGGGCGAAGGCGAGACGGAATTCCTGCACCTCGAATACGCGAAGGACACCAAGCTGTACGTGCCCGTGTCGCAGCTGCATGTGATCTCGCGCTATTCGGGCGCCTCGCCGGAAGACGCGCCGCTGCATTCGCTCGGCTCGGGGCAGTGGGAAAAGGCCAAGAAACGCGCCGCCGAACAGGTGCGCGACACGGCCGCCGAACTGCTCAACCTGTACGCGCGCCGCGCGCTGCGCCAGGGCCACTCGTTCGAATTCTCGTCGCACGACTACCAGCGCTTCGCCGACAGCTTCGGCTTCGACGAGACGCCGGACCAGGCCGAGGCGATCCACAACGTCATCAAGGACATGACGTCCGGTAAACCGATGGACCGCCTCGTGTGCGGCGACGTCGGCTTCGGCAAGACGGAAGTGGCGCTGCGCGCCGCCTTCATCGCCGTCATGGGCGGCAAGCAGGTGGCGATACTGGCGCCCACCACCCTGCTGGCCGAACAACACGCGCAAACCTTCGCCGACCGCTTCGCCGACTGGCCCGTGCGCATCGCGGAATTGTCGCGCTTCCGCACCGGCAAGGAAATCACGCAGGCGTTCAAGGGCATGGCCGATGGCACCATCGACATCGTCATCGGCACACATAAACTGCTGTCCGATGACGTGAAGTTTACCCGTCTGGGCCTCGTCATCATCGACGAGGAACACCGGTTCGGCGTGCGCCAGAAGGAAGCATTAAAGGCCTTGCGCGCGGAAGTGGACGTGCTGACCCTGACGGCCACGCCGATCCCGCGCACCCTGGGCATGGCGCTGGAAGGCTTGCGCGACTTTTCCATCATCGCCACGGCGCCGCAAAAGCGCCTGGCCATCAAGACGTTTGTCCGCAGCGAGGGCGAAGCCATCATCCGCGAAGCGTGCTTGCGCGAACTCAAACGCGGCGGCCAGATCTACTTCCTGCACAACGAGGTGGAAACCATCCAGAACCGCCTGGCCATGCTGACGGAACTGCTGCCCGAGGCGCGCATCGCCGTGGCGCACGGCCAGATGCACGAGCGCGACCTGGAAAAGGTCATGCGCGACTTCGTCGCCCAGCGCTTCAATATTTTGCTGTGCACGACGATCATCGAGACGGGTATCGACGTGCCGACGGCGAACACCATCATCATGCACCGCGCCGACAAGTTCGGCCTGGCGCAGCTGCACCAGTTGCGCGGCCGCGTTGGCCGCTCGCATCACCAGGCCTACGCCTACTTGCTGGTGCACGACGTGCAGGGCCTGACGAAACTGGCGCAGCGCCGCCTGGACGCCATTCAGCAGATGGAAGAGCTGGGCAGCGGCTTTTACCTGGCCATGCACGACCTGGAAATCCGCGGCGCCGGCGAGGTGCTGGGCGAGAGCCAGTCGGGCGAGATGACGGAAATCGGCTTCCAGCTGTATTCGGACATGCTCAACGAAGCCGTGCGCTCGCTGAAAGCGGGCAAGGAGCCGGACCTGGCCGCGCCGCTGGCCTCGACCACCGAGATCAACCTGCACGTGCCGGCCCTGCTGCCGGCGGACTTCTGCGGCGACGTGCACGAGCGCCTGTCGATCTACAAGCGCCTGGCCAACTGCGCCACGCAAGAGAAGATCGACGATATCCAGGAAGAGCTGATCGACCGCTTCGGCAAGCTGCCCGACGCCGTCAAGGCCCTGGTCGAGACGCACCGATTGCGCATCGCGGCGAAAACCGTGGGCATCGTCAAGATCGACGTGCATGGCGAGGCGGCCACCCTGCAATTCATGGCCAAGCCGCCCATCGACCCGATGCGCATCATCGGCCTGATCCAGAAGAACCGCCATATCAAGCTGCATGGCCAGGACAAGCTGAAAATCACGGCCGCCATGCCGGACCTGGCCGCGCGCGTGACGCAGATCAAGACCACCATCAAGCAATTGACGGTGTAGACCATTTCGACCATTTATGCAGGCCTGACCCATGACCAATACCACAACCATCACCATGAACCTGATCCTGCAGGGTCTCGACGGCGATAGCGCGCGCCTCGAACGCATCGCCGCGCTGGCCGCACCCACGTCCGTCACGCGCCTCGGTCCGAATGCCGTGCGCTGCGAGCAGATCGCCTATTCGCCAGCGCTGCGCCCCACCATCGAAGTGGCGGCCCATGCGGCGCAGCTGGACGCCACCTACATGATGGGCCAGCGCGAACTCAGTGAGTTCAAGCTGGTGGCGATGGACATGGATTCGACCCTGATCACCATCGAGTGCATCGATGAAATCGCCGACATGCAGGGCCTCAAACCGCAAGTGGCGGCCATCACGGAAGCGGCCATGCGCGGCGAACTCGATTTCGCGGCCAGCCTGAAACAGCGCGTGGCCCTGCTCGAAGGCCTCGATGCATCGGCCCTGCAGCGCGTCTACGACGAGCGCCTGAAGCTGTCGCTGGGCGCCGAGAAGATGCTGGCGGCCGTGCAGGCGGCCGGCCTGAAAACCCTGCTGGTCTCGGGCGGCTTTACCTTCTTCACCGAGCGCCTGAAAGAGCGCCTCGGCCTCGACTACACGCACGCGAACGAACTGGAAATCGTTGACGGCAAGCTGACGGGTAAAGTCTTAGGGGGCATCGTCGACGCCGAGGAAAAGCAGCGCACGGTGGAGCGCGTGTGCGCGGAGATGGGCATTTCCCCATCGCAGGCCATCGTCATGGGCGACGGCGCCAACGACTTGAAAATGATGGGCATCGCCGGCCTGTCCGTGGCCTTCCGCGCCAAGCCCGTGGTGCGCTCGCAGGCCGATGTGGCGCTGAACTTTGTGGGACTCGATGGCTTGCTCAACGTGTTGAGCTGAGCCGGGGCCAAGTTCGCGGCGCCGGAGGGTGCGCGCACGGTTGCATAAGTTTGCTATATTGCAAACTTATATTCACCCCGCCAGCCCACCGTGAAAGAACACCGCATGCCGCCACCGCTGCCAGAAGAAATACAACTCCACCTGGATGTGTTCGTCGCCGCCGCGCAAACGGCCTTCGGCGCCGACCTGGCCGCCGCCGTGCTGTTTGGCTCGGCCGCCGACGGCCAGTTGCGCGCCACGTCCGACGTCAACCTGCTGTTGCTGCTCAAGCGCTTTACGCCGCAGGCGGCCGATGCGCTGCGCGCTCCCTTGCGCCTGGCGCACGCCGCCATCGACTTGCAGGTGATGTTCCTGCTCGAAAGCGAATTGACGCAGGCTGCCGACGCCTTCGCCGTCAAGTTCGCCGACATCATCGCGCGCCACCGCGTCCTGCTGGGCAATGATCCTTTCGCCAGCCTGCACACCAGCCGCGACGCCGTGCTGCGCCGGCTGCGGCAAGTGCTGCTGAACCAGCAGGTGCGCATGCGCGAACGCTATATGCTATTGAGCCTGAATGAAGAACAGCTGGCCGGCGCCATCGCCGACGCCGCCGGTCCCTTGCGCTCGGCCGCCGCCTCGCTGGCGCAGCTGGAGGGCAAGTCTGCGCTGTCCGGCAAGCAGGCGCTCGAAGCGTTTGTCGACCAGCTGGGCGAACCGTCGCTGCACGCCGCCTTGCAAGCGATGTCGGCGGCGCGCGAAACGGCGCGCCTGGCGCCGGGGCAAGCCCTGCCCGCCTTCACCAGCCTGATGACGATTACCGAACGCCTGCGCGAGCACGCGGAGCAGATGCGGTGAACGGTCTCAATCCCTTTGACTGGAGCGGACCGTGGTTCCTGCTGGCCTATCTGATCTTCGGCCTGCTCGTGTACTACGGCGTGCGCGAGCTGCTGATCCGCCAGGAATTGCGCAATCCGCACGCCCAGCTGACACTCGCCGACGATCCCTACCGCATCGCCTTCTTGCGCGGCGGCGCCCTCGAAGCCGTGAAGATCGCCGCCATCGTGCTGGTCGACCGCGGCTTGCTGCGCGCCGACGGCCCGCTGCTGGAAACGGCCAGCGCCGACAGCCTGCGCTTCGCCAGCCACGACATCGAACGCGACGTGCTGCGGCTGTACCTGGGCCGCCAGGGCCATAGCAAGGAACTGGCCGTGCAGGCCGGGATGCTGCCATCGTGCCGCGCCTACCAGGAGACCTTGACGCAGCAGGAATTGCTGGTCGGCCCGCCGCTGCTGCGCCGGCGCGAACGCATCACCTGGGCCGCGCACTGGCTGCTGGTGACGGTGGCCGGCGTCAAGGCCGTCATCGCCATCAGCCGCCAGCACTACAACCTGCTGTTCCTGGCAGTCCTGCTGGCGATTTTTCTCCTCATGCTGCGCGGCCTGCGCACCCAGGCGACCAGCTGGAGCGCGCAGCGGCTGCTGACCGACTTGCGCATGCTGTTTGGCCGCCTGAACATGCGCTCGGCGCGCCTGCAGGCAGGCAGCAGCAGCGCGGACATGGCACTGCTGGCCGCCATCTTCGGCATCGGCGCCCTGCCCTTGTCCGTGTACGCGTATGTCGCCGAGCTGTACCCGGCGCCCCGGCACAGTTCGGGCGGCGACTCGTCGTCCGGCGGCACGGGCGACTCGGGCGGCTCTTCATCGGGCGGCGACGGCGGCGGTGATGGCGGCGGCAGCGGCTGCGGCGGGTGCGGCGGTGGCGGCGGCTGTGGCAGTTAGCCAGGCAAGCGCACGCGACCGCGTCGGCCTGGGCTGGCGCGGCGAACTGGCCGCCGGCATCCTGTCCCACCTGGCGCGGATCGACGTGCTGGAAGTGATCGCCGACGATTACTACCATGCCCCGCGCGCCGGCATCGCCGCCCTGCGCCGCCTGGCGCGCCAGGTGCCCGTCAGCCTGCACGGCGTGGGCATGGGGCTGGCCTCGACGATACCCGCCGACCCGCGCCGGCTGCAGGCGATGGCGCGCCTGATGAAGGAGGTGCAGGCGGAATCGTGGTCCGAACACCTGAGCTTTGTGCGCGCCGGCGGCATCGAAATCGGCCATCTGGCGGCGCCGCCGCGCACGCCGCACAGCGCCGCCGGCGCCATCGCCAATATCGCGCTGGCCACGCGCATCGTCGGCAGCGCGCCGCTGATGGAAAACATCGCCACCCTCGTCGCCCCGCCGGCCAGCACCATGGACGAAGCCGAGTGGCTGACGCAGATTATCCACGGCGCGCAAGTGCCGCTGCTGCTCGACCTGCACAACCTGTTTGCGAACGCCGTCAATATTGGCGAGCGGCCGGAACAACTGCTGCTGCGCCTGCCGCTGGACAGGGTCGGCGCCGTGCACCTGAGCGGCGGCCACTGGATCGCTGCGCCTGGCGGCGGCCAGCGGCTGCTGGACGACCACCTGCACGACGTGCCGCCTGAAGTCTTCGCTTTATTGACCCTGCTGGCGCGCCATGCGCCGCAACCGTTGACGGTGATCGTCGAACGCGACGGCAATTACCCGTCGTTCGGGCATGTGCTGGGCCAGCTGGAGCTGGCGCGCGCGGCCTTGCGCGCGGGGCGCGGCGCATGAGCTCTCCCGCACTGGAAACCTATCTGGCCAGGCTGTACACGGACGACGCCGTGCTTGATGCCTTCCTGCTCGCGCCGCGCGCGCAAGCCTTGCTGCACGGTTTGTCGCCGCAGGAAGCGGACGCGATGGCGGCGATGGACCGCGTCGGCCTGCAGATGGCGGCGGCCAGTTATCGCGCCAAGCGGGCCGGGCACGGCAGCAGGGCCACGCCGGCGCACCCCTGGTGGCGCCGGCTGCTGGCCGCCTGGACCTGACCGCCTACAGCTGCCACAGACGCAGCGGCAGCAAGCCCCACCAGGCCAGCACCAGCAGCAGTTGCAAGGCCGCCAGCAAGGCCACCCAATCCCATTTCGCCCATGAGCCCGCCTCGGCCGCCGTACCGCGGCTGCGCCAGCAGCGGGCCAGGCCGAACGCCGTGGCCAGCGGCAGCGCGCCCGTCGCCAATGTCAGCAGCACGCTGGCCACGGTGACGTCGCCCAGGCGCAGATAGGACTGGAAATAGAAAAACGGCAGCGGCAAGAGCAGCGCCAGCAGCGACAACAGGGGCGCGAACAGATGGTCGCCCCGTCCCAGGCTGCGCAGCGCGGCGCGCCAGACGCCCACCACCAGCACGTACAGCAAGCCGGCAGCCCCCAGGGCCAGGCTGCCCCACAGCACCAGCATGCGCAGCATCGACGCGCGCTCGTAGCTGCGCAAGCCGTCGCTGAGCACATGCTTGCCATCTTCCTGCATCAGCACATGCGACGCGGTGCTGCGGTCGCTGGCGCGGAACAGCAAGCCGCCCACCGGTTCCAGCTCCTTCGGCTCGCCCTGGAACGGGATCAGGAACAGCGATTCGCCATCCCATTTGAGGCGCGTAAAGCCGAAGACGGCATCGACCCAGGCCATGCTGGCCATGGCGCTGGGCGACGGCACGTAGACGCCCTGCCAGTTTTCCACCGTCGGTGCGGGCGTGCCCTGCGGGGCCGGCGCGCGCAGGGGCAGTTCCAGGTCGCGCAGCAGCAGGCGGTTGAAGCGTTCATAGTCGGCCCGCTCCGCATCCGTGTTGAAGGCCACGAAGAAGGCGCTGTCCTGCTCCGGATAGATGCACAGCATGGCGCGGAAACCCACGGCCGTGCCAGGGTGGCAGGCGCCCACGACATTGTGGCGGTCGCGCACGGCCAGCGCCAGGCCGTGGCCCGTCGCCAGGCCCGCCTGCGCCGCATCCGTGCCGGCCGGTTCGGACAAGGCGCCCATCAGGGCCAGGTCGATGAACTGCGTACCCTGCAGCTTGCCGTCGCCCATCAGGAACTGCGCCAGCTTGCCCATGTCGGCCGCCGTGGTGGTAAATTGTGCGGCAGGACGCAGGTACTGGGGCACGGCTGGCTGCGCCACGCCATGCTCGAAATACCCCATGGCCAGGCGCGGGTCTGCATGCGGGCCTGCCTGGCTGACAAAAGCAAACGTGCTGTCCGCCAGGCCCAGCGGCTGCAGCAGCTGCGCATCGAGGTAGCGTTCATACGGCTGGCCCGTGACTCGCTCGATCACCATGCCCAGCAAGCCATAGCCCATGTTCGAGTAGGCGTAGCGGCTGCCGGGCCGCGTGCGCACGCGCAGCAGATTGCCGCCGCCGTCAAAAGCGGCGGCCAACGGCGTGTCCGGCGCCGGTTGCAGGCTGAAGGCCTGCCAGAAGCGCACATTATCGAGGCCGGACGTATGCGCCAGCAGGTGGCGGATGCGCACGGGATCGCTGGCCAGCCACGGGTTTCTCAGCGCCAGTTCGGGCAGCACTTGCTGCAGGGGCGTGTCGAGCGTGAGCTTGTCTTCGCTGATCAGGCGCAAGACGCCCAGCGCCAGCGCCACCTTGCCCACGGAGCCCACCTGCATGCGCGTATCGGCCTGCATCGGTACTTGCCTGGCGGCGTCGCGCAAGCCGGATGCGCCGACTTTGACTGTGCCGTCGGGCAAGACTTCGCTCCAGACGGCGCCCGCCAGTCCCTCTTCCTTCAAGCCGGCGGCAAATTCCGCCTCCAGGGTGGGGCCGGCGGCATGGGCGACAGTGGCGCACAGCAGCAAGGCCGGCACGGCGCGCCGCAGCCAGGACCCGGCGCGCGCGGCCAGGGTGGAATATTGATTTCGCTTCAACAATGTATTCTGCCTTTTTCCATGGACTGCGCTGCCTCGCCGCTTTGCTTGTTACAATTAAAAATTGCGCAACGACGGGAGCTTTCATGTCACAAGATATTATTTTGGATACCCAACTCCAGCAGACCAAGAATCTGGCCTGGTGGTTGTACCTGATACATGGCGCCAGCTTCGTGTTTTCGCTGGGCGCGTTTTCCTTCATTCCGCTCATCATCAATTATGTGAAGCGGGATGAGGCGGCCGGGACCTTCGTGTACAGCCATCACAGCTGGATGATCCGTTCCTTCTGGTGGTATGCGGCCTGGATCGTCGTCGGCGCCATCCTGTGGATCACGCTGATCGGCATTCCGCTGGCCATCATCGTGTGGGGCGTGGCCTGGCTGTGGAAAGCCTACCGCCTGCTGCGCGGCTTCCTCGACCTGAACAACAACAAACCCGTGCCCATGTAGGCGCTTGCGGGCAAGCCCACATGCTTGCCCCATACCGCTACATCGCCGCGAACGCCCGTTCGATATCGGCGATCAGATCCTGCGGATCTTCCAGCCCCACATTCAGGCGCACCAACTGGCCCGGCAACTGCCAGCCCTTGCGCATGGCGGCGATGCGGTACGGCATCACCAGGCTGTTCGCGCCGCCCCAGCTGTAGCCAATCTTGAACAACTGCAAGGCATCGACGAAACGGTCCGTCTGCGCCTCCGTGTAGCGCGCGTCGAACAGCACGGAAAACAGGCCGCCCGCGCCCGTGAAATCGCGCTGCCAGATGGCGTGGCCCGGGCAATCGGCGAAAGCCGGATGCAGCACCGTGGCGATCTCGCTCCTGCCCTTGAGCCAGGCGGCCACCGTGCGCGCGCCCCTGTCGTGGGCGTCGAAGCGCAGCTTCATGGTCGGCAAGCCGCGCAGCACCAGGTAGGCGTCGTCCGCCCCCACGCCCATGCCCAGACGCATGTGCGCCTGCGCCAGGCGGTCGTGCAGCGCCCGCTCGCGCGTGATCAGGGCGCCCATCAGCACGTCGGAACCGCCCGACTGGTATTTCGTCAGCGCCTGCATGATGATGTCCACGCCCAGGTCGAAGCCGCGCAGGGCCAGGCCCGCCGACCAGGTATTGTCCAAAGCGACGAGCACGCCGCGCGCGTGGGCGGCCGCGCAGATGGCGGGCAAGTCCGGCACTTCCATCGTCACGGAGCCCGGTGCTTCCGTCCAGATGAGCTTGGTATTCTTCTGGATCAAGGCCGCGATGCCGGCGCCGATGAGCGGATCGTAATAACGGGCCGTGATGCCGAAATCCTGCGCCAGCCAGCGTCCCAGTTCGCGGTTCGGGTTGTAGATATTTTCCGGCAATAGTACGTCGTCGCCCGTCTTCAGCAAGGCAAAGTCCGCCATCGCGATGGCCGCCAGTCCCGACGGCGCCAGCAGGCAGTGCGTGCCCCCTTCGATCTCGGCCAGCCGCGCTTCCAGGGTGAACGTGGTGGGCGTGCCGTGCAAGCCGTAGGTATAGGCGTTCTTTTCTTTCCAGTCGCCCGAGCGCATGGCCGCCACGTCCTTGAACAGCACGGTCGATGCGTGATGGATGGCGTTGGGAAACGCGGCAAAGCCTTGCGGCGCCTGGTAATCGCTGTGGATCAGCGCGGTTTGCGGAGATTTGGGTGTGGTCATGGCGTCAGGAATAAAAAAAGGCGGATCAGCCTGTGCTGGTCCGCCTTGATTGTAAGGGCTTATGCCCTTGCCTGCCGTACGTATGACAGAGTGTTACACCTGCATAAAAAACCTTCAGGCCAAGGCGCGCTGCCGAAGACAGTACTTTACTGTACGGCAAGGCAGCACAACGCCGGCATGGACGTTTTTTACTCGGCGGCGCCCCACAGGTCATGCGCGTCGGCCGAGGTGATGGTCACGTCAACGAACTGGCCCACGGCCAGCTTGCGGTGCGGCTCGAACGGCGGCTTCACATACACGACGCCGTCGATTTCCGGCGCGTCGGCGGACGAACGGCCCACGCCGCCGGAGCGGGTGACTTCATCGATGAGCACGCGCACGGTCTTGCCGACCTTGGCTTGCAGGCGTTTCTTGGAAATTTCTTCCTGCAGCAGCATCACGCGGCCGCGGCGCTCTTCGCGCAGCTCTTCCGGCACGGGGTTGGCGATGGCATTGGCCGTTGCGCCTTCGACGGGCGAATAGGCGAAGCAGCCGAGGCGGTCGATCTGCGCTTCCTTGAGGAAGTCGAGCAGATACTCGAATTCCGCTTCCGTTTCGCCAGGGAAACCGGCGATGAAGGTCGAACGGATGGTGAGGTCCGGGTTGATGGCGCGCCAGGCCTGGATGCGATCGAGGTTTTTCTCGCCGCTGGCCGGGCGCTTCATGCGTTTCAACACGTCAGGATGCGCATGCTGCATCGGAATATCGAGGTAAGGCAGGATATGGCCGCCGCTCATCATCGGGATGATCTGGTCCACGTGCGGGTACGGGTACACATAGTGCAGGCGCACCCAGGCGCCGTAGGACTTGGCCAGTTCGCCCAGCGCTTCCGTCAGCTGCGTCATGTGCGTCTTGACGGGACGGCCATTCCAGAAGCCGGAACGGAATTTCACGTCCACGCCGTAGGCCGAGGTGTCTTGCGAAATGACCAGCAATTCCTTGACGCCGGCCTTGAACAGGTTTTCCGCTTCGATCATCAGTTCGCCGATCGGGCGCGAGACGAGGTCGCCGCGCATCGACGGGATGATGCAGAAGCTGCAGCGGTGGTTGCAGCCTTCGGAAATCTTCAGGTAGGCATAATGCTTCGGCGTCAGCTTGACGCCTTGCGGCGGCACCAGGTCGAGGAAGGGTGCATGCGGTTTCGGCAAGTGGAAATGGACGGAATCCATCACTTCGGCCAGCGCGTGCGGCCCCGTGACGGACAGCACTTTCGGGTGCACCTTCATGATGATGTCGTCGCCGGCAGCGTCTTTCTTGGCGCCCAGGCAGCCGGTGACGATGACCTTGCCGTTTTCAGCCAGCGCTTCGCCGATGGCGTCGAGCGACTCTTGCACGGCGGCATCGATAAAACCGCAGGTATTGACGATCACCAGATCGGCGCCAGCGTAGGATTTCGCCGTTTCGTAGCCTTCGGCGCGCAGCTGGGTCAGGATTTGTTCGGAGTCGACCAGCGCTTTCGGGCAGCCGAGCGAGACAAAGCCCACTTTCGGCGCCGCACCTGGCATGGCCAGCATGGCCTCGGGCTGGGCGGAAGGAACGGGAATACGGTGAATTTCAGACATAGTTGGCAGCGAGAAAATGGTGAGGCGAATCGGCTATTGTACCCCGAGCCGCCCCTTGCTGTCAGCGCGGGTTCCTTTTGCTGGCGCATCTGCAACGCTACAACCGCAACTTTGTTCCGGCCACTGCCGTTATGGCAGTGCGCGAATCGGATCCCGCCCCGCATCACCGGTATCAAGAAATTAAAAAATAATGCCACAAAGAAACTAATGACTGACATATAATTGTTTTTTAAAAAACTAAATCAATCCCATGTCTTTTTCCTTTTCCAATCTGAAAGCGCGACGCTCGGCTGTCGCGGCTTGCGGTCTGAGCGTATTGCTGCTGAGCGGCTGCGCCGTCAACACCTCGGTGGTCGATCCACTGAAAATGAGCGCGCAATCGGGAGATAGCCCGGTGGTGCTCAGCATCACGTCGAATACCAAGGACATTTACGGTTTCAACACGATCAAGCTGCGCCGCGTGGTGGCGGGTGAGCAGCGCAGTGATTTCAAGCTGGTGTCCGAAAACCTGGTGATGAAAAAAGTCGAGAGCGCGATGGCAGGCGATACTTCCCTGTTCATTGGCGCACTACCGCCTGGCGAGTATGAATTCATCGAGTTGATCGACACCCGGGCCAACAAGCTCTTGCGTGTGTATTCGACCATCGTGGGAAGCTTCCAGATCGAAGCGGGCAAATCGGCGGATCTGGGCCGACTGATTGTGACACGCGGCAATTTCGGCGTGCAGTACGGCCGCAGTGCACAGGTAGCATCCAATGCGGAATTGATCCGGCGCTTTGCCCCCGACTACAGCGCCATGTTTGGCGCCGCTGCCAGCCTTGGCTGGAGCACCCCACGCCACGCGCGGGACGATGTCGAGCAATTTGCTCGCGCCCACCCGGCCGGGGCCGAGTGCGTCACCGAAATGCCCGATGGCCGGGTGGCCGCCGCCAGCCGCATGGGCGCCGTGCTGATACGCTCGACGCAAGGTCAATGGAAGATCATCAATGCGCCATCGGTGGAGTCGCTGTCTTGCGTCTTTCCTGTGGACCTGCCCAATGCCGAGTTGATCGCGGTAGGCGAATCCGGCTCCCTGCTACGCAAAGCGCGTGACAGTGACAAGCTGCTTCCTATCGATGCAGGCAACCTGCCGCCCGGCAATCTGCTGCGCATCGGTGGCAACTCCAACGATGGCTGGTACGTGATGCATCGCAAGGGAGATGAGTTAAACATTTTTCATGCGAATCAACTGGACGCTGGCGACTGGCGATCTGTGTACCATACCACCGTGCCCGGATCGTGGCTGCATGGCCCAGGCTTGTTGTGGACATGGCAAGACGCGGGTCGGATCGGCTATGCGCTGGAAAGCGGCTTGATCGGCGAGTTCGATTACCGCACGGGCAAGTTGACCGAACGCTTTAGTCCGCACAAGAAAAACCTGACGGAATTTACCCATCAAGCCAATGGCACAGAAAGCGTCCTGGTAGCGGCCGGCCTGGCAGGAAGATTTCCCGACGCCTATGTTTCACGGGATCGGGGCCAGAACTGGACGACTATCGTGTCGCCATTCAAAGTCCTGATGTCGCCCGTGGCGCCCCTCAATGACGGCAGATTGCTGATGGAGGCCGGCATGTATAACGAGGGCGCACTGCTGGTCAGCAGCGACGAAGGCAAAACCTGGGGGCCGTATGCGCCATACACACTGCGCCACGCACCATTGATTTTCCCCTCCGGCCTCGCTCTCAGCATCCAGGAAGATTTCAAGGGTAACGTCAGCATTTACAGCTCCATGGACAATGCCAGGAAATGGAAGCTCGAGCATTCAAACCAGGATCTACTTTCCACCTTGCAACAACTGAAGCAATAGCATTCAGCATCGGCAGCCGGCGGCAAGACACCCGCAAAGCACAACGGCACAGGAATTCCTGTGCCGTTGCGTGATCCGCATCGGTTGCGGCCTACTTTTTGTCCGTTGGAGGCACCGGCGGAACAAACGGGAACGTGCCGAACAGATTCTTGCTCTGGCTCTGCATCTGTTCCTGCATCTGCACGAACAGGCTCTTGCTCTGGTCGATGTAGTTGTTCATCATGCCTTGCATCATCGGACCCTGGACATTCATGAACTGGGTCCACATTTCCGGGCTGAAAGGCTTGCCTTCGAAACTGCCGGCCGACGTGCCCGTGAATTTGTGCTGGATATCGGTGAACGCTTGCACGTTCTTTTCCAGGTAGGATCCCATCATGCCCTGCATGGCGTGGCCATAGTAGCGGATGATCTGCGACAACACGCTGCTCGAGAACATGGGCGCGCCGTTCGCTTCCTCTTCCAAAATGATTTGCAGCAAGATGCTGCGCGTCAAATCTTCATTGGATTTGGCATCGACGACGGTAAACACTTCATTGTCCAACACCAGCTGCTTGACGTCCGTCAAGGTGATGTAGGAACTGGTTTGCGTGTCGTACAGACGGCGGTTGGGATATTTTTTAATCAGGCGGTCTATACTTTTTTTTGCACTACTCATCACAAGTTCCACTTATTGCGCCGCAGCGCATACTGAGTTAATCCGAAAAAAAAGCGAACGTGGGTCCGCTTTCGCACCTGCCTACGTTTTCCATTATAGAGTGGAAAACGGCTCCATTGCACATCAGGGTAGTAGATTCCCGCATTTATTGCAACGCAACTAAAAGTAGATTATTGACAAGACCGGAGATTACGCCGGCCTTGCCTGGCAAATCGCTTTGTGAATTAATCCGCCCTGACTTTAACATACCGCCCCGGCGCCGGCTCGATTGCCGCGTGGCGCTTGTTGCCCGGCTTGGCTGGGGCCTTCACCTGGGCGCCGCCGTGTTCGGCCAGGAAGGCCGCCCATTCGGGCCACCAGCTGCCTACGTGCTCGGTCGCGCCTTCCATCCATTGCTCGGCACTCAAGGGTTTGGCTTTCGCTGTGCGGGCGCCTTTGCCTGCGTCGTTGCTCCAGTAGCTGCGCTTTTTCTTCGACGCCGGGTTGATCACGCCGGCGATATGGCCCGAAGCCCCGAGGATAAAACGGTTGGCTTTCGGCTTTTTCGGGTTCAGCAAGGCCGTGCTGGCGTAGGCCGCGCCCCAGGGCACGATATGGTCTTCGCGCGAACCGTAGATGAAAGCGGGCGCGTCGATGCTGCTCAGGTCGACTTTTTCCCCGGCCACCGTCAGCTTGCCCGGCACTTTCAGGCTGTTTTCCAGGTAAGTATTGCGCAGATACCAGCAGAACATGGGGCCCGGCAAGCCCGTGCCGTCGCCATTCCAGTACAGCAAGTCGAACGCGGGCGGCTCCTTGCCCTTCAGGTAATTCGACTGCACGTAGTTCCACACGAGGTCGTTCGGCCGCAGGCTCGAGAAAGTGCTGCCCAGGTCGCGGCCCGACATCAGGCCGCCCTTGGCCAGGGTTTGCTCGCGCAGCGCCACTTGCGGCTCGTCGATGAAGACGTCGAGCGCGCCCGCGTCGCAAAAGTCGAGGAAGGTGGTCAGCAGGGTCAGGCTGGCGGCCGGATTCTCGCCGCGCGCCTTGAGCACGGCCAGCGCCGTCGAAACGATGGTGCCGCCCACGCAAAAGCCGAACATATTGAGCTTGTCCTGGCCGGAAATGTCCTGCGTCACCCGGATGGCTTCGATCACGCCCTGCTCCACGTAATCGTCCCACGTCAGGTGCTGCATACTCATGTCCGGATTGCGCCAGGACATCAGGAACACGGTATTGCCCTGCTCCACCGCATAGCGCACGAGCGAGTTTTCTGGCTGCAAGTCAAGGATATAGAATTTATTGATGCACGGCGGCACCATCAGCAGGGGCCGCTGGTGTACCGTGGGGGTGCTTGGCGTGTACTGGATCAGCTGGAACAAGGCATTTTCAAACACCACCGTGCCCGGCGTGGTGGCCACGTTGCGGCCCACTTCAAAGGCCGATTCGTCCGATTGCGAGATGCGGCCCTTCTGCATGTCGGCCAGCATATTGCTCAAGCCCTTGGCCAGGCTCTCGCCCTTGGTCTCGATCAGGGTTTGCTGGGCGTCGGGATTGGTGGCCAGAAAGTTGGCGGGCGACATGGCGTCGACGATTTGCTGTACCGCAAAGGCAATCTTTTGCTTCTGGTGCGGCGTCGCTTCCACGGCATCGGCCATGGCGCTGAGAAATTCCGCATTGAGCAGGTAGGCGGCCGCATTGAAGGCCGACAGGGGGCTGGCGTGCCAGGCGGGCGCGGCAAAGCGGCGGTCTTTCAGCTCCGGCGCCTTGCCAGCCATAAAGTCAGCCCATAAGCCCGTCAGCTTGGCCACGTAGGCATTTTTCAGTTGCTCGATCGCTTCCGGCTTGATGCTGGCGCCCGCATCCTGCAAAATGCCGGCAATCGGATTGCCCTGGGGCTGCGGTACCATGTTGAACCACGTCTTCCACTGCTCAGGATTGCTGATCTGCGCCATCCATTCCTTGGTCATCATTTGAGGATCGGGCATGTTCATAGCTATATAAGTCCATTCAAGAATTGGGGACGCCGAACAAAACCTACTGCGCGTCGGTATAGGCGGCCTGCGATGCTCACCGTACCTTCGTACGGTTGCGCTTCTTAGCCACCTCTCCCTTCCGCTCGCTACGGTTTTGCGCGGCGTCGAAACGTAGTCGAAAAATAGAAAACTTTAATATCAACTGCATGCAAACTCTTACTAATTGCCAATACCAATGATGCTCATGACCGCTGTTGCCTGGATCTATGTCGTCGGCCTCATGGCGCTGACGGAACCGTCCATCGTCGCCGGGGTGATGACCTTCGTGCTGTACTGCGTCATCCCGCTGTCCATCCTATTCTATCTGACGGGCTCGCGGCGACGCAAACGCAAGGCGGCGCGTATCGCTGAACTGAACGCCCGCGCGCTCGCCTCAGCAGACGATAAAACAAAAACGGCAGACACATAAGTGTCTGCCGTGCAGATTATTTGCGCCAGATCAAACTGGCCTGTCTTCCCGTGACGCCGTCGCGCCGGTACGAGTAAAACTGCGCCGCATCGCTGACGGTGCAATATTCCCCGCCCGCCACTTGCGCCACGCCATCGCGCAGCAGCATGGTACGCGCCAGCGCATAAATATTCGCCAGATACTTGCCCGGCTTGCCGGCGATGGCGGCGAACGCATCCGACAACACTTGCCGCTCGACGTCATCGCGCGCGCCGTCGCGGAACGCCTGCAGCACGTCCTGCCCCACTTCGAATTGCTGCGGACCAATGGCTGGCCCCAGCCAGGCGAGGATCTCCGTCGCGCCCTGCGCGCGCATGCTGTCCACCGTGCGCTGCAAGACGCCGTTGGCCAGGCCGCGCCAGCCCGCGTGGGCCGCGCCGACGACCAGGCCATCGGTCGAACTGAACAGCACGGGCAGGCAATCGGCCGTCATTACCACGCACACGGCGCCCGCCTGCGTGGCGATGCTGGCGTCGGCGTCGGGCACGTGGCCGTCCAGCTTGCCAGCATCGGCAACGGCCACGCCATGCACCTGCGACAGCCAGGCCGGCTCGGCAGGCAGGATGGCTGCCAGCCGCGCGCGGTTGGCCGCCACATGGTCAGGGTCATCGCCCACGTGCGTGCCCAGGTTCAAGCCGCCGCCCTGCCCGTCACCATATGGCCCCTGGCTGACGCCGCCCGCGCGCACGGTCGCCAGCGCGCCCACGTTGGCGGGCAGGCCGGGCCAATGGGGAACAATGCAAGGCAACGGCGACGTCATCAGACCTGTTCCGGCTCGGGAATGCCGGCCGTGGCGATCAATTGCGCGAAATCATCGGCCAGCGGCACGATCCATTCGCACGCTTCCAGGGTGCCCGGATGCACGAGGCCCAGGCGGCGCGCCTGCAGCGCCTGGCGCGAGAACACGGACACCAGGTGCTGCTTGCCGTACACGGAATCACCGACCAGCGCAAAGCCCAGGTGCTGCATGTGCACGCGGATCTGGTGCGTGCGGCCTGTTTCCAGACGGCATTGCATCAGGCTCACGGGACGGCGGTCGAGTTCGCCGCTGCCGATCAATTCATAGTGCGTGATGGCGGGCTTGGCGGTGAAATTCTCCGACACGGCCATCTTGACCCGGTCGCGCGGGTGGCGCGCGATGGACGCATCGATGGTGCCTGCCATTTTCGGCGTGCCCCACACCAGCGCGAAATATTCGCGCTTGACGGTGCGCGCCTGCAACTGGCGCACCAGGTCCGTTTGCGAAGCCAGCGTCTTGCCGACCACCATCAGGCCGCTCGTATCCTTGTCCAGGCGGTGCACGATGCCGGCGCGCGGCACGCCGGCCAGTTGCGGGCAGTGGTGCAGCAAGCCGTTGAGCAGGGTGCCCGACCAGTTGCCGGGGCCCGGATGCACGACCAGTCCGGCCGGTTTGTTGATGACGATGATATGCTCATCTTCGTGCACGATGTTCAATTCCATCGCTTCCGGCTTAAAAGCCTCGTCTTCCGGCGCGCTTTGCGGCAGAATGACGATCTTCTCGTCGCCATAGGCGGTCATGTTGCGTTTGGCAACTTTTCCATCGACGGTCACGAAACCGGCTTCCAGCCACAATTGCAAGCGGCTGCGCGAGTATTGCGGCACCAGCTGGGCGATGACTTTATCGAGGCGGTGGCCGCAGGCGTCCGGCGTCAGTTCCAATGTAATCGGGGCCATTTCCTCGAAGACGTCGTCGGCGGCAAAATCGCCGTCAAACGCCTCTTCGGCGGCATGGTCAGAAAGGGAGTCAAACGCGGGGTCAGCCAAATTAGGCTTCGGAGTTAATATCACAGCATTCCCATCGGCTATAATCAGCCTATTGTAAAATCTTGGTTAAAACCTTCTTGCAAAACGTCATGCAAAAAAAATTATCGTTGGTAGTCGCTTCAGTCGTTCTGCTCGGCATGTCCGCTTGCAGCTTGTTGCCTGAAAAAGTGGATGAGACCAAAAACTGGTCCGTTACGAAATTATACTCGGAGGCGCGTGAAGAAATGGCCGGGCAGCACTATGAAGCTGCAATCGGCCTGTTCCAGAAGCTGGAGGCTAACTATCCTTTCGGCAACTATGCTCTGCAAGCGCAGATGGAGATCGCTTACGCGTATTATAAGTCGGGAGACCAGGCGCAGGCATTGGCTGCCGTCGAACGCTTCATCAAGTTGCATCCGAACCACGCCAATGTAGACTATATGTACTACTTGCGCGGCCTGATCAGCTTTAACGACCAGATCAGCTTCCTGAACTTCCTGTACGAGCAAGATCCGACCGAGCGCGATCCGAAAGCCACGCGCGAAGCGTTTGCGGCCTTCAAGCAACTGGTCGACAAGTTCCCAAATAGCAAATACGCGCCCGATTCGCTGGCCCGCATGAACTATTTGATCGATGCCATGGCGAAATACGAAGTGCACGTGGCGCGCTATTACTACCGCCGCGGCGCCTACCTGGCCGCCGCCAACCGCGCGCAAACGACGGTCAAGGACTTTGCCGCCTCGCCCGCCATCGAAGAAGCGCTGTTCATCATGTACCGCTCGTACGACAAGCTGGGCTTGACCGACCTGCGCGACGATACCTTGCGCGTGCTGACCAAGAACTACCCGAACACGGCATTCCTCAGCCCGGAAGGGGTGAACAAGGAACGCAAGTGGTGGAAATTCTGGCAGTAAAATAAGAAAAAACCGGGCTAGCCCGGTTTTTTTACTTATTCGCCGACCTTGCGCCGGAACACCCAGCTGGTGTCGTTCGACGCTTCCGGCACGAAACCGTAGCCGTCCACGTCGAACTGCTTGAGCTGCTGCGGATCGCGGATATTGTGGACGGCCGCATAGCGGGCCAGCATGCCGCGCGCGCGCTTGGCGTAGAACGAGATGATTTTATATTTGCCGTTCTTCCAGTCCTCGAACACGGGCGCGATGACGGGCACGTCCAGCTGGCGCGGCTTGACGGATTTGAAATATTCTTCGGAAGCAAGATTGACCAGCACTTGCGCGCCCTGCTCCTTCGCTGTGCGGTTCAGGCCGTTGGTGATGGTGTCGCCCCAGAACGCATACAAATCCTTGCCGCGCGTGGTGGACAGCCGCGTGCCCATTTCCAGGCGGTGCGGGTGGATCAGGTCCAGCGGGCGCAGCAAGCCGTACAGGCCAGATAAAATGCGCACGCGCGACTGGGCATAGTCGAGCTGGGCCGGCTGCAGGCTGCGCGCCTCGAAACCGGCATACACGTCGCCATTGAAAGCCATGATGGCCTGGCGCGCGTCCTCCAGTTGCGGCGTCCAGGACGCGTAGCGGGCCACGTTGAGGGCCGACAAGGCGTCGGAAATGCCCATCAGGCTGCCCACTTCGGCGGGCGAGAACTGGCGCATGCGGGCTATGAGCTGGGCAGAATGGTCGAGAAAATCGGGGGTGCTGTGCAACGAGGTTGTTGGCGGCGTCTCCAGGTCGAGACTCTTGGCGGGCGAAAGCACGATCAACATAAATTATCACTACAGAATAGAATTGCCGACATGATACCTGCTCCACAAAAACTCGTCCTCGACACCAACGTTTGCCTCGACCTGTTCGTCTTCAACGACCCGCGCTGGGCGGGCCTGCTGGCGGCCATGGAAAGCGGCGCCGTGCACGCCATCACGCGCGAAGATTGCCGCGCGGAATATCTGGTCGTGCTGCATTACAAGCATTTGCCGCTCGATGAAGCCAGCCGCGCCGTCGCCGCCGCCCGCTTCGACGCCCACATCACGGTGGTGGCGCCGCCCGTCTCCGGCGTGCGCCTGCCCGTCTGCACGGACAAGGATGACCAGAAATTCCTCGAACTGGCGCGCGACGCCAACGCCGACATCCTCATCACCAAGGACAAGGCGCTGCTGAAACTGGCCCGCAAGACGGCCAAGGCCGGCATGTTCAAGATCATGGTGCCGGAAGGCTGGGCATTGCCGGGCTGAGCAGCCAAAGCCCCGCACGCGACGGGGCGCGCTGCGCTAGAATGGGAAACGATTCCACTTTCCGCACCGCGACCCTACCGTTCATGAACAGCCCGTCCCTGCCCCACCTGACTCCCACCCTGACCACCCGCTTGCCTCTGGTGGGCACCACCGTGTTTACCCGCATGTCCAGCCTGGCGGCCCAGCATGGCGCCGTCAACCTGGGCCAGGGCTTTCCGGACTTCGATTGCGACCCGGCACTGGTCGAACGGGTCAGCGACGCCATGCGCGCCGGCCACAACCAGTATCCGATGATGACGGGCGCCGCGCCCCTGCGCGAGGCGATTGCCGCGAAGATCGCCAGCCTGTACGGCCACGCCTACGATGCGGGCACGGAAATCACCGTCACGGCCGGCGCCACGCAGGCGCTGACCACGGCGATTTTATGCTGCGTGCATCCGGGCGACGAAGTCATCGTCATCGAACCGGCCTACGACAGCTACCTGCCCGCCATCGCGCTGGCCGGCGGCGTGCCCGTGCTGGTGGCCATGCAAGTGGGTGAACAAGGTTACAGCGTGCCGTGGGACAAGCTCGCTGCCGCCGTCAGCCCCAAGACGCGCTTGATCATCATCAATACGCCGCATAACCCGACGGGCACGATTTTGCGCCCGGCCGACGTGGCCGCGCTGGCCGACATCGTGCGCGGCACGCAAATCCTGATTTTATCGGACGAAGTCTACGAGCACATGGTGTACGACGGCGTGCGCCATGAGTCGCTCGCGCGCCACCCTGAACTGGCGGCGCGCAGCTTCATCGTGTCCAGCTTCGGCAAGACGTATCACGTGACGGGCTGGAAAGTCGGCTACGTGGCGGCGCCCGCGGCCCTGACGGCGGAATTTCGCAAGGTGCACCAGTACAACGTGTTTACCGTCAACACGCCCATGCAGCACGGCATTGCCGGCTACATGGCCGACCCGCAGCCCTACCTGGACTTGCCCGCGTTTTACCAGCGCAAGCGCGATTTGTTCCGCGACGGCCTGGCGGGCAGCCGCTTTACCCTGCTGCCGGCCGACGGCACGTATTTCCAGTGCGTGCGCTACGATGCCATTTCGCAAGAGACTGAAGCGCAGTTCGCCGAATGGCTGACGGCGGAAATCAAGGTGGCCGCCATTCCCGTCTCCGCGTTTTACGCGCAGGGCAAGGAGTCGGGCATCGTGCGCTTCTGCTTTGCCAAGCAGGACGAGACCTTGCGCCTGGCGCTGGAGCGCCTGCGCAGCATTTAACGACAGTATTTCTCCGCCACGGCGGAGTAAAGGATGACAGCATGGTACAGCGTCGCATCGGCCCGGCCGACCTGATTCCCGGCGAACCCCTGCCCTGGGATCTGTTTCTGGCTGACCACAGCGCCGGCCCGCAACTGCGCAAGGGGCAGATCATCACGGACGGTGCGCAGCTGGGACGGCTCATGCAATTGGGCCTGTACGTGGGCACGCCGGAGCAGCCGTCCGTGTTGCGCTTGCTCAATGAAGCGGCGCAGCGCCTGGAGCGCCTGCTGCTGGCCTTGCGCAGCGAAAGCAATGCCGAGCGCGACGTGCGCGACATCGCCCGCGAACTGCTGCGCGCACTCGAACACGATGCCGACATCGCCCTGGCCAGCATCCTGCTCAACCAGATCGCCGGCAGCTACGCCGTGCGCCACTGCATCGAAACGGCCTTGCTGGCCATGCTGGTGGGCCGCAGCATGCACAAGTCCCACGATGAACTCTTATTGATCGGCGCGGCCGCGCTGACGATGAACGTGGGCATGCTGCGCCACCACGACAGCTTCCAGGACCGGCGCGGCCCCCTGAACGACGAAGAAATGCGTATCGTGCGCCAGCATCCGCAGGAAAGCACGGAACTGTTGCGCTGCGCCGGCGTCGACGACGAGGAATGGCTCAGTTGCGTGCTGCTGCACCATGAAAACGACGACGGCAGCGGCTACCCGCAGGGGCGCACGGCCGACGAAATCCTGCAAAACGCCAAGCTGATCGGCCTGGCCGACCGCTATTGCGCGCGCGTCTCGGCGCGCAACTACCGCCGCTCCATCGTGCCCGACCAGGCGCTGCAGCACATCTTCCTCGACCAGGGCGTGCCCATTGATCCGCTGCTGGGGGAACGGTTCGTCAATCTGCTGGGCAAGTATCCGCCCGGTACCCTGGTGCGCCTGCGCAGCGGCGAACTGGGCGTCGTCACGCAGCGGGGCGCCGCCCTCGTGCATCCGCTCAGCGACCCGCTGGGCGCGCCGCTGGCCGCCGCCCAGCTGGCGCAGATGACGCCGCGCGACACGGGCGACAGCCAGTTCGCCATCGTCTCGTCGCTGCATGAAGACGATGCGGGCGTGCACTTCAGCATGCGCCATGTGTGGGGCGATGAAGCGCGGCTGTAGTCTGGCCGGGCAACGCCGGCGGACAGCGCCACCAAATGTTATTTCGCGGTTTTCGGCGGACGGATGCCTGTGTACTGTGCGCTGACGAGCAGCCATTGCTTGTCGACTAGCCGGGCGACGTACCCTGCGCGCATGGCGAAGTTGCGGGCAACCCCTTCCTGATTGACGCGGTAGGACAACCGGGCCGAGATGAGCGCCGTATCGCCAAAGAGGCGCACCGCCGGTTCATCGACCTGGACTTCCGGACTCGGCCGCTTCTGCTCGGGCGCATAGAAGGACAGCATTTTTTCACGCCCGTCCACCTCGCCGACCGGCGATATTTCCACATAATTCTCGGCCGTGACGGCTTTCAACGCGGCTTGATCGAAGCTGCTCTGGGCCTGCGCATGGCGCTGCACCAGGGCCAGCAGTTCCGCATCGGCGGGAGCCCCCTGCGCACCACCCATCGCGCCCAAGGCGCCCAGCAGGCAGGTGGAAAGAAGATATGAAAGGGGTAATTTCATGCGTATGTCATCCTGATCGAGGTCATTGGGAAGCATCCGTTGATGACGGCGCTACCGTCAGCATCGAACACTCGCTTGCGGGCAGCCCATCATGAGGAAACCCATCACATGCTATCGCCTTGCCATTTTCTCGCCCATGCCATTGCGACAAACTGCTGGATCCGGGGATTGAAACGCCATTCCACCGCCTCGGGATGCGCATGGCGATGCTTTCAGATATGCCCGCAAGCCCTGCCTCAGCGCGCGTCGGGCAACTTCTGTTGCAGATCAAGGTTGAGCGCCCACTGCTCTTCCACGGCAATGACGCGCCGCGAACTGGTCTTGAGCGAGCCCTCTTGCGTCCACAGAAATGGATAAAAATTCAGGCATAGCTCGCCGGGCAAGGGCAATTCGGGCAATTCGTCAAAGTCCTCCGCGTCGCCAGGCTGGCGGCCGTAAAACTGCCGTAACTGGCGCGTAAAGGCCCATTGTACAAACGTCGTGAAGCCGATCTCCAGCGCTTCCCACTCCAGCGTCTCGGGAGCCAGGTAATACATATTGCCCTGGTCCTCCCCGAGTGCGCCGCCATTGATGGCAAAAAATCCGCCCAGCACGTCGTCGGCGACCAGCAGAAAACCGTCGGCCTTTCCTTTGTTCCAGGCAGCGATATCCCGGCCCAGCCTGGCATGTCCCGACCCCAGTATGCGCAGCCAGCCGTCATCCACCAGGATGCCCCCCGTTTCATAGGCTATCGCCCCCAGGGGAGAACGCGTGGTGACCTGCAGGCTCAGCAGCACATCCTCCCTGCCGGCCGCGGGCGGCAGCAATTCCACCGGCAAGTCGGCCTCGCTGGCCCATTGTTTGATCAGCGGAAACGCCGGGTCTTCGCTATCGAGTAATTCATTCAATGTACGCATGTAATCTGACCTTATCGATGACCGCTTCCGGCGGTCGGAATGTGCACGGCGACGCAGGCACTGTCTGGCGGGCGGGACCCGGCACCGTTCATTTTGCGGACGTCAGATACGCCCGCAAACCATGCGTGAGCACAAAAGGAAACACGCTCGCATGGTCTTCGTCCTCGAACACGCGCAAACGCGTTTTCAGATTCGGAAACTTGCGCGATTTCAGCTTGCCGTCGAATTCGCGCACGTCGGCCACCATGTCGGCGTCTTCCTCGGAGCGCGAACGTTTCTTGCCTGCCGCTAGCTTTTCCAGGCCGCCGATGCCGAAGAACACGGAAGCTGGCAAGTCCTTGTGGCTGGCGGCATACGCCTGCTCGCGGTCGAACATCACGCCAGCGTCGTACCACAGCGACGGACTGCCAAGGATGTAGTGCTCGAAGGTGCGCGGTTCCGTCAGCAAAAATTGCAGGCCCAGCAGACTGCCGTAGGAATGGCCGATAAACACCTTGCGCTGCATATTCACGCGATAGTTACTGGCGATAAAGGGAAACACCTCGCCCGCGATGAACTGGCCATACGCCTTCGCTTCGCCGAACGCCGGCTGCCGCCCCGGCATGTCCGAGCGGTAATCGTGCTTGCGCGGCGTGGTCGGCGTGTAGTCGCGGCGGCGGCTGTACACCCCACCGTCGCCGTTGGCGTACGACAGGCCGATCACCACCACTTCTTCCATCCCGGCATGCTTGTTCAGGCGCTGCGCGATATTGCGCACGACGGGAAACGCATAATTGGCATCGACGACGAACAGCACCGGGTAGCGTTTATTCCCCTGCCGATAGGAGTCGGGCAAGGCCACATACACCTGGTAGTCGCGCTTCAAGGTTTGCGCATGGATGTCGCGCACTTCCGTATTCTCCAAAACGTAACTGGCAGGGGCGGTGGCGGGGGCGGCATGGGCATTGTTGAGCAGGCAGCAGAGTGCGAGCAGCAGGCTGAGGGATTTCAAACGGGGTTCCTTGACGTAGTCAGTGATGGCGCGATGATATCAACAATCTGAAAAAGAAATGACACTGTTCCAATCATGCCAAAAATACATCCGCACTACAATATCAAAACTCGCCCTCCATGAGCAAGTCTTCCGGCAAGGTCTCTGGCATGAGGGCCAGCAGCGCTGGCGGGATATATTGCACGGCTTGCCGCTCGTCTTCCGCCAGACATTGAAAATCGACGATGAAATGCGCGATATGGCTCAGATACTGCTCGACCAGTTTGCGATACGGCTCGCTGACAAGTTCTGCCTTCAACTCCAGCAGCGTTGCATGGGCGCGCTGGAGGAAAATAGGGATCACGTAATAGTTCTTGCTCAGGAAAAGGCCCGTCACCTGGTTGACATGGCACACCAGCGCATACGTCGGGCTGGCCATGCGGTAACACTGGTCCGGACAAAGGCGCGGCGAATTGATATGTTCCTGGTAGCGCCTGATTTCCCGGCGCGCCTCTTTAGCCCCCTCGCGTTCATTGCGCATGGCGCGTCCTTTCAATCTTGTTCACTAGCAATATCCGCCACATGCAGGGGGTGGAACGCGAGCAGGTCGCCATAGCTGGCCACCGCATGCTGCGGATGGTTCGCGATGGTGCCGCTGTAGCAGCGCATCGCGTACCGCGGCCGGGGGCGGCTCGATATCCGTCAAATAGCGGGAAAGCCAGACGGCGTCTTCCAGGTAATAGCCCTGTTCGGCAAACGCGGGAAACGGCTTGTCCTTGAAACGCTCCCAGTGTCCCGCCCCGTCATCCCGCTGCGCGCCCCAGCCACAGGGCAAGTCATGCAACTCTGCCAGCAAGTCATCTCTTCGTATCATGTCTGTCAGACAGACAATCTTGACTGAACTCAACATCGTTTCAGTTGAGGCCGCGTGAAATTGCCAATCCCCTTCGGGGACACCAGCACGATGGGAGCGCCGTTCAAGACCTCCGTGGTCGTGAAGCAGGCGGTATTCGGGGCATCGGGGAATTTCCAGGCAGCGCTCATCTTGTCTTGTCCACGGATTCATCCGTTCCAGGCAATTGCCGTGGCGGCGGCTGTGGATAGCGCCAGCAACGCTGCCGACAGGAGAAGCGTACGTATCGTGCCCGCCCCGCTTGCCAACGGCGGCGCCGCAATCGGCCGCACTTACTTGGCCGCCGTCAACTGCACCAGCTTGCGCTCGACAAACGCCTGCAGCTGCGGCGACAGGGTTTGCAAGCCCTTGGCGCGCTCGAACGCCTGGCGCGCCTGGGCCGGATGGTTGTCCGCTTGCAAGGCGATGCCAAGACCCATCCACCAGACGCCGTTGTCGGGCGCCGCCTGCAGGGCCAGCTGGTAGTGCTCGGACGCTTCGCGGTAGCGCTGCTCGCGCTGCAGCACGCCGGCCAGGAAGGCGTGGTATTCGCCGCTGTCGGCGGCGTACGGCAAGCTGCGCATCAGGGTGTCGAGCGCGGCCGCTCCGCCGTTGGTCTTGTCCAGCTGCAGACGGGCCAGCATCATCGCTTGCGCCGGCTGTTTCGGGTCCAGTGCCAGGCTCAGCTGCAGCTGGCGGGCCGCCTCGTCGGGACGCTGGGCTTCGAGCAGCAGGCGCACCAGGGTTTCGCGCGCGCCCTGGTGGCGCGGGTCCAGCTGCAGGGTCTGCTGCAAACCGGGCAACGCTTCGGAGACGCGGCCATCCTGCAACTGGGCCAGCGCGCGCCGGTATGCATTCTCCACGCGCTGCTGCGCAGTCACTTGCTTGCCGTCGATGAGGCGTTCGCTGGCGGCGGGCGCTGCCGTCCTTACAACGGGCGCAGCGGCAGGCTTGGCGGGTTTTTCCGTGACGCGCCGCATTTCGGCGGGCCGCGCCCTGGCGGGCGCCGGGGAAGCTTCCTCGGCCTGGGACACGGGTTCGGGCTCAACCGCCGGGGCGGACACCACCGGCGCAGGCGCTACGGCGACAGGCACAGGAACGGGCACTGGAACGGGTACCGGGACAGGCGCCGGAAGCGGGTTGCTGGCCACATTCACCAGCACGGGCGGCACGGGCGGGCGCTTCAGGTAGACCCAGCCCAGGGCGATGGCCGCCGCCGTCAGGCCGGCAGCGCCGCCGAAGATCAGCGCGCGCGGCAAGCCCCGCTCGCGTTCGGGCACGGAGCGGATGCCGGCCGCGTCGCCGCGTCCATCGGGAGTGCCGCGCGCATCGAGGTCTTGCAACATCTTGTTAATCAGGCTCATCTACAGGCTCATCTTCGTCATCGGTTCAATAAAGTCCAGCTCACGGCGCAGGCGGCGGCCAGCACGCCGGCGCCAGCCAGCCATGGCCAAGGCTTCCGCCACAAGCGCGGCTTGCTGGCCAGGGTATCGCTGGCGGCCAGCGCCACGTGGCGCCCGCTGACCTGCTGCCGCCCTTCGCCATACGCCACCATCAGCGCCTTGTGCGCCATGATGTTGATCAGGCGCGGGATGCCGCCGGAAGCCTGGTACAGCTTGCGCACGCCGCCCCGGCTGAACAGACGCGCGCCATCGAAACCGGCCACGCGCAGACGGTGCGCCACATAGAAATCCACGTCGTCGCGCGACAACGGTCCCAGGTGGTAGTGAAAGGTGATGCGCTGCGCCAGCTGGCGGATTTCCGGCAGGGCCAGCTTGACGTCGAGTTCGGGCTGGCCGAACAGCACGATTTGCAGCAGCTTGCGTTTTTCCGTTTCCAGGTTCGTCAGCAGGCGCAGCGCTTCGAGGCTGTCGACGGGAATCGCCTGCGCTTCATCCAGACACAGCAGCACGCGCTTGCCTTGTGCCGCCAGGTTGAGCAGGCGCAAGTTGAGGGATTTGAGTAGCTGGTGCTGATCCGCATCTTTCTCCAGCAATACATCGAGGTCGTCCGCCAGCGCCAGGATCAGCGATCGGGGCGGCAGGTTAGGATTCGGGATATAGGCCGTGACGAAATCCGGCCCCAGCGATTGCATGAACTTGCGGCACAAAAAGGTTTTACCAGTGCCCACTTCGCCAGTGATCTTGATGAAGCCCTCGCCATTGCGCGCCGCCACCAGCAAGGTGTTGAGCGCCTTTTGCGACTGCGGGCCGTTGAAAAAGAAACTGGTATCGGGCGTGAGGCCGAACGGCGCCTCGCGCAAGCCGAAATGGGCCTGGTACATTTAGCGCCGCTCCGACGGCCGGCGCGGGTCGAGCGCCTCGATGCGCTTGCCCGAATCGAGCAAGTCCTCGTTCCAGCTGTTGGCGCCTTCGACGATGGTGGGCTTGATCAGCACCACCAGTTCGCGCTTCTGGATCACCTGTCCCGTGTTGCGGAACAGCGCGCCCAGCACGGGAATATCGCCCGCGCCCGGCACCTGCGAGCGGTCCGAGGTCGTGGCTTGGCGCATCAGGCCGCCGATGGCGACGATGCGCCCATCCTGGCTGCGCACCATGCTGTCCATCTCGGACGTGCTGGAGGCGGCCAGCGGCAGTTTCAGCGAGCCGGCGCTGCCCAGGTCGATTTCCTTGCTGATGGTCGACACCTGGCTGACGGACGGGTGCACGTGCAGGATGATGTTGCCATCCGCATCGATCTGCGGCGTCACGTCCAGCACCACGCCGGAAAAGAACGGCTGCAAGGTCACGTTGGGGCTGGTGGTGGCGCCGCTGGCCGTCGTATTCGTGGTGGTGGACACGCCCGTCACGTAAAACTCGTCCGTGCCTATCTTCAGCACGGCCTTCTGGTTGTTCATGGTGGCGATGCGCGGACTCGACAGCACGTGCACGGAGCCTTGCGATTCCAGGAAGGAAATCATGGCGGCAAAGTTGGCCGTCTGGAACGCCAGACCGAACATGGAGCCGGCCGCCGTCGCCGCCGAACTGAGGCCGAAGCCGCTGCTGGCCGTCAGGCCGCTGCCATTCGTCATGTTGGGCGGCTGGCCGCCGTTGAACGGCAGCGGCGCCAGGCTGCCGCCCGGCTGGATGAAGCCCGTCGAGATGCGGTTCGTGTGGCCGCTCTTGATCGAGGCGAACGAGGCCCAGTTGATGCCCGTCTGCGTGTTGTCGTTGAGCTCGACTTCGAGGATTTTCGCTTCGAGGATCACCTGGCGGTCGACGGACAGCTGCGTGGCCTTCAGATACATGTCGACGTTGCGCAGCTCTTCCGGCATGGCGCGGATGACGATCACGCCCGACTGCGGGCTCAGCACCACTTGCCGGCCGCCCTCGGTGCTGCCGACGATGGCTTCCAGCGCCGCCTTCAATTCCGGCCAGAAGTCTGCCGTCGACGAGGTGGTGAGGTTGCTGCTGTCCAGGGTGCGGCCGCCCTGGCCGCCATTCGTCTGCTGGTTCTGCTCGCTATTCTGGTTGTTGCCCTGGTTGCCATTGCCGCCCGAACCGCCCGAACTGGTCGAACCGACCGAGCCCACCGAGGTCGACGACACGCGCAGGTTGGAACTGCCCCTGCGCGCGCCCGTCAGGTAATTGACATGGAACAAGCGCGTCTGCATGGTTAGCGGCTTGATGTAGATCTGCGTGCCTTCGACCTTGTAGTCGTAGCCGTACAGCTCGCGCACGGCGTCGAGCGCCTGGAACAGGGTCACGTCCTTCAGGTTGGCCGAAATCGTGCCGCCGATATCGGGATGGACCAGCATGTTGTAGCGCGTGCCGGCCACGATGGAGGTGAAGAACTGGCGCGCCGGCACATTGTTGAAGGCCACGTTGAAGCGCTCGTCGAGCGCGGCGCGGGCCTTCGGCAATTGCTGGGCCAGGGCCGCCACGGGCGGCAGCAGCGCCGCTTCCACGGCATCGGGCTGGGCTGCCGGCGTGGTGGTGGCCGCCGCGCCCTTGACGGCGTCGCTAATCGCATTATAGGTATCGCGCTTGACGGGCGCGACATTGCAGCCGCCCAGGCCCAGGCTGACGCTGACAAGCGCCGCCATCGTGCTGATCTTGAACATGCTCGCCTTGTGTTGATTGAATTGCTTGGCCACTTCTTCTACTCCTGCTTGCGGTCGGTCTTGCTGTCGGTCTGAGGCGGTATCTTGCTGCCCGGGTACAGCTTGAAGGTTTCCAGTGTTTTGCCACGCCGCAATAATACGGCCGTGTCGCGGATCTCCGTCACCACGGCGTCGCCCACCTTGCTGCCGACCTTGACTGTCTGGCCATCGATGACGGCGAGGCGGCGGCCGCCCGGCTGGGTGGAGATGAGCACCGATTGCAGGCGCGGCTGCGCGGGCGCGACGGGAGCGGCGCTGGCGGGCGCCCACAGGGCCGCAGGCGGGCGCGTGGGGTCGTCCAGCGCCTGCGCCTGCACGCCGCTGCAGGCCAGGCACAGCGCCAGGAGCGGCGCCCAGCGGCGCGGCGCGCGGCCGGCGGTCACAGTGCGATCCATGTGTCATCCATGCTGAGGGTATATAAAGTCAGGGTCAGCGTCGCTTGCGGGTAGATTTCGGCCTCCAGGCGGGCCTGGCCCCAGAAGACCCGCGTCGGCATCGCCTGCAGCGCCTGCATGTACTGCAGCATGTCGGCATAACTGCCCTGCAGCACCACTTCCACGCCATGCCGGTGCAGCAGGGGCGCCGGGGCGCTTGCCTTGGCGGCGCCGTCGCTGGACGCTGCGGCTGCCGGGGAAGCGCCCACGCCACCTCCAGACAAGGTTTTCAGCGCGACCACGCGCAGGCCGGCATGCCGGCGCAGCAACTGTTCCAGCAGCGCGACCATGCGTTCGGGCGCCACCAGGCCGTGCTGCTTCTGGCGCAGCTGCTCTTTCATTCTCGCCCCTTCCGCCAGCAGGGCCGCCAGACGCGCGCGCGCATTCTGGTCCGGGTCCACTGCGTGCGCCAGCATGGTCAGTTCGATTTCCTTGGCGATCGCTGCCTTCTGGTTTTGCTTTTGCGCAATGCTCGCATGCAGCGCCGCCCGTTTCGCGAACAGCGGATTAAAGAACAAAAAATAGAAGACGAACAGGAGCGCGGCCACGCCCGCGCCGAACAGCATCAGCCGCTCGCGCCGGCTGAGGGCGTCGAAGGCAGCGGCCCATTTTTTCAGCAAGGGCTGCATCAGTGTTTTCCTCCCGCTGCCGCGGCGGACGCCGCAAGCTGGCTTGATGATTGCAAGCTGAAAGTCACATACGGCACCGCCGGTGCCTTGCCTTCGGTGACCGCCGGCACCGGCGGCTGGCCGATGTCGAGGCTGGCGAAGCTCTTGCCTGCCAGCATATCCTGCTGGCCCAAACGCGTGATATACGCGGGCAGCAGCGACGCGCGCAAGGCGCGGCCCTGCAAGCCGAGTTCACTGCCGGCACCGGCGATATTGATGTTCGTCAACCATACGCCTTCCACCTTGGCCTGCGCCAGCGCGCGGAAATAGCCGGCAAAGCCCTGGGTATTGCCCAGTTCGCCACTGGCCAGCACGGCCGACGCATCCAGCAGCAACTGGCGCTGCGCCTCGGCTGCCGCGACTTCCTGCGCCAGCGCCGGATCTTTCTTGCGTGGCGGAAAATCACGCAAGGCCTGGTCGCGCCTGGCCTCTTCTTTTGCCAGCGCCGCCTGGACATCCGCGTCCTGGCGCTGCAGTTCCGTCAGCGAGCGCTGGCCCAGCACGCACAGCAGCAGCAAGCCCAGCGCCAGCGCACCGAGGCAGGCGCCGGCGGTGCGCGCCGACATCTGGTGGGTCGTCTGTTCGAACTGGGGGTTGAACAGATTGATCTGCTGGCTCATGCGCCCTTCCCTTCGCTCTTGCCCGGGAGCATGCCCCCCTCGCGCAAGGCCGCGCCCAGCGCCAGGAAGTAGCGCGCCTGCATGTCCGGCTCGCGCAAGGCGGCAACCCGGGAAAAGTCGAACACCTGATTCAGGTCCAGCCGTTCGACCGGCATGTACAGATTATCGGCCAGATAGCCGTGCAAGCCATCGCTGGCGCCCGTCATCAGCATCAGGCGCGAGAGCGAAATGAAGTGGAACTGGCGGTCGAAGTGGTCGAACGAGCGCTGCAGCTCCAGGGTGACACGATCGTAATACTGGCTGGCGTCGGGCGAGTGCAATTGCGGCAAGGTCACATCGATGCGGCGCGCCTGGTACAGCTCGCCATTGAAACTCATGGTCAGCAAGCCGCCGTCGCCATCGAAGGACAGCACGGCGATGCCGCGCCCCGGCGTTTCCAGCAGGGTGGCGATATTGCGCTGCGCCATTTCCGGGATATCGATCACGGACAGGCCGATCTTGCATACGCCATATAGTCCCTGGCGCCGCGACACGGCGCTGTTGCGCGCGGCGACGGCAAACACGCTGCTGCCGCGCTGGGTGCCGTTCGGGTCGCCGGGGATGTCGAACACGTCGATGGTGGCCTCGGCCAGGGGAAAGTCCAGCATGTCCTTCAGGCGCCAGCCCACGGCCGTCTTCAATTCCTCGCGCGGCACAGCCGGCGCTTCCAGCGACAGCAGCTGGTACTCGCCGCCGGCCAGCACGGTACTGCAGTGGCGCGCCGCGGCCTGCACTTCCTTGCCCAGCTTTTCCAGCACTTCGGCCGACGCGGGCCGTTCCGCCGCCTGGTAACTGGCGCACAGCACGCGCGGCAGGCCGTCGGCGGGACGCTCGACAACGACGGCGCTGACACCTTCGCGGCCAAACGCCGTCGCCAGCCAGCCATCGTATTTTCTTGCTCTTGCGAATAAACCCATGCGAACTATCCAGTGTAAGTGCCTGCCCGACTTGTCGCGCAGATAATGCATCAAGCCAATTCTAATTCATGAAACCAATTTTGTTGTGTAAAAACAATAAATTAGCGATCTTTTTTTCAAGCAGTTGACCTTACTGCGACAGCACGGCCTGCAGGCGGCGCTGGACGTAATCGGGGTTGTTGCCTGCGTGCGGACATAACGGCTCGGCCGCGGCCGGCTGGTTGCAGGACGTGGCCGTGATGGTCCAGCTGCTCAGTGCGCCCGGACCCGTGGCCTTGACGCACTGTACGCTGACAGAAAAGGAGGACAGCGATGTGCCTGCCGGCAAGGCAAACGACACGGAAGGAGCGCAGTTTCCATCGATCAGCTGGCTGTACACGCCCCACTCGATGCCGGCGCGCGCGGCCTGCTCGGCGCGCACGCCCTGCACGTCCATCGCCGATTCAACTTGCTGCAGGGTAAACACGTTCACCATCACGGCGCCCAGCCCCGCCAGCACCACCAGCAGGAAGATGGCCGTCACCAGGCTGAAGCCGCGCATGCGGCGGGAGGGAAATATTCTCATGGCGCTCATGGTGTGTTACTGACCTGTACCTGCTGCACCAGGCGCAGCGTGCCGGTATTGCTGTTTTCCGCGCCGAGGCTCAGGACGATGCTGAGCAGGCCGCGCGGCCCGTTCTTCAACACCCCATAGGTAAAACAGCCTTCGGGGGGAGCCTCTGTTTGACCAGACTGCGTCACCGTGTTTTTCAGGATTTTTTGCGCCAGCAGTGCGCGCACGGGGGCCGTTGACAAAGGCGCCGCCGCCGCATCGAGCGGCTGCGCCGCCTGGATGACATAGCCGGAATAACGCATCAGGGTACCGGCCTGCGGATCGCAAACATAGCTGACAGGCGTCGTCACCACCTGAAAACGGTGCGATGGCGAGGGGAACTTCAGCGGCGCCTGCGCGAGGAAGGGATTGCTCTTCAGGGTCACCAGCGTGCCGCTGACGGCATCGACCTGCGCCAGATTGCAAATGCCGGCGTTGACCGCACAGCCGTAGGCATCCGGCAGGTTGTCGCCCATATTGTAGACGGCGATAAAGTCGCCGGGCGCGATCTCCGGCGCGCTCCCGACGACGGTAAATTGATTGGCGTTCGCGCCGGCGGCGACGGGATTGAAGGCCAGCACGGCTCCGAGACCCGGTGCATCGTCCTCGGACAGGTAGCGGCCGCCCGATTTCGTCAACAGCAACTCCAGGTATTTCCCGTCCGCGCTGACGCGCACGCTGTTCGGCAGGGCAAGACGCACGTCGCGCGCGATGCGCCGCGTGGCGGTATCGGCCAGGTCGGCCAGATCGGCGCGGGCATTGGCATCGATATAACCTTGCACGGGCAGGCGGATGAACATGGCCACCATGCCGCCGATGATGCCCGTGATGACGATCACGATGATCATCTCCACCAGGGTAAAGCCGCGCGCGCGGCGCCGGAAAGAAGAGGTATTCATGGGATGCTGTTCGGCGCGTAGCGCGTGCGATAGCCGTCGAGCACGACCTGCTGCTTGTCGCCATAGGCGACGCTGACCTGGATATGCAGCACCTTGGGCGCCGCGATGCCGTTCAGCGCAACGGTATTGATGCTCACCGTCGCCGCATACTGGCCGGCAAGCGCTGAGAACGGGTTGCCGGCCACATCCGTGGTGTATGTCGAGGTTCCGCCGTCGCTGGCCACGTAATCATTGACGTTGTCGTAAGGCCGCTGCGTGGTGGCGCCCTGTATGCCAAACGCTTCCTTCGTGGCGCAACCGGCCTCGCCGGTCGCCGTCTCGGCTGCCGGGTCGTCCACTGCGCAATAAGTGAAGCGCGCGCCCTCGATTTCGTCGAGCATGCCTTGCGCAATGGCCAGCGCCTGCTTGCGCAGCTGCGGGTCGACGCTATTGCGCGTCGTCAAGCTCATCACGCCAAGGATGGCCGTCACCGCCACGCCCACGATGACGATGAAGAGCACCAGTTCGATCAGGGTCACGCCGGCCTGGCCGCGCCTGGCGGCACGGCGCCTAGCGGTACACATAGCCGGTCTCCGGTGCGACGTTGACCTGGTATTGCTGCCCGCCCGCAACCACGGTCAGCACCAGGATAGTGGAAAAATCGCCGTACGCCGCGTAATACGGGCGCCCCAGCGGGTCAAAGTAAAACCCCGCGCCGCCCGTCAGCGTAACGGCCGCAGGCCATCCTTCGCACAGCCAGTTGCTCCTGTCGCTGCAAGCGAGCAGTGTTTCCTTGCTGCCGCTGTTCGTGCCGGCGGGTGGCACCACCTTCTGCTCATCGCTGCAAGCGGCATCGAAGCACAGCGCCACGCTTTTGCCGTCGATGCGCACAAACACGGGACGGTTTTGCGCCACCGCAAGCTTTTGTCCATAGCGCACGATACTCGCCACCTGATCGCTGGTACTGCGCGCATCAAAGGCATCGCGCTGGAAAAACCGCGAAACGGCAAACGTGGCCAGCAGGCCGGCGATCACCAGCACCGCGACCAGTTCGATCAGCGTGAAGCCGCGCGCGCGGCGCCGCAGCCTGGGCCGCGAGAGCGTCATACGTTGCGGCAAGGTGGTCGATGGCAGGGACAATGGCAATACCCGTAAAAAAGCCCAACCGGCATGGCCTGGCGTTGGGCGGGCGGAAAACATGGCGTGGCCATGCCGGCTTGCCGGCATGGCAGCTGCACGCCCGGATTAGCTGCAGTTGGCCGAGGTCAGGGCCGTCGCGTCAACCACCGCCGGCAGGACTGGCGTGGTGCCTGACGCAGCCACGGCAGTCGTATAGGTCACCTTGCAACTTGTATGCTTGTTATCAGGCAACACCGTCAGCACGGTTCCCGTCGCCGCAACGGTGGTCGTATCGTAGTCAACCAGACCGCCTGCCGCCGAGGCGATGCCAGGCGATGCGATGCCGGGGTAGCCGCTGATGCCCTTGATGTCCGTGCCTTCCATGTTGACGGCAACGGCGTCGGCAGGCGAACCCTTGACCAGCCATTGTGCGTGGAACAGGGCCGAGCCGGATTTCAAGGCGCCCGCTGCCGCCTGCATCTTGGCGATGCGCGCATCGGTCGACATGTCGACGAATTTAGGAATGGCCGTCGCTGCCAGGATACCCAGGATCACGATGACGACGACCAGTTCAATCAGGGTAAAACCCGCCTGGGCGCCGCTTTTCATACTACGTAAGGATTTCTTCATACCAGCTTCTCCAAAATCAAATAAAAACATCAAAACCAACGCCATGAAACGTGCGCTGCACGGCACTCCGTTGCAGCGCGTCAGGCTATTTCCACACCACAATATCGGGTTCCTGGACGAGCTTGTCAATATCGGCGTCTGCACCTGGCAAGATTACCTTAAATTTCACTGCATCAAGCTCTGAACCGGGAAAAATATTGCCATTACTAAACAAATAGATGATTTTTTGTTCTTTTCTGTCGTACAACCAATTCCCGCCGGGTAATTCATCGAACACGGGAGCATCGAATTCGCCCAGGTAGTTGGCCGGCTTGTCGGCCAGCCAGTCGAACGGGTTTTGCCGCGCCAGCGCCGGTATGCGCGCGCGCCCGTCCGCCAGGTACAGCTGCAGCACCTGCACCCGCAAGCCGGTGCGCAAGGCCCCCAGCGTCTGCGCCATAGCCAGCTGCTGCGCCTGCTGCTGGTAGTAGCCGGCCCGGTTCAGGAACACGCCCACCAGGATGGCGAACACGCTTGCCACGACGGCCAGTTCGAACAGCGTGAAACCGCGCTGGCGGGCAGGCAGCGCCATCAGTGCAGGGCCGCGCGGCCCAGGTCCCAGATCGGCAGGAAGATGCCCAGCGCCAGCACCAGCACCATGGCGCCGAGGAAGACGATCAGGATCGGCTCGATCTGCGCCGACAGGGTTTTCAGCTCGTAATCGACTTCGCGCTCGTACATGTCCGCGATCTCGTCCATCAGGTCGTCGAGCGAACCGGACTCCTCGCCCACGGCGATCATCTGCAGCACCACGGGCGTAAACACGCCGGCCGCCACCGAGGTGCGCAGAATGCTTTCGCCCCGCTCCACGCCGTCGCGCATCTGCTCCACGCGCGCGCTCAGGTAGGTGTTGTCCACCGTTTGCGCCACCACCGTCAGCGCCTGCACGATGGGCACGCCGCTGGTGCTCGACAGGGCGAAGCTGCGGGCGAAGCGGGCCATCGTGCCCTTCAGGATGATCTTGCCGGCAATCGGCAGGCGCAGCTTGGCGCGGTCCCATTTATACAGGCCTTCTTTCGTGCGCAGCCAGGCGCGCCAGCCGAAAAAGCCGCCCACGCCCAGCATCAGCAGGATGGGCCAGTAGGTCACCGTGAAGCGCGAGGTGCCGATCAGGAAGCGCGTCATCAGGGGCAGTTCCGCGTGGAAGCTGGCGAACACTTTTTCGAACTGGGGAATGACGAAGATATTCACCACGATCATCGCGGCGACCATGGCGAAGACGACGAAGCTCGGGTAGCGCGTGGCCGACTTGACGCGCGCGCGCATGTCGCGGTCGAATTCCAGGTGATCGAACAGGCGCAGGAACACTTCGTCGAGGCGCCCCGTCATTTCGCCCACGCGCACCATCGACAGATAAAACGGCGTGAAGATGGCGGGATGGCGCGCCATGGCGGCCGACAACTCGCGCCCCGCATCCAGCGACTCGCGCACGTCCTTGATGATGCGCCCGAACGCCGGGCTGATGGCGGATTCCTGCAGGCCGGCCAGTCCCCGCATGATGGGCACGCCCGCCTTGAGCAGGGTGTACAGCTGGCGGCTGAACAGCTGCACGTCCATGGGCGTGACTTTTTTCTCGGTCAGCTTGTCCCACCAGCCCAATTTGCTGGCGCCGGCGCCCGCCACCGTCTGTTTGGTGGCGCTGATGTCGACGGGCGTGCTGCCGCCCGCCATCAACTGATCGGCCACGGCGCCGCTGTCGGCGCCCTCCATCACGCCCGTCAGCAGTTCGCCGTTGGCATTGCGCGCCTTGTAAGCAAAAAACGCCACGTCAATCCTCGCTCTGGTTGCTGATGCGCATCGCTTCCATCACCGTCGTGCGGCCTTGCACCACCAGCTGCACGGCGTGGCGGCGCAAGGTGTCGCCGGCCATCTGCGCCGTCGCCACCTTCATGAAGTGCGATGGATCGGCATGGTTGGCGGCATCGGCCACGGCGCGCGTAATTTCCAGCAATTCGTACACGCCCGTGCGGCCCCGGTAACCCATGCCATTGCAATGCGAACAGCCTTTGCCGTGGAAATACTGGTTGCGCTCGACCAGCTCGCCCAATTCCAGGCGCAGCCATTCGTATTCGTTCGGCGTGGGCTGGTACGGCGTGCTGCAGCTTTCGCAGATCACGCGCACCAGACGCTGCGCCAGCACGGCTTGCAGCGAGCTGCCCACCATGTAGCGGGGCACGCCCATGTCCATCAGGCGCAGCGGCGTGCTGATGGCGTCGTTCGTATGCAGGGTCGACAGCACCAGGTGACCCGTCATGGCGGCGCGCAAGCCGATTTGCGCCGTTTCCTGGTCGCGCATCTCGCCGACGAGCACGATGTCGGGATCTTGCCGCAGGGCCGAACGCAGCACTCTGGCAAAGTTCAGTTCGATCTTGTCGTTCACTTGCACCTGGTTAATGCCGGGCAAACGGTACTCGACGGGGTCCTCCACCGTGATGAGCTTTTTTTCCACGGAATTGAGTTCGGACAAGGCGCAGTACAGGGTCGTCGTCTTGCCGCTGCCGGTCGGCCCCGTCACCAGCACGAGGCCGTTCGGGCGGCTGACGATGGCGCGGAACTGCTGCACCAGCTTGGGCGGCATGCCGATCGCGTCCAGGCGCAAGGTCGTGCCGCCCTGGTTCAGCAGACGCATCACCACCGATTCGCCGTACTGCGTCGGCATGGTGGAAATACGCACATCGATGCGCTGGTTTTTCACGCGGATGGCGAAACGGCCGTCCTGCGGCAGGCGCTTCTCGGAAATATCGAGGTCCGACATCAGTTTCAGGCGCAGCGCCAGCGAACTGGCGATCTTGCTGTCCGCTTCCGTCTGCAGGTGCAGCACGCCGTCAATGCGGAAGCGGATCTGCAGCCGGCCTTCCTGCGGCTCGATGTGGATGTCGGAGGCGCGCACCTGCGTGGCATCCTCGAACACCGATTGCAGCAGCTTGACGATGGGCGCCTCTTCCAGGCCCGGGTTGGCGGCCAGCGCGCCGAAGTCGACGGACACGTCGCCCAGATCCTGCTCCAGCTCGCGCGTCAGGGTCGAGATGTCTTCCGTGCGGCGGTAGATGCGGTCGATGGCGGCCAGCACTTCCGTTTCATTGACCACGGCCAGCTCGATCTGGCGCTTGACCAGGCGCGAGATTTCATCGTACGCGAACAGGTCGGTGGGATCGGACATGCCGACCAGCAAGCCCTCGCGGCGGTCTTCCAGCACCAGCGCGCGGAAGCGGCGCGCCTGGGTTTCCGGCAGCAGCCGCACCAGTTCGGGATTGATGTTGAAAAACTTCAGATTGATGTAGGGAATGTCGAGCTGGCGCGCCAGCGCGCCCGAAATCTGCTCTTCCGTGACGAAGCCGTGCTCGACAAAAACGCGGCCCAGCTTGCGTCCCGAACGCTTCTGTTCCGTCAAGGCCTGGCCCAACTGTTCTTCCGTCAGCAACTTCTGCTGCACCAAAATTTCACCGAGCCGGACTTTCTCTGGCCTTGCCATTGCTTACTCCTCGACAAACAAATTTCACAGAAGATACACGCCTGCGGCGCGCACAGGCATTTTATTCCAGAACCTGTTGTTTCTTAAAGAAAATACATTCCATCATTTGATTTTTGCGAATTTGAACACGATGCAAGGAAACACTTGCCGCCCGCCTGCGCCCATGGCAATAATGGCGGTCGTTCACCGTCTTCCCTGCCGACCATTGCCCCTATGAACGCCTGCGCCATCGAGTTCCACAACGTACATCTGCAGCTGGCAGGCAGCGCCGTGCTGCGCGGCGTCGACCTGCAGGTGCGCGCGGGTGAACTGTTCGGCCTGGTCGGCGTAAATGGCGCGGGCAAGACTTCCCTGCTGAAATGCCTGCTCGACTTTTGCACGCCCGAGCGGGGCGAGATCGCCATTTTCGGCCGGCCGCACCGGCATGGCGCGGCGCGCCAGCCCCTGTCGTTTCTGCCGGAACGTTTCCAGGCGCCTTATTACCTGACGGGCGGCGACTTCCTGCGCTACCTGTCGCGCCTGCACGATGTGCGGCCCGATGCGCACGCCGTGCAGCAAGCCCTGGACGCGCTGGACCTGGCGCCGGACGCCTTGCTGCGTCCCGCGCGCGCCTATTCGAAAGGCATGATGCAGAAACTGGGGCTGGTCGCCTGCCTGCTGTCGGGCAAGCCGCAACTGGTGCTGGATGAACCGATGAGCGGACTCGACCCGAAGGCGCGCGCGCAATTCAAGCAGGTGCTGCGGCAAGCGCATGCGCAGGGCCGCGGCGCCCTGCTCACCTCGCATGCGCTGGCCGATGTGGAAGAATTGTGCGACCGCATGGCCATCCTGCATGCGGGCCGCATCGTATTTACGGGCACGCCCGCCGAATGCCGCGCCCGCCATGGCGGCACGGAAGACGCCAGCCTGGAGCAGGCTTTTCTCAATTGCATCGCGGCATGAACACCAACACGCAGGTTTCCAGCCACTACGCGCCCTCGCCGCACGGCATGTATCTGCGCCATTTCGGCTTGCGCACGGCGCCGTTCGGTATCACGCCGGACCCCGCCTTTTTCTATCCCGGCAATACGCGGGGCGAACTGCTCGATGCGCTGCTGTATGCCGTCACGCAAGGCGAAGGCATCATCAAGCTGACGGGAGAAGTGGGCAGCGGCAAGACCATGCTGTGCCGCATGCTGGCCGAACGCCTGCCGCCCCAGGTCGACGTGCTGTACCTGCTCAATCCCTGCCTGGAGCCGGACGAAGTCCTGCACGCCATCGCTGCCGAACTGGGCCTGGAACTGGACGGATGCCGCGCCGATGCCGCGCTGCGCGCCCTGCACGGCGAGCTGATCGCCAGGCATGCGGCCGGGCGCCAGGTGGTGCTGCTGGCCGAAGAGGCGCAAGCCATGCCGGGCGCCACCCTGGAAGCGCTGCGCCTGCTGACGAACCTGGAAACGGCCAGCCACAAGCTGCTGCAAATCGTGCTGTTCGGCCAGCCGGAATTGCAGCACACCCTGGACTTGCCCCAGTTCCGCCAATTGAAGGAACGCATCACCCACAGTTTCACCGTGCCGCGCCTGCCGCAAGCCTTGCTGAACGATTATCTGGCGTGCCGCCTGGCCGCCGCCGGCCGCATGGCGCCGCTCGTTTTTACGCCTGCCGCGTTGCGCCGGCTGGCGCGCGCGGCGCAGGGCATCGTACGCAGGGTCAATATCCTGGCCGACAAGGCCTTGCTGGCCGCGTTTGCGGACGATGCGCAGGAAATCAGCGCGCGCCACGTGCGCCTGGCCATTGCCGACAGCCCCTTCCACCGCCCGCCCTGGCATGCGGGCAAGCTGCTGGCGGGCGTCTTGAGCGCGCTGATGCTGTTGCTGGCCGCGGCCCTGCTGTGGCAATGGCTGGTGCCGGGCCAAACAGCGGCTATCTCGGCCCCGGCTGCCGTCCCACGCGCACCGCTGCCGGCGCCGTCGACGCTGCTCGACAGCAAGCTGGCCGAATCGCGCGACTGGCTGACACGGCAAAGGCCGCAGCAACTGGTGCTGCAAATCGCCAGCCTGCCCGCCACCGAAACGGCCGCGGCGGAAACTTTCCTGCAGCAGGCGCAGCAAGCGATCGGCCTGCGCGATCTTCACGTGTTTCGCCTGCCTGGCGCAGCGCCCGCAAACGCCATCGCGCGCCTGGACATCGTCTACGGCAGCTTCGCCGACCGGGCCAGCGCCGAAGCCGTTTGGGCGAGGCTGGCCCCCTCGTCGCCACAGAAAATATTGCTGAACGACATAGATAGTATCCGTACGGAAATGAAAGCCGCGACACCGGCACCAGCGACGCGTGGTAGCCCCTGACTTTATTTCGGTATATTGCCTCCGGAGCCCGCACAGCCGATTGATTTTAGGCGATCATGCTGGGTAAAATTGCAAAGGCACAACACGACTCCAAGGGCGAACTTTTCATGAATCAACACCCTATTCCTGTGCTGGCCTCCTGGGTCGCCCTCGCCTGCGGCACCGTGCTGTCCGGCTGCGCCACGCATCAAATGCCGCTGTCGCCTGCCCACCTCAATACCGCGCCCGTCGCCGGCGGCGCCATTCCCGAACCGGTGCAGCAAAGCAGCGCGCTGGCCGCGCCCTTGCCCGCGCCCAAAGTGGAAACCTACAGCGTCACCGTGCACAAGGTGCCCGTGCAATCGCTGCTGTTTGCGCTGGCGCGCGACGCGGGCATGAATATCGACATCCACCCGCAGATCGAAGGCAGCGTCACCCTGAATGCGCTGAACCAGACCCTGCAGCAATTGCTGGCACGTATCGGCAAGCAAGTCGATATGCGCTACGAAATCGATGGCAAGAACCTGACGGTGCTGCCCGACGCCCCCGTATGGCGCAATTACAAGATCGATTACGTCAACATCGCGCGCAGCACCAACAGCAGCGTGAATATCGCTACGCAAATTTCCACGGCGGGCGGCGGGTCGAACAACGCCAGCAATCCCGTTGGCAGCACGCAAGGCAGCGGCGGCAACGGCAATAACAATTCGACCACCCTGGTCGTGAATCGTTCGGAAAATAACTTCTGGTACAGCCTGGAAAAAAATATCCGCGACCTGCTGCGCGACACCACGCTGAACGACGTGCAGGTCGACCCGCTGGCGCAGCTGAACCAGCAATTGACGGCCGCACAGGGCAATACGCCAGGCCAGCAGGGACAAGCGGGTCAGCCAGGCCAACCGGGCCAGCAGCAGAATCAGGGCGGCAACCAATACGGCAGCCAGGCGCCGATGCAGACTGGCGGCCAGTATGCGCCAGGCCAGCAGGCACCCAACCAGAATGCGAATCCTGGCCAGCAGCTCGACGCGAACGGCCTGCCTCTATTAAAACTGGCCAACAAGGGCAGCCCCTCGTCCGTCGTCGTCAACGTGGAAGGCGGCTTGATCGCCGTGCGCGCCACGGGTCGCCAGCACGAAAAGATCGCCGAATTCCTCGACGCCGTGTTGCACAGCGCCAAGCGGCAAGTGCTGATCGAGGCGACCATCATCGAGGTGCGCCTGAGCAATGAATATCAGCAAGGCATCAACTGGTCGCGCCTGACGGGCAGCCTGAGCCTGAACCAGGGCCGTGTCGGCACCCTGCCCCTGCCCAGCGGCGTGCTGCCGGGTACGTCGCCCGGCATCTTCGTGCTCAACTACATGAAGGATAGTTTCAGGACCACCATCCAGCTGCTCGAATCGTTCGGCAAGGTGAAAGTGCTGTCCAGCCCGAAGATCAGCGTGCTCAACAATCAAACGGCCATGCTGAAGGTGGTCGACAACAATGTCTTCTTTACCATCAAGGTGACGCCCGCCGTGATCAGTTCGACGGGCACCATCACCACGCCCGCCACCTATGAGTCGAAACTGGAAACGGTGCCCGTCGGCTTCGTCATGAGCGTCACGCCGCAGATTTCCGACAGCGACGAAGTGACGCTCAATGTGCGCCCCACCATTACGCGCATCGTGGGTTATGTGCAAGACCCGAATCCGGCCCTGGCCACGGCCAGCGTGATCAGCCGCGTGCCCGTGATCCAGGCGCGCGAGCTGGAATCGATCATGAAAGTGGGCAATGGCCAGATCGCCGTGATGGGCGGCCTGATGCAGGATTCCATCGACAATGCCAAGGATGGCGTGCCCGGCCTGTCCAGCCTGCCCGTCGTGGGCAATTTGTTTACCTATCGTAATGAGGCAAGCAGCAAGACGGAGCTGGTGATCTTCATGCGCCCCGTCGTGGTCAAGGATGCCAGCATCGAAGGCGATTACCGCGACTACCGTTACCTGCTGCCCGGCCAGGCGCCGCTCAACAGCCAGCCGTACACGGATGGCCCGCCGGCGCCAGCCGTCCAGCCGCAGGCACGCCTGCAGGGAGACGTCCCATGAGCTTGTTGATGCAGGCGCTCAAGAAAGCCGAGCGCGCCAAGCAGAACAGCCTTTCCGACGAAGAACTGGAAAAGCCGTCCGAAGCCTACGACCAGGTGCTGGAACTGGCGCCGGCCGACGCCCTGCCGCCCCGCCCAGCGCCTGCCGCGCCACCGCCCGCGCAGCCGGCAAGCAGCTTGCGCCTGGAACCGCTGCAGGACGCTCCCGCGCCGCAGCCCGAGTCCAGCGGCGCGCAGCCCGGTTCACAGCAAGGCACGCAACCTGGCCCGCCCCCCGAGCCGCCGCGCGCCCGTCCGGAACCGCCGCCCGCCAAGCCACGCGCCAGCCGCAGCAATCCGCCGCCGAAAGGCCCCACCGGCCCCATCAGCGTCGACCCGGCCACCGTGCGCCTGGCCGTGCTGCTGGCGATCCTGCTGCTGGTGGCGGGATCGATGGCGTACTGGTACTGGCGCGCCAGCAGCAGCCCCGGCGCGGGCGCCAACCTGCCCGGCGTACCCATGCCGCTGACGGACGCCCCGGGCACGGCCGGCGTTGCCGGCCCCATCGTGGTGCTGCCCGGGGCCGGCGGCGTTCTGCCGGACGCCCCGGCGCCCGCCCCGCTGCCGCAAGACGCGCCGCGCGAACAGCGCCCGCCAGCCGGCGCGGCGGAACAGCAGGCGATGATCCAGGCCGCCGCGCAAGCGGCCGTGGCCGCCCAGCTGGCGCAACTGCCGCCGCCTGCGCAGCCCAGCCTGCCACCGGTGGCCGCGCCCGACAATAGCCAGATCCAGGTGCTGCGCAACGATACGGCGCCGCAAATCAACCCAGGCGTGCAGCAAGCCTACCAAGCCTTCAACGGGGGCCAGCTGGGCCTTGCTCGCCAGCAATATGAAAGCGTGCTGCGGCAGGATGCCAACAACCGCGACGCGCTGCTGGGCCTGGCGGCCGTGGCCCTGCGCGAGAACCAGGGCGCGCAGGCGGCGTCGCTGTACGTGCGCTTGCTCGAGATAAACCCGGACGATGGCGTCGCACTGGCCGGCCTGATCGGCCTGCGCCAGGGCGACGTCGTGCAGAGCGAAGCCAGGCTGAAAGCACTCCTGGCCCGTACCCCCGACAGCGGCCCCGTGCTGTTTGCCCTGGGTAATGTGTATGCCAAGCAGCGCCGCTGGAACGAAGCGCAGCAGCAGTTTTTCCGCGCCTACGGCGCCGCGCCCGGCAATCCCGACTATGCCTTCAACCTGGCCGTGGGCCTGGACCGGTTGAACCAGCCCAAGCTGGCCGCCACGTATTACCAGCGCGCCTTGACCCTGGCGCAAACGACGCCCGCCGCCTTCGACCAGGCCGTCGTGCAAACGCGTTTGCGCGAACTGGCGGCCCCCGCACCGGCAGCACCGGCCCCTGCCGAGCCGGCCACCATCACACCCCGTCAGGAATAAGCACTACATGGCAGAACAGGCAAAACTTCCGCTGGGCAAATTGCTGATCCAGAAAGGGGTGATCAGCGAAGACCAGTTGCGCATCGCCCTGATCGAGCAGCGGCGCAGCAGCGAACCGCTGGGCAAGCTGCTGATCACCCTGGGCTTCGTCACGGAAGCCACTGTGCGCGAGGCCCTCAGCGAAAACCTGAAACAGGTCAGCGCGGACCTGTCGAGCCTGGTTGTCGACGCCATCGCCCTGAAGCTGATTCCGAAGGACGTGGCCAAGCGCTACCGTGTCTTTCCCATCGTCTACGAGCGGCAGGCGGACAATCTGATCCTGGCCATGGCCGACACCAGCAACATCGTCGCGCTCGACCAGATCAGCGCCATGCTGGTCAAGGGCATCACGATTTCCACCGTGCTCGTCAACGAATCGGACATTTCGCGCGCCATCGACCAGTACTATGGTTTTGAATTGTCGATCGACGGCATCCTGCACGAAATCGAAACGGGCGAAGTCAGCTATCAAAGCATGGCGTCGCCGTCGGACGAGTACAGCCAGCCCATGGTGCGCCTGATCGACGCGCTGCTGGCCGACGCCGTGCAGAACGGCGCCTCGGACATCCATTTCGAGCCGGAACAGTCGTTCCTGCGCATCCGCTACCGCATCGACGGCATCCTGCGGCAAATCCGCAGCCTGCACAAATCGTACTGGCCGGCCATGGCCGTGCGCCTGAAGGTGATGTCGAACATGAATATCGCCGAAGCGCGCGCGCCGCAGGATGGGCGCATCAGCATCAAGTTTTCCGGTCGGCAAATCGACTTCCGCGCGTCCGCGCAACCCACCACGCATGGCGAAAACGTCGTGCTGCGCGTGCTGGACCGGCAAAAGGGCATCGTCCCGCTGGACGGGCTGGGCCTGGCCGAAGCGGAACTGAACTTGCTCAAACTGATGATCGCCCGTCCCGACGGCGTGATCCTCGTGACGGGCCCGACGGGCAGCGGCAAGACCACCACCCTGTATTCGATACTCAACCATATCAATACGGAAAGCGTCAACATCATGACCCTGGAGGACCCGGTCGAGTATCCGATGAACATGATACGCCAGACCTCCGTCAACGAATCGGTCAAGCTGGGCTTTGCCGACGGCATCCGCTCGATGATGCGGCAAGACCCGGACATCATCCTCGTGGGCGAGATCCGCGACCGCGAAACGGCGGAAATGGCCTTTGCCGCCGCCATGACGGGCCACCAGGTGTATTCCACTTTGCATACGAGCTCGGCCATCGGTTCCGTGGCGCGCCTGCTCGACATCGGCATCCTGCCCGACATCATGGCCGGCAACATCATCGGCATCGTGGCGCAGCGCCTGGTGCGCCGCTTGTGTCCGCATTGCAAGGAAACCGTGATCGCCGACGACGTCGAGCGCCGCCTGCTGGGCCTGGCAACAAGCGATGCGCCCGCCTCCATCTGCCGCGCCGTCGGCTGCGAGCGCTGCGCGCACCAGGGCTACAAGGGCCGCCTGGCCATCATGGAAATCCTCAAGATGACGGCTGAACTCGATGAATTGACGGCGCGCCGCGCCAGTTCGCGCGAATTGAAGAACGCGGCGCGCGCGGCCGGCTTCAAGGGCATCGTCGACGACGGCGTGCGCCGCGTGCTCGAAGGCGTGACCACGCTGGAAGAAGTGGGCCGCGTGGTCGACTTGACGGAAAGGCTGGCCTGATGGCGCAATATGTCTACCGCGCCATGGATGCCGCCGGCGCATTGATTCCCGGCAGCATGGAGGCGGCCAACGTGCCGGACCTGGAAGCGCGCCTGCACCGCATGCAGCTGGACTTGATCGACTGCAAGATCACGGGCCAGTATCTTGTGCTGCTGGGCAAGCGGGTCATCCACCGCCGCGACCTGATCAACTTCTGCTTCCACATGGAACAATTGACGGGTGCGGGCGTGCCCATCCTGGAAGGCTTGAACGACTTGCGCGAAAGCACGGACCACCCGCGCCTGCGCGAAGTCGTCACGGATCTGATCGAAAGCATCGAAGGCGGCTTGCCGCTGTCGGGCGCGCTGGCCCAGCATGGCGACATCTTCGACGCCACGTTTACCAGCCTGATCCTGGCGGGCGAACAGAGCGGCAAGATCGCCGAAGTGTTCAAGAATCTGTCGGAAAGCCTGAAGTGGCAGGACGAGCTGGCCTCGCAAACGCGCAAGATCGTCATGTACCCGGTCATCGTCGCGCTGGTGGTGGCGGGCGTGACGTTTTTCCTGATGATTTATCTGGTACCCCAGCTGACGGCCTTCATCCGCAACATGGGCGGCGAGCTGCCGCTGCACACGCGCGTGTTGATCTTTGTATCGAATGTGTTCATCGATTACTGGTATGTGCTGCTGGCCTTGCCCGTGCTGCTGTTTTTCGGCCTGCGCGCGCTGATCCGCCGCAGCGAGGCGGCCCGCTACGCGTGGGATGGCTTGAAGCTGCGGCTGTGGCTGGTCGGCCCCGTACTGCACAAGATCATCCTGGCCCGCTTCGCCACGTTTTTTGCCCTGATGTATGCTTCCGGCATCACGATACTCGAATGCATCCGCCTGTCCGAAGGCATCGCCGGCAACCAGGTGGTGGCGGCCGGCCTGCGCCGCGCCGCCCAGCTGATCAGCGAAGGCCATGGCGTGACCGCCGCCTTCCAGCATACGGGCATCTTCCCGCCGCTGGTGATCCGCATGCTCAAGGTGGGCGAGGCCACGGGCTCGCTGGACACGGCCTTGCGCAATGTCAGTTACTTTTACAACCGCGAAGTGAAGGAATTGATTGAAAAAGTGCAAGCCATGATCGAGCCGGCCATGACGGTCATCCTGGGCCTGCTGCTGGGCTGGATCATGCTGTCAGTGCTGGGGCCGATCTACGACACCATCAGCACGATGAAAACTTGAGACCCGAGACCTGAGACCGCCGTGTTCCGCAAACAATTACTCTACATCACCAGCGACGCCCTGTGCGCCTACGACTGGGACCACGGCGTGCTGGGCCAGGGCCAGGCCTTCCCCGCCAGCGCGGCCGGGCTGGACGGTTTCGCCGCGTGGCTGGAAGATCCGCAGGGGCAACGGCTGGACGTGCCCGCCTACCTGCTGACGGACTTGATCGAGGAAGATTTCCAGCGCCAGCTGCTGCCCCACGTGCGCGGCAAGGCCGGCCGGGCCCTGCTGGAGCGGCGCAAGCAGCAATTACACCGCGACACGCCCTACCGGGGCAGCACCCTGCTGGGCCGCGAAAGCACGGGCCGCCACGACGACCAGGTGCTGTTCTTTGCGCTGACCAACCCGTCCTTGCTGCAGCCATGGACGGAGGCGCTCGAGCACCTGCGCGTGCCCGTGGCCGGCATTTATTCGACCAGCCTGCTCAGTATCGCGCTGGTCAAAAAGCTGTCGATCGCGCACGAACACTTGCTGCTGGTGACGCAGCAGTCGGGCGGCTTGCGGCAAAGCTACTATGAAAAGGGCCAGCTGCGCTTTTCGCGCCAGACGGCCACCATCGCGCTCGACGGCGTGGCCGTGAATATTGCGCTGGAAACGGAAAAAACGCGGCAATTTCTCACCAGCACGCGCATGCTGGCGCGCGGCGACGTCTTGAATACCGTCATCCTGGCGCCGGCCGCGCAAATCGCCAAGCTCGAACTGCTGTGCGACAACGGCGTCGAAGTAGCTTACCACTTCATCGACCTGCAGCTGGCGGGCGAACGGGTGGGCTTGCGCCGCACGCCGGCGCTGGCCGACGAATTGCTGCTGACTTTGTTGGGCAAGCATCCGCCGTCCAGCCACTATCCGCCCGGCGCGCTGGCCCGCTACTACCATTTCCAGCGCGCGCGCAAGACGCTGTATGGCGCCAGCACGCTGATCGGCGCATCGGCGGCCCTGTGGTGCGCGATTAACTTGCTCGGCGGCATAGCCGACGGGGCCGCCATCGAACGCCTGGCGCAGGAAACGGCGTCCTATCAGGAGCGCTACCGCAGCGTCATGTCGACCCAGCCGCCGGCGCCGGCCAAGACGCAGAACATGAAAGTGGCCGTGACCCTGGGCCACATGATCGCCAGCCAGGCGCCGGAGCCGGGCCGGCTGCTGGGCATGCTGAGCGCCGCACTGGACCAGGCGCCGCAAGTCGCGCTCGGCCAGCTGCACTGGCATGCGGGCCAGGCGACCGCGCGCGTGGCGAGCAATCAGACGCCACCACAGCAGCAAAGTACGGGCGCACCGGCCGGCAGCGCCCTGGCCGGCATTCCCGTCGCGCCGCCGCAGGCCTTGCGCCTGGAAGCGGACGTGGCCATGCCGAACAACGATTACCGTGCGGCCCTGGCGGCCATCACGGCCTTCGCGCAAACCCTGGCGCGCCAGCCGGGCATGCAGGTGACGATCGAGGAAACGCCGCTCGACCTGCGCCCCAGCGCGGCCCTGTCCGGCAAGAGCGCCGTGCCGGCGCCGGCCAGCCAGGCCCGCTTCACCCTCTTGCTCGCGTGGCAGCCATGAGCGGCCCCGTCAAACAGCCGCCCCTGCCCGGCATGCAACGGAGCGGCACGCCCGCGCGCGCGCTGCCGGCCTGGCTGGGCGAACTGCATCTGATACGCCGCGCCCTGCTATGCTTCGCGCTGACCTTGCTGGCCAGCGTGGTGCTGCTGAGCCTGAGTGCCGCCTACCGGGCGCGTCAAGCACAGCAGCTGGACCTGGCCCAGCGCACGCGTTCGGCGGCCGCCCTCCTGTTCAACCATGCGGAGGCGGAAAAGCAGGAAATCCGCGCCTACGAACCGCAATTCCTGGCCCTGCGCCAGCGCGGCCTGATCGGCGAGGAAAACCGCCTGGCCTGGATCGACGCCATCCGCCGCAGCCAGGAACAGCGCAAACTGCTGCCGATCAGCTATGACATCAGCCCGCAGCAAGGGCTGCAAGTACCGTTGCCCATGGTGATGGGACAATATCAGCTGCGCGGCAGCCGCATGCGCCTGCAGATGGATTTGCTGCACGAGATGGATTTGCTGAACCTGCTGGACGATTTGCGCCAGGCCGGCTATTTCGCCGTGCAGGATTGCACGCTCAAGCGCCACGCTGCGGCCGGGGCCGGTCCAGGCAGCGGAGCTGCGCCCACCGTGGGTGCCGAATGCGAGCTGCTGTGGCTGACCCTGGGCAGCGCGCCCGTGCCGGGGCGGCCATGAGCGGCACCCCCGTCCTTCGCCTCCCCCTCCTGCGCCTCCCCGTCCTGCGCCCTCTCGTCCTGGGCGTGCTGCTGGCCAGCGCCGCGCTCACGGCCCAGGCACAGTCGCCGCAACTGGGCCGTTTGTTCCTGTCGCCCGACCAGCGCGCCCAGCTCGACGCGCAGCGCTACGGCCCGCCGGCGCCCGATCCTGCCCTGGCGGCGCCCCCGGCCCCGCCGCCGCCACCGCCGCCTGCCCCGCCCGTGGAACTGAATGGCGTGGTGCAGCGCAGCAGCGGCCGCTCTACCGTCTGGCTGAACCAGGAAACGCAAAACGAACCGCACAACCGCCTTGCGCGCGACAAGTCCGGCACGCCCGGCGCCCTGACCTTGCGCCTGTCGAACGGCCAGGTGGTGCTCCTGAAGCCCGGCCAGCGCTACGACCCGGCCAGCGGCACGGTCACCGAGGCGCCGCCATGACGCCGCGCCAGGCGCATCGCCAACCCCGTTGCCAGCGCGGCGCCGCCCTGTTGCTGCTGGTGGCCGTGCTGGGCCTGGGCACGGCCAGCCTGCTGATCGGCGCCTTCGGGCGCAACACCGGCGAAGCCGAACGCCAGCAGCGCACCCTGGCCACCCTGGCGCAGGCGCGCGACGCCTTGCTGGGCTTTGCGGCGACCAATGGCCGCCTGCCCCGTCCGGCCGCGTCCGCCCTCGACGGGCGCGAACGTCCCGCCGACTGCGCCGGCGACGCCGAGTGCAGCGGCTTCTTGCCGTGGGTGGCGCTGGGCGTGGACGGCGTCGACGCCTGGGGCAAGCTGCTGCGCTACAGCGTCACGCCGGAAATGGCGCGCGCGCCCATCGTCTCGTTTTCCGCTGTCGCCAACAGAGTCGTGCTCACGCGCGACGGCCGCGGTGAACTCGCCTACGTGGCGGGACAGGACCAGTGCGACGTCAGCGCCCAATGCCTGCCCGCCGTGCTGTTCTCGCAAGGCAAGGATCACTACGGCACGGCCGCCAGCGGCGTGGCGCAGATCAACACGGCGCGCGGCAATATCGACGAAGCCGCCAACGACAGCGCCAGCCGCCGCTTCATTAACCGCCCCGCCACCGAGCTTGCCACGCCGCCCGGTGGCACCTTTGACGACATGCTCACCTGGATTACCTTGCCCACCCTGTATCAACGCATGCGCGCCGCGCGCAACCTGCCATGAGCGCCCTCCATGCGCGCCGCCAGGGCGGCTTTTCCCTGATCGAGATCGCCATCGTGCTCGTCATCGTGGGCCTGATGATCGGCGGCCTGGTCACGCCGTTGACGGTGCAGCTGGAACAGCGCAAGGTGGCCGAGACGCAACAGGCGCTCAATGAAGCGAAGGAAGCGCTGACGGGCTTTGCGCTGCGCTACGGCTACCTGCCGTGCCCCGCCATCTCCGCCGGCAATGGCCTGGAAGACCGGCGCGGCGCCCGCTGCACGGGCGAAAAACGTGCGGGCTTCCTGCCCTGGGCCACCCTGGGGCTGCGCCAGGGCGACAGCTGGAACAATCTGTTCCGCTACAGCGTGACGCCCGCCTTCAGCGACAGCGAGCAGCAATTCAACCTGGGCACGCCGCGCGACATCAGCATCGTCACGCGCAATGGCGGCGCACTGTTGCAGGCGACGGCGTTAAGGGACATCCCCGCCATGATCATGTCCCATGGCAAGAACGGCTTTGGCGCCACAGGCGTGCAGGGCCAGCGCCAGGCTGTGCCTTTCGGCAACAATGTCGACGAGCGCAACAATGCATCGAACGCCACCACTGTCATCAGCCGCGCCGCCAGCGGCCCGCAGCAGCCCGGCGGCGAGTTCGACGATATCGTCGTCTGGCTGTCGCCGAACATCCTGTTCAACCGCATGGTGGCGGCGCAAAGGCTGCCCCGCTGATGCACGCATCCATGCTCCGGCCCGCCCTCACCATCGCCCGCTACACGCTGCTCGAAGCGCTGCGCAGCCGCCTGCCGTGGCTGTTCGTGCTGGCCGCCTGCGCCGCCGCCGGCCTGGCCGGCTTCCTGCAGCAACTGGCGCTGACGGAAAGCGGCGCCGTGCAGGCGGCGCTGCTGGCGGCCGCCTTGCGCCTGGCCGGCGTCTTCCTGCTGGCCACGTTCATCATCACCAGCATGGCGCGCGAAGCGGCCGACCGGGGCCTCGAGCTGCTGCTGGCCTTGCCCATGCCGCGCGCAGCCTACCTGCTGGGCAAATTGCTGGGCTACGGGGCGTTGGCGGCCGTGCCCGCCGTGCTGTTCGGCCTGCTGATGGCGCTGTTCGCCGCGCCCGCGCAAAGCGCGCTGTGGGCGCTGTCCTTGCTGGGAGAATTGTGGATCGTCGCCGCCTTCAGCCTGCTGTGCGCGGCCAGCCTGCAGCAGGCCTTGCCCGCGCTGGCCGCCACTAGCGGCTTTTATGTGCTGGCGCGCATGCTGGGCAGCCTGCAGCTACTTGCGCACGGCCCGCAGGCGGGCGACTCCCTGGTGCAACGGGCCACGGCAGGCGCCATCGACGTGCTGGCCCTGCTCTTGCCCCGCCTCGACGCCTTTGCGCGCACGGAGTGGCTGCTGTACGCGACCGGCGACTGGCAAGCCCTGGCCGGCGTCGCGGCGCAAACGGCCATCTATGTGGCCTTGCTGGCCAGCTGCGCGCTGTGCGACTTTTACCGCAGGAACATCTGATGGCCGCCGCCCAGCGTCCCTGGTCGAGCGTGCCGCGCCCCCTGTGCTGGCTGCTGGCGGCCTGCCTGCTGCTGCAGCTGGGCTGGCGCCTGGCGCAGCAGCACGCACCGGCGCAGGCGCGGCCCCTGCCCGCCGCGCCGCCGGCAGCCGTGGCGCGCCTGGCCAGCCTGGGCGAGCCGCTGGCCATGGCCAAGGCCATGCTGCTGTACCTGCAATCGTTCGAAGACCAGCCCGGCGTCAGCCTGCCGTGGCGCAAGCTCGACTATGACCGCCTGGCCGGCTGGCTGGAGACGGCGCAAACGCTCGACCCACGCAGCCGCTACGCGCTGGTGGCCGCCAGCGAAGTGTACGCGGGCGTGGCCGATCCGCAGCGCGCGCGGCGCATGCTGGCCTTCGTCGCCGCCAGCTTCGCCGCCGACCCGCAGCACCGCTGGCCCGCCATGGCGCAGGCGGCGCTGGTGGCCAAACACCAGTTGCACGACCTGCCGCTGGCGCTCGCCTATGCACGCGACCTGCGCCGGCTGGCGACGGGGCCGCAAGTGCCAGCCTGGGTGCGCGAGATGGAAGCGTTCATCCTGGAAGACATGGACCAGCTCGACAGCGCACGCCTGGTGATCGGCGGCCTGATCGCCAGCGGCCAGATCAGCGACCCGCACGAACTCGCTTTCCTCGCGCGAAAGCTCGATGCACTGGCCGACAAGAAAAAGGCGGCGCCATGAGCCACCGTCCGACATGCCGTGCGCGCGCGGCGCCAATTGCAGTAAACTGCCATATCAGTCCCCAGCACTTTTTTCCAAGGAAATCCCCATGCTCCCACGCCGCCAGCACGGCTTTACGCTCGTAGAAATCGCCATCGTCCTGGTCATCATCGGCTTGCTGCTCGGCGGCGTGCTCAAGGGACAAGGCTTGATCGACAGCGCCAAGGTGAAGAACATCATCCAGCAGTCGAATGCGCTGACGGCCGCCGTCAACGCCTACCAGGACAAATTCCGCGCCCTGCCCGGCGACGATATCCAGGGCACCGTGCACGTGCCCAATTCGGCCGGCAACGGCAATGGCGACGGCCAGATCGGCGACGGCCAGCCGCGCGAATTCACGCTGGCGCCGCAGCACCTGGCACTGGGCGGCTTCATTACCGGCTCGTTCAACGGCACCTCGCAATTCATGACCAGCGCCCAGGGCGGCGCCGTCTACCTGTACAACGATGAAGTGGGCGGTCGGGCCGGCAACGGCATTCGTTTCGACAACCTGCCCGAAGGCTACGCCGAGCAGATCGACAGCAAACTCGACGATGGCGTGGCCAGCACGGGCAGCGTCCGGGCGAACATGCCCTATGGCAATACCGGTGCTATCATCCCCCGCACCGCCGTCTTTTTCTGAGCCGCCACTCACTATCGAAGGAATACCATGTCCCTGCACCGCACACTCATCGTCTCCCTGGCCGCCTGCGCCTTGCTGGCCGGCGGCGCGCACGCCCAATACGTGGGGCCGACGACCGGCCCCGCCGCGCCCGGCAATGTGGCCGCCATCCTGAAAAATCCCGTCGACGACCAGGCCGTCGTGCTGCGCGGCCACCTGCTGCGCAAAGTGGGCAACGAGAAATACACGTTTTCCGACGGCACGGCGGAAATCCGCGTGGACATCGACGACAAGGTCTTCATGAACCGCCAGATCGACGCCAGGACCCGCGTGGAAATCCGCGGCGAAGTGGAAAAGGATTTCATGGAAAGCCCGGAAATCGATGTCGACGTGCTGACCGTGGTCCCCTAAGTTTCCCTGCCCTCCCGCCGCCACGGCGGGAGGGGCGTCACCTCCCTTCTGTATGCCTTGCGCAACCTTTTTTCCATCCAAGAAACTAGGCTTGTCAGAACAATCAATTTCGTCTAGCATCTTTTCATTCAAGGTCAGCCAGCGCCAGCGTGAGCCTGCCTGTCGACTCATCCATTCTGGGAGCTTTCCGGGTGCAAGATTTGCCTTCGATACGCTCAAGAATTTCATGGCTGGTGTTCGCCTGGGTCATTCCGACGGCCCTCGTGTTTCTCCTGCTCGTGGCGCAAAGCTACACGCGCGAACGCGACCATGTCGTCAGCGAAACGGCGCAGGCGGCGCGCGCCGTCTCCGCCGCCATCGAACGCGACTTGAGCGGCGCCCAGATGGCCGCGCGCCTCCTGGCCGACTCGCCCGCCCTGCAAGACGACGATATCGACGCCCTGCGCGCCCTGGCCGGCAGCCTGCTGCAGCCGGGCCTGGCCGTCAGCGCCTTCATCGTCTCCGACGCCAAGGGACGCCAGCTCATCAATACATCGCTGCCCGCCGGCCAGACACCGCCCCCTTTGCCGCAAAAATGGGCCGCCAGCATGGACCGCGCGCGCGACTACGGCAAGCCACGGCTGACCAGTTTGCTGACGTCGCCGGACGAGGTGCCGCGGCTGGCCCTGAACCAACGTTTGCCGCGTAACAAGGGGCCCGCCTATGTGCTGACGGCGCTGTACCCGCCCGACTACCTGCCCTTGCTGCTGCGCGAGCTGCACCTGCCGGCCTACCTGGGCGCGGCCATCGTCAACGCCGACGGCATCAACGTGGCGCGCACCCTGGCGCCCCAGCGCTATGTGGGCCAGCGCAGCCCGGCCCCCTTGCTGGAGCAGATACGCCAGCAGCGCGAAGGCGTGCTGCGCCACGCCACCCTGGAAGGCATCGACGTGTATACGGGCTTTCGCCGCGCGCCGGACGACGCCTGGACGGTGGCCGTCACCATCCGCACCAGCACGGTGGCCGAAGCCCTGCTGCGCTCCGTCGTCACCGGCTCCCTCATCCTGGCCCTGCTGCTGGGCGCCGGCTTTGCCCTGGCCTGGCGTGTGGGCGGCCGCCTGGCCAGCACCCTGCAGGAACTGACCGTGCAAATCCATGCGCTGGCGCAAGGCAAGCCCCTGCTCTCGCACCGGCACACGGACCGCGAATCGGCCGACATGGCAGCCGCGCTGGGCGCGCTGGAACGCGACTTGCGGCGCCACCGCACACAGCTCGAAAGCCTGGTGAGCGAGCGCACCCTGGCCCTGGAAAAATCCACGCGCCTGCTCGAAACCGTCTACGCGACGGCGCCCATCGGCATGCTGTTCGTGGGACTGGACTTGCGCGTCGTCATGATCAACCAGTACCTGGCCGCCATCCACGGGGCCAGCGTGGCGCAGCATCTGGGCCGTCCCGTGGGCGCCATGCTGTTCGACGACGCCGTGCGCATGGAGGTGGAACGCTGCGTGCGCCAGGTGCTCGAGACGGGATCGCCCATCGTCGACCTCGAATTGCAGGGCCATGGCGGGCGGCAGCGCGAGCAGCTCAGTCACTGGATCGTCTCGTATCACCCGATTTTCGGCCCAGAGCAGCAGTTGCTGGGCGTGTCGGGCCTGTGGCTCGACATTAGCGAGCGCAAGCGCAGCGAAGCGGAATTTCGCCGCTCGAAGCACCTGTTCGGCACCATCATCGAAAACATCCCGGCCATGGTCTTCGTCAAGCGTGCCGACAAGCTGAGCTTTGAAATGGTCAACCGCCACGCGGAACTGACCCTGGGACGCTCGCGCGAGCAATTGCTGGGCAAGACCGACCACGACTTCTTCCCGCCGCAGCAGGCGGCCGCCTTCGTCAGCGCCGACCGCAAGCTGCTGGCCACGGGGCAGATGGTGGAAATCGAACAGGAGCCGATCAACACGGCCGACGGCACCACGCGCCACTTCACCACGCGCAAGGTGGTGCTGCGCGACGACGCGGGGCGCGCCAGCCACGTGCTGGGGGTATCGATCGACATCACGGAGCGCAAGCGCGCCACCGAGGTGCTGCACGCCACCACCTTGCGCCTGGAACAGAGCGAGCGCTTCATCCGCACCGTCACCGACAACCTGCCCGGCATGGTGTCGTACTGGGGCGCCGATCTGCGTTGCCGCTTCGCAAATAATTTCTATAACGAATGGTTTGGCCGCAGCAGCGCCGAGCTGGCCGGCATCCACATGAGCGAATTGCTGGGGCAGGAACTGTTCGACGTGTATGCGCCCCACGTCGAGGGCGTGCTGGCGGGCCGGCCGCAAAGCTTCGAGCGCGACCTGCTCGACCCCACGGGACAGGTATGCCATACGTGGACCAATTACATCCCCGACGTCGACGACAGCGGCGGCGTGCGCGGCTTCTTCGTGCTGGCCTCGGACGTCTCTGAACTCAAGCGCACGGAATTGCGCCTGCACGAACTCAACGAGCAGATGGTGCGCGCGCGCGACAAGGCCGAGGCGGCCAGCACGGCGAAGAGCGAATTCGTCGCCAACATGAGCCATGAAATCCGCACGCCGATGAACGCCATCATCGGCCTGGCGCGCCTCCTGGAAGAGTCGCCGCTGGAACGGCGCGAGCGCAGCTACGTCGGCAAGATCCAGATGGCCACGCAGTCGCTGCTCCATATCGTCAACGACGTGCTCGATTTTTCCAAGATCGAGGCAGGACAGATGGTGCTGGAACAGCGCCGCTTCCAGCTCGAACGCATGCTCGACAGCGTCGGCGTGCTGCTGGCCAGCAGCGCCTGGGCGCGCGGCGTGGAGCCCGTGTTCGTGCTGGCCCCCGGCGTGCCCGATGAACTGATCGGCGACGCCCTGCGCGTGGAACAGATCCTGATCAACCTGGTGGGCAACGCCGTCAAATTCACTTCGCATGGCGAAGTGGTGCTGGCCATCGGCATGGCGGCCGAGGATGCGGCCAGCGTGACCCTGGAGTTTTCCGTGCGCGACACGGGCATCGGCATCGGCTCGGCCGAGCAGGAACGCATCTTCGACGCGTTTTCCCAGGGCGACAGCGGCACCAGCCGCAAATACGGCGGCACGGGATTGGGGCTGGCCATCTGCCGGCGCATGGTGGAATTGATGGGCGGCACCCTCAGCGTGAAAAGCGCGCTGGGCCAGGGTTCCGACTTCCGCTTCCGCTGCCGCTTCGGCAAGGCGGCGGCGCCGCCCGAGCCGCGCCGCAAGGGCGCGCCCAGGGATCTGTCGTTGCTGATCATCGACGACAACGCCAGCGTGCGCGCCATGCTGGAAGACTGGTGCGCGGCGCAGGGCTGGCACAGCCGCAGCGCCGACAGCGGCGCGGCCGGCCTGGCCTTGCTGCGCCAGGCCGGTGGCCCGGACGGCTTGCCGCCGGCAGACCTGGTGCTGCTCGACGCGGCCATGCCAGGCATGGATGGCATTTCCATGCTCACCGAGGCGCGCGCCGATGCGCTCTTGGCGCTGCCGCCCGTGATCATGCTGGTGGCCGACCAGGACAGCGAAAATCTCGAACGCCTGGCCGACAGCCTGATGCTGGCCGGCATCGTCTCGAAACCGGCCACCCCGGCACGCCTGCTGGCGGCCGTGACGGCCGTGCGCGAAGGCCGCAGCGCGCCTTCCGCGCTGCCCGTGTCCACGCCCCTGTCGGGCTTGCTGGAAGGCATGCGCGTCCTGCTGGTGGAAGACAATGAAATCAACCAGGAAGTGGCGCAGTACATCCTGCTGCACTCGGGCGCGCGCGTGGCCGTGGCCGCCAACGGCCGGCTGGCCGTCGACTTGCTCACGAGCACACCGGACGCCTGGGACGTGGTGCTGATGGATTTGCAGATGCCCGTCATGAACGGCTACGACGCCACCCTGGCCATCCGCGCGCTGGGCTTGCCGGACCTGCCCATCGTCGCCATGACGGCCAATGCCATGGACGAGGACCGTCTGCGCGCCATCGCCAGCGGCATGAATGCGCATGTGGCCAAGCCCATCGATGTCGACGACATGATCGAGACCCTGACCCGGCTGGTGCCGGCGCCGCCGGGTGCGGGCACTGGCGGCAGCGCCATGCCGGCCGCGAATGCCGTCGCGTGGATGGCCGATGTGCCGGCCACGGTGCCCGGCATCGACCTGGCGGCTGCCCTGCACTGCTTCGGCGGCGACTACGGCGCCTTCCTGGCCCTGCTCAAGCGCTTTGAAAATTCGCAAGGCGACGCCGTCGAGGACACGCGGCGCCTGCTGGCCGCCGGCCAGACGCGGCAGGCGGCGCAGCTGCTGCACCGCGTGTGCGGCGTGGCGGCCAACCTGGGCGCCGCCCACGTCGCCAGCCTGGCAGGCGAGGCGGAAAAAACGCTGAAAACGGCGCAATCGCACGCGACACCCGCCTTGCTGGGGCAGCTGGAACTGGCGATGGCCGAAGTCATCGAGGCGGCGCGCACCCTGCCCTCGCCCCTGCGGCGCGGGCAGGGTGCACCCGCCGCACCCGGCAGCGCGCCGCCCGACCTGCGCGCCGGCCTGGCCGACTTGCTTGTCCTGATCCGCAACAATAACCTGAAGGCGCTGGCCCAATTCCACGCGCTGCACCCCGCCCTGCAACAATCAGACCGGGAAGCGGCCCTGGCGCTGGCCAACGCGATCGAAACCCTGAATTTTTCCGAAGCGGAAAAACTCGTGCTCGATCAGCTGAAACGAGAGGAAAACAAGTGAGCTGGACCAACCTTGCCATGAACGGGCGCATCCTCATCGTCGATGACGCCATGGAAAACATCCAGATCCTGCACCAGTTGCTGCGCGAGGAACACGAGGTGCTGTTCGCCCTGAGCGGAGAGAAGGCGCTGGAGATTGCGCATAATCAACTGCCGGACCTGATCCTGCTCGACGCCGTCATGCCCGGCATGGATGGCTACGCCGTCTGCAATGCGCTGCGCGAATCGGCCATCCTGAGCGCCATTCCCGTCATTTTCGTCACGGCCCTGAACCAGCCCGAGGACGAGACGCGGGCGCTGGAAGCGGGCGCCGTCGATTTCATCACGAAACCGTTCAACGCAGCCGTCGTGCGGGCCCGCGTGCGCAGCCAGCTGACCATCAAGCGGCAGGCCGACGCCATGCGCGAGCTGTCGCTGACGGATACGCTGACGGGCGTGGCCAACCGGCGCAGCTTCAATGACACGATGGACAGCGAATGGCGGCGCTGCGCGCGCGACGGCGTGCCGATGGCCCTCATCATGGCTGATATCGACCACTTCAAGGATTACAACGACACGTATGGCCACCAGGCGGGCGACCTGTGCCTGCAGCAGGTGAGCGACGCCCTGCGCCGCTGCGCCGTGCGCCCGCCCGACCTGCTGGCGCGCTACGGCGGCGAGGAATTCATCATCCTGCTGCCGCAGGAAACGCGCGACGGCGCCGAAGTGGTGGCCCAGCGCATCCTCGACGAAGTGCGCGCGCTGCAAATTGCCCACGCCAGATCGAGCGCCGGCCCGCACGTCACCGTCAGCCTGGGCATGGCCAGCGTCATGCCCACGGAAGGCATGGACCCCAGCGCCCTGATCCGCGCCGCCGACGCCCTGCTGTACCGCGCCAAGCAGACGGGGCGGGACAGGTATTGCGCGTCGGAGGGGGAGTAATCAGGCAGACTATCGGCCCTTTGCGGGCGGGCCGTTGGACCGCTTGCCGCCGGATGGCCGTCCCGTCGTGCTGGGCCAGCCACCCGCATTGCCGGGACCGCGACCTCTGCCCGTAGCGCTGCTACCCTTGGCGGCGCCCTTGCCAGCGCCGCTGTTTCCGCTGCTTGCATTGTTAGACATCATTCACTCCTTCGCCGGAAAGCGCCGGCGCGCCACCAGCGTACATCCGGCGCACGCGCAGGAGCGCACGGCTGCCTGTCGGACTGCCGCACGATGCCGCCACATGTCGGCTTACGCCCTGCGGGCTAAGCCGACCTACGCCGACCTACGCCGACCTGCGATGTGGGCTCAGCTTGCCGCTCAGGGATAGCAGCGCATCAAAAATTCCGCCACGCACACGGGTTTCGCGTCGCCTTCCCTCTCCATCGTGACGGCCCAGTTCACTTGCGCCCCTTCCGGCACGTCCTCGACGGAGAGGATGTCGAGCCGCGCGCGCAGGCGGCTGCCGACGGGCACGGGCGCGGGGAAGCGCACTTTGTTCAGGCCATAGTTGATGGCCATGCGGATGCCGGCCATGTGCAGCGCACCCTGTAGCATGGCCGGCAACAGGGACAAGGTCAGGAAACCGTGCGCCACGGTGCAGCCGTACGGCGACTCGCGCGCGCAGCGCTCGGCGTCCACATGGATCCACTGATGGTCGTCCGTGGCGTCGGCAAAGGTATCGATGCGCTGCTGCGTGATGGTGAGCCAGTCGGAGACGGCCACGTGCTGTCCCGACAAGGCCTGGAAACCGGCGATGCCGGCGATATCACGCATGGTGCTCTCCGGCCGGGCGGCGGCCGAACATGCCCATGCCTTCGACGGTGGTCACCACTTCGCCATGCTGGTTGCGCACGCTCCACACGGAAATGACGAAGCCGCGGTCCGGCTTCGACGTCGACGGGCGCACTTCCTTGACCTGGTAGGTCAGCTGCAGGGTGTCGCCTGCGCGCACGGGTTTGAGCCAGCGGATGCTGTCCAGGCCGGGCGAACCCATGCTGGACGAATGCTTGAGCAGGTTATCGACCACCAGGCGCATCATCATGCCGCAGGTATGCCAGCCGCTGGCGATGACGCCCTTGAAGATGGTTTTTTCCGCCGCAGCATGGTCGACGTGAAACGGCTGCGGGTCGAAATCCGTGGCGAAGGCGATGATTTCCTTTTCTGTCACGTGGCGCTGGCCCAGGTCGATTTCCAGGCCTAGCGTAAAGTCTTCGAAATACCAGTGTTTCGGGGCGATAGCGGTCGATGCGGTCATGCGGTCTCCGTCGGCAAGAAGCCCGGCTGGGCGATAAAGCGCTCGATGTGATGGTCCACGTCGCCCAGGGTCAGGGCGATCATGGAGAGGCGCTTGAAATGATGGGCGGCGGGCAATTCGTCCGTCACGCCCATACCGCCATGCAATTGCACGGCTTGCTGGCCGACAAAGGTGGCGGCCAGGCCCACCCGCGCCTTGGCGGCGGACACGGTACGGCGGCGATCAAACGCGTCGTCGCTATCGGCCTTGGCGGCGGCCAGCATGGCCATCGAACGGGCTTGCTCCAGGTGGATGAACATGTCGGCCATGCGGTGCTGCAGGGCCTGGAACTTGCCGATCGGCGCGCCGAACTGCTGGCGCGTCTTCAAGTAGTCGAGCGTGGCGGCAAAGATGGCGTCCATGGCGCCCACGGCTTCCGCGCACAGCAGGGCGGCGCCATAGTCGAGTGCGGCATCGAGCACAGGCCAGCCCTGCCCCTTTTGTCCGACCAGTGCCTCATGCCCCAGCACCACTTGCACGAGGGTCACGGTGGCGGCGCGCTGGCCGTCGATGGTGCGGTAGTCGCGCACGGAAACACCGGGCGCGTCGACGGGCACGAGGAATAGCGAAATGCCCTCCGTCTCATCCTGGCCGCCGCCGCTGCGCGCCGACACAATCAGAGAATCCGCCTGGGCGCCATGAATGACGACGGTTTTCTCGCCGTCGAGCACGAAACCGTCGCCGCTGGCCGTGGCCGTCGTGGCGATATCGTGCAGGTCGTGGCGCGACTGCCGCTCGCCGAGCGCGCAAGCCAGTTTCAGGCTGCCGCTGGCCACCTGTTCCAGCACCGCATCATGGCCGCCCGCCAGGGTCAAGAAGCGCGCGCCGAGCACGGTGGCGAAATACGGTTCGACCACGAGGCCACGCCCCAGTTCCTGCATCACCAGCAGCATGTCGACGGCCGTGCCGTCGAAACCGCCCGCGGCGGCCGGCAGCGGCAAGGCCGTCATGCCCAGCTCGGCCAGGGTGGCCCAGGCGGCATCGGACGTACCCGTGGCGGAATGGATGATGGTTTGCCGCGTCTCAAACGGGTAATCCTTGTCGACCCAGCGCCGGAGCGCGTCGGCGAATTGCTGCTGTTCCTGATTAAAATGGAAGTCCATGTCGTCTCCTTCTGGCTTACAGGCCCAGGATCATCTGCGTGATGATGTTTTTCTGGATTTCATTCGAGCCGCCATAGATCGATGTCTTGCGGTAATTGAAGTAGTACGCGGCCAGCGGCGCGGCCAGGTCGTCGCCAGCGCTGCTGTGCGGCGCGCTGCCGTCAAGAAATGCCGGGTCGAATGGCAAGGCTTGCGGGCCGATGGCTTCCACCATCAGTTCCGTCAGTTGCTGCTGCAGTTCCGAGCCGCGCACCTTCAGCATGGACGCCTGCGGCCCCGGCCCCTTGCCCTCGTCGCTGATGACGCGCAAGACCGTCATTTCCAGCGCCATCAATTCGATTTCCAGGTGGGCCACCTTGGCGGCAAACGCGGGGTCGTGCAGCAGCGGCGCGCCGCGCTTGGTCTGCTGCATGGCCAGCTGCTTGAGGAAAGTCAATTCGCGCTTCGAGCGGCCCACGGCGGCGATGCCCGTGCGCTCGTGGCCCAGCAGGTACTTGGCGTAGGTCCAGCCCTTGTTTTCCTGGCCGACCAGATTGCTGACGGGCACGCGCACATTGTCAAAAAAGACTTCGTTCACTTCGTGTTCTTCGTCGAGCATGATGATGGGGCGCACGGTGATGCCCGGCGTTTTCATGTCGATCAGCAAGAAACTGATGCCTTCCTGCTTGCGCACCGTGCTGTCCGTGCGCACCAGGCAAAAGATCATGTCCGCGTGCTGGCCCAGGGTGGTCCAGGTTTTCTGGCCGTTGACGATGTAATGGTCACCGTCGCGCTGGGCCGTGGTTTTCAGCGAGGCCAGGTCGGAACCTGCGCCCGGCTCAGAATAGCCCTGGCACCACCAGTCGTCGCAGTTGAGGATACGCGGTAAGTAATATGCCTTTTGTTCGGCGTTGGCGAAGGCCATGATGACGGGCGCCACCATATTGACGCCGAAGGGCAAAATCGGCGGCGTGGCGGCGCGCGCGCACTCGTCTTCCCAGATATGGCGCTGCACGGACGTCCAGCCCGTGCCGCCGTATTCGACGGGCCAGGCCGGCGCGGCCCAGCCTTGTTGCGCGACAATCTTGTGCCAGCGCACATAGTCGTCCTTGGCCAGACGCAGATGCTGGCGCACCTTGCGCTGCAAGTCCGCCGGCAGATGGGTGTCGAGGAAGGCGCGCACCGTGTCGCGGAACGCCGTCTCCCCGGCCGTGTAATGCAGGTCCATGTCTGTCTCCTTGTTCTTATGAGTTGCCGTGATGCCTGCACGCAAGGAAGCTCAGCGCACAAAAAAGCACGACCGTTCTCAAGGATTGTACAACAGATTGGGAGCGGCGCCAGGGCTTTTACACAGGCCGGCGCCGGGTGGCATTGGCCGGCTGGCGGCCCGCAGCCGCCGTTGGCATCGCGTCTATGTGTGCGACAGAATATTGATGAGCTTGCCAAAAGGGTCGCGCACGAAAAAGCGCCTGACGCCCCAGGGCTCATCGCTCAGCCCATACTCGATGGCAAACCCTGCGGCAACCATGCGTGCAAATGCGGTATCGACGTCATCGACTTCAATCGACAGGTCTGGCACGGCCGTATTCGAGCCGCCTTGCGTGGCGAAGCTCACTTGAACACTCATCTCGGTTTGCGCACCATACGTCATGATCCAGCCGTGGTCCATCAGCAGGCTCAGGCCCAGCACCTCCTCGTAAAACCTCCGCGCCAGGCCCGGATCCGACACGGGGACATTGGCAACGATACGCTTGACTTGCATATTTTTCCTCAATACCCAAGATAGTCGCAGACAGGATTCGCCTGCACAGCGGATGTAGGACGCGATGACCGAATCCTTGGCGGCTCAATTCGTTCAGTTTCACTCAATGGCTAAGCCTTGGCAGGCCAGACGGCATCACGAATCTCTGGTTCGTGCGTCGAGAAAACACTGACGCAGGTAGCAGCCGTCACAATGATCCACTCCCGCTGCTGCCGGGTATAGCCTAGACGCTCGTCTTCTTCCTTCGCCCAGCCGCCATCGAAGACCTCAAGGACCGGATAACCCGAAGGAAAGTCTTCGGCGGCCCAGTAGTGCGCCAGCAAGACTTCGTCCAGAAAGCCTGAAACCGTCAACTTGAGAAAATGTAACCTCGATCCCGCTGTTTTTGTTGCGGTTTCGAAGGGCGCGTATTAACAAGCTGCCATCGTAGGCTACGGAATGTATGTCTGCACCCCAGTCGAATTGCTCCTGGAAGCCAAAGGGACTCGCCTTGATTGGCACATAACTCCTGCTGTCTCAGTATTTCTTTGCCGTTACCTGGCTTGATTGTTCAACGATGAGCGAAAAAATCATGGCCAGCATGAGTGCGCTGGGAAGTTGATCGCGCTGCCTACGGGTGCTCCTGAATGCACTTGACGCCCTCGGCGACGTGCTCCGCCCAACCGGTTTTATGCGTTGCAAACCATGTCTCAGTTTGAGCCTTGGTCGCGCCGCAATCAAACGCAATTTTTTCAATTTCTTCCGGGGTCTTCCCAGGCGAGGATTCAGTGCAGCCTGAAATAAACGATACTAAAACTGCGGTTGCCAGGCATACATTATTCCTCATCAATTTCTTTCCTCTATCAGTGACACCAGCAGCCCGTCCAGCTGCTTGAGCGGTTCCCGCAGAATGCGGCCCCAAAGCTTAACGAATTACCAGGAAGAAAGACCCTCACATTGTCACATTGACGCAAATGTCAACCGATGGCCGCCATCAGCCGTACAAATGCAGCAGCACCTGCACGGCAACGATCTTGACGATGGTCATGCTGGGGAAAATCATCGCGTAGCCGAGGTTCGGGCGGTCCGACTTGGCGAGGCGGTTGGCGAACACCAGCACGGCCGGGTTGCCCGTGGCGCCGGCCGCGATACCGAGCAACTCGGGAAACGGCAGGCGCAGGAAGACCTTGCCCAAAATCACCACGAGGGCCACCACCACCAGCACCGTCACGGCACCGAGCGCCAGCATGGGCAAGCCGTCGGCGCCCACCTGCTGCACGAACGGCAAGCCGGAGGCCATGCCGACGGAGGCGAGGAAAATCGTCAAGCCATAGTTGCGCATGACCAAGTTGGCCGACAGCGGCAAGCGCCAGCTGATCTTGCCCACCCTGCCCAGACGTCCCAGGATCAGCGCCATCACCAGCGGACCGCCCGCCAGGCCCAGGCTGAACGAGCCTATCCACGGCAACGGGATGGGCACCAGACCCAGCAGCACACCCAGCACCATGCCCATGCCCAACGAGACATAGCTGAACTCGGCCGTGGCCGTGATGGAATTGCCGAACAGCTTGCGCACGTCGGCCGCATGTTTGGCCGGCGCAATGGCCATCACCCTGTCGCCAAATTCCAGGGTCAGGAAGGGATGGGGCAAAATCATGGCGTCGCCACGCCGGATGAAGGCGATCTGCAGCGGGAAGTCTTTTGCCAGGTTCAGCTCGCCCAAGGGCACGCCGACGATTTCCGCGTCCGACACGAACACTTCCGTGCCGTCGAACGCGCTGCGGTCCTTCATCAGACGGCCCGGGTCCAGGTGGCCCAGCGCCGTGCGCGCCGCTTCCACGCCCGCCACCGTGCCCGACACCATCAGCGCGTCGCCCACGCCGAGCACCAGCGAGGGATCGGGCAAGCGGTTCTGGTGACCCTGGCGCACGCCGATCACTTGCACGCCAGCCAGCGGACCGTCGGCCAGTTCGGACAGGGCTGCGCCCGCCAGTTTCGCTTCGTCGATGGTAATTTCGGACACGACGATGGGCGCCGGCGGCGGCGTCAGCACGGGTTTTAATATGCGCCCGGCCAGGTACAGGCCCAGCATGGGGCCGACGACGCCGAACGGATACGCGACCGCATAGCCGACGGCCGCGTCGCCATTGCCGTGCGACGCTTCGAGCGCCGCCTGCAAGGCGGCCGTGCTGGTCATGGCGCCGGCAAATACGCCGCTGGCCATGCGCAGCGAGATATCGATCCACTGCCCGCCCCAGACGGACACGGCCAGGCCGCCCATGACGGCGGAAAAAGCGATCAGATTGTGTTTTTGCCCCGCCCCGCGCAAGCCGGCGAAAAACTGCACGCCGTACTGCACGCCTATGCCATACAGAAACAGCAGCAGGCCGATCGAGCCGACCATGGGCGGCGGCACGGAACCGGGAGCAAATGCGCCCAGCGCCAGCCCCGCGAACAGCACGCCGCCCACGCCCAGCGAAAAGCCGAACACGCTGATGCGCCCCAGCGCATAACCGGCGCCGATGACGAGAAACAGGGCGAGGATGGGCGTGGACTCCAGCGTGTGGCGAAATAATTGAAGCATCAGGAACCTTGGTCTGGGGAAGGCCCAGTTTAGCATGCACAAAAGCAACACGATGGCGATGATGACAAGCAAGCGTGCGCAGGTTTACGCCTTAAAAACGGGCAAAAAAAAGCCCGCTGCGGAAGCGGGCTGAATCTAATTCCTGTGAGGAAGTAGAGGAGACAGGTGCAATGATGCCGCGTCGCAACATATAAATCCAATTGCATGTTGTGATGATAGAAATATGCTTTATCAATATCTCGTTCAGGCCGTGCCAAAAACGATCAGCGTTCGATCCGATCTTTGCGGGCGAGTGACCAGCACGCGGGCGCGTTCCACCGATACGCAAGTCTGCGGCACAAACCCCGTCGGCAATGTCCCTCCATCGCGCTTGAGCATTTCCGGCTCATTGAACACGTCATAGTCCGCGCGCTTGAAAAGCAACTGTTCGATGCCGGCGTCCCCTTCGGGCATCGGTTTGACAACGATGAGCGACCAAAGGCCTTCATCCCCCAGGAATTGCTTTTGTTTCAGGAAGGCGTTGACCCTGTCCGCAGGAGGCGCCGAACCGGGCAGCTCGCTCTGATACATGGTCAGCGGGCACAGCAGCGTGCCGGGCGGCCACCCCATATCGGGCAGCGCGGCGACCGTCTCCGGACGCAACTGGCCCAAGTGGCGATCAAGCGGATGCCGCTCCTCCGAGCATGCGCCGAGCGCCATCAGCGCCAGCATGCCGGCTGCGTAAAACAAAGGTGTCATCAACTTGTCTCCTTGTGCATGGTTTAGCAAGGGTATCTTAAGCGATGCAGCCGTGGCGACCCGCGCGATAAGGTGCAACGGCAAAAAAAAAGCCCGCTGCGGGAGCGGGCTGAATCTAATTCCTGTGAGGAAGTAGAGGAGACAGGTGCATGATGCCGCGTCGCAACATATAAATCCAATTGCATGTTGTGATGACAGAAATAGCTATTCCCTATATCTGCCCTCTCCCCTGCCGTCCTCAGGCGACGTTATCGGCACGCAAGGTTTTCGCGGCCGCCACCATGTTGGCCAGCGCGGGAATCACCTCTTTCCAGCCGCGCGTTTTGAGGCCGCAATCGGGGTTGACCCACAGGCGCTGCGCGGGAATGCGCTCGGCCGCCTTGCGCATCAGATTCACCATCTGTTCCTGACTCGGAATATTGGGCGAGTGGATGTCGTAGACGCCGGGGCCGATGTCGTTCGGATAATTGAACTCGTCGAAGGCGTCGAGCAATTCCATGTCGGAGCGCGAAGTTTCGATCGTGATGACGTCTGCATCCATGTCGGCGATCTGCGCGATGATGTCGTTGAATTCCGAATAGCACATATGCGTGTGGATCTGCGTTTCATCGGTCACGCCATTGGCCGTGATGCGGAACGATTCCACGGCCCAGCGTAGATACTCGGCCCAGTGCGACTTGCGCAGTGGCAAACCTTCGCGCAAGGCCGCCTCGTCGATCTGGATCACGCGGATGCCGGCCCGCTCCAGGTCCTGCACTTCGGCACGCATGGCCAGCGCCAGCTGGTGGCACGAGACGGAACGGGGCTGGTCGTCGCGCACGAAGGACCAGTTCAGGATGGTGACGGGCCCCGTCAGCATGCCTTTCATCGGCTTGTCCGTCAGCGACTGGGCGTAGGTGCTCCACTCGACCGTCATGGCGCGGGGGCGGCTGATGTCGCCAAACAAGATGGGCGGTTTGACGCAGCGCGAACCATACGATTGCACCCAGCCGAACTGGCTGAAGGCATAGCCGTCGAGCTGTTCGCCAAAGTATTCCACCATGTCATTGCGTTCCGCTTCGCCGTGCACGAACACGTCCAGGCCCAGGGTTTCCTGTTCCCTGACGCAACGGGCGATTTCCCCCTGCATCAGCTTTTTGTAGCTGGCTTCGTCCAGCTGGCCGTTGCGGAACTGGCTGCGCGCCTGGCGGATTTCCGCCGTCTGCGGGAAGGAGCCGATGGTCGTCGTCGGATACAGCGGCAGTTGCAGCAGCGCAGCTTGCTTGACGGCACGCTCGGCATAGCCGCTCAGTCGCTGGCCCAACGTCGCATCGATGCGCGCCAGGGCCGCTTTCACGTGCGGATTGTGCACGCGGGTCGACTGGCGGCGCGCTTGCACGGCCGCAAGATTGGCATCGAGTGCCGCCTGCACGGAGGCGCGGCCCTGGTTCAGGGCGCCGGCGATGGTGTGCACTTCATCGAGCTTCTGGCGGGCAAAGGCCAGCCAGGACCGGATATCGTCATCGAGCTTTTGCTCGCTGTCCAGGTCGACAGGCACGTGCAGCAGCGAGCACGACGGGGCTATCCACAGGCGCGATTGCAGGCTGGCGTGCACGGGTTCCAGCCACGCCAGCACTTGCGTCAAATCCGTCTTCCAGATATTGCGGCCATTCACCACGCCCAGCGACAGCACGCTGGTGGCGGGCAATTGGGCGATCACTTGCTCCACTTCATCGCGGGCGTTGACGGCATCGAGGTGCAAGCCTTGCACGGGCAGCTTGCACGCCAGCGGCAAATTGTCTTGCAGCTTGCCGAAATACGTGGCCAGCAACAGTTTGACGTGCTTGACCTTGCTCAAGGCATCATAGGCCGTCACGAGGGCCTGCTGCCACGCGCCGTCGAGTTCCGTGACGAGTATCGGCTCATCGATCTGCACCCATTCCACGCCTTGCGCGGCCAGTTCCTGTAGCAATTGCACGTAGACGGGCAGCAAGCCTTGCAGCAGCGCCAGCTTGTCGGAATCATCCTTGGCCTTGCCCAGCCACAAATAGGTGACGGGGCCGATCAGCACGGGCTTGGCTTTCACGCCGAGCTGGCGCGCTTGCGCCAGTTGCCGCAACAGACGGCTGCTGTCGAGCTTGAATTGCGTCTCGGCCGAAAATTCCGGCACGATGTAGTGATAGTTGGTGTCGAACCATTTCGTCATTTCACCAGCGTGGACGCAGCTGCAATCGCTGTCGCTGGCCGAGCGGCCTCGGGCCACGCGGAAATAGTTGTCGAGCGCGGCGCCTTCCAGGCCGCGCACGCGCTGCGGCAGGTTGCCCAGCGTAAAACTCAGGTCCAGCACCTGGTCATAGAAGGAAAAGTCGCCCACGGGCACGAAGTCCAGCGCGCGCTGGTCTTGCCAGTGACGCTGGCGCAACTCGGCGCCCTGACCTTCCAGCGCGTCCAGGCTGCTGTGGCCCTTCCAGTAGTCTTCCAGGGCGAATTTCAGTTCGCGTTTGGCGCCGATGCGCGGGTAGCCCAAATTGTGTGTCGTGACGGTCATGGCGGTTGCCTCCCAGTGAAGTGTGGGGTCATCATAGAGGCTTTCATCCATGAAAAATAATGGTAAAACTTCATACATCCATTATTAATATTCATGTATGAGCAGGCTGAACGTATTCACGAGACCGCGCCGCGCGGGGGCGGGCGCCTCGTTCGCCGCGCGTGCCGGCCTGTGCCCAGGACCAAAACGACAGGCAAAAAAAAAGCCCGCTGCGGGAGCGGGCTGAATCTATTTCCTTGGAGGAAGATAGAGGAGACAGATGAATGATGCCGCGTTGCAGCATATAAAACCACTTTATATTCGTGATGTCAGAAATACGCAGCAGTGATATTAGGGGCAACAGACAATTCCACAGGGCAACTTTTATGCTGCCGCTTCCGTCTTTCCGTCGCCGGAACGCAACATATTCTTGATGCCGCGCAAGGCTTGCCGCACGCGGGCCTCGTTTTCGATCAGGGCAAAGCGCACGTATTCATCGCCGTACTCGCCGAAGCCGATGCCGGGCGACACGCTCACCTTGGCCTTTTGCAACAGCAGCTTGGCAAATTCCAGCGAGCCCAGGTGACGGTAGGCTTCCGGGATATGCGCCCAGATATACATCGACGCCTTCGGCTTTTCCACCATCCAGCCTGCTTCATGCAAACCTTTCACCAGCACGTCGCGGCGGCGCTGGTACTGCGCGCAGATTTCCGTCACGCAGCTTTGATCGCCTTCCAGCGCGGCAATGGCCGCCACTTGCACGGGCGTAAAACTGCCATAGTCGTGGTAACTCTTGATGCGCGCCAGGGCCGCCACCAGTTCCGCATTGCCCACCATGAAGCCGATGCGCCAGCCCGCCATGTTGTAGCTTTTCGACATGGTGAAGAACTCGACGGCCACGTCGCGCGCACCGGGTACCTGCATGATGGACGGCGCCTTCCAGCCATCGAAGGTGATGTCGGCATACGCCAGGTCGTGCACCACCAGGATATTGTGCTGCTTCGCCAGCGCGACGACGCGCTCGAAAAACTCCAGTTCCACGCATTGCGCCGTGGGGTTGGACGGGAAACCCAGCACCATCATCTTAGGCTTCGGGTAGCTTTCGCGGATCGCGCGTTCCAGTTCGGCAAAGAAATCCACGCCCGGCCCCATGCGCACGGAGCGGATATCGGCGCCCGCGATGACGGCGCCCCAGATGTGGATCGGGTAGCTGGGGTTCGGCACCAGCACCGTGTCGCCCCGGTCCAGGGTCGCCAGCATCAAATGGGCCAGGCCCTCTTTCGAGCCGATGGTGACGATGGCTTCGCTGTCCGGGTCGATGTCGACCTCGTAGCGCTTCTTGTACCAGTGTGCAATCGCGCGGCGCAGCCGCGGAATGCCCTTGGACGCGGAATAGCCATGCGTGTCGGGGCGTTTCACCGTTTCGACCAGCTTGTCCACGATGTGGGCCGGCGTGGCGCCATCGGGATTACCCATCGACATGTCGATGATGTCCTCGCCACGGCGGCGCGCGGCCATCTTGAGTTCGGCGGTGATGTTGAAAACGTAGGGGGGAAGACGATTGATGCGCGAAAAGCTGCGCGGAGCTTGGCTGTCTGTCATGGTATCTCTATACGTAAGCGCCCGGATCCGTCCGAGCGACGTTGGCGCAATGAGTGCGCCTGCAACGATACTAACCCGGTTTATCCAGCACTGGCAAGGGTGCTGCAGAGTCGTTACAATGCAGGCTGATCGAAAATGAGCGCACCGGTTGGTAACCCGGTAAGTGCCCGGCACAGTCCGGCATGCTCCCGCCCACGCGGACCCACGGCGCTGACCCTTGGCTGTTACACCAGCCGGGGAGGTGTTCTGGTTCGTGCATTTTCCCGCCGCGCCATCCCTCCCCTGCTTTGATTAGGAATATAAAACGGATGGCAACACACGACACCGCAGTAACTGGCATGACCCTGGACCGCGCCGGCATCGAGCAGCAACTGGCCCTGCCGGTGCGCCACTTCATCGATTGCGCCTTCGATGGCGAAGACCTGTCGCGCCTCGACTTGCAGGGCTGTACGTTTGAACGCTGCACCTTTGCCGACACCAGCTTGTTCGCCAGCAAGCTCGCGCGCAGCACCTGGCGCCGCTGCCGCGCCGGCAGCGCCGATTTCGAATCCGTCGACGCCGTCGACGCGAATTTCGAAGGCAGCGACCTGAACAACACGAAATGGCGGCGCGCCAAACTGGCCTCGGTCACCTACCGCGGCTGCAAGCTGACGGGCGCCTCGTTCGAGGAAGCGGCCCACCTGGGCTTGACCTTCGAAGACAGCCTGCTGGTGGGCGCCGACCTGCGCGGCTTTTCGTTCCGCAAGGCAATACTCAAACAGCTCGATTTTTCCGACGCCTACCTGGCCGGCTGCGACTTCCGCGATGCCGTTTTCGAAGGGGGCAGCTTGCGCAACGCCACCATCAAACTGGCGAAGTTCCAGGGCGCGGACTTGCGCGGCGCCGATATCGACGGTTTCAAGTTGAGCGAAGCTGCGCTGCTGAAAGGCGCTGTCATCACGCATGCGCAGGCGGCCAACTTCATGCGGGCGCTGGACCTGGTGGTGATGTAAGCCTTGCCCCACAGCCGTTATTGACAGCAAGCTTGCGGTAAAAGCGGGTTGCCGCAACCAAGGGTTCAGGGCTGGTGGCATTTTCCATGTCCATCGCCCACGCTGCGTCGCTCGCCAGTGGTTTTTCAGGCCCACACAATTTCTCACGCCACGCGATTCACCGCAGTCCATGCCAAATAATGCGTGCTATATTCCGCACGCAGGTTTCCATTTAAACATCCGCCGACGATACTGCCCAATAACAATGATGAAGATAATAAAAATAATCTTATTCATACTGCTGTGCATCCTGACATCCATCACTATTCCGCCAGCCGGAATAATCTTTAGTTTCATGGCGCTGCGTGAAAACAAGGAGAGCATCAGAAGATTCATCGTCAAGATATCTCCCGACACCGAAAAAATCATCCCTGCGCTGATCGAAAGATATAACGATCCCAAGACCATTCTTTCACTTGTTATTTTTTCCATTGCCACGATAGGCGGCCTGATCCTCCTGATCTCGCACCTGCATATCCAGGAAACAGAGGATTATGTAAATTACATCCTCGAACAGGTGGCGCTGACAGGCATTCTCGTCGTTGGGGTGTCAGGCATTGCATGGGTACTCTTTTCGCTGAATTCCGTTTTTGCAAGCCTGCTGGCAAAAGTGGGGGTTTCCCTGGCGGTGTCTGCCTGCGTGATTTTTTCGCGCCTGAGCGCTGTCGATTTTTTTGCGGCCAATTTTCCTTTTCCGCCGTCCTACCTGCCCTTTTCGTTTGGCCTCGCCACCCTGATATTTGCCTTCTCGTTCAGCGCCTTTGCCTATGCTGTGCTGGCAATCATTTTTGAGGTCATTTTCCTGTTGTTCTTGTTTATTTTCGATTTCAAGACCAATAAAAAAACCACTTACTTCCTCTTTGCAATCTCCATTGCTGGCTTTATCGGAAGTTATTCGGCGGCCCAGGCCATGATCCAGGGCATCTCAAACAAGGGGCCACTGTTCATGATCAAGGCCGCTGAACGGTATGACTTCACTACCAATCATATGTGCCAGGTGCAGGAGGGCGAAACTGTCCTCTTCATTGACAATGTAGCGGATCGCGCGATTGCAGCGACTTTCCCGCCGCCCCCGCAAGGCGAAAAAATTTCCCCTCGAAATATCTCTGATGCCACATTAAAAAGCTATCTGCCGACACATTTCCGCACCGTGCATTGCAACCAGCTAGCCGAAGCACAAAAGGAAGCTGGCTGGTGCGGCAGTCCCCAACGTTATGGCTATTGTGATGCCGATGGCAAACAGCGCAAATAAAGAGGCAAAAAAAAAGCCCGCTATGGAAGCGGGCTGAATCTATTTCCTTGGAGGAGATAGAGGAGACAAGTGCATCTTGCGGCATCGCGGCATATCACGCCACTTTATATTCATGATGATAGAAATATCCATCAGTGATAATGAGATGCCATCAGGGTTTCAAGCCGTGCGACGCGTGCCCAAGGGTAAAAATTCTGCCAGCCACACCAGCAGGGCCAGGCCCGGAAACGCCATGCCGGTCAGCAAGGTTGCCTGCCAGCCGTAGCTGGCATACACCCAGGCGCCGACGGCCGAGCCGGCCGCGCCGCCGGCGAAGAACAGCGCGAAATACAGGCCGTTCAAACGGCCCCGCACTTCCGCGCCCAGGCTGAAGATGGCGCGCTGGCCCAATACCAGGTTCGCCGCCACGCCCATGTCGAGCACGATGGATGCCACCACCAGCAAGCCCAGCGCCACATGTGTCGATTCCGGGGCGAACATGGGCAAGGCAAACGCGGCGATGCCCAGCGCCAGCGCGGCGGCCGTGGCCGGCAAAGTGTGGCCAGCATCGGCCAGGCGGCCGGCGATGGGCGAGGCGACGGCGCCCGCCATGCCCACGAGGGCAAAGATGGCGATGCCCGTTTGCGACAGGCCGAACGCGGGGCTGGCCAGCACCAGCGGCGTGACGGTCCAGAACAGGCTGAAGGCGCCAAACAAACCCGCGTGATAGGCGGCGCGGCGGCGCAGCACGGGTGTACCCAGCAGCAAATGCCACAGCGAGGCCATCAGGGCTGGATATTTCATGCTCGACACGGGCTGACGCACGGGCAAGGCACGGCGCAGCACCAGCGCCAGCAATACCATCAGCACGGCGGCGCCGCCGAACACCACGTGCCAGCTGGCGTGCGCGGCCACCAATGACGCCACGGGGCGGGCCAGCATGATGCCCAGCAACAAGCCGCTGACCACCTTGCCCACGGTTTGCCCCCGCGTCGCTTCCTGCGACAGGTGGGCGGCAAACGGCACGATCACTTGCGCCGCCACGGAACCGAGGCCGATGGCCAGGGCGGCGGCGAGGAAGACGATGGCGCCCGTGGAGAGGGCCGCCACCACGAGGGCCGTGGCCGTCACCAGCAAGGCCGTGACGATCAGGCGGCGGTTTTCCAGCAAGTCGCCCAGGGGCACGACAAACAGCAGGCCCAGGGTATAGCCCACTTGGGTCAGCGTGACGATCAGCCCGGCCGCCTTGGCCGACAGGCCCGTCGAGGCGCTGATGGGGCCGACGAGGGTTTGCGCGTAATACAGATTGGCGACGATGAGGCCGGAAGCGATGGCCAGCAACAGCACCATGGCCGGTGCAATGTCGTGGGGAGTGGAAGATGAGGCCTTGTTCATGTTGTTTCCTCGGTTCGATAGGGATGTCGCCATTCTAGGGAAAACTATGGCAAAGATAATCAGGGCATAATCCACTTATACTTTTCACATAAAATGAACAATGAGAATGGAAGCTATCCAATGGACAAAATCAAGGCCATGCAGACCTTCGTGCGCATCGTCGAAGCCAACAGCTTTTCCAAGGCGGCCGAAACCCTGAATTTGCCCCGTGCCGCGCTGACGGCCACCCTGCAAAAGCTGGAAGCCTACCTGGGCACGCAATTGCTGCAGCGAACCACGCGCCGCTTGTCGCTGACGCCGGAAGGGGCTGAGTACTTTCGCCATTGCATTGATATTTTGAAAGCCGTCGACACGGCGGAACTGGCATTTCGCGGTCCCGACGCGAAAAAACCGCGCGGCTTGCTGCGCATCAACCTGCCCAATACGGTGGGCCGCAGGTTGGTCGTGCCGCATATCGCGCACTTCCACGCCGCCTGGCCGGATGTGCAATTGCAGCTGAGCCTGACGGATCGCCTGGTCGACCTGACGCAGGAAGGCATCGATTGCGCCTTGCGCGTGGGCACCTTGCAGGATTCCGCCTTCATCGGCAAGCAGGTCGGCCTGATGCGCTTCGTCACGTGCGCCGCGCCCGGCTACCTGGCGCGGCACGGCACGCCGCAGACCCTGGCCGACCTGGCCACGCACCAGGGCATCATGCATTACTCAGGCCGCACGGGCCGCGCCTTCGACTGGGATTTCCAGCAAGGCAAGGAAGTGCTGCGCGTACAGATGGCCGGCCCCATCGCCGTCAACGATGCGGACGCCAGCGTCGATTGCGCGCTGCAAGGCCTGGGACTGGCGCAGGCGGCCGTGTACCAGGTACGCCAGCATCTCGACAGCGGCGCCCTGGTGGCCGTGCTGGCCGATCATCCGCCCACGCCCATGCCGATGTCGCTGCTGACGCCGCAAGGCCGCCTGGCCACGCCCAAGCTGCAGGCATTTGCTGGCTGGATCACGGCCCTGCTGGCGGAAAATACGGATGTGCAAGCGGCAGGCCGGGTATAAAAGCCTGCTCGATACATGCCAGCCGAATCGAGGGCAAAACGACGGCATTTCGCCTGTGTGCTGATCTCAAAATGATCACCAATGATGAACAGGTACCTAAAGAGTGCCATCGAGCGCAATCAAGCCTGACCGCGCCGCGATTGCCACATGCGCCTCCTGATCGTCCAGGTCGTATCGTAGCCTTGCCCGCGTCATAGGCAAAAGGGCTGGATTGTTCTTTGCCTCTGTGACGCGCTGCGCAGTGGCCAGCATCTCCAGCGCCATCCGCGCCGCCATGCGTTCGCCGACACCGCCTTTGGACATACCCACAAGATAAGTATTCAATTGTGTGCGCACCGTCGGATGATCGAGGGCAATGAAGAACGCGCAAAAGGCGCCTCTTCGCCAAACATCCGCCTTATCCCCCGATACGAGCTGGGCCTTGCATCGCTCCAAGCGCTCTGCATTGCTACCGGTGGCGGCATCTGCCCGGCCGAAGGCAGCAAGAACCTGAAGACGAACCGAACGGTCGAACTTTTGCTCGAGTACTGCTTTGTCAACTGTAGATTGCCGACTCAGCACCTCCTGGGGATGCGTCCTGGCGATAGCGATCAATATCTGCGCCGCTGCAGATTGCCTTCCGCTCCCCCACAACGATCTGATCGATCTGGCAATGGGAAAATTATAGGTGCCGAATCTTAATCTGTCGGACGACGATCCGATTGCTTTGACAATGGCGTCCATAGTCTGAGGGGCCAATTGAGCGCCGGCGCCTAGCAGATCCTTCAGTTCCACATCAAGAGGATAGTCAGGCAAAGCTAGATAGAAAGCATCATCATCATTCAGGATGCGTCCCAATAAGTTCAATGCAAGCTGTGCGCATTCAGCATCAAGTTGCCCCGATGCCGCGAGCTTGGCAGCAGCGTAGATAATAGGCTGCGGTTCAGCTTGAATCTGATTCCTACCGGTTGCCGCAGTCTCATGCAACAGATCGGCCACCAGGCGCGTCGTTGGTGAAGCTTGAAGACCAGGCTTGGCCGCCGCCAAATTGGACCATGCGACCAACGCGATTTCACGAGTATGAATGCTTGCTCCTGGATTATCAAGTCGCCCCTCCAGCATTTCCATCAATTTTGTGGAGAAGGCGATCCTGTCTTCGCCCCCGAACAAGCTAAGAGCGATCACGGAGTACCCAAGGGGATTAGACTCAAGGTTATTGATTTCTAAAAAATCTAACTGCGCAGACGTCAGCAGTTCTGTTATTGATGTGTGCTGCGCCGCGTGAGGGTGGCTACGAAGAAGGATCTGTATGATGTCTACTGCTTCCGCCCTCAACCATTGCAATCCATGGGTCGGCCGTATCGATAACTTTAGCAAGTATTTCAATGCTGGCAAGGCAAGATTTTCATTGCGAGCGGCATAACTTTCCAGAAGACTGAATGCTCTGTTCCGCGCTAAAAGGTCGAGTTCTGAATCATTGAGGATCATTTCAAGTATTTTAAGATCTCCTTCCGTGGGTTGCGATATGCCGTTCAGCAGCAGTTGCTTAATCGCCGCTTCAATGAGATAAGTTTCCGCATCATAGTCAGTCCAATTAATACGAATGTTTTGCTGCTTGAGCATCTCAGCCAAAGTCTGACGGATGCTTTGCTGTCTGAGAATCCTCAAAGATTGCTGCAAATTCAGCGTCATTCGATCAGCAACACCAGCCCGGGTCTCGGCAATACGCAACAAGCCGGCAGTTGCAGCCAGCCGGCTTTGCAAGTCAGGCGCCGACGGTGTGGCGCCCAGAATTCGGGAAAGCACTTGCACAACTTCGTCCGTGCCCATTTCATCATTAGTCCTGCCAGCTAATCCGATCGCATCGGAGGCCGCTTTCAAACGAAGGGCGCTTTGTTTCCTGCGGCTGAAGGTGGCGAACGCCGCCGCTGCCTCTTTCGGTTTTCCAGCAAGACGCAGAAAACGGATTTTCTCGATTGGATCCAAGACGTCGGCGAGGTGTTTTACTGCTTCCTGCGTGCCGCCTAAACCCCAAATTTCCCCGCGCATAACATGAGTGACGGCAATCGTGTTCGCTGGGTCAATCTGATCTATACCAAACGACGTTTCCACCGCAACCTTATCCGTTCCAGACAGAAATCGCGTGAAAGGATTGCTGAAGCGTATGGCCACCGCCGGCGGAGCCGACGCAAAGGCCACGGGTACAGTACCTATCGACCAGCTACTGAAAGCGAAGACATAGCCGCCCGCCACCAATATCAGGACTGCCATGGCGGCTGGCCAGCTCAGTGCAAAAGCCCCGCTGAGCCAGCTTCGGGCCATCAGTTCCCTCACAAAGTTATCCGAGAGGGTCTGGCGCGTGGCGTGGCGGCGGATTTGCAGAAGCGTCCGGATCGGAATCCGTACCATATTATCGTTGCGAAATGCGCCAAGATAGAAGGACATGGAACGCTCTGCCGCCTCGGTCGCCCCTTGCAGGCCTGAGGTTCCTCGCTGAATCAGGGGCGCCAACGCATCATGGGTCAAGTTGAACGTATCGGGCCCGGTCTGGATGACGAGCCGCGCTTCCAGTAACTTCTTCAGGCACGTTGCGAGTTCGGTTCCAGCCAGAAAAGCAGCATCGCGCGCGCGGACATCCTCGACGATTGCATCTAAAGTAATATCGACAGGCGATTTTGCGATACCGCCAGGAGCACAGAGTTTGCGCAATACGATCTCGCCTAAAACAGGCTTGGGAAGACGCGCAAGCTCATCACGGATAAAGGTGCCAATCACGCCAGCCTTGCGTCCAAGCGCGACATACACGGCCTTCTCCCGAACGTGCGCACGCTTGAGACGCGTGCCGATCAGTTGAAGCTCAACGGGCCAAACCTCGCCGTTGTTCTCCAGATCTTCGATAATGGCGTCGACAAGCGCAGCCTCGAACTGGACCGCCTCGTCGGCAGCTGCTTGCGCCAGAACTTGACGTGCAGAATGCGTTCTCAAATTGGCCAACTCGAACGTCGTGCGCGGCGACGTTGGATCGGGAATGTCGGGAGCGAAGTTCTGCAATCGCGCAAAGAAATCGCGCCGGATGGCAATCACCAGTGAGCAGTGCGGGTGCTCGTCGAGCAGTTTCCGCATACAGTTTCCCAACGCGCCGCTCGCACTATGACTGGGGTGCGTGAGAAAGTATTCTTCAAACTGGTCAATGATGACGAACAAGCGCGCAGTGCCGCCGTACTGGCTGAACGCGCGTTCGATCGCCGTGCAGGGATCGTCAGTCGGCCTTCCCAGATAAATGGGAACATGACCACGCCGGTGCAACTCCGCGACCAGGCCAGCGCGCAAGAATGAGGTCTTGCCACAGCCCGATTCGCCCCATATCACGCCAAAGCGAAAGTCGGCGCCTTGCAAAATTGCCACTGCATCCGTGCAGTCGCTGCGACGACCGATCAGCGTGTCGCCTTGTTCGAATGGCAGGAAGGAGCGCAAGATTGAAGTATCCAGCGTTTGCGGAGGCGCTGGCGGGAGTAGTGGCGGCCGATGACGACTTCGCCAATAAAGAAAGATAACATAGGCAACAGCAAGAGTGGCCGCCCCGAGATAGGCGAAGAACTTGGCCTGGCGCTCAGAAAGGAAGGTTCCGAACCAGGCCGTCAGCATGGGAAGCAAGAAACCAACACGCTCAGTCCACCGCGACAGCCACTCGCGCACTGCGTCATCAACCTTCTTTTCCGCGCTCTCTTCGGCCATTGCCCCTCCCTACCGAATAGCTACCGTCGGTCGGATATGTGCTGGTTCCTGGGCAACCTTGCCCCTCTCCGTCAATGGGTGGCCGCTGATCACCGGATCACCTGATCACTTGACTGTAATCGAATGACTGCAATCTGAAAGGTTAATGCAGGCAGTTTTGATCTGGATCTAGCGACTCGATCATGAACCTATGCTGTTCAGTAGCGTCCTCTGCCGGATAGCAAAAGAACAAAAAAAAGCCCGCTGCGAGAGCGAGCTGAATCTATTTTCTTGGAGGAGAATAGAGGAGACAAGTGCATTATGCTGCATCGCGGCATATCAATCCAATTGATTGTTGGAATGATAGAAATACGCCATACGGATAACTCTCCCTCACCCCAAAGTTTTTTACTTCGCTGCCGCCACCGGCGTCGCCTTCACATCGGCGGCATATGGCAAGACCTTCGATGCCAGACGGGTATCGGCCTTGATCAGCGCCACTTCGTCGGCCAGGATGCGCGCCGCTTCGTTCAGCAGCACGTCCTTGGCGCTCTTGGCGGCCGTTTCGGCATCGAGTTCGGCGCTCAGCGCGCGCTCGTCGCCCTGCAAGCCGTCGTCGGTGCGCAAGGCGCCCTTCACGGCGGCGATCTGCTTGGCCGTCTTGCTGGCCGCTTTCGCGCCCTTCAGCACGTCTTTCGGATCGGGAATCACCACCAGGTCGTCGGCCGGATTCGAAATCTGCGCGATCAGGCGTTTTTCACGGGCCTTGGCGCGCGCTTCCTGGGCATCGCGCTCCTTGCGGCGCACGGTTTCATTGAGCGAAATCTGGTTTTCCTTGCGCTGCTTGACGACGAGGGCTATGTCATCGAGCAAGTACTGGAAATCCTTGTCCTTGGCCACGCGCGCTTCATGCTTCTTGTCCAGCAGCGGCACGATATCCTTCAGGTCGCCCGTCGGCATGTACGGCGCCGGCTTGATGGCCACCCATGGCAGGGCATTGTCATAACTCGATTCGCCGAAATTTTCCGTGTCCGACATGGCCGGCAGCTTGATGTCGGGCGTGACTCCGCGCAACTGCGTGGTGCCGCCGTTGATGCGGAAGAACTGGGCGATGGTCATCTTCAGCTCGCCGAAGCGGGCTTTCTCGCTGCCGCCGAAACGGTCGAGGTTGAACAGGGTTTGTACGGTGCCCTTGCCGAAGCTGCCTTCGCCGATGATGACGCCTCGGCCGTAATCCTGCACGGCGGCGGCGAAAATTTCGGAAGCGGAAGCGGAGCCGCGGTTGATCAGCACGCCCATCGGGCCATCCCATGCCAGGCCGGAATTGGTGTCGCTTTCCACGTCGACCTTGCCTTCGGCATTGCGCTGCATCACGACAGGGCCCTTGTCGATGAACAGGCCCGTCAGTTCGACGGCTTCGTTCAGCGAACCGCCGCCGTTGTTGCGCAAGTCGATCAGGACGTTGTCGACCTTGTCCTTCTTCAACTCGGCCAGCAAACGGCTGACGTCGCGCGTGGCGCTTTTAAAGTCTTTGTCGCCACGGCGGCGCGCTTCGAAGTCCTGGTAGAACGTCGGCAGGGCGATGACGCCGATGCGGCGCTTGACGCCGTTGTCCCGCACTTCGATGATCGATTTCTTCGCCGCCTGCTCTTCCATGCTGATTTTCTTGCGCACCAGCGGCAAGACGACGTGCTTGGCATCGGGGCCGGCGTCGGCCGGCAGGATGTCGAGGCGCACGACGGAATCCTTGGCGCCGCGGATCAGCTGCACCACATCGTCTATGCGCATGCCCAGCACTTCGGTGATGGGGCCGCTTTCGCCCTGCCCCACGCCGACGATGCGGTCGCCCACTTTCAGCTTGCCCGACAGGCCGGCCGGGCTGCCCGGCACCACTTCGCGCACCACTGTGTATTCGTCGCGCGTCTGCAGCACGGCGCCGATGCCTTCGAGCGACAGGCGCATGGCGATGTCGAAGTTGTCCGAGGCGCGCGGGCCCAGGTAATTGGTGTGCGGCTCAATCGACATGGCGTACGAGTTCATGAAGATCTGGAACACGTCTTCGCTGTTGAGCTTGCGCGAACGGGTCGTGTAGCTTTCATAGCGCTTGTCCAGCGTCTCGCGGATGGCCTTGTCTTCCTTGCCCGCCAGTTTCAGGCGCAGCCAGTCGTTCTTGACGCGCTTGCGCCACAGGTCGCGCACTTCCTCATCGTTCTTCGGCCAGGCGGCCTTTTCGCGGTCGAGCTGGTAGCTCTCGTCGGCGGTAAAGTCGAACTTGGTTTTGAGCAATTCACGCGCATACGCCATGCGCTCGTCGAAACGCTGCTGGTACAGGTTGTAGATGGCAAACGGCGCCGTCAGGTCTTCATTGATGATGGCGTCGTCGAGCTTGGTGCGCAAGGGAGCGAAGCGGTCGATGTCGGCCTGCACGAAGAACAGTTTCTCTGCGTCCAGGGATTTGAAATAGCGGTCGAAGATTTTCTCCGACATGGCGTCGTCGAGCGGCATGGCCTTGTAATGGACGCGCGTCAATACGCGCGATGCCCACAAGGCGGCCTGCGTTTGCTGGGCCAGCGGCTTCATGGTGAGCGGAGGAGCGGCGCTCTTGTCCGTCTGGGCTGCGCCAGCGTGGGCTGACAGGGCGAGCACCAGGGTGACCAGCATCATTTGCTTCTTCATCGGCTTCTCCGAAAATTTAGTTAAATCAATTCCAGGCGGCGCAGAGATGCATGCGCCAGCCAGCAAGACAGTAAGGGGATACACGACTGGTCTGCATATTATTCTACAGGATACGGCCTGGCAGTCTCCCAAGGAAGATCAGTTTCTTCCTGGAAGCTTAAACGCGGATTAAAGGCGGCGTCTCATTCATTACAAAGTGAAACATTCGTGAGAAAAATCGCATCATTCAGCAGCGATGAATATCAACATGCGCCACTGGAATGAAAAAAGTCAATAGATTGAAGCGGCAATCCTTGATCTCAATGATGTTTTTATGTGAAAAAGTGATTCCTGCGGGAAACACTTAGTAACAAATGGCAAGCAACATGCTATCATCGCGCCCTGAAATACAGCTTGCCTGCGCGCCGCTCCCACAGCCGGCGCGCTTTCGTTTCAACAGTGTCCCCACCAGATCCCCTCCCCGCGTGTCATGTCATGACCTGGAATGGCCGAGCTGATTACCCTTTGCCAGACTCACACTATGCCTACAATTTCCTTCTCCCCCCGCCATTGGAGTGTCGGCGGCAAGATTACCGTCTTCACGTTTGCCCTCGTCAGCCTGATCCTCGCCAGCCTGACTGCCTTGATGAGTATCAATACCTCGCGCGTGCTGGAACAGCGTGCCGAAGCGGCCGTCACCAGCGAACTCAATAGCGTCATGACGACCACGCAAGTCTTCCATACGGCCATGGTCAACGAAGCGGCCAGCTTTGCGCGCCTGTTCGCGGCCGAATTTCCCGGCCCGTTCACCGTCGACGCGGGCGCCATGGTGGCCGTGGCCGGCAAGGCCACGCCGGCCCTGGCCAACGGCGGCAAGGTGCTCAACCTCGATACGGCCCTGGTCGACCGCTACACGGCGCAGACGGGCGTGATCGCCACCATCTTTGCCGCCAACGGCGATGAATTCGTGCGCATCAGCACGTCGCTGAAAAAGCAGGATGGCGAACGCGCCATCGGCACCCAGCTCGACCACAACCACCCCAGCTACGCGCCGCTGCGTGCGGGCCAGCGTTTCGTCGGCATGGCCACCTTGTTTGGCAAGCAATACATTACGCAATACGACCCCGTGCGCGACGCGGCAGGCAAAGTGGTGGGCGTGCTGTTCATCGGCCTCGATATCAGCAAGAATCTGGCCATGCTGAAAGAGAAGATTCGCCAGGTCAAGATCGGCCAGACGGGCTACATCTACATCGTCGACACGGCTCCCGGCGCCAATTACGGCCACCTGGTGCTGCACCCGAACAGCGAAGGCAAGAGCGCGCTCGAATTCAAGGCCAGCGACGGCCGGATGTTCATCCAGGAAATGCTGGCGCAAAAAGACGGCGCCATGCGCTATACGTGGACGGCGCCCGGCGAAACGGCTGCCAGCGCGCGCGAAAAACAGTTGTACTACCGTCAATTCAAGGATTGGCAATGGATCATCGCGGGCGGCACGTTCACGGACGAAATCACCTTGGAAGCGCGCCAGCTGCGCAACCAGCTGGCCATTTCCGGCTTCGTCGCCCTGCTCGTCTTCGCCCTGCTGCTGTACTGGCTGGTGCGCACCCTCGTCTCGCGCCCGCTGGCCGCCGCCGAAACGGCCGCTGCGCAAATCGCCGCCGGCGACCTGACGGTGCACCTCGATACGACCAGCCTGGACGAGATCGGCCGCCTGCTGCGCGCCATGAACCGCATCAGCGACAACCTGTCGCAAGTGGTCGGCAACGTGCGCGGCAGCGCCGGGCAAATCGCCACGGCGTCCGGTGAAATCGCCAGCGGCAACCTGGATTTGTCGAGCCGCACGGAACAGCAAGCCAGTTCGCTGGAAGAAACAGCCGCCTCGATGGAGGAACTGAGCTCCACCGTGCGCCAGAACGTCGATCACGCGCAGCAAGCGAGCAAACTGGCGCATGAATCGTCGAGCCTGGCAGCCGAAGGCGGCGCCGCCGTGGCGCAGGTGGCCAGCACCATGGACGCCATCCGCAGCTCATCTGGCAAGATCGCCGACATCATCGGCGTCATCGACGGCATCGCCTTCCAGACGAATATCCTGGCCTTGAACGCGGCCGTGGAAGCGGCCCGCGCCGGCGAACAGGGACGGGGTTTCGCCGTCGTCGCCACCGAGGTGCGCACGCTGGCACAGCGTTCGACGGCCGCCGCGAAAGACATCAAGGACCTGATCCAGGCATCGGCCGGCACGGTGGACCTGGGCCACGCCCAAGTGAGCCAGGCCAGCGCCACCATGGACACCGTGGTGGCCAGCGTCCAGCAAGTGAGCACCATCATGGCCGAGATCGCGCAGGCGAGCGAAGAGCAGCGCAGCGGCATCGAGCAGGTCAACCAGGCCATCGCCCAGATGGACCAGGTGACCCAGCAGAATGCGGCCCTGGTGGAAGAAGCGGCCGCGGCCGCCGACGCCCTGCAGGAGCAGGCGCATGAGCTGAACCAGGTGGTGAGCGTGTTCAAGCTGTAAAAGCGGGCGCGGTGCTAAGATGGCGCATACCACCTTGCCAGGAGACACGATGCACGACGACTATGTTTTGATTGCCCGGCTGATGATCCCCACAGATGCGCACGTCATCCGCGGCTGCCTGGCAGCGGCCGGCATCGACGTGCTGCTGACGGATGACCAGCACATGCAGGCCGACATGCTGCTGGCAGCCGCCATCGGCGGCGCCCGCGTCATGGTGCGCGAACACGACGTGGCGCGCGCCAATGACATCCTCGCCGCGTTCGAGCGGGGCGATCTGGCGCTGTCGGACGATGCGGACGTGGGCGTGCCCGTCGCCGAATAAGGAATTAGCTTAGGAGTAGAAACAGCGCCCGCAAGCCTGGCGGTAACTCTCGTTGCCGCCTATGCTGATCTGCTCGCCTTCCTTGATGCGGCGGCCCTGCTCGTCCACGCGGATGTTCATCGTGGCCTTCTTGCCGCACGTACAAATATTCTTCAACTCTTCGATATCGTCGGCCAGCGCCAGCAAATAGGCCGAGCCGGGGAACGGTTCGCCCTTGAAATCCGTGCGCAAGCCGTAGCAGATGACGGGCACGCCCTTCACTTGCGCCAGCTGGTGCAGCTGCTGCACTTGTGCCGTGCTGAGAAATTGCGCCTCATCCACCAGCAAACAGGCGACCTGGGGAATATCGTCGAGGAAATTCGTGTCGGCATGGAAGATATCGACCTGGCGCTGCGGCCCCAGACGCGAGGTGACCCGGCCCACGCCGTAGCGGCTGTCGATGGCGGCCGTGTACAGGCGCACCTGCTGGCCCTGCTCTTCATAGTTGTGCGCGACCTGCAACAAGGCCGTCGACTTGCCCGCGTTCATCGCGGAATACCGGAAATAAAGTTTTGCCACCGCCGCCTGCCCTGTCTGGTTGATTTTCAATACTATTTAGTATCTTTTCGAGGCGTGATTATAAATCGCAATGGTGAGCTTGCGGCAGCTTAATAGTCCTGCCTGTGGTGCGGCAAGCGGGCGAAAAACGGCGCATACTCGCATCGCGCACCTTGCCGCCGATATGCGCAGCGCGCATATGCAAGCATAGAAACATTCGTTCGCCGCACTCGTCCACCCGCCTACACTGCGCGGCACGGAAGGCGGCTCGGGACACGATCCTGAGCGGCTGTTTCTCTGACAGGAGCCACCATGAATGATCGAATGCCATCCCCCTCCCAGCCGCCAGCGCTATACAAGCTGATCGGCAACACTCCGCTGGTCGAAGTCACCAGGCTCGATACGGGCCCGTGCCAGCTGTTCCTGAAACTGGAGTCGCAAAATCCCGGCGGTTCCATCAAGGACCGCATCGGCCTGTCCATCATCGAAGCGGCCGAAGCCGACGGCCGCTTGCAGCCGGGCGGCACCATCGTCGAGGCCACGGCTGGCAACACCGGCATCGGCCTGGCCCTCGTCGGGCGCATCAAGGGCTACCGCGTGATTCTCGTCGTGCCCGACAAGATGTCGACGGAAAAAGTTCTGCATTTGAAGGCGCTGGGCGCCGAAGTGCATACCACGCGCTCGGACGTGGGCAAGGGCCATCCCGAGTACTACCAGGATTATGCGGCGCGGCTGGCGCGCGAACTGCCGGGCGCCTTCTTCGCCGACCAGTTCAACAATCCCGCCAATCCGCTGGCCCACGAAACGACGACGGCTCCCGAAATCTGGGAGCAAACTGGCCATGACGTGGACGCCATCGTCGTCGGCGTCGGTTCGTCCGGCACCCTGACGGGCCTGACGCGCTACTTCCGCAAGACGCAGCCCAAGCTCGAATTCGTGCTGGCCGACCCGCAAGGCTCCATCCTCACGGAATACATCGACACGGGCAAAGTGAGCGACACGAGCGGCTCGTGGGCCGTCGAAGGCATCGGCGAAGATTTTATCCCGGCCATCGCCGACATGGACAGCGTCACAAAGGCCTATACCATCACGGACCAGGAAAGTTTTGATTCGGCGCGCGCCCTGCTGCGCGCCGAAGGTATTTTAGGCGGCTCGTCCACCGGCACGCTGCTGGCCGCCGCCCTCAAATACTGCCGCGAACAGACTAGCCCGAAGCGCGTCGTCACGTTCGTCTGCGACACGGGGACGCGCTATTTATCCAAAGTCTACAACGACGGCTGGATGCGCGACCAAGGCCTGTTGCAGCGCGCGCTCTCGGGCGACTTGCGCGACCTGATCGGACGCCGTTACGACGAGGGCGACGTCGTCAGCGTGGCGCCCGGCGACACCCTGCTCACGGCCTTCAACCGCATGCGCGCCAGCGACCTGGCGCAACTGCCCGTCATCGACGGCGGCCAACTGGTCGGCATTATCGACGAATCGGACTTGCTGCTGCATGTGTCGAGCGACGCCGCCCATTTCGCAGGTCTGGTGGGCGCCACCATGACGACGCAGATCGAAACCCTGGCGCCATCGAGCGGCTTGCCCGCCCTGCGCGCCACGCTGGACCGGGGCTTGACGGCCGTCGTCGCCGACGATACCGGCTTCTATGGCCTGATCACCCGCTTCGACCTTCTCAACCACTTACGCAGGACTTTATCTTGAGCCAAGAAACCACCCGCAAGCGCCACCTGGCCACCCGCGTCATCCACGCCGGCCAGTCACCCGACCCGTCGACGGGCGCCATCATGCCGCCCATTTACGCCACCTCCACCTTTGTGCAGGACAGCCCCGGCGTACACAAGGGCCTCGATTACGGCCGCTCGCACAATCCCACGCGCTGGGCGCTCGAGCGCTGCGTGGCCGACCTGGAAGGTGGCAGCGCAGCGTTCGCGTTCGCTTCGGGCCTGGCCGCCATTTCGTCCGTGCTGGAACTGCTGGACGCGGGCAGCCACATCGTCGCCGGCGACGACATGTACGGCGGCACGTATCGACTGTTCGAGCGCGTGCGCCGGCGTTCGGCCGGCCACGCATTCACGTATGTCGACCTGACGAATCCCGAGAACCTGCTGGCCGCGCTGCGCCCGGAAACGAAGATGGTGTGGGTGGAAACGCCGACCAACCCGATGCTGAAGCTGGCCGACTTGCGGGCGATCGCCGGCATCTGCCGCGAGCGGGGCATCATCGCCGTGGCCGACAACACGTTCGCCAGCCCGCTGGTGCAGCGCCCCCTGGAACATGGTTTCGACATCGTCGTCCATTCGACCACCAAGTACTTGAACGGCCACTCGGACATCATCGGCGGCATCGCCATCGTCGGCGCGGAGGAACGCCAGGCGGAATGGCGCGAGCAGCTGGGCTTCCTGCAAAACTCGGTGGGGGCGATTGCCGGGCCTTTCGACAGCTTTCTGGCTTTGCGCGGCGTGAAAACCCTGGCTATCCGCATGCAGCGCCATTGCGAAAGTGCCCTGGTGCTGGCGCAGTGGCTGGAACAGCAAAAGGAAGTCAAACAGGTGTTTTATCCGGGCCTGGCGTCGCACCCGCAGCACGCGCTGGCGCAGCGCCAGATGGATGGTTTCGGCGGCATCATCTCGATCGACCTCGACACCGACCTGGCTGGCGCGCGGCGCTTCCTCGAGCGTTGCGAGGTGTTCGCCCTGGCCGAAAGCCTGGGCGGCGTGGAAAGCCTGATCGAGCACCCGGCCCTGATGACGCATGCCAGCATTCCCGCCGAACAGCGGGCCAAGCTGGGCATCGGCGACGGCTTGATCCGCCTGTCGGTGGGGATCGAGGATATCGAGGATTTGCGCCATGATCTGCGCACGGCGCTGGACGCGATTTGAAGGGAGAGGTGTCGGATTACGCTGCGCTAATCCGACCTACGGCATACCGAGGCCGGTAGGTCGGATTAGCTCGGCAACGCCGGGCGTAATCCGACACACCACAAACCTCACTCCCCCGGCCGATACCTGCGCTCCAGGTGCTTCGCCACGTCCTCCGGATAAAACAACACCTCCTTGAATTCGCCGCGCGCATACATGGCCGCCTGGTCCTGGAAGTGCGGCGACTTCGGGTCGCCGCTCTGGCCGCCCGCGAGGATGCTTTTCGCCTTAATGCGGGGGCCGAATTCCACGGCCGCGACAAAGCTGTTGCCGCGTTCGCCGTAGATGCGTTTCGTGCGGCTCTTGCTGCTCTGGCCGTACGCAGCCAGCGCGCCCCAGTTGCCCGACGCGTAAGGCACCGGCAAGCTCGGCTGCGCATCATCGAACGGCTGCACGATGTCGCCCGTCAGGCGCTGGAAGCGGTTGATCTCGCCCCACGGCGTTTGCCAGTGGCCGAAATCGCGCTGCAGTTTGTCCGCCGCCGTCGCCAGGGCAGCCAGCCGCTGCGCCGCCGTGACCTTGTCCGTCGCCAGAAAATCGACCACGGGCACGCCTTGTTCCCTCGCCTGCTTGCCCGTCAGCTCCGCCAGCTCCTGGCCCCAGAACACGGCCAGCGAGGTGGCGGTCGACGTCAGCGCATAGCGCCAGTCCCAGGTCCGTAGCAGCGAGATTTTTTCCGCCAGCGCCAGCTGTTGCGCGCCGCCGGCCGGCAGCGCATCGTAGGCCGCGAACAGCGGCGGCAGCAGCGTTTCAAAGGCCGTCAGTTCGCTGTCGTAGGAGGCGGCGATCAGGCTGTCGAGCGTAAAACCCGTCTTGTTCTGAAAAACCTTGACGGCATGCAGGCCGCGCGCGTTTTCGCCGTAGGCCGACATGTAGGCGGGATAGTCCTGCTGGCGCGGGCTGTTGGCGCCCGCCGCCGAATACGGCCAGTTGTTCGTGTTCTGAATCCAGCCATTCTTCGGATTGAACAAGGTGATGGTTTGCGCCACCGTGTGCAGCCCCTTCCATTCCGTGGCAGGGTCGCTGCCGTCGACGGGCTGCTTCCAGTTGAAGCGCGGGTCGCGCACGGGGATGAAATTGCCATGAAAATAGGCGATATTGCCATCCCCGTCCGCATACACCGTGTTGTTCGACGAATTCGTGCGCAGCTCCATCGTCTTGTAAAAGGCCGCGTAATCGCGCGCCTTGGTGCGCGTGTACGACTGCATGAGCGCCTTCAACGGCTCGTTCATCAGGCGCACGGCCACCCATTTACCGTCCAGCGCGCGCACGATGGGTCCGTGGTGGCTGTAATAGACGGTGATGGTTGTCGATCCCATGCGGCCATCGGCCAGTTTATAGGGCAAGGTGATCGGCACGGCTTTCAAAGGGCGCAGCCCGCCGTCATAGCGGTAGAACCAGGCGCCATCGTGATCGACGATGCTTTCCAGGTATTCGTCGATCACGTCGCCGCCGCCCGAGGTATGCATCCAGCCCAGGCGTTCATTGAAGCCCTGGTAGACGAAGAACTGGCCCCAGGTGACGGCGCCGTAGGCGTTCAGGCCTTCGCCGCTGGTGACCTGCACTTCGGGACGGAAGTAGAACGAGGTGTGCGGGTTGATCATCAGCAGCGCATGGCCGTTTTTGGTAATCGCGGGCGCGATGGCGAAGCCGTTCGAGCCGCTCGGTTCGGGGTCCAGGCCTGACGCCAACCTGGTCTCCACGCTGGCCAGCGCCATGGCGACGGGCCTGGCCTGCTGGCCGTAGAACGCTTCGAGCTGCGTCAGGTTGACCGATTCGATATCGCCGCCGATGCTGCCCTCGCTGAAACTGAGGGCCATCCACGGCTCGAAATGCGTAATCAAGCGAGGTTTGACGTGCGGATGCGTGGCCAGGTAAAAATTCAGGCCATCGGCAAACGCATCCATGAGTTTCTGCAGCCACGGCGGGCTGGCGCGGTACTGCGCCTGCAGCTCCTGCGGATCGATGAAGAGCTTCATGCGCAGGTCGCGGTACAGCTCCCGCTCGCCCTCCACTTCCGCCAGCCGCCCCATGGCATTGATATAGTTCAATTCCACGCGGGGAAAATCGTCCTCGGCCTGCGCATACATCAGGCCGAAGACGGCATCGGCATCCTTCTTGCCCGTCACGTGGGGAATGCCCCAGGTGTCGCGCGCGATGCTGACGTTGGCGGCCTGCGCCTGCCAACGGGCCATGTCCGTGACGGAAGCGCCGGGCGCCGCCAGCGCGGGAGGAGCGGCAACGATGCCGCAGGCGATGGCGGCGAACAAGGCACGGCGAACTGGCATGCACTACTCCAATATCAGGATGCGTCGATCAGGGTGGCGATACGCTGGTTGAGTTCCACATTTTCCGCCTGCAGCTGCGCCACTTTCTGCTTCAAGCTGGCGATCTCGCCGCGCAGGCGCTCCGTTTCGGACGGCGCCTGGGCCGCGTTTTCCGCCCACGGCTCGTTGCCCGTCTCCGGCGTGTCCTGCGAAACGTGAGGCGCTTTCGGCTCGCGCGGCGTGCGCGTGGCGGCGCGCTGTTCGCGGATTTCCTTGGCCGCCTGGCGCAGCAGCTTCTTGCCGCCGGCGACAGCCGCCACCTGCTCTTCGGGCGGCAGCGATGCCACGGTGGCCGCCGCATTGATGGAGATCGTGCCCGAACGGACGGCTTCCACCAGCTCGGGCGAAGCGGCTTTCTGGATCTTCTCGATCTGGCTGATCTGGTTGCTGCTCAATCTGGCCGCCTTGGCCACCTCTTCGCGCGTGCTCATGGGAGGCTTGGGCGCGTTTTCGCCATCGGGCGCGTCCTGGGCGCTGACGGGCGCCGGACTGCGCGCGGCGACGATTTCCTTCTTGCGCAAGGCCAGCACGCCGCGCTGGAAGTCCGACACGCTGCGGCGCGCCAGGTGATTGTCGATCATCCACAGCATGACGTCGTCAAGCGAGGTAAAGCTGGTGTTCTGGATGGTCTTGAATTCGATGCCGTGCTGGCGGCAGATGGCGTAGCGGTTATGCCCGTCGATCAGCACGTCGTTCCACAGCACCAGCGCATCGCGGCAGCCTTCGGCCAGCAGGCTGCGCTCGAGCGCCGCGTACTCGCTGGCGGTGAGCGGGTCGATATACGACTGCAGCACCTGATTGATAGTGATATTCATGGTTGTCCTCAATATTGCGGCGCGATGGTCCGCGCCGGCACGAATGCTACACCATCCGCCCTCCATAAGGCTGACCGTGGTCCCCCATCGCTCGTCACGGCAGAAAAAAGCGCATTTTTCCTTTCCTTCAGAAGCAACTGAACTTATCATTTGGCAATATTTAACGACCTTCCCCTTACTCGCGCCTGCTTGCGTATGAGCGCTTCGAAGACAAACAAGGAAATCAATGAAAAAGTTATGCCGCGTCGCCATCGCTGCCCTGGTACTCAGCGGGTGCGCCACCATGGAAGTGCGCGAGACCACCCGCACGATGGAACGCATCGGCCATGATCCGCAACTGAATGTCGTTTCAAAGGTCACTGCCGGTGAAGCACTGTTGTCCACATTTCAATACACAAGCAAAACGGGCTATCAGATTTACGATGGACGCGCCGTGTCGATTGGCGGCGGACGTGTAGCTGTCATCGAGGGCGACTTCCTGTACCGCGCCGACGTCGAGGGAAAACCTGCTTACTGCACTGAACGGCAGGTATTCAATATGCTGCTGCCCGGAATGACCAAGAATGCCTGTTTTGCCGACCGAAACAATGATGGCCTGCTGGACCAGGTGATGATCGCAGGCGATCTGGCGTGGTGGCACGAAGACGTCAGCCCCGGCATCAAATTCGGCCCGGGAGTGGAAACTGCACCTATCGACAGGTCCATCAATTCACAATTGCTATATCAGGGCTACAGCAATAAGACTTTGCGCATTGCCTACCGGGAGTATGCGGGCAGCCTGGCAAGGCCGTCGTTTTCGCAAGATTTATCATTCGAGATCACAAATTTTCCTGCGGAAATCACCTTCAGGAAAATCAAGATCCAAGTACGTAGCGCAGGAAATCAGGGCCTGGAATACCAAATCATTGGCGGCTACTGACACTCGCGGGCAAGCTGCGATCCAGGCAGATATAGCATGAAAAGAAAGTACGCCACCGCGATCATTTTTGCCGTCGCCGCCATCGGCTTCACCTGGGTCAGCCCCTACATCGCCATGTACCGCATCAGCATCGCGGCGAAATCCGTGCGCCTGGAAAACTTGGCGCAGCAGGCCGACCTGCCTGCGATCCGCGCCAGCGTGGCGCGCCAGCTGCGCGCGGGCGGCGAAACGGCCAATGACGATGATTTCAAGGAAATGCTCGACACCATCGTCTCGCCGCCCGGCATCACGGTATTGATCTTGCACGGCAAGCAGGGGGCTGATGGCAAGCGCCACGACTTCGGCATGGCGTACCGCTCGTGGACTGAAGTGGTGCTGCGGCGCAGCGGCGCCGGCCCCGCCGCCAGCCAGTTTCTGCTGCGCCGCCATGGCATCTGGGACTGGAAACTGATGGACATTACCCTGCCGCCGGAATTACTCTAAAGAAACTTGATCTAAAACAACACTTACCTAAACCGTCATATTGATTTTGGGAAATATTATGTAGAATGCCAACACCTCAGGCGCACCGGGTCGCCAGGCATCCGAGAGATTGCACGATGAAAAAAATGATGCTTCTCGCTGTAGCGGTACTGGTCGCGCTGGCCGGCGTCTTCTATGGCAGCCCGTACTTCACCATGAACAAGATCCGCGCGGCCACCATGGACGAGGATACGCAGGCGCTGGCCGCGCAGATCGACCTGGCCCAGTTGCGCGGCAGCCTGGGGCAGCAACTGCACACCCTGTTCTCGGCGCCGGAAGTGGCCGACGATATCAATCCCGAGGTCATCGATCCCTTGCTCGACACCATGCTGATGCCCGAAGGCATCGTCGCATTGATGAAGCTCAATGACCGCTACGAAAACCCGATCGCGAAGGTCAGCGACATCAGCGGCCGCAAGCGCAACACCAAGCCCGACTACAGGCTGCGCTACACCTCGTGGAACAGCGTGGTGGTGCAGCGCGCCCACAGCAAAAGCCATATCGGCGAACTGACCCTGACGCGCGACGGCCTGTGGCACTGGAAGCTGGTATCGGTGGCCCTGCCAAAGAACTTGCTGGCCGACGCGTAAAGCGCCCCCCTCTTGTCGTCAATCCAGCGGCTATCCGACACCGGACACTGCTATCATCGGATTTTGATTTCCAACGGAGGCAGCATGTCAGATCTGGTACAACACGCACTGGCCCACGCGGGCAAACCGGCCACCACGCCCTGGGTGGTGACCTTGGTCGGCGGTGAAAAACTCACCGGCCCCATTTCCCCGCTCAGCGACGGCTGCTACGCCATCGGCCTGGGACAAATCAAGTACTTTTCCAGCGACAAGGTCGCCTGCCTGAATGTATCGGGCGCGGGCGCATTTCCTATCTGAATATCTTGCCAATGGACGACGCGCGGGATACTCAGCAGGACAGCCTGGCGGCGCAGCTGCAGGCGCTGGAAGCGGCGCTGCAAAGCCAGGCGGTGCGCGCCGACAGGGCCAGGCTGGCGGCCCTGCTGGCTGACGACTTCGTCGAGTTCGGCAGCTCGGGCAATCTCTGGACACGCGCGGCAACCCTGGCGGACTTGCCGGTGGAAGACTTTTGCCAGCGCAGCATCCGCGATTTTCAGGCCCGTTTGCTGGCCGACGATGTTGCCTTGGTTACCTACCGCTCGCAACGCCACGCCAACGGCACCCTGCCCGCCAGCGCCAGCTTGCGCAGTTCCTTGTGGAAATGGCGCGATGGCCGCTGGCAAATGATTTTTCACCAGGGCACGCCCATTCCCGGCTGATCCACCTCCCCGAAGATACTGTCCTGCGCCCGATCAAACGGCGCAGGAACCAGCATCCATACCGAAAAGTTGTTTTTTGACACGCAAAATATCATTGATTTAATGAATTTTTTGTGCAACAATGAATTTAATAAATAAAACAAATAAATTATTGAAATCGGTTTTTTAAATTAATTCCATCCTTGCACCACGAATCCGTGTTCTGGATAGAAAAGCACTGCGTAGGACTCGACCCGTCGCCAGGCAAGCGCCTGCCACCGGTCTCACGCAAGCCCCCTTTCTAATCATCACCACGTATTTTGGAGAGACATCATGGACAAATTCACCGTACGCACCCAGCTCACTCTGGCTTTCGGCCTGCTGGTCTTTTTCCTCATCGGCATATCGATCCTGTCCGTGCGGAGCTTTTCCAACTTCAACGCCAGTTTTGACCAGTATGTCAACGGCATCACCGCCCGCGCCAATACGGCGCACCGCGTACGTGACGCAATCGACATGCGTGCCGTGGCGGCCAGGAATCTGGTGCTCGTCACCAAGCCGGAAGACCTGGAGATCGAACGCAAACAGGTCTTGCAGGCGCAGGCCGAGGTCGTCAAGAACATGCAGCATCTGCTGCAGCTGACACAGCAGCCTGAGGTATCGGATGAAGTGCGCGCCATAGTCAACAAGATAGACGGCATCGAAAAACGCTATTCTCCCGTCGCGATGGCTATCGTGGACCTGGCGCTGCAAAAGAAAACCGACCAGGCCATCGTCAAGATGAATGAGGAATGCCGCCCGCTGCTGGCCGCCCTCGTCGCCGCCAGCGATGAATATTTCGCCCTGACGGACCAGCGCTCTACCGCCATCTTGCAGGAAGACAACGAGCGTTACACGCTCAACAGGAATATTCTCATCGGCGCCAGCCTGCTGTCCATCGTGCTGGCAGCCCTGGCGGGCTGGCTCATCACACGCAGCCTGCTCAAGGCGCTGGGCGCAGAACCGAAGCAGCTGTGCGACGCCGTCAGCCTGCTGGCCGGCGGCGACCTGACAGGCAAACTCAACGTTGCACCGCACGATACCGCCAGCGTGCTGTCGGCGCTGCAGCGCATGCAGGAGTCGCTGACCACGGTAGTGTCGTCGGTGCGCCAGGATTCCGACACCGTTTCCCTTGCCGCCGCGGAAATTTCCAGCGGCAATAGCGATCTGTCGCTGCGCACGGAACAGCAAGCCAGTTCGCTGGAAGAAACCGCTTCGTCAATGGAAGAGCTCACCAGCACCGTGCGCAAGAATGCGGAAAATGCCCGCGAAGCCAATGTGCTGGCCACGACGGCATCGGACGTCGCCAGCAAGGGTGGCGCCGTGGTGGGGCAAGTGATGGGCACCATGGACCTGATCAGCGAATCGTCGCGCAAGATTGTCGACATCATCAGCGTCATCGACGGCATCGCCTTCCAGACCAATATCCTGGCCCTGAATGCCGCCGTGGAAGCGGCGCGTGCCGGCGAACAGGGCCGCGGCTTCGCCGTCGTGGCGACCGAAGTGCGCGGCCTGGCCCAGCGCAGCGCCAGCGCAGCCAAGGAAATCAAGGCGCTGATCGACGATTCCGTCAGCCGCGTCGATGCGGGCTCCAGGCTGGCGGCGCAAGCGGGCACGACGATGTCCGAGGTGGTCGCCAGCGTCGCCCGCGTCAGCAACATCATCGCTGAAATCACGGTGGCCAGCCAGGAACAGTCCGCAGGAATCGAGCAGATCAATCAGGCGGTGACCCAGATGGATAGCGTCACGCAGCAAAATGCCTCGCTGGTGGAAGAAGCGGCGGCGGCGGCCGAATCGCTGCGCGAGCAGGCCAGCCACCTGGTGGAAACCGTGAGCATCTTCAAGACGCATGACAGCCATCTGGCGGCACCCGCACCGGCGCCAGCACCGGCACGCGCCAGTCACAAGCCGCTGCGCCTGGTACCGGCAGCAGCGGCCAGCAGCCCCGCCAAGCGCCAGGCCGCGCCGGCAAAACCCCGTGCGGCGCAAGCGGAAGCCGTGACGGCCGGCGACTGGGAAGAGTTTTAAGCACATAGAGGCATGCAGCCACGCATGCCCCGCTTCACACGCACAGGGGAGAGCCGCAGCCGGCCTCCCCTGTCGCGTTGCAACAACACGCCCCTCACATAAAAAATCCGCGGCAACTGTTGTATTTGTGCCGCCCCGGATCCCGCTACTACGCCGAAATGGCGCATGCTTTTTTGCGCCGCCGCAGGAAACCGCGTCGTCTTGTCCAGCCTATTTTGTTCCCGCACAAGCCTGCCGGCACTCCACTATGCACCCGCCAGATAGTGACGACAAATACGATTTTATTCGCGTATTGAGTCGAAACGGATATGAATAGCCATCGTTGGAAAATGGCATGAATACCAAAATTTCCCGTGCTAGCATGATTTTTCGTTCAGCTGGCCAGCGCCAGCTTGCATGCCCCCAACAACCTTGACCGACAGGAGCCGTTTCATGATGACACCGCATGCCAGCACAGTACGCCACACCCTGATTGCCCTGGCAATCAGCGCCGCCTTTCCGCTGCAGGCGATGGCACAGGATAGCGTCCCGGCGCCAGCCGCCGACGCGCCTGCCGTCCCGGCGGCACAGACCGGTCCTGGCCAGCTGGAAACGGTGATCGTGACGGCGCAGCGGCGCGCGGAAAACATCAAGGACGTGCCCATGTCCATCGCCACCTTGAAAGGCGACAAGCTCGACACGCTGACGGCCGGCGGCGCCGACATCCGCTTCCTCAACAGCCGCTCGCCCAGCGTCTCCGTCGAATCGGATTACGGCCGCACCTTCCCCCGCTTCTACATTCGCGGCCTGGGCAATACCGACTTCGACCTGAACGCCTCGCAGCCCGTGGGCCTGGTGATGGATGACGTAGTGCAGGAAAACGCCATGCTCAAGGGCTTTCCCGTGTTTGACGTGGATCAGGTCGAAGTGCTGCGCGGCCCGCAAGGCACCTTGTTCGGCCGTAACTCGCCAGCCGGCGTGATCAAGTTCGATTCCGCCAAGCCCGTCTTCAAGACGGAAGGCTACCTGAGCGGCGGCTTCGGCAAGGATGGCATGAAGAACCTGGAAGGCGCGTTCAACGTGCCCGTCAGCGACACGGTCGCCCTGCGCTTTTCCGGCCAGACGCAGCGCCGCGACGACCGCGTGCACAACCCGCGCCCCACCGGCACGCGCGACTTCGAAGGCTATGAAGACAGCGCCGCCCGCCTGCAGGTATTGGTCAAGCCCACGCGCGACTTCACGGCCCTGTTCAACGTGCACGCGCGCAATCTCGACGGCACGGCCACCCTGTTCCGCGCGAATATCCTGAAACAGGGCACGAACGACCTCGTCGACGGATTTGATTACGACAACTACCCGACCGACGGCATCAACCGCCAGCACCTGAAAACCAAGGGCGCCAGCATGCGCCTGAAATGGGACTTGCCCGGCGTCACCTTGCATTCGATCACCGGCTACGAAAAGCTCGATTTCTACAGCCGCGCCGACGTCGACGGCGGCTATGGCGCCGTGTCCGCGCCGCCGATGGGTCCCGGCTTCATCCCGTTCGTCGTGGAAACGGCCGACGTGATCCCCAAGCACAAGCAGATTTCGCAGGAATTCCGCGCCGAGTCGTCTGCCCGCGGCCCGCTGCAATGGATAGCCGGCCTGTTCTACTTCAAGGAAGATATCCAGATCGACAGCATCGGCTTCAACAGTCTGGCGCCCGGCAACCCGCAAAGCCCGAACTACGCCACGCAAAACCAGAGCTCGAAGTCGTACGCGGCGTTCGGCTCGCTCAACTACACGGTCTCTGACGCCCTGAAACTGCGCGCCGGCCTGCGCTACACGACCGACAAGAAGGATTTCTCCGCCAAGCGGGTGGAGGCGACCACGGCCGGCCCCTTCGACTTGCACGACACCTCGCACAACGTCAGCTGGGACTTGAGCGGCACCTATGTATTGACGCCGGCAACGAATGCCTACGCGCGCATCGCCACCGGCTACCGCGCGCCGTCGATGCAGGGCCGCCTGAACGGCCTGGCCGACCGCCCTTCGTTTGCCGGCGCCGAGAAAGCGCTGTCCGTCGAGGCGGGCATCAAGCAGGACCTGTTCGACAAGCGCGCGCGCCTGAGCCTGGCCATATTCCAGTACCGCGTGAAGGACAAGCAACTGACGGCCGGCAGCGGCGCCGTCAACATGAACCAGCTGATCAACGCAGACAAGGCCACGGGCCGCGGCGTGGAACTCGATTTCCAGGCGAACCTCAGCGATTCGCTCAGCATGACCCTGGGCGGCAGCTACAACCATACGGAAATCCAGGACAAGAAGCTGTTCGTGCAAAGCTGCGGCAACGCGCAAAACAACCCGGCCAGCGGCTGCACCGTGACCGACCCGCTGGGCCCGTTCAAGGGCACGGCCTACATCGACGGCAACCCGCTGCCGCGCGCGCCGGAATGGCAAACCAACTTCACATTAAAGTACAGCATTCCCCTCGCCAATGGCGAGTTCTACGCCTACACGGACTGGGCCTACCGCACCAGCTACAACTTCTTCCTGTATGAAGCGAAGGAATACAAGGCCAAGGAACTGCTCGAAGGCGGTTTGCGTGTCGGCTACAAATGGGACAAATACGAACTCTCCGCGTACGGCCGCAACATCACCAACCAGATCCAGTCGCTGGGCGCGATCGATTTCGACAACCTGACAGGCATCGTCAACGAACCGCGCACGTATGGGGTGCAGTTCAAGGCGACATTCTGATAGCTGCGGGGAATGCATGCGCGAGCACCGCGCGCGGAGGAATGCCGTCAGCGCCAGCTGAGCGGCATTCTTTCAGGCCCTCCGTTGGCCACTCCGCTTTAGCGTCCTGCCAATGCGCCTATCGTGGCATTGTCGGGCGCGTAAGGCTGTCCGTCAAAGTATCGCCTGCCGATAGTCGACACTGCCTTCCCGATGTGTCCGGCTGCCACGATGCGCATGCTTTCGTCATGCATCCCCATACTGGCCACGGTCGCGTTACTACCGATGAAATACGGGCCAAAGATACTATTTTGATCAAAATTGCTGGTGGCCATACGCGCCTTATAGGTCACGATATTGTTCGTCGTTCCATCCGCTCCCGTGTAAAAACCGTCGCCGCTCATGCCGCTTCCTTCCGTGAAATAAATATTCCGGTCGCCCGTCGGACGGCCAGCTCCGGGGTTCAGATTGACCATGCGGGGGAAACGCGCCACCAGCGGATCGCGCTTAAAATATACAAGGTTGTTGCTGAAATTGACGAAGCCATCGGCTGCGGCCCCATCGATATACAGTGCCGTACACTGCTGCTTGCCTGCGGGATCGGTTAGCGCCTCATCGTAATAGATGGTGTTTTGATAGACATTCAAGCCCGTCCCTCCCGATATGCGCACGCCGCGAAGTCCTGGCAAGACAATCATATTGTGATGCGCAACGTTATCGAAATTCCTGGTGTTCGTGGCATCGCTATTGGCCAGGCTACCGGCACTTTGATAGTTGTTGGCGAACCAAATACCGCCGGAAGCATAGGTAAGCTGGCGCCGGTCGCGCGTAGTGCTGTAATAGCCATAGTTGTAGCGGATAATGCTGTTATCGTTGGATGACCAGAGCTCCACGATTGAATTGCCGCCGCAATTGCTGCTGATATTCTTTTCAACGATAAGTCCGGAGGTGCAGCTGTACTCGATCGCGTTGTTAAGCACGTCGTCGATGCGGTTCCCTGCCACGTAGCCCCCCTTCAGGCGTATCGCATCTGACAGTCCAATCATAGTGATGCCGTCCGAGGCAAGCACAGGACCATCGGCGCCAGCCTGAGTGGCGCGGCAACCGACCAGGCTGATATCGTTGATGCTGACGATGGCATCGACCACTCCAGTCGTCGGAGGCGCCACCGAAATGGAGACATTGCGTGCCTTGCGCGCCTCGACGCCGCAGACATGGATGTACCCGGTGTGTGGCACGTTCGAGTAGTTGATCATGAGGGCATGCTGGCTACTCGAGACCTCCATTTGCCCCAGACGCGGATCCTCACCGGCATAGGGGCGCACGTACAAGATGCCGTTCACGTACGCACTGCTGCCTTCCGTGGTCAGGCTTGCCGCGGCGCTGCCCGCAAAGGTCTTCTTCCACAGACGCACCTCATTTTGCCAGCAGTCATGCTCGATGGCGCCCATGGGATAAGACCAGATATTCGCTGCGCCGTCCTCCAGCGTCCAGTTCAGGACGACCACACCACTCGTAATGATGGGTAATGCTTCGGCATCGCCATAGGGACAAATGGTGAATGGCTTGCCAGGCGAACCGTACACATCCAGTTGCAGCCCCATTGTTCCCGTCACGCGCAAGGTCGTTCCCCGCTTCAAGCCCAGCACCTGCCCGGACATATTTCCATTGATTACCAGCATTAACTGGGCCTGCGTGAAATACGGATGTTTCAAGGTGCCCAATCCAAGGCTGGATGTGGCGCTGGGATCGAAAAACAAGGAAGGCCGGCGAACAAACCCCTTGTCGTACAGATCAATGCCGCTCAGGGTATCGTCGAGCCATGTCAATCCTTTCGGCACACTGAGATCAAGACTCAGCGGGACCGCATTCAATGCACGTCCGGCCTCAGAAGCAGTAATGGTGTGCGGTTCGGTACTAGCGACTTTTTTTTGCATGACAACTTTCAAACAAGAAATTAGGGAAGCGTTCCGGCGTGCGGGACGCGTGATTCAAGTCTTGCGGGCAGTGACGACAAGGATCTGGCCGCACGACTGCGAGAAATGCTTGAGCACCTTGCCCAAGGCCCGCAATAATCCATCTGCCTCGCATGAGACGGAGGTGCTAATTTTTGGGCGTCCTCTTTGCATTGACCTTGCGGCCGTGAAAATCTATGGCTATCTATCCTATAGTTGCCCTCCTTTTGCAAGCTGATTTTGTATGATGTAAGTAGGCAAGCTTAACAACGCCTGACAAACCCTGGCGAGCGGAAAGAAGGCTAGGTGCCACCGTCGACTTGAGAAGCGCAACTGTACCAAGGTACTGGGGCGCTGAGCCAATAAGCATCGCAGACCGCAAATTACGACGCGCATTAGGTGTTGATAAGTGTTCCACATCTGTCCGGCGCCTGGCGGGAGATGACTCTCCACTCCACGATGAGAGTGACACCTGTCGGCTCTTAAAAGCCGCCGGGCTTTTTGCAGCCGAGTTGTTGCCAGCTTATCCGTCAGACCGGTGTGCCGTTCACGTCATCCAATATCCGCAGCCGCTGACAGATAAGCGTGCGACAAAAATCGCGCGCACGGTGGCGCGCCGAGAGCGTTTGCCGAGCTTCGTTTTTTGGCGCGACGACACGCATGGCAGGCCGCCTAGCCACGCACCGATCTGACGAAGTAACTCGAGCAACAAGACTGGCGCAAATGCGGCGCAACATGGCGCTATCGATATCACTTGTGCTAGAATCTCGCCGCGCTGCCCGGATGGTGAAACTGGTAGACACTGGAGACTTAAAATCTCCCGCCTGTAAGGGCGTGCCGGTTCGATTCCGGCTCCGGGCACCAGCGCACAGAATTCAGAAACATCAAAAAAGCCATTAAACCCAATAAAATCAACGGGTTAGTGGCTTTTTTTACGTCCAGGCATTCGGCTTAATCCAGATTAAAACCGACAAAAACCAGTAGCGATTACGCCAAATTTACGCCATGATTACGCCTCAACGAGAGGGATGCATGGCTTCATTCAGGAAACGGGTTGGCGGTTGGCGAGCAGAGATCGCCATCCACGGCACTCGGGAATCTAAAACATTCAGCACCAAGGCCGAGGCTGCGGCCTGGGCGTCGGAACGCGAAACCGAAATCCGGCGCGGCGCCGACAGTGGCATCGTCATCGGGAAAAGCTGCGGCGACGCATTCGACAGGTATCTGGAAGAAGTCTCGATCCACAAGCGTAGCGAGCGATGGGAGCGCCTGCGCCTCAATGCCATCGGCGAAGTGGTCATTGGCGGCGAGAAAATTAGAGATATAAAACTGGCCAACGTGACACCTGAACTGCTCGGCACCTGGCGCGATCAGCGCATGACCGGGGAAAGCAAGGTCAGTGGCGCCACCGTGAATCGTGAGCTGAACTTGCTTTCCCACGTCTTTACGACTGCACGCAAGGAATGGAAATGGCTTGCGGACAGTCCGACCAGCGACGTGCGCCGCCCCAAGCCTGCCGCCGCACGCGAACGCATTCCAACCGATGATGAAATCGAGCGCCTGTGCAACGCACTTGGCTTTGCCGACGAGCCGGTGACGACGAAGAGCCAGGCCGTGGCGGTCGCCTACCTCTTCGCCATCGAGACGGCCATGCGGGCCGGGGAAATTTGCGGGCTGATGCCCGCCTGGGTTGACGGCGCCGTCGCCCGCCTCCCCGCCTCGATCAATAAAAACGGCGTGCGACGCGATGTGCCCCTATCGACGCGCGCGCTGGAACTCCTGGCGCTGCTGCCGGACTCGGGCGAGGCGCCCTTGTTCGGCATTACCACGGCCTCGCTCGATGCCCTGTTCCGCAAAGCGCGCGAACGATCCTGCATCGAGGGACTGACCTTCCACGACAGCCGGCATGCAGCCATCACGCAGTTGGCAAAAAAATTGAACGTGCTGGACCTGGCGCGCATGGTCGGCCACAGGGATTTGCGTATGCTCCAGGTCTATTACAACGAGAGTGCCGAGAATATGGCTGCCAAGCTTGGGTAATGCATGTTTTCTTTGTTGATGTACTTGCATTTTCATTAATGCGCCTCAAGATACCGCTCAGTACTGTTGAGCTAAACAACCGTTTGGCGACGGACATCACAGAAGAATACTCATGGCAGTCGATCACCGTATTAGCCCTCTTAAGAAGAGCGATCTGCAGTTCAGATATCCACCTGGAACTACGGGTGGCGATAACCCGGCCTTGCGCAATATTCCGGACAGCGTCCTGCTGAATCGCGGCGAATGGTATGAAGTTCTTTACTTCATCAATAAATTCGCTAACGAACATGGAAGCGGTAGCGCAGTGATTGCTAAAAAGGCTGAACGGCTGATTCATCGCTACCTACCGTCAGACAAGCGAAGCCAAGCTAACGTATCCGCATGGTTAATCGAAAACTGGAAAGTGCATGGCGACGCACCGATCACCTAAACTAACGATGTGGGCACGTTTGAGCTCAAGATTACGATTCCTGATGCCGTGGGTTCGATTCCCACCGTCTCCGCCACTGAATTGTTTAGAATCAAGTAGTTAGCAAGAAGAAGGCTGTCATTATTTGGGTTGTTTTTGGGCTGTTTTAGCCTAGGAATGACAACAAAATGACAGCCTTTTTTTCTATTCATAACCCTCACACCATAGCCTAGCGCACAGCACTTCGATCATCGCTCCGTGCCGATACACTGACGATACAACAGCGTGTTTCTCCTACGAACGAGACCCACCTTAATTCAAAGCCATGCCAAAAGTTGCGCCGCATGGTATCCGATGGGTAAGAAAAAAGGCCATTCGAAGAATAGTCTTTTTGCTTTTATGGCAACCTTAACATATCAATATGTCAATATGTTAATATGTCAATATGCTACACAACTTGCCACCTATTTGAGCCCAGCTTGAGCTTCTATAGCCTTCAAGGCCGCCTGAACACTGTTATGTTCTACTGCTGCCTTTCTTAGAGCTTGTGTACCGATATGCTCTTCAACTGCCTTCTTTAAAGCCTGTGTACCGATATACTCTTCCGCTGCCTTCGCTAGTGCCTGTGTGCTGATATGCTCTTCCGCTGCTTTCGCTAAAGCCTGAGTACTGGTGTGCTCATCCAGAGCCTTAATGTATGCCTTCAGATTGGTTGTAGTCTCTCCAGATATGCCAACCAAGCTCAGCATATTGATAAAGCTATTGGGTGACGTTACCGATTTTGTTTTGATTGGTACAGTCTTAAGTTTATGCAATTCATTTTTCAACTCGGCTATCTGTTCAGCACCAACAGAATTTCCTTTTGCCGCCTCAAGTTGTTCAAGTAAGGCTTGAGCCTTCGCAAGTGCGTCATCTCTTTCACGCTCAACATTTTCCAACCGGATTTTTTCCTCTTTCGATTCTGTTGCAAAAAATCTGACAAATCCACCCATTTCATCAGCGTTTCCAGAAATCCTATTAAAAATAGTAAGAAGGTATGCCAGTTGGGCATCATCAGAATAATTTGGGTAACGCACAAGATGATCTATTTCACTCCAGCCTTCTTCAAATATAGTCCGTACTTGCAATTCCACACAAATCTCTTTTTTGAAAGGCTTTGTTGCAATGACGTAGTGTATTGAACGATATCCTTTGGGATGCATTTCCACTAAAAAGCCAATCTTCCTACATTCTTCAATAAACTGTTCATCATCCCCAGTGCGCATGTAAACAACTGAAGGTTCAACTATAGAAAATGACTCAGATATTGCACGATTGATCTCAACAAAATCAGATTTAAATAAATGTATCGCCCTAATGCCAATCAAATCTGTAATTATGCCATCATAATTTTCAACTGATATATCGGCGTACTTTTTACTTTTCTCAGCGCGTTTTCGCACAATCTTTGCTAATAGGTGATCTTTGTTTTTTACTCGCCAACGAACAGAATGTACCGCATTGAATTTTTGAATAATATTTGCCAGCAGTGTAGCAACAGCTTCCAGATGAGGAATTTCTATTTCGTAATTTACGCCAATTAGTTCCAATTCCTCCCATTTCAAACAACTATCCTCCCACTCCTTTTCAGTTATTCTATTCCCAGAAAGAAATTTTTCTAATTTTTTTTGATTCATCAAAGCCTTCCCCCTCAATAAAAATCTAATAATAATTAATTACTATAAAATGGTGAGTTCGAAGAAATAACAACATCCACAATCAGCTGCATCATTCCAAATTAAAAACCGCTGTTTTCAATAAATCGAATTCTCGCCTATTTTTTTGCACGTTGGGGAAGCGGATCAGCGACAGCTACGAGGCGTTCCGCTGGATACTGCTGGAACAAATCCGCTTCAGTCACAAGGGAACCATCGAGCCAGCCATGATACTGGTCCGGGTCGAGAATCATCACCATCCGTTTTTCTTCATCCGGCTTGTGGAAACGCTGCATGAGCGGGTGGCCATCGGCATTTATCGTCAGCATCGAGAACGACAGCAGCAAATCTTGCGGCCGAAATTCCCATATACCCGCGATGGCAGCCGGCATGCCATCAGCGCGCTCGATGCGCCAGCGGATCGGCCTTCCAGTCTCATAGCAAGGTTCGAAGAAATTATCCGCAGGAATAATGCAAAATTGTTTGCGCTTCCAGGCATTGCGGAAGGACGGCTTCTGCGCCACGGTTTCGGTGCGGGCGTTATAGGTCTGGCGCGCCAGCTTCATATCGGCCCAATGCGGAACCATCCCGAAACATGCCGGCGCGACTTCCAGCTCACCGGGCACCTCATGCGAAGCGCGGATGATCGGCGCCATGTAACCGGGCCAAGCTTCCGGCGGCAGATCAAATTGAGGGGAGCGGACAGCAAAATGCTGTTCGATCTGATCGCTACGGCTGGGGGTATAGTCGGCGCACATGCAAATTATTCTACCTGCCTTCCGGCATGGGCGGCGGCTCCGTCCCGACAAAACACAGCCAGGACTGCGCATAGTCGCAAAATTGCATATCTTTCTTGCTGCGCTCAAACCCTGACAACACCATGCGCCCATCCCGATACCAAAGCAAATTCACATCGAACAGTGTGTCAACGTAGTTTCCGCTCTCGCCGTAAGTGAAGCGAGCCAGCTTCACCAAACGGTGCAAGCCCTGGTCTGTCGTTTCAACGACTTCCAACTTGCCGGGCCGTGCCGAGTTATAGCGATCATGCAGCCGGCGCTTGGGCACTTCCACCCCAGCAAGGCGCATCTTTAACATTTTAACAATCATTGTGACACCCAAGTAAAATACTGTACATACATACAGTATATCAAGAGTTCTTGAGGTCGCAATACCCGGCAATCACTTGAGAGCTTAAAGATGAATGCTCCTCACAACAGGGACACCAGTGCATGGGCCAGAAGCGCACCAGAAGGCGGCACAGCGCGAAAACAACACCGTACCCACGTCGCAACACCACCTGCACGAAAAGCCGCTCAAAGTGCGTCAAAATGCGTCAAATCGCATGGCCCCTCTTCGCCCCGCCGCGCCAGTCCTCATGCGCCTTCGGCCATGGCGCACATTTGAGTCAAAAGAGCCCTATATAGCTGGCAGGTGTGGAGGGGGGACAACTGCGCGCGCCGGGCCGAAATGGGACTTTTTCTTGCTTCCAAGGCAATGCCAATCGTCGGGACGTGAAAAAGCCGCCTCGTGGGCGGCTTGTGCGGTGGCTGGGGCGCTCTGGCGCGGCTGGACTGTCGCGGCCCCGCCCTGCCGGCTATCGCGGCGTGACGGTCATCCTGTGCGGCCGGCGCGGGCCTTGGCGGCTTGCTCCTTCTCGTAGTCGTCGCGGCAATCGACGTTGCAGAACGGCAGGCCGGGCGCCAGCGCCTCGTCGCAGTAGTGGCAGCAGCCATGCGCCACCAGGGCGGGCCGTCCGCGCACGGCGGCCAGGCCGCGCGCCACCTCGGCAAAGATGATCTTGTCCGTGTTGTCGATGTGGTCGCTCATGCCGCGCCCTCCCCGCCCGTGGCCAAGTCGTACGGGGCGAAGCGCACCACTTCCACGCCGGCCCACTCGTTGATTGCTTCGAACTGCGCCTGCAGCGGCACCAGCTCGTTACGGGCGAAAACGCGCGCGGCCGGTTCGACGGCGCCGAAGCCGCCGGCATTGTTCGGCAGGATGCCCATGAGCTGGGGCGGCACGCGGTGCGCGGCCAGCTGGTCGTCGCGCGTGACGCTCTTGATGTTGAAAAACTCGTCCTTGGCGGCCACGTCCGACACGGGCAGAATCTGGATGCCGTCCTTCTTGCCGTTCGGCGCGTACATGAACAGGTTGCGGAAGTTGCCCGGCCCCTTGCTGTCGCGCATGGCCTGGCGCAGGTTGTCCACGTCCTGGGTGTTCGCCGCCGCGTCCGTCATGTAGAACACGAAGCCGGCGTGCGAACCGTTCTTGTAGTATTTGCGACGGAACAAGGTGGCAGCCTCGTTGAGCCAGGCCGATTGCAGGGCGCTCAAGTACTGCGGCACGCCGTACAGCTCCTGATTCACGTCCGGCTCCATCAGGTGAAACACGCGGCCCTTGTCGAATTCATGCACGGCTTGGTAGCCGTTCACGAAATAATAGGTATCCAGATCGACGCCGCGCCGCATGTACTTGGCCAGCGCATGCTGGTACGCCAGCGCCTTGCCGCTGCGGCTGGGCCGGTCTTCCAGGTAGGCGTTGCCGAAGGTCAGATAGTCCAGGGCCATGCGCTTGAAGCCATCGCGCGACAGGTATTTCGTCGGCATCAAGGTCGACGTCAGCACGTTGGCCTTGAAGTGGATCGCGCTGCTGTGGTGCACGCCGGCATTGAACGACTTGGCCAGGCCGGCCAGGTTGACGGGCGGCTCGTACCAGTGGCCGTTCTTCCAGCATTCGAAGCAATCGAGGATATCGGCGTGCTCGAGCACGGGCGTCGGGTCGCCGAAGGAAAACGCCTCGATGTCGGCGGCGGCCGGCGCCGTGGCCGTGGCCGTGGCCGTGGCCGTGGCCGCTGTGGATGATGCGCCCTGGGCCTGCCGGCCGCGCAAGTGTCGTGCTTTGCTCAAGAATAAATCTCCATGAAAGAGTGGTGGTTGTCGGTGGTGCCTTCGAAGGGCTCGTGATCGAGGGCGTGCATGCAGGCCCACGCCAGATCGGCGTGGCCGGTTTCATCGCTGCGGCCGGCGACATAGGTCACGTGCCGCCCGCTGGGGGTGAGGGTCTTGTGGATGGCCATGAAGGACTGCGCGATGTCGGTCCAGCCGGCGTCGAATTCCAGCCGGCCCTTGCTGATGATGTTTTTGGCTTTTAGCACCATGCGGGTTTTCACTTCCGGCGAGTAGTTCAGGGCCGTGACGGCCGGGAAGAAGCCGCGCACGATGGGCAGCACGCCGATGCCCATACCCGTGGTATCGATGCCGATGTATTCGACGTTGTAGCGCTGCGTCATCTGGCGGATGGCGTCGGCGTGGTCTTCGAAACTCTGCCCGCGCCACTGGTGGCGCTCCAGGATGCGGAACTTGCCGCCGGCCGTCATGGGCGGCGCCAGCACCACGCAGCCGGCGCTGTCGCCGTTCAAGGCCGGGTCGTAGCCGATCCACACGGGCCGGTTGCCGAACGGGCGCAGGCCCAGCAACGGCTTGTAGTCGTCCCACTCGAGCCAGGAATCGACCATGCAGCGCTGCAGCTCGGCCAGCGGGAAGACCGAGGCCGAGTCGTCAATAAAGTTGCACATCAGCAGGTTGTCGAACTGGTCCGGGCTGTATTCGAAGTTGCGCAGCTCGTCGATGTCGAACAGGTTGCAGCCGCCGCGCTCGGCGTCCAGGATGGTGACGATCTGGCGCCAGATCTTGTCCTCGCCCGTAAAACCCGACGAGAGGCGGGCGTGGCCCACGTCGATGTTGACTTGATCCACCTTGGCGCGGCGCTTGTTGAACAGCTCACCCGTCCAGAACGGGTAAGCCTGGTGCGTGGTCGAGGATGGCGTGGAAAAATACGTCTTGCGCCACTTCTTGTGAATGGCCATGCCCGAGGCCACCTTGTTGAGTTCCTGGAAGTTCTGCGTCCAGAAAAATTCATCGAAGTAAAAATTGCCGTGGTAGCCCTGCGCCGTGCGCGCGTTCGTCCCGAGGAAATACAGGTGCGCGCCGTTCGGCAGCACGATGGGGTCGCCCGTCAACTCGATGCCGGCCGCCTCGCGCGCGAATTGCACGATGTATTGCTTGAAGACGTGCGCCTGGCTCTTGGACGCGGACAGGAAGATCTGGTTGCGGCCCGTCGCCATGGCATCGGCCAGCGCCTCGCGCGCGAAGTACCAGGTCGCGCCGATCTGGCGGGACTTGAGGATGGCGCGCGTGCGCTGGTCGCCGTTGCGATACCAGACCTTCTGGTAATCGAACAGCGAATCCTGGAAGGCGTCGAGCAGCTCGATTTTCTGTTCTTCGCTGAAATCGTTGCGGGTCGGCTTTTTCTTCGGCCCGGCGTTGCGGTTCGCCAGCTTGGGGTTGAGGTCCACCTCGTTACCGCCCGGCTGCTCGTAGCGGCGCACGCGCGCCATCTGCACGATGGTGCGGGCGAGTAAATCGATTTCCTTGTAATCGCTGCCGCTCTTGACCTCTTTTTCGATCAGTTTTACGAGACGCAGCTCGGCCGACGCTTCCACGTGCTCGATGGCCTGGGCCTTGTCCCATTCGTCGCGCAGCTTCCAGCTATTGATCGTGCTGCGCTTGATCCCCAGGTGGCGGGCGATGGATGAAATGCGCCAGCCCTTCCAGTACAGGGCGCGCGCGGCTCGGCGCGGCTCGGATTCGGGCACGGCCAGTTCGGCGATTATTTCGTCGGGTTTTTGTTCAATGACTAGCATGCCGCCAGCGTAGGCCGCGCGCGCGCGGAGCGGGGAAAGGCAAAAGTCGCTATGGCCCATAGCAACCCGCACCACATTGAATCGCGGCGCCAAGACGTTGACCATGGCGTTATCCGATCAACCGAGACACGCCACCATGCCTAAATCCCAATTCTTCCGCGTCGCCACCGAAGGCGCCACCACGGACGGCCGCAACATCGACCGCGCCACCATCGAGCAGATCGCCGCCACCTACAACCCGAAAACCTACGGCGCGCGCATCTGGCTCGAGCACATTCGCGGCATCCTGCCCGACAGCCAGTTCAAGGCCTACGGCGACGTGATCGCCGTCAAAGCCGAGGAAGTCGACACCGACAGCGGCAAGAAACTGGCCCTGTTCGCGCAGATCGAACCCACGCCGGAACTGGTGGCCATCAACAAGGCGAAACAAAAGCTGTACACCAGCCTGGAAATCCAGCCCGACTTTGCCGATTCGGCGCAGCCCTACCTGGTCGGCCTGGGCGTCACCGACAGCCCCGCCAGCCTGGGCACGGATGCGCTGAAATTTTCCGCAGGCCGCAAGCAGCAAAGCGCCAACCTGTTCACCTCCGCCGTCGAGGTCGAGCTGGAATTCGAAGAGCAGGGCATCAGGCTGGCCGATGCCGTGAAAAACCTGCTGTCGCGCTTTTCCCATAAATCGGGCGCCGACGCGGCGCAGTTCGCCGACATCAGCGAAGCCGTCGAGGCGCTGGCCGGCCACGTCGTCACCGCCAACGACAACTACGCGGACACCGTGACGCGCCTGGAGAAAACCGAAACCGCATTGCAGGCCACGCAGGACGAGCTGGCCGCCTTCAAGGCGCAGATGGACGAAGCGCCCGGCAACGGCCCGCGCCGCCCTGCTGCCACCGGCAACGACGGTGCCGTGCAGACCGAGTTTTAAGCGCCCTCGCCCTTTCTTCCCCCCCATTCAACAACGGAGCACCGAACCATGAAAAAGCAAACGCGCCAGGTCTTTGGCCAATACGAAACCCGCCTGGGCCAACTGAACGACACGGACAACGTGGCCAAGACCTTCAGCGTCACCCCCAGCGTGCAGCAAAAGCTGGAAAACAAGATGCAGGAATCGAGCGAGTTCCTCTCAAAAGTGAACATCATCGGCGTGGGCGAGCAGGAAGGCGAAAAGCTGGGCCTGGGCGTGTCCGGCCCGATTGCCAGCCGCACCAACACCAAGGACAAGGAACGCGAAACGCGCGACCTGTCCACCCTGGACAGCACCAAGTACCGCTGCGAGCAGACCAACTTCGACACGCATTTGAGCTATGCCAAGCTGGACGCCTGGGCCAAGTTCCAGGACTTCCAGTCGCGCGTGGCCAACGCCATCCTGACGCGCCAGGCGCTGGACCGCATCGTCATCGGTTTCAATGGCGTGAAAGTCATGGCCACCACCGACCTGGCCGCCAATCCGCTGCTGCAGGACGTGAACAAGGGCTGGCTGCAGCATCTGCGCGAACAGGCGCCCGAGCGCGTGCTGGGCCTGGTGGCCAACGGCATGCCGGGCAAGGTCATCATCGGCGACGTGGACGGCGCCGACTATGCCAACCTGGACGCGGCCGTCACCGATGCCGTCAACCTGCTGGACCCGTGGTATCAGGAAGACACGGGCCTGGTAGCCATCGTCGGGCGCAAGCTGCTGAACGACAAGTATTTCCCGCTGGTCAACACCAAGCAGGCGCCCACGGAAACGCTGGCGGCCGACATCATCATCAGCCAGAAGCGTATCGGCGGCTTGCCGGCGGCGCGCGTGCCGTACTTCCCGGACAACGCCATCCTGATTACCCGCTTCGACAATCTGTCGATCTACTTCCAGGATGGCGCGCGCCGCCGCCGCGTGGTGGACGAGCCCAAGCGCGACCGCATCGAGAATTACGAGTCGTCCAACGACGCCTACGTGATCGAAGACCTGGGCCTGGCCGCGCTGGTGGAAAACATCGAGCTGAAAGACAAGTGATGGCGAACCAATCCCCCGCCCTGCGCCACCGCGCGCGCATGCTGGCCGAGCGCACGGCCGGCGCCGCCGCGCCGCAGGGCGTCACCACCGGCACGGCCTACGAGCTGATGCTCTACAAGCTGGCCGACGACCGCCGCCGCCTGAAATCCATCCAGTCGGTGGAACGCAAGATCGAGGTCAAGGCCACCTTGCTGCCGGATTACGCGCAATGGATCGACGGCGTGCTGGCCGGCGGCAAGGGCGCGCAGGATGACGTCTTTGCCACCCTGCTGGTGTGGCATATCGACACGGGCGAATATGCGCGCGCCCTGGTCATGGCCGAATACGCCCTGGCGCACAAGTTCACCCTGCCAGATGGCTACAGCCGCGATATCGCCACCCTGATGCTGGACGAGTTTGCCGAGGGCTACCTGCACGGCAAGCTGGCCGCCGATCCGCAGCACGCGGCCCAGGTGCTGGGCACCGTCGAACAGCTGACGGCCGCCAGCGACGCACCGGACCAGGCGCGCGCCAAACTGCATAAAGCCATCGGCCTGGCCATGGTCGCCGTGCTGGACCAAGCCGACGACACCGACATCGCCCCGGAACTGGTGGCACAGGCGGAAACGGCCATGGGTCATTTGAAACGCGCCCGCGCCCTGTCCGAATCGTGTGGCGTCAAGAAAGATATGGAACGGCTGGAACGGCGCATCAAGCGCGCGGCCGGTTCCACGTAAAGAGCATCCCCCGCAGCACGGCGGCACGGGGGGATTCTGGCCAAACCAGCGGCCTGATGAACCCCGTCCACCGCCCCATTTTTGAAAGCGCCCCCGTATGTCCTTCATGGCCCTGCCCCCGTCAATCCCGCCCGGCACCACGCCCGCGCCGCCGGCACCGGCCGCCGGCATCATCGAGAACGACGGCTGGTTTCCCGACATCCTGCTCACCGATATGCGCGACGCCATGCGCCTGGACGGCACCGTCACCGATGCGCGCCTGGTGCAAGCCGTGGTCGAGGCCATTTTGCACGTCAACCGCGAACTGGCCGACTGGCAAGGCAAGCAGGCCGCTGCCGGATTCCTTGCATTGGGGGACGTTCCCGCAGCCAAGATCAACCGCGAATCCCGCCTGCTGGCGCAGTACCGGCGCGCCGTCTACAGCACGGCGAAGGCCGACCTGATCGAGCGTTACCGCGACTACGACAGCACGGCCACGTCCGTCAGCGACAAGAAAAGCATGGAGTGGCTCGACGAGGCGCCCGGCGCGCAGCGGCGCAACGCGCAATGGGCCATCGCCGATATGGTCGGCCGCACGCATTTGACCGTGGAATTGATCTGATGCAGGTACGCACGCAGCAGCACGATACGGTAGACGCCCTGGTGTGGCGCTACCTGGGCGACGGCGCGGGATACGTCGAGCAAACCCTGGAAGGCAATCCCGCGCTGGCGCGCCACGGCGCCGTGTTGCCGGCCGGCCTGGTCGTCACCCTGCCCGAGCCGGCGCCCAGCACGGGCCAGGTCGCGGACATCGTGCAGCTATGGGATTAACGCAGCAATCCACCATTTTCATCCTCATGAAAAATCTATCTAACTTCACCCCGGAGTATCAAGCAATGTCCGCAGAATCGTTTGGTGGTTTCGCCACCCTGGTCAAACTGTATGGCTTCAAGGCGGCGCTGGGCATGGTCGGCGCGGCCATGCTCTACATCGTGCTGCCGCCGCTGAACGCCGACGGCACCTTCAACAAGGGCGAGTTCGTCGCCCGCCTGGCCTGCGCGGGCGTGTTCTCGTGCCTGCTGGGCGGCACCGTGTATCAGCTGCTATGCGCCCAGCTCCCCGCCATCGGCGCCATAGTCAACGCTTCCGCCATCGACCTGATCGTCGGCGCGCCCGGCTGGTGGGTATCGCGCGCCGTGGCCCTGTGGTTCCAGCGCCGCAGCGACAAGGACATCGCCGAGCTGGTCAAAGATGCGAAGGAACACTGATGGCCACCACCGACAATCCACTGATCGCGCGCACCATCGACGCCATCCTGCGCGCCGAAGGCGGCTATGTGAATGACCCGCAAGACAAGGGCGGCGAAACCAATTACGGCATCACCGTGGCCGTGGCGCGCGCGAATGGCTACACGGGGCCGATGCGCGATCTGCCCGAATCCGTGGCGCGCGCCATCTACACGGCGCGCTACATCACGGAACCGAAGTTCGACCAGGTGCTGGCCCTGCATGCCGGCATCGGCGCCGAGCTGATCGACACGGGCGTGAACATGGGGCCGCACCGCGCGGCCGAGTTCCTGCAGCGCTGGCTGAACGGTTTTAATGACACGGGCGCGCGCTATCCGGCCCTATTCGTCGACGGCCGCCTGGGCGAACAGTCGCTGGGTGCGCTGGCCGCTTTTCTCAAATGGCGCGGCCAGGATGGCGCCACCGTGCTGCTGCGCGCCTTGAACGGCCTGCAGGCGGCGCGCTACCTGGACATCACCGAAGCCAACAAGAGCCAGCGCCGTTTCCTGTTCGGCTGGATCAAGGAACGGGTGGCCATGTGACGACCAGCACCTGGCGCCCGCTGGCCGCTGTTCTCCTGTGCGGCGCCATCGCGGGCTGGACGGCCCAGGGCTGGCGCAAGGATGTAGCCATCGCCGCGCTGCAGCGAACGGCCGCCACCGCGCTGGCCCAGGCCACCGCCCGCGTGCTCACCTTGGAGCGCGCCGCCGGCGCCACCCTGATGCAGCGCGCCGACCAACTTACCCAGGAGCAAACCCATGCGAAAACTGACCGCGACCGTTTTAATCTTGATGTGCGCAGCGGCGCTGTGCGCCTGTCAATCCCCGTTGCCAGCGTCCAGTGTGCCACCACTGCAGATTCCACCGCTGCCGCAAGCCATCGGCACCAAGCGCGCGCCGAACTTGACCCGGCGACTGCGGCAACTCTTGACGCCATTGCCGGCGACGGCGACGACGCCACCCGCCAGCTGAATGCCTGCATCGACGCCTACAACCTAGTACGAGACACCTACCATGTACAAACCGAATAGCCTGCGCCAGCACCTGGCCGCTGCCATCCCCGACCTGCAGCGCGATCCCGACCGCCTGCTGGTCTTCGCCGACGAGGGCAACGTGGTGGCGTCAGCCACCGCCTCCCTCTCCTTCGAATACCGCTTCAAGCTCAACCTGATCGTGACCGATTACGCGGGCGACGCCGACGCCATCATGGTGGCCCTGATCGCCTGGCTCAAAGTCCACCAGCTCGACCTGATGGCCAACGAGGACACGCGCAAGCACGGCATCGCCTTCGAGGTGGATTTCAACAACCATGAGACGGTCGACATTTCGATCAAGCTGGACCTGACCGAACGCGTGGCAGTCAAGACCGGCGAGGCGGGCCGCCTGGACATCAAGCACCTGGCCGAAATACAGCACATGCCGGCCTACGCGGACGAGTTCTGGAAGCTGTATGACGGCGACACGCTGCTGGCCGAATGGCGCACGCCCGAGGCCACGCCATGAGCGACGACCTGCACGCACTGGAAGCCTGGGCCGGCGCCCTGCTGGCCAAGCTGCAGCCGGCCCAGCGCCGCGCCATCAATCACAAGGTGGCCATCGACCTGCGCCGCAGCCAGGCGCAGCGCATCAAGGCGCAGCAAGGACCGGATGGCACGGCCTATCCAGCGCGCAAGCGGCGCAAGGAATTCAAAGGGAAGAACGGACGTATCAAGCGGCAGAAGGCGGCGATGTTTGCCAAAATTCGCACCGCAAAACACCTGAAGGTGAAGGCGACAGGCGACCAGATCGAGGTCGGGTTCTTTGGCTGGGTGGCGCGCGTGGCGCGGGTGCATCAGTTTGGCCAGCAAGATCGGATTGCTAAAGAAGGGCCCGCCTACAAGTACCCGGAGCGGTCGCTGTTGGGCTTAAGTGATAAAAACAGAACGCTGATAAGAGAATCTCTCCTACAGCATATAAAAAAATGAGTTCGCCAACGCAAATTTAAAATGACACTAATTATCAAATGAGTTAGAGTCGTAAATACTAGCCGCTGTTGGCTGCGGATGTTGCGATGGCTATTAAGATAATAAGGATGGATATGTCTGCTAATGTACAAAAACCTTCAAAAGGTGACGTAGCCCACGCTCTGGCTAAGGCTGGGCTTTCTGTTATTCCAGTTGTAGGAGGTCCAGCCGTCGAACTCTTTCAGTTATTGGTCCAGCCCCCTTTGGAGCGTCGCCGCGCCGCCTGGATGGAGCAAGTAGGTAAGAAACTTCTCGAGCTGGAAGAAAATGGATTGGACCTCTCTAAGCTGCAGGAAAACAACCAATTTATTACCGCTGTTATGCAAGCGTCATCTTCGGCCATTCGCACTCATCAGAAAGCAAAATTAGACGCTCTGAAAAATGCAATTATTCATATCGCAATAGGAGAGGCACCGGAAGAAACTTTCCAGCATCTTCTGCTAGGGTTCATTGATGAGTTCTCGGAAATGCACTTTCGAATACTCGCTTTTTCCCATGCTCCGGTTGCACCTATCGGCATGTCGATGGGAAGTCTGTCTCATGTTCTGGAGGACAATATTCCTTCTTTACGTGGACAAACCACTCTGTATAACCAATTGTGGAAAGACTTGTACGTCCGTGGATTAGTAAATACTGAAGGATTAAATACAGCCATGAGTGGTAGTGGATTGTCACAGAGCAGAACTTCGCCGATTGGCGTAACTCTTTTAAATTTTATTGCTGATACCTGAGACTACGCAAGTCTCTCCTTTCCGCCAAAATTTGATGATCAAACAGATCGTACCCGACAAACGCCACTCTGGCAGTGGCAAATCTCCATAATCTTAAAGAACTAAAACTAGTCTATATAAATTTGGATTGAGGAGAATTGAAAAGTGACGGTACCAATAGAATTTGTAGCTCTCGGCAGACCGTCATCGGTCAACGGAACCTCGGCTAAAATGCTGGTTTGGAAAGAAATAGTCAGCGATATTGGAAAAGTAGAGTTAACTCAAAAGTTCGCGCCGAATCCCATTGCACCGCCGTACACGGGCGATGTGACCGTTAAGATATTCTTCTTTCCGCCCAACGCCCAGTATACGGATATTGATAACGGACTCAAGCATACAATCGATGCGCTATGTACGCACAATAGGCCAATTCCTCCTGCAGCGCCATTCGCACCGATTCTCAGCAACGATAAAACAGTGCTTCGGATAACCTCCGAAAGATTTACACAAATCGCAGGAGCCTCGCTGCTCACTCCTGTCGGGTTGGCACCAACTTTACTTAAAGCACTGATGATCGCCAACGGGCAGGCATCAATTGCTGCCGGCGGCCCCTTCAATCCAGAGTATGCGACAGCAATTAAATTTGAACCGTATATCAATAACAATGGTGGCCTGTGGTGATTTCTAGAGAATACGAACAATATCAACTGAAGTTGATTGGGAAAAGCTACCTCGAGCGCGGCTTCACTGTTCTTTACAATGCCTCAATTAAGGGCCTTTCATATCGGTTCGATGCGCTCGCGCAAAATGAGTCCGACGAGATCATCATCATCGAACTCGTCAACAAATCTCAGAGTAACGATGCGATGAAAGAGAGGCTGAAAGCTCTGGAAGAAATATCGAATTTAATTCCAAGAGCAAAGGTTGACTTCAGGTATATAGACGTGGACGCTGGATCTTTTCAAATGATTCGTCGACTTGCGCAAGAGCCTCGCGAGCTGAATCTACAGCATGCGCTTACTGTACGACTGCCGCGACTTGCGGCCCAAGAAGACGACGCGACCCTCCCGTTCCTCAACCTTTGGCTGCTGCACGTTGCCACAATTCGCGCTTATGGTGTTTCTCTCGGCTTGAGTCAAGCGAATTCAAGAAGCCTCCTAGATCTGTACAACGAGATGTTGCAGAGCAAAGACCTTATAGCGCCAGAGGTTCTGGCGGATAGTGTAAGCCAGGATCTATTCGATCTATACGCAAAAGCACAAGGGGCAATACAAGGCGCGTTAATCAGTCGAGATACATCCGAACAACTGCGAGGCCACGTCCTAGAAATCAGAAAGCAAATTCGAAAGCAGCAGCCGCGAACATCCGTATAGTAGTGAGTCGGAAGCGGCCCTCTGCCGTGCCTTTACCGAAACTATAAGTTGATAATTACAATCTGCCAGAGTCATTAAGCCATATATCAACCCGCCCCCGCGTGCATCCGCACGCGGACTTCGGCAACATGCATTGCATGAACGCCGACCTGTCCGACATCCTCCGCTTGCTGCAAAACCTGATCCGCCTGGGCACCATTGCCGAGGTCAAAGGGGCCAAAGCGCGCGTGCGGCTCGGGCCGACACTCACCACCAAATGGCTGAACTGGGTCACGCCGCGCGCCGGCAGCACGCGCACCTGGTCGGTGCCCACCGTGGGCGAACAGGTCATCGTCTTTTCCCCGGGCGGCGACCTGACACGCGGCATCGTCCTGCCGGCCCTGTACTCGCAGGAATTTGACGCGCCCGATACCAGCGACAGCATCTACACCACGCACTACCCGGACGGCGCCGTGGTGCAGTACGACCATGCGGCCCATGCCCTGACGGCCACGCTGCCAGGCGGCACCGCCACCATCACCGCCGACAAGGTGACGTCGAACGCCCCCAGCACCATCTGCACGGGCGACCTGACCGTCATGAAAAACCTGATCGTCAACGGCGCCACCGCCCTGAACGGCGGCGTGAATGCCAAAGCCGGCGCCGCCGGCGGCGTGGCCATGGCCGTGCAAGGGACAATCAAAGCCAGCGAGGACGTGCTGGCCGGCGCCATCAGCCTGGCCAAGCACGCGCACAGCGGCGTCAAAGCCGGTGGCGACCAGTCGGGCGGGCCGCAAGCATGATGGGCATGCACGCCGCCACCGGGCGCAGCCTGACGGGCCTGGGCCACCTGCGCCAATCCGTGACCGACATCCTCACCACGCCCATCGGTTCGCGCATCCGGCGCCGCCGCTATGGCTCCGAAGTGCCCGAGCTGATCGACCAGCCCCTGAACAGCGCGACGCAGTTGCGCATCTACGCCGCCACCGCCTTTGCCCTGCGCCGCTGGGAGCCGCGTTTGCAACTGTCCAGCGTACAGCTCACGCGCGACACGGACGGCGCCATCGCGCTGCTGCTGGACGGCACGGCCAACGGCCAGGGCATCACCCTGTCCGTGCCCGTCAAACAAGGCGGCATCGTATGAGCACGCCTATCGACCTGACCCAATTGCCGGCGCCCAGCGTGGTGGAGGTGCTGGACTTCGAAGCCATCCTGGCCAGCCGCAAGACGCACCTGGTCAGCCTGCTGCCGGAAGCCGAGCGCGCCGCCGTCACGGCCCTGCTCGAGCTGGAATCGGAACCGGCCACCAAGCTGCTGGAAGAAAACGCGTATCAAGAAACCATTCTGCGCAACCGCGTCAACGAGGCCGGCAAGGCCGTCATGCTGGCGTTCGCCCTCGATGGCGACCTCGATCAGCTGGGTGCCAACGTCAACGTGGCGCGCCTGACCATCACGCCGGCCAATCCCAACGCCTTGCCGCCCGTGGCGGCTGTCATGGAAGACAACGACGCCTACCGCCTGCGCATCCAGGAAGCGCCGGATGGCCTGTCCGTCGCCGGCCCGAAAGCCTCCTATGAATTCCACGCCCGCAGTGCCGACGGCCAGGTCAAGGACGCGAGCGCCACCAGCCCCGCGCCGGCCAGCGTCACCGTCACGGTGCTGGCGAACAATGACACCGGCATCGCAGACGCCACGCTCTTGGCCACCGTGGCGCGTGCGCTCAACGCCGAGGAAGTGCGCCCCCTGGGCGACCGCCTCACCGTGCAGGCTGCCCAGGTCATCGACTACCAGATCGAGGCCACCTTGTTTATCGGCGTCGGGCCGGAAGTGCCGATCCTGCTGGACGCCGCGCGCGCCAACGCCGTGCGCGTGTCGCAGCCGCGCCGTCCGCTGGGCCACAGCATTTATCGTTCCGCCTGCAGCGCCGCCGTGCACGTCGAAGGCGTGCGCAAGGTCGTCTTGACCAGCCCGGCGGCGGACATCGAACTGGACGCCACCCAGGCCGCGCGCTGCACCGCCATCCATTTGAATGTGGTGGTGCTCGATGAATAAGCTCGTGCCTACCCTGCCGCCGAATACCACGGCGCTGGAACGCGCCATTGCCGTGGCATGCGCCGAGCTGGTCAACGTGCCTGTGCCGCTGCGTGACCTGTGGAACGCCGACCGCTGCCCCGTTGCCCTGCTGCCGTTCCTGGCCTGGGCCTGTTCCGTGGACCGCTGGGACGATGCCTGGCCCGAGTCGATCAAGCGCGGCACCATCAAGGCGTCCTATTTCATCCACAAGCACAAGGGCACGATTGCCGCCGTGCGCCGCGTGGTCGAGTCCCTGGGCTATTTGATCCGCATCACCGAATGGTGGCAGACCACGCCGCCAGGCGTGCCGGGCACCTTCCGCCTCGACGTCGGCGTGCTGGACTCGGGCATCACGGACGCCATGTTCCAGGAAATGGAACGCCTGATCGCCGACGCCAAGCCCGTCAGCCGGCATTTGACGGGCCTGGCGCTGTATCTGGAAACCCGTGGCCAGGTGCGGATCGGCTTGAGTACCTATCACGGCGATGCGATGACGGTTTATCCGTGGATCGCCGAAGAAATCGAAGTGCGCGGCACGCTATTACAAGGCGGCGCACCCCATACCATTGACACCATGACCATCTATCCATGAGCACATACTTTGCCATTCTGACGCAGGTGGGCGAGGCCAAGCTGGCCAACGCCATCGCCCTGGGCCACACCCTGAAACTGAAAAAAATGGGCGTGGGCGACGGCAACGGCGCCCTGCCGATCCCCGACCGCTTGCAAAAGACGCTCGTGCATGAAGTACGCCGCGCCGACCTGAACCAGCTCGCCATCGACCCGGCCAACGCCAGCCAGATCATCGTCGAGCAAGTCTTGCCCGAGGACGTGGGCGGCTGGTGGCTGCGCGAAATCGGCATCTACGACGAGGCGGGCGACCTGTGCGCCGTGGCCAACTGCCCGCCCAGCTACAAGCCCCTGATGGTCGAGGGCAGCGGCCGCACGCAGGTTGTGCGCGTGGTGCTGATCGTCGCCAGCACGGCCGCCATCGAACTGAAAATCGATCCGTCCGTCATCCTGGCCACACGCAAGTATGCCGACGAGCAGGATATCGAAGTGCGCGCCGAGGCGCGCGCCTATGCCGACACGCTGCTGGCGCAGCACCTGGCCGCCGCCGACCCGCACCCGCAGTACAAGCCGAAAGAGCTGATCGTCCTGAATAAATCCGTGGCCGGCAAGGTCGACGTGGTGCTCACCGAGGCGGAAGCGAAGGCCGACGTGCTGCAGTTCACGGGCGCGCTCACGGGCAATATCAACGTCATCGTGCCGGCGGCGGCGTGTAGCTGGACGGTGTGCAACAAGACCACGGGCGCCTTCAGTCTGACGTTGAAACCGGTGGACGGCGCCGGAGTCGGCATTGGCCGTGGCCAGACGCAGGCGCTATATTGCGATGGCACGACGGTTTTGCCGTGCTTGACCGAAACGAGCACGCCGCAACAGTTCGACGCATCGACCGGGCTGGCCAACATGGCGGCCGTGCAACGCGCGCTGGGCAATCGCAGCGGCGTGCGCACGTTGAGCGCGTCCTACGCCATCCAGGCGGCCGACATCGGCAAGGTGCTGTTTGTGCAAGGCGCGGAGGTTGCCACTCTGACTCTGCCGTCGCTGGCGGGCATACCAGGAGGCGCCACGCTGGAAATCGTCTCGCAGAGCCTGCTACCTGTCATCGTGCGCGGCCAGGCGGGCCAGGTCATCGTGGCCAGCAATGCCAACAACGCGCTGTCGTCGCTCGAACTCAACGACGGCGATTCGCTGGTCCTGGTCAAAATCTCGGACGGCGCCTGGCTGGCCTTGGCGGGCACGGCCCAGCTCAAGTATGCCTCCGCCTTCGTTGCCTCCCTGGCCAGCAATGGCCATCAACGCCTGCCCAGCGGCTTGCTGCTGCAGTGGGGCTATATGACCACCTCAAATACCGGGCCGTCCGTGTTCGCCTTTCCCACAGCCTTCCCGTCCGTCTGTCTGGCGGCTTGGGGAACCGGCTCTGTCCCTGGCGGTGAAATCGCCAACGTGGGCGTCGCCGGTCCGTCACGCTTCAATTGTTCCGTCTCCCTGCGGGACGCGGCAGGCAATTTCTATATTAATCCCGTCTGTATTCTGGCAATTGGAAGGTAAATCATGAAGCTCTTTTCCCCCTCCTGCTGCGGCTTTTTCGATACCAGCATCGCGGACCTGGCGATCCCTGACGACGCCCGCGAAGTGACGCCAGCGCATTACGAGGCGCTTTTTGCCGCCCAGGCGCAGGGCTTCGATATCGTTGCCGATGCCGCCGGCAATCCGGTGGCCCGGCAGCGCGCCAGTGCGCCCTTTTCCATCCTCGCCGAGCGATACCTGGAAGCGACGCGCAAGACGCGCGATGCCATCCTGAACCGCCTGGCCGGCATCGGCTTTGCGGCGATGTCCGATGGCGACAGCGCCACCGTCGCCGCGATTGCCGCCGCGCGCCTGCGTCTGCTCGACATCACCATCTGCGCCGGCGTGCTGGCCGCTGGCGACCTCGATGCGCTGCGCCTGGCCATTGCCGACGAATACGCGCAGATCGCCGCCGGCCTGCCGCAAGAGGCGCAGCGCGCCTTTACCGAAAACCTGCAGTAACCACCCGAAACTTCTTTTCTACCAGGAGAGCCACATGGCCACCGACTACCACCATGGCGTGCGCGTCATTGAAATCAACGAGGGTTCGCGCCCCATCCGCACCGTTTCCACGGCCGTGCTGGGCCTGATCGCCACGGCCGACGACGCCGACCCGGCGGCCTTCCCGCTCGACACGCCCGTGCTCGTCACCAACGTGCTGGCCGCCATGGGCAAGGCCGGCAAGACGGGCACCCTGTACCGCGCGCTGGAAGCGATTGCCGCGCAGACCAAACCCCTGACCGTCGTGGTGCGTGTGGCCAAAGGCGAGACGGAAGCGGACACCACCAGCAATGTGGTGGGCGGCGTCTCGCCCGATGGCAAATACCTGGGCGTGAAAGCCTTGCTGGCCGCGCAAAGCAAACTCGGCGTGAAACCGCGCATCCTGGGCGCGCCGGGCCTGGACACCAAGGCCGTCACCAACGCCCTGGCCAGCGTGGCGCAGCAACTGCGCAGCTTCGTGTACGCCTCCGCGTATGGCTGCAGCAACGTGGTGGCCGCCACCACCTATCGCGGCCAGTTCGGCCAGCGCGAGGTCATGATCATCTGGCCCGATTTTGTGAACTGGGATACCGCCATCGATGAGGAGGCGAGCATTTCCGCTGTGGCGTACGCCATGGGCCTGCGCGCCAAGATCGACGAGGAAACGGGCTGGCACAAGACTTTATCGAACGTGGTCGTCAACGGCCCAACCGGACTGACCCAGGACGTATTTTTCGACCTGCAAGACCCGGCCACCGACGCCGGCGTGCTCAACGCCAAGGAAGTCACCACCCTGATTAACATGGGCGGCTATCGCTTCTGGGGTTCGCGCACCTGCGAGGCGCCGGGCGGCTTCTTCTATTTCGAGAACTACACGCGCACGGCCCAGGTGCTGGCCGACACCATCGCCGAAGCACATTTCACCTTTGTCGACCTGCCCCTGCATCCGTCCCTGGTGCGCGACATGCTGGAAAGCATCAACGCCAAATTCCGCGACTTGAAATTGCAGGGCTACATCATCGACGGCCACGCCTGGTATGACGAGCAGTACAACGACAAGGACACGCTCAAGGCCGGCAAGCTGGCCATCGATTATGACTACACGCCCGTGCCGCCGCTGGAAAACCTGCGTTTCCAGCAGCGCATCACCGACCGCTACCTGGCCGACTTCGCCTCGCGCATCGCGGCTTAACCATCCCCGTGCCCGCCACGCGCGGGCGCAACTGACCACTGGAGAACACTATGGGCATGCCCCACAAACTCAAGCAATTCAACGTATTCCAAAACGGCGTGCTGTTCATGGGCATGGTGCCCGAAATCACCTTGCCCAAGCTGAGCCGCAAGATGGAAGAGTACCGCGCCGGCGGCATGAGCGGCCCCGTGTCCGTCGACTTCGGCAATGAAGCACTGTCGCTGGAATGGAGCGCTGGCGGCCTGATCGCCGAAGCCTTGAAGCAATACGGCGCGCATGCGCACGGTGCCGTGATGCTGCGCTTCGCCGGCGCTTACCAGAACGACGAAGACGGCAACGTGGCCGCCGTCGAAGTCGTCGTGCGTGGCCGCTACAAGGAAATCGACATGGGCGGCGCCAAGATGGGCGACGACACCACCCACAAGTACACCATGGCTTGCAGCTATTACAAGCTGATGATCGACGGCGCCACCGTCATCGAACTGGACTTCATGAGCGGCATCGAGAACATCGGCGGCGTCGATACCAATGCGGCCATCCGCAAGGCCAGCGGCCTGTAATCCCCCTTTTACTTTTCACCACCACCCTACAAGGACAACACCATGAACACCGAAAACAACAATCAAGCCATCATCGAACTGGACGAGCCGATCAAACGCGGCGACACCTTCATCACCTCGCTGACCGTGCGCAAGCCCAAGGCGGGCGCCCTGCGCGGCATTTCCCTGATCGAGCTGGCCAACCTGAACGTGTCGGCCCTGCAGATCGTGCTGCCGCGTATCACCGAACCGACCTTGACCGCGCACGACATCGCCAACATGGACCCGGCCGACCTGCTGGCCGTGGGCGCCGAGGTTGCCGGTTTTTTGGCGAGCAAAGCCGATCGCCTTTCGGTATCCCCGGCGAAGTAGAAGACGCCATGGCCGACATTGCCGGCGTCTTTCACTGGACGCCGGCAGCGATGGACGGCTTTACGATTGATGAACTGATGGCCTGGCGCGAACGCGCCCGGCAGCGAAGCGGAGCGGAATAGATGGCTGGTCGGGATCTGAAATTACAGGTGGTATTTGCAGCGCTGGACAAGATTACCGGCCCGCTGAAAAAAATCATGGGTGGCTCCAGCGACACGGCCAAGGCCTTGAAGGCGACCAGCGACCGCTTGCGCGAGCTGAACGCCCAGCAAAAGAACATCGGCAAATTCCGCGAGCTGCACGGCGGCCTGGACGCCACCCGCACCAAGCTGGAAGCGGCCCAGCAGAAGGTGGCCAGCCTGGCCACCAAGATGAAACAGACGGAAGCACCCACGCGCGCCATGACGCGCGAGTTGAACGCCGCCGTCAAAGCGGCCGCCGCCTTGAAGACGGCCGGCCAGCAGCAGGCCCAGCAACTGCAGGTCATGCGCGAACGCCTGGCGGGCGCCGGCATCGGCACCAAAGACCTGGCCAACCACGAGCGCACCTTGCGCCGCGAAATCGAGGCCACCAACAAAACCATGACCTTGCAGCAGCAGAAGCTGGCCAACGCCGCCGCCAAGCAGCAGCGCGTCACCAATGCCACCCAGCACGCCGACAAGCTGCGCAGCAAGGCGGGCAATATGGCCATGGCCGGCGCAGGCGCCACCGCCACGGGCGCCGTGCTGGGCGCACCTGTCGTCAAGGGGCTGAACGAGGCCAAGCACTATCAAACAGAAGTGGGCCGCGTCAACGCGCTGGGCCTGGGCGACAAAGTGTCAGCCGAGGCCGTCGCCTTCGCGCGCAACATGAAGACCTACGGCACCAGCCAGCTCGACAACCTGCAGCTGATGCGCGACGGCATGAGCGCCTTTGCCGACGTGCACCACGCGGAAATGGTCGCCCCTACCCTGGCCAAGATGAAGTTTGCCAATCACGCCTTCTTTGGTGAGGCCGAGGGCGCCGACAACGAACGCAAGTTCATGGATATGCTCAAGGTGATCGAGCTGCGCGGTGGCCTGGAGAGCAAGGAAAAGTTCGAAGCCCAGGCCAATATCGTGCAGCAGGTGATTACCGCCACGGGCGGGCGCGTCGGCCCGAATGAATGGCTGAACATGATCAAGACGGGCGGCATCGCCGCCAAGGGCTTGAAAGATGACGCCTTTTACTACCAGATGGAACCGCTGGTGCAGGAAATGAGCGGCAACCGCGTCGGCACGTCCCTGATGAGCGCCTATCAGAACTTGTACCAGGGCCGCACGACGAAACGTTCAGCCAGGAAGCTGGACGAGTTTGGCCTGATTGGAGACAAAAGCAAGGTCACGCCAGATAAAGCCGGGCAAATTGCATTCCTCGATCCCGGTGCGCTGCTGGGTTCCGAGCTGTTCCGAGAAAATCAGTTTGAGTGGATGGAAAAGGTGCTGTTGCCGCAACTGGCAAAAAAAGGCATCACGGAAAAGAAACAGGTGCTCGATGCCATCGGCAGCATCTTTTCCAACCGCACGGCGTCGAACCTGTATTCGCAGATGTATTTGCAGCGCGGGCAAATCCACAAGAACGAAAAGCTCAACCGTGGCGCCGCCGATATCGGCCGGCTGGAAAAGCTGGGCCGCGACTCGGCCGCCGGCAAGGAACTGGAGGCGCAGTCGAAGCTGGCCAACTTGAAACTGACCATGGGCGAAAAAATCCTGCCGCTGTATGCGCAGGGACTGGAAATGGCGATTTCCGCCGTCACACGCCTGAATGGCTTCATGGAACGCAACCCGACCGTGGCCAAGATCATGATTACCGCTTTTGCCGTGCTGGCCGGTCTGCTGCTGGTGCTCGGCCCGCTGATGCTGGGCATTGCCGCCCTGATCGGCCCGTATGCCATGCTGCACGTCATGTTCGCCAAGATGGGCGTGACGGGCGGCGTGCTCACACCCATCTTGCGCGGCCTGGGTGGCGCCTTCATGTGGGCCGGCCGCGCCGTGCTGTGGCTGGGCCGCGCCTTGATGCTCAATCCAATTGGCCTGGCCATCACGGTCATCGCCGGCGCCGCCTACCTGATCTATAAATACTGGGAGCCGATCAAGGCGTTTTTCAGCGGCATCTGGTCGCACGTCAAGACCGCCTTTGCCGGCGGCATAGGCGGCGTCAGCAGCCTGATCGTCAACTGGTCACCGCTGGGCCTGTTCTATCGCGCCTTCGCGGGCGTGCTGGGCTGGTTCGGCATCGCGCTGCCAGCCAAATTCAGCGAGTTTGGCGCCAGCATCCTGCAGCGCATCACCGCATCCTGGGAACCTATCGCCGCCTTCTTCGCCGATATCTGGGCGCGCCTGCGCACGGTTTGCGCGGGCGGCCTGGGCAGTATCACAGCCCTGATTATCAACTGGTCGCCCGTCGGCATGTTCTATCAGGCGTTCGCGGGCGTGTTGAGCTGGTTCGGCATCCAGCTGCCGGCCCAGTTCACGGAATTTGGCGCCAATATCCTGCGCGGCCTGGTCAACGGCATCACCGGGTCCATGGGCGCCGTCAAGGACGCCATCAGCAATGCCGGTTCCAGCACCATTGGCTGGTTCAAGGAAAAGCTGGGCATCCACAGTCCGAGCCGCGTGTTTGCCCAGCTCGGCGACTACACCATGCAGGGGCTGGCCGTGGGCCTGGACCGCAGCGAGGGCGCGCCGATTGCCAAGGTATCGGGCATGGCGCAGCGCCTGACGCAACTGGGCGCCGGCATCGCCATCGGCACGGCCACGGCGTTACCCGCCAGCGCCTTCGACACGCGCGCGCCGCTGGCCCAGGGCGGGTTTGGTGCCGGAATGACCGTCCAGGGCGACAAGATCGAAATCACCTTCCATGTGCAGGCCGGCACCGATCCCCAAGCCATCGCGCGCGCGGTGAGCGTGGCGCTCGATCAGCGCGACCGCGAAAAGGCGGCGCGCATCCGCTCGTCCCTGCGCGACCACGATTAAGAAAGAAAAACCACCATGATGATGATTTTAGGAATGTTCGTCTTCAGCCTGCCCACGCTGGCCTATCACGAGCTGCAGCGGCAAACGGAATGGAAGCACGCCAGCACGGCCCGCGTGGGCCTGCGCGATGCGCACCAGTACGTGGGGCCAGGCGACGACACGATTACCCTGTCGGGCTGGGTGGCGCCGGAACTGACCGGCTCCCTGTATTCGCTCGATGCGCTACGCATGATGGCCGATACCGGTAAATCGTGGATTTTGATCCAGGGCACGGGCCGCATTCTCGGCTCCTACCGCATCACCAGCATGACCGAGGGCCGCACCATTCTGGACGGCAGCGGCGGCGCGCGGCGCGTCGAGTTCTCGATTGCGCTCAAGCGCGACGACGACGGCGTGCTGGCCATGGTCGGCCTGGGCGACATCGGCGACCTGAAAAACATGCTCAGCATCGACGGCATGACCAGCAGCATTGCCGGCGCGGCAAAGAACGCCGTGGGCAGCGTGGTGGGCAATGTGATCGGCGGCATCACGTCGAAATACGGCGGCGTGGTCAGCGAGATGAAAGACAAGATTGGCGCCAGCATCAGCAGCGCCATCGGCAGCGCGGCGGACAAGTTCAAATGAGCGAGCATATCCCCGCCTTCAAGGTCAGCATCGAGGACAAGGATTTGACCGCCATCGTGTCACCGCGGCTGATCAATCTGACGTTGACCCTGTGCCGTGGCGACGAGAGCGACCAGCTCGACATTGCACTGGACGACAGCGACGGCAAGCTGGCCTTACCGCCGCGCGGCGCGCAGATCGCCCTGGCGCTGGGCTGGCAAGCGTCCGGCTTGGTGGACATGGGCAAGTTCACCGTCGACGAGGTGGAGCACAGCGGCGCGCCCGACACCATCACCCTGCGCGCCAGGTCGGCCAACCTGATCGACACCTTCAAACAGCAACAGGAACACAGCTTTCACAAGACCACCCTGGGCGCCATCATCGAGGCGATTGCCTTCCGCAACGAGTTGGCGTCGGGCGTGTCGGCGCGCCTGCGCGACACGGCCATCGAGCACATCGACCAGACCCACGAAAGCGACGCGGCCTTCCTGCGCCGGCTGGGCAGGAAATACGACGCGGTGGCCACCGTCAAGAACGACACCCTGCTCTTCATCCCCATCAACCAGAGCCGCACCGCCAGCGGCAAGGCGCTGCCCGTCATCCCCATCACGCGCGCCTTGGGCGACGGCCACCGCTACCACAGCGCCGAAAGCGACGCCTACACGGGCGTGCGCGCCTTCTGGCACGACGAGCGCTACGCGCGCCGCCGCAGCGTCGTGGCCGGCGTGCCCGGCAACAGCAAGCGCCTGCGCACCACCTTTGCCAACGAAACGGACGCACGCACGGCGGCCGTGGCCGAATGGCAGCGCATCCTGCGCGGCCTGGCCACCTTCGAAATGAGCCTGGCCCTGGGCAACCCGGCCGTGTTCCCGCAATCGCCCGTGACGGTGAAGGGCTTCAAGCCCGAGATCGACGCCACCGAATGGCTATCGGTCAAGGTCACGCACAGCCTGGGCGGTAATGGATTTACCACGCGGGTGGAGTTTGAAACGAAAACAGAAGCGGTCGAAGCCGAGCGCGAGGACGAGAAAGACCCGGACGAAGGCGTCACGGGCGTGGTGGCCAAGTGGAAGGACGTGGCGGCGAAGAAGAAAAAGACGGGGCAGGAATTGGCAGGTGCCACGGGTACGCTCAAGACGCTGGAGCATCTTTACAAGAGCAAGAGCGGCGCCAAGCGGGCGGCAAAACTGGCGTGGGAGCGCATCAAGGAGGTACGCGAGATCATTCGTGAGAACAGCGAGGTTCCTGAAATTTTGAAACTGACACGGAGATAACGTGACAAACGTTGAAGTACTCTATCGACCAATTTATATTTGAAATTTATATTTTTATCTCCCAACATTTCAGCCCCGTACAAGCTTCCCTGAGCGCCGTTCTATATTTCATAGTAGATACAATCCCAACTTTCAGTAGCTCCTTTTCATACAAGTTGTGAAAAGGGTCCGCTAAATGCTAGCTTTATGTATATTTCGTTGTATTCGCATACCCAACCGAGTTCAAATCGAAGAGGTTTGCTTGATCCGCAAGCACAACAAATCCGTTACTTTCGATGTCACGTGCTCATTTCCGACAACGTCCGAATGTCTGTGCCAACTTGTGCGCGATTCAGGCAGTTCAACTTCCAATATCGTTGCTTCAGGGATGTTCGCGCAAATATGTACAGAATGCACTAACCGCGCGTGCAAAGGCAGTCCGGCTAGAAGGCATATTACCGAGCGACGGTTGTCTCGAGTCATTGCGTCCCAGTCTACAAGCTGCGAGAGGTCAGACAACAAATTTTTGATATCTTTTAGTGCAGAAACAGGAAAAACACTGACGAGAGCTCTAATCAATAGAGCATACACAAAAAAGACAAAACATCCTTGAAGCGCCTGCAGAGTAATATTTTTCTTATAATTATCCAGAATCTCAAAGATAGTAGAAACTTCTGGAAAAGCATATACATGTGCAACAAAAATAACACATAAAAAATAATAAGGTATCGCCCATTTTTTGATTGCGGGGAATTGGATCGCATTCTGCTTCATAAAGGCAATCGAGCTTTTTGCCTGCGAGAAATCGCTCCTAGCTGCATCTACTAGCTGCTCGACGATAGGATCTCCCTTAACCTGCACACAGAAAACTGATGCGCCGTTATTCCCTGGATTGGGTAAGGATATGTTCATTAGTGGTTTATCTATTGATTGGAGTAAGCGAACGACGACAGAACCGGAATAGAAAAGGAAACTTCCTATTCCGGCAAAGAATGCATAAGCATCCCAGCCAGTCTTTGGCTCAGTTATTCCAACGATCCCATTTGCGGAATAAACCATATAGATTGTGTAAGCAAGCCAAATTATTGTCGGAAATAAGAATGCACGTGTAAACAGCGCAAGCGCACCGGCTGCTATCTGTTCATTTCCGAGCTTACTGGTTGAGACAAATGGCGCTGCTAGAGTTATAACGTCACTAACTAGTGGATTTTCACCCGCCAGTGCTGCAACATGTCCCCCATACGAGTGACCAATCAAGACAACTTGCTGCACACCATTACATTCTTTATTAAGCCAATCACGCAGGAACATAACAGCTTCGCGTCGAGCGCTCTCACTGTTGCTCGCGTGCCACTGGAATTTATATACCGCATAACCACATTTTTCCAGATTGTCGAAATAATTCTGCCACCGAGACCAGTCATACTGCCTGGGGCTCCACGTTCCGGGAATAATTACAACGCGAAATGGCGAAGAATTACCAGTATCATGGGGATTAATTTCGAGAGGGATTTTTTTTATGTACAATAGATTGCGGAAGAAACTTACAAGCGAGAACGTAACGGCCTTGGAATGAAGATACAAGTACGACCCTAAGTTGGGAAGTCCCTTGACTGCACCAAAAGTAATGTGAAAAGAAAGGGCAAGCAGCGCACCTAAGATAGCAACTGGAATACCGTATACAATGGAGTGAAGAAGCACGGGAAGAATCTGTTCAAGATAGGAAGAAATCATTATTATAGTGATGGTCGATGAGATATTTTATCGGGTTTGAGGGTCAGGTCTGCCATTCCGACACAGGCCCAGCTATGCGAATTTGCAAGCCGACGTCTCTACGTAAGCTCAGCGTCAATACGCATACGCAGCATAGTGAGTCGTGCCGTATTTACAATTAGTACATCACAATTTGCTGTGATTCTAGACGCCAAGTCTGAGATCGTGTCCAAATAGCAGACCTGACCCCGCCATCGTTCAGCTTTCCGCAATTCGTTCTATAAAATCAGACTCCGAAATAACATCAATCCCCATCGATTCTGCTTTGCTCAGTTGCACGCTCCCAGCGAGCGGGCCAGCGATCAAAATATCCAGGGAAACGCTAAACCCTCCGCGTACCTGCCAACCGGCCACCCTCGCCATTGACTCCAATCCACAGCGCTTAGCATCACGAAAACCTACAAAATATGCCGCTGTCTGCCACTGCTTCTGATTGGCCCTACCCACTGGATAGACTTTAATGCCAACTGGACGATGGGAGGCCCCATCAGTAACGAGTCTGTTGTTGGGAAGGAGGCGCATCGCACTCGCCCACCTCCCGGTACGTTGAACTTCTCCTGTCCTTAGCGAAGTCACCTTGCCACGAATACGCCGCAAAGAAAAAGTTCGTTTTCCCTGCCTTGCATGGCAATAACCTTCCAAATAATCCGCATCAACTGCCCACACTGAGACTTTCCGAGTTACATAGCCCAAACCGTCCCGCCTCGGATACGAAAACTGAATTTCGTCGACATCTCCTGCTTCGCCTCGTGGCCCTCTCTTCGACTTTTTCTTTGCGCGTGATGGAACTTGAGCAGGTTGCACCTCAACTGCGACTTGCTTGAGTTGTGGAATATTCTCACTAGCCGAAGGAACTTTTTGCGGAGCTGCAATCCGCTCGGTTAGGCATGGAGGCTTTCTCACCTTTGCGCTTGATATGCATAGTTGAATATGTCGCCAAAGGGAGGCGCCCGGCTCGCCAGCGTCAATCGCTCGCTTCCGAGGATTCCAGCTGCTGAAAATTATGCAAAGCAAACAAGCAGCAATTACAATAAGCATAAGAACGTAAATCATTTGCAGACTATTTTTCCTTTTTTCGTCCGCTGCCGGCAACATTAAAAGTCTGCGGCCCAATGATGTTCCCCACGAAATTTTGCCCAATCGTGCCATGGGTTTCAACATGTGGGGCATTCCCTGCGGAAGATGCTGGGGGCGTTGGCAGGCGCATGCCACCAATCATTCCAAGAACGCCAGCTCGTCCACGCGCATCTAGGTTCCGGAAACCAGAAACTAGTTCACTTTCATCCGCACTGAGCACCGCAGCTGAAACGCTGCCAGTCATCACATACCAAACGTCTACACCAATTTCTAACAGCGCACACAAATAGACCGCATCCGGAGATCGCTCATCTTTTTCATACGAAATTTGAGCGCGTTTTTTGACCCCGCCAACCGCTGCGAAGTCATCTTGATTCATGCCTAAACGCTGACGCTCTTGCTTTAATCTTTCACCAAACATGCTCATACTCACATCTTTTTGTTGACTAGTGCGCTTTTGGACACTATAGTTACGCCATCCTGTAGCGATTACACATCATAACATTATGAAAAACGTATCCAATGCCAGGCGTACTGCCAAAGGCATCACTTCTAAGCCACTTGGCGTCCGTCTGACGTCTGACGAGGTATGCGAAGTCGAAGGCTACGCAGAGAAACTTGACCGGTCCCGCGCTTGGTTCCTCCGCTTCCTGATCCTGCGCGGCCTCGCCGACTACAAACGCGAAATCGAATTTCAACCCCTCAACTAAGGACGATGCCATGTATCCCGATGCAAAACGTATCCGTAGCCATAAAGTCATGTTGCGCCTGGATGAATATGAGCACCAGCTCGTTTCATCGATCGCCAATTACCAGGGCGAAGAATTGGCCGTGCTGGTGCGCCAGATCGTCATGCGTGAAGCCCTTGCCACCATTGCCGCAGACAACATCGACAGCGTACAGCGTTGCAGCGCTTAAACCGAGTCCCTAAATAGTAACTTTTGAGTAACTAAAAAGCTGTCGAACATGCCCGATCACGAAATCACCATCAACGATGAAGAGCGCGAATTGCTTGAGCGCTTACGTCAGCGGCAAGGACTAGCCAGTATCGAGCAGGCCGCTGAATGGCTCGTTAAATCGCGCTTACGCAAGCAGTCGAAAAACATGACGGGTCGCGGTCGCGCCCTGTACCAAGTGGAAAGAAAGCTGAAATGAGAGTCATCGGCCTGCCCTGCCCGCATTGCGAATACACCGTCCGCGCCGTCAAGAGCCGCACGATGTCCGCCATGTTCAAGGAAATCACCTACATGTGCCAGAACCCCGACTGCGGGCACTCCTTCGTGGCAGGCCTGGAAGTACTGCGCACCCTCTCGCTGTCCGCCATGCCCAAGCCGGATATTCGCATCCCGATGTCCCAGCATGCGCGCGCGGCAGCCACCAGCCAGCTGGCCTTGGACCTGACTGCGGGCTGCTGATGACTATCCCGATCCTCGCGCCGCCGTAACCCGGCCGCTGTAACTCCCCTCTTTTGCTGTGCCCTGCAGCGCTCCCTTTTGAGCGTGCGGGATTCGTTCAACCTGAAATAAGGAAAACCGATGGAAAACACGCTGCACGCCACCCGTCACGCCGACATCCCGGCAATGCCGAAACCGGGCCGTCCGGCCCTTGAAAAATGTGTCGTACCTGTCGCGCCAACCTGTTTCCTGTTGCTGGCCAATGCTCAGACTCGCACCCGCACTCCTGACAGCATTGCCGTGCTGTCCGATTATCTCCGTGAGATCGTCAAGACCTATCACGCCTACGGTGCGACCAATCTGACCTTCATCATCAGCGATCTGCAGGCGCTGCAGCATGGCGGCTTCTTCTTGCCAGACAGCCAGCGCGCCCTGGTAGGTGGCTTGCCCATCGAGCTGCGCTACTTGTTCGCCAGCGAATCGGGCGTCGTGCAATGCACCAGCTCGTCGCGCACGCTGACTTACTGGGCCAAGTATTTTGCCAAGGAAGTGGCACGCTGATGCTGCGCCTGGCCAAAACCTGCGGCATCTGGCTGCTGTCGCTCCTGATCGTCATTACCCCCGGCGTGCTGCGGGCCATTGGCTTCATCAAGGACTGAACCATGCCGGCGTCCCTTATCGACAATCACCTGTCGTTCCTGCCAGCGACGGCTATCCTCGCCGCCCGTGACAGGGACGTGCCGACGCCCCCAGGGGCGCCGGAGGCACTGGCAGCCATCGCTGCGGCGAAAGCCAGCCTGGCCGAGCGGGCCAGCTTGCGCGCCATCGAGCAGCGGCGTGCTAGCGAGGCGCGCTTTATCGCCCAGGCCTGGGGATTGTCCCCGCGTGGCGCGCGCCGCTCCGTGTTGATCGCCGCCGGCATGGACGCCGACCGCTGGGAATCGCCCATCCACTCATTTACCGAAGCAGAGCGCATCGCGCTGCGCGCCGCCACCTCTGCCGCTATCCGTGTGTACGAAAGACTGTTGAATGCAATCTAAACAAATCCTGCTGCCTGCCCCGCAACGCCACGAAGCCTTCTTGCGTTCCGCCCACTTCGCGCCCGAGCTGGCCCGCATTCCCTACAAATGGCGCAACCGCGTCATCACGGCCGCCATGGCCAAGATGGCCTGGTCGTCCTGGTACAAAATCTATGAATCCGTCGCCACCAGCTTTGTGCGCCAGTTTGCCGAACAGTATGTGCCGGCCGGCGTCGACCTGTCGCAGAGCGATGCCGATATCGTGGCCACCGCCGAGCGCGCGGCGGCCGGCGTGAGCAAAATGCTGTGGATGGCCGTGTCCGACACGCACGCCCTGCAGATCATGGAAGACGAATGCGCCTCGTATGGCGTCGAGCTGCCCGAGTTCGACACGATGACCGACACCATCGCCCGCCTGGTGGATGCCCGCTGGTGGCGCCGCCAGTTGCGCAAGCGCGTCAAGCGCGCCTTTGAAGCGGGCAATATCCGCCTGGGCTATGTGAAATACAGCGGTGAACCCTACGCCAGCAATGACGCCGTGCTGTCGCGCCTGGCGCAGAACCGGCGTAATGCGGCAGCGCTGGCCGCCACCCTGGTGCAGAACGAGAACGGCCAGCAATTCAGCATTGCCGAGCTGGCCGAGAAGACCACTGCCAACAAGGCCATACGGCGCGGCGAGCTGATGTTGCGCATCAACGGCTTCGAGCAGATCGCCCGCGAGTGCGGCGACCAGGGCATTTTCATCACCTGGACGTGCCCATCACGCTTTCACGCCATGCAGCACAGCGGCAAGCCCAACGAAAAGTTCGACGGCTCCACGCCACGCGAGGCCAATGCATATTTAGGCAAGATGACATCGCTGTGCCGCTCCGCGCTGGCGCGCCGGGGCATCGGCCTGTACGGCTTTCGCATTGCAGAGCCGCACCACGACGGCTGTCCGCACTGGCATCTGCTGCTGTTCGTGCGCCCCACCGCGAAATACAAGACCGTCCACCTGCAGGACGTGGTCGGCCGCGCCATCCGCATCATGAAGCGCTACGCCTGGCGCGTGGACCGTGGCGAACCGGGCGCCTTCGCGCGCCGCCTGGACGTGAAACGCATCGACTGGGCCAAGGGCAGCGCCGCCGGCTATATCGCCAAGTACGTGGCCAAGAACATCGACGGCGTGGCCGAGCACAAAACCAAGGAAGGCTATGTCGTCGCGGCCGACACCGAAGGCGATGTCGAGCTGACGCCATCGGCGCGCGTCGAGTCCTGGGCCGCGTGCTGGGGCATCCGCCAATTCCAGCAATGGGGCGGTGCGCCCGTCACCGTGTGGCGCGAGCTGCGCCGCATCGAGGAAAGCATGCTCAACGAGGCCCCAGCCGCCATGCGCCGCGCCTGGGACGCCGTGCAGAAGATCGACGGCGAAAAGCGCGCCTGCTGGGCCGAGTACCTGCGCGCCCAGGGCGGCGCCCTGGTGCCGCGCAAGGAACTGGTCGTCACCCTGGCCAAGGACGAAAAGACCGTCATCGGGCGCTACGGCGAAACGCAGCGCATCACGCCCTACGGCGTGCGTTGCAGCGACCTCATCGGCGTGGTCTTCAAGTCCGTGCGCCATACGTGGACGCCGGTACAGGCCACAGGCGCTCGCGGGGTGGCTGTTGGGGTTGCCGTTCCTCGGACTCGTGTAAATAACTGTACGCACCCCGACCGCCCTGCCCCGGCCACGCCAGCGGCGGCGCCCGCGCCCAATCTGTCCGACGAGGCAAAAACAGCGGTCATTGCCGCTTGGGCGGCCGTCAACGCCTGCCCGTATCCCAGGCTGATCGTCCCTGACTCGCCGCACCTTGAAGGGGATGGCACATGAGCACCTTTGCCGTGATCGTTCGCACGCAAACCGAACGCTTTGAATTTTTCGAGGTTGCCGCATCCAGCGGCGACGTGATCGACGCCGCCATCGACCGCTACGGCGTGTGCGGCGTTACCGCCAAACTGAAAGGAGCACCGCAATGCTGAACACTTTGACAATATCCAACAATCAGGCCGACGAGGCCCGCAATGCACTGAGACAGCGTAGAGCCTATCTGTCCGGATTGCGGTCTTCCGACGATGTGAAAATCGCTCTGCAACTTGAGATGATTGCCGACGTAGATGCGTCGCTGGCCCTTCTTGACATTCAAGGCAGGAAAAACTGCAACGAACGCACTGTCGCGGTAGGTGATCGCGTAAGTTTCGACAGCGACGAGGGCTACCAGGCCGGCACCGTCAGCGACCTGCGCCGCGACGTGGGCAATGGCGAGCTGCACGCCTGGGTAGAGCTGGACCACCAGTGGCCTGGCATGTTCCGCGCGGTGCCACTGTCGGCCATCGTTTCCATCCGCCCTGCCCTGTTGGTGGCCGCATGAACGATACCGCAACGCTCGACATGTTCCCGCCAGAGGTTCGCGCACCGCGTAAACCAATCACCAGCGCAGATCGTGAGGCGGCACGCGTGCTGCGCGCACAGAAGCTGGCTGAGAAACACGAGGCGAAGCGCTGGGTAGTGGTAGAGAACCCTGGAACGGTGGACGAATACGTTTGGGACCATTGCAGGTGCGGCACATACCACGAGGCATTGCGAATGGGCAGCGACTGCGGAGTGAGATTCGATGTGATGTTCAGACTGCCAGACGGCAGTTTGACCACGGAGTTTTAAGCCATGAACAAAACCACCTACAAAAAATCCTTCCAAGCGAAGCTGACTAGCGAAGAAATGCGCCTTGACGCGCTAGTTATGGCCGGGAGTCAGCCAGGCGACATTGCACGCGTCTGGAAGTACCGTGGCGGCGTCACCGTAGAGCGCGGCGGCATGGTCGTGCTGAGTGTAAGTCGTGCGCAGATCGGACTGAACATGGCATTGCCAGGGTGAAGTGCAGCCCGCAAAAAAAGACGAGAGTATCCCCGCATGATGAGCTACCTGAACGAGCAATATTTCCACGAGTTGGTCTGCATGAGTGACAAGCAACGAAGAAAGCTGTTTTTCGGCCAATTTAATCAATCAACTGAAGCACAAACAAACCCTATGGACCAATACAAAGAATTCTGCCGGCTGCGTGACTATCGCAAGCACGGCGCCGAAGTCCCGCAGCGCACCGAGGCCGAAGCGTTCGCATTGGTGATTGCCGAATACGCGGATCAGAAATACATGGCCCTGGCCGCGCGGCATGAGTCGGTACTCGATGGCGCAATTCTGATGGCTGAGGAATTTGCCGAAGCGCGCACCCCGGACGAGGGTGGCAACGCATTTCGAAACTATGCCGAAATCCTGCGTGCTTTAAAAAATGAGCATGCGCTGTTCGCCAGAGTTACAAAAGAACAACACCTTGTCACAGCATTGCCGAAGAACCTTACAACTATCACTGCCGGTACGGCGGCCAGGAGCACACAATGAATATGAACGAAACGGAATTCGTCGCCAAACTGGCTCTGGCCATCGATAAATTGCAGCGTCCCGCCATTCCGCTGGCGATTGACCTGTGGGACATCGCCACAATCGCGCAGTACTTAAAGCGGGAACCGGGAACCGTGCGGGAACGCATGGCGTGTCTTCCAAGCTTCCCGAAAGCCATCCGGCTGCCAACGTCGAAGGGGCATGCGCAGCCCCTGTATAATGCAAAGGAGGTGATCGCCTGGGCCGAATCGTACCGAGAAAAGAATTAATTTCGTTTACGCCAAAATTACGCCAACACCCCGGGAAGCCGCATTATTCAATAGGTTGAGTTTCCGGCTCCGGGCACCAGCGCACAGAATTCAAAAACATCAAAAAAGCCATTAAACCCAATATAATCAACGGTTTAATGGCTTTTTTTTACATCCCGCCATTCCCCTTAATCCAGATTAAATCCAACAAAAACCTCTAGCGGTTACGCCAGATTTACGCCGTGATTACGCGAGCGACTCCGACGCCGGCGCCATCATGGTGGCCCTGCTCGCCTGGCTGAAAGTTCACCAGCTCGACCTGATGACCAATGAGGAAACGCGCAAGCAGGGCATCGCCTTCAAGCTCGAATTCAACAACCGTGAAACAGTCGATATCTCGATCAAGCTGAACCTGACCGAGCGCATCGCGGTCAAACCGGCGAGGCCGGTTGCCTGGACATCCAGCATCCGGCCGAGATAAAGCACATGCCGCCCTACCGGGACAAGTTCTGACAGCAGTACGACGTCCCCCTGCTGAAATGGGCCGCGCGGCACGCTGACAGCACGCCCACCTAGTCGGTGCGGACCATGGGCGAACAGTTGATCGTCTTTTCCCGAGAGACCACCTAACGCGCGGCGTGATTACGCGGCGATGTATCCGCAAGCGTCTGAGGCACGCGAGTCCGACGACACTATCCACACGAAGCATTACCCCGACGGCGACGTGGTGGAGTACGACCATGAGGACGACGCCCTGCCCCCTGCCCCGGCGTGATCGCCGCCATCACCGCCCACAGAGTGACGTCAAACGCTCTCTAGAAAAGCGGCTGACCATGGCCGTGCGGCGGCGATAAAAGCCAGCGAGGACGAGCTGGCGAGCACCATCAGCTTGTTCAAGCAGCCTCACGGCGGCGTCAAGGCCGGCGGTGCCATTCGAATCCAAAAAATGAACCTAATTAGCTCTCTGCTGACTAATAGAGAGCCAATCTTAACAATCCATCAAAAAGAAAATTATATACAGTCACAGTTTCAAAAAACTGATGACGGAATGAAATTTAATTTAGCATCAAATTGTCAGATTGAGAAATTTACTCAGCCAATTAAGGAAGACGCACCGAAGCAACCAATAGAATCAGGCACCATTTCTTATACCGATGAAATACAAAAATACAAATTATCAAAAAATTTCATAAGCGCGTTTCGCACATTCTCACCTGCTTGACCTCATCGCCAGAGGAAAAAAATATTCGTAATGCTTAGGGATCTGTCCGCTTTCCAGCAAGAATCCTAAGCATGAATTCAAAGATGGTTCATACTGGAGAAATTATCATGCACAACAAAAATGTTTATTGGGACGAGACCATGATGCAGAACGATTTTCATCAGCCGTCAATATTGGCAATCGGCGACAGCTGGTTCTGGTATCCTCTTCCTGGTGGCTCATTATTAAGCAAATTAGGAAATTTGGTTGAAAAAAAGGAACATTACATTCTAGCTCACGGAAATAACGGTGCCGAAGCCTACGATTATGTTTACGGAACCTATAAAAGAAGAATCCAGACCGCATTACAACTACATGGGGATTCTTTGTCGGCTGTTTTCATAAGCGGTGGAGGGAACGACTTCGCCGGCCTATCCGATATGCGCCCGCTACTGCTAAAAGACTGCTCCGCCTGCACTTCGGCTGAAGCTTGCTACCGATCCGGTGATGACGAGCAAAGCCTGAACCGATTTTTAAATAAAGTTACGGGAAGCTTCATCGCTCTTATCGACAAGATAATTGGTGCAACTTGGAATACGACGCAAAATGCAACCGGACCAACGAAGATCTATTTACATAACTACGACTATGCTCGGCCAACAGGTATCGGCATCTTTGGTGCCGAAAGCAAATGGCTGCGAGCATCGCTAGTAGTCGCAAACGTGCCTACCCACCTGCAGGATTCCTGCATCCGTTTTTTGATCGACGAGTTCACTTTGCGGTTGAAGGGGTTGGTCGCTCGTTATCCAGGCCGCGTTCGTCTTGTCGATAGTCGCGGCACCTTAGGTGACGACGACTGGGCTAACGAGCTTCATCCAACGTCGACGGGTTTCGAAAAAATTGCGCACAATGTGTGGCTACCCATATTGCAAGGCGATGGACTTGCACCTAAGTGATAACTAGTTCAAGAAAGGTATGGAGGCTTCCTCAATTCCAGAAAATCCTCTTGTATCTTGCCCAATAGCATGTGCTGGCCGAGGTGCGGCATCTACGCGTAACTCTTCCTTGTCTGTAAATTCCGACACCTCCATCACCTCTACTTCTTCACCTTGCCGCGACTGTCATCACGATCAATTCCCACACCCGGGCTAACCTGCTCCCACTGACGTTTTTACAACACCCCGCCCCCCTCTCCCTCCTCCAAAGCCCCCTACTGATATAATACTTACAATCAAGTAATATTCCGAAATGTGCGCCTCCAGGCTCCCGCAACCGTCTGTGTACTGCTAGCCCATGCGCTCTCTTTTCGACCACGAGATCATCAAACAGCTGCACAGCGGTGTCCGCTCACGGGTTTACCGTGCCAGGGCCGCCGATGGCACCGCGCTGATCGTCAAGCAACCCAATCAGCAGTTCCCCTCCTTTCAGCAACTGGCGCAATTCAAGCGCGAGTATGCGATCGCGCGCCGCTGCCGCCATCCTGGCGTGGCGCATCCGCTGGCGCTGCAGCTGCACGGCGGGTGCTGGACGATGATCGTGGAAGATTGCGGCGGCCAGGCGCTCGACCAGGTGTTGCGTGCGCAGGTGGCGGCGCGCAGGATGCCGTCGCAACCCGCCTTGGCGCTGGACGACTTTTTCGACATCGCGCTGCAACTGTGCGCGGCGCTGGACGAGGTTCATCGTCAGGGCGTGATCCACAAAGACATCAATCCCGCCAATCTGGTGTGGAATGGCGACCGGCGCCTGCTGCAGCTGATCGACTTCGGCATCGCCTGCGAACTGCCGTACGAAAGCCATGGCATCGCCAATCTCCAGACGCTGGAAGGCACGCTGCGCTACATGGCGCCGGAACAGACCGGACGCATGAACCGGCGCGTCGATTGGCGCGCCGATTTCTATGCGCTGGGCGCCACCTTCTACGAGCTGCTGGCCGGCCAGGCGCCGTTCGAGACGGGCGACGAGATGGAACTCGTGCATTGCCACATTGCGCGCAGTCCCGACTGGTCGCACCCGGCGCTGGCAAGCTTGCCTGGCCAGCTGCTGCCGATCATCCAGCGGCTGCTGGAAAAAAATGCCGATCAGCGCTACCAAAGCTTGCAGGGCTTGCGCAGCGATCTCGAAGCATGCCGCGCGCAAAAGCCGGCGCAGACGCTCAAGCTGTCCGACCACAACGGCCGTTTCCTCGTGCCGCAAACGCTGCACGGGCGCGAGGATGGCATCGCCGTGCTGCTGGCGGCATTTGAACGCAGCGCCGCGGGCAGGTGCGAGATGCTGCTGGTGGCCGGCCATTCGGGCATCGGCAAGTCGGCGGTCGTCAACGAAGTACAAAAGCCCATCATCGCGCGGCGCGGCTGCTTCCTGTCCGGTAAATTTGACCAGCTCCAGCGCGACGTGCCGTATGCCCCGCTGATCCAGGCCTTCCAGGAGCTGGTGCGCCAGCTGCTCGGCCAACCCGAGGAAACGCTGCGGCAGTGGTCCGCCAAACTGCACGAGGTGCTGGGCAGCGGCATCGGCATGCTGATCGAACTGATTCCCCAACTGGCGCTGATCGTCGGCCCCACGGACGCAGTGCCCGCGTCGGACCCGGCACAGGCCCAGCTGCGCCTGGACCGCCTCTTCCCCCGCTTCGTTGAAGTGTTCGCCTGCGCCGGGCATCCGCTGGTGCTGTTCCTCGACGACCTGCAATGGGCCGATGCGGCCACGTTGCGAATGATCGAACTGCTGATGGTCTCCTGCGACAAGAGCTGCATGCTGTTCATCGGCGCGTATCGCGACAACGAGGTGAGCGCCGATCATCCGCTGATCGCGCTGCGCGACAAGCTGCTCGCCCGCGAGGTACGCCTGTCGACGCTGTTACTGAGCGCATTGACCGAGCCGCAGGTGGCGCAAATGGTCTCGGCCACCGTGCGCGTGGCAACCCACGATTGTGCGCCGTTGACCAGTATTTGCTACCGCAAGACGGCCGGCAATCCCTTTTTCCTCAACCAGTTCCTCGCTTCGCTCAATGAGACGGGCCATCTGCGCTACCGGGCCGCCGACGATTGCTGGGACTGGGACCTGCCCGCGATAGAACAGGCCAAATATACCGACAACGTGGTCGAGGTGCTGCTGGAAAAAATCCGCCGCCTGCCCACGGTGACGCAGCATCTGCTGCAACTGGCCGCCTCCTGCGGCAACCGCTTCACGCTCGATACGCTCGCGCTGGCAATGGACCGCGCTCACCGCAAAACGCAGCAAGACCTGTGGCCGGCGCTCAGGGCGGGCTTGATCCAGCCGCTCGACGAACGCTATAAGTACGTCAGTGGCGACAGCGATGCGGCCAACAGCGGCGTCGCTTACCGCTTCCTGCACGACCGGGTGCAGCAGGCCGCCTACCTGGTCGCCGACGACGCTACGCGCGTGGCCAACCATCTGCTCATCGGCCGCTTGCTCCTGCGGCATACGGCGCCGCAGCACCAGGACGCAACACTGTTTGAAATCGTCGAGCAGCTCAACGCCGGTCGCGCGCTGATCAAGGATGCGGACGAGCGCGTGCAGCTGGCGACGCTCAATCTCCAGGCCGGCGTCAAGGCACGGCGTTCCGCCGCGTTCCAGTCCACCCTGGAACACATGCGCATAGGTCTCGAGCTGCTGCCGGAGCACGCATGGAGCGTCCACGCCAGCCTTTGGCTCGACCTGCAGCTGGGCGCGGCCGAAGCGGCTTACCTGTGCGGCCAGTTCGATACGGCCGAGGCGATCTATCCACTGGTGCGCGCCCGCTCCCTGAGCCCCTTGCAGCAGGTGCGCTGCATTGCCATCCAGGCGCACCAGTATCAATTGCAGGGCCGCCTGCTCGACGCCATTGCCGTGCAGCGCGACGGCCTGGCGCTGCTGCACATCGACATCCCGCACGATGTGGCGCAGATGAAGGCGCGCTTCAGCGACATTCTCGCCGACATCGGACAGCAGCCTGGCGCGCACGCGCCCGACACCCTGCTGGCGGCCGATGACATGTGCGAGCCGGACGCCGTGGCCGCGATGCAGATGATGCAGGGCCTGTGGATGGCCAGCTACTACGCCGGCCAGCAGGATCTGAGCGCGCTGATGGTGGTGTCGATGACGCGGCTGTCGATGCAGCGGGGGAACAGCGATTTCAGCGCTGTCGCCTATGTCGGCTACGCGATGATGCTTGCGCTGTACAGCGGCGACATCGCGCGCGGCTACGCCTTCGGCGCGATGGCGATGGCGCTGGCCAGGCGCCGTGCCAACCTGCAGACGCGCACGCTCACGGGCCTGATGTTCGGCGCGCTCAGCAACCACTGGACGCAGCCGCTGCGCAGCTCCGACGCCCTGTACGAAGAAGCGTTTGGCTGGGCGCTGGAAATCGCCGACTTCGTGCAGGTCGGCGTGGTGGCGGCCGTGCGCGCCACCGACCGTATCATCCTCGGCGACTACCTGCCGCACCTGATGCACGACATCGAGCACGACCTGGCGCTGATGCGCGCCAACGGCCAGCAGGCGATGGCCGATTGCTGCGTCGCCGCCGCGGTCCAGCCGATCAAATGCCTGATGGGTCTCCTGCCCCGTCACGACAGCTACGATGATGGGGCCTTCAGCGAGGCGCGCTTCCTCGATCAGTATGGCGGCTCGCAGCTGTACCGCGCCTACTTCTTGCAGGGGAAAATACGCAACGCCTACCTGTTCGACAGCGCCGACGCCGAGCCGCTGGCCGGCCAGCTTGGCATCGTCACCCAGATCATGCGCGGCCAGGCCAAGGTTGCCGAGTGCAGCTTCTACGCCGCGCTGATCCTGATCCGCGCCTTGCGGCGCGATCCTGCGCGTGCCGATGCGAACGATGTGCTGGCCGTGGTCGGCACGCTGCAAACGAGCCTCGCCGAGTGGGCCAGGCAAGGCTCGGACAATAGCGACGCCAAGCATCTGCTGGTGATGGCCGAGATGGCACGCTACCGGGAAGACCTGCAGCTGGCCACGCGCTGCTACCAGCAGGCGATCGACGCGGCCGGCCTGGCGGGCTACGTCAACATGCAAGCGCTGGGCAATGAACTGTGCGGCGAATGCTGGTTCGACCAAGGACATGCGCGCGTGGCCGGCATCTTCATCCAGGACGCCATCGCGCACTACGGCCAGTGGGGTGCGCAGGGCAAGGTAGCGCAGCTGCAGGCGCGCCATGGCGCACTGCTGTCAAGGATGGATGGCCGCGGCGCACAACGTCATTCCGTCTCCCACACGCACGGCAGTTCAGCGCTCGACCTGGCGTCGCTGCTGAAAGCGTCGCAGATCCTGTCGAACGAAGTGGGCCTGCGCAGCGTGCTGACGCGCCTCATTACCATCGTGTGCGAAAACGCCGGCGCGCAGGTGGCGCGCCTGCTGCTGCTGTCCGAAGGCAGCTACCAGCTGGAGGCCAATATCGATGGCGATGTCGTCACTGTCCTGCAATCGCGCCAGTTCGACCTGAACGCCGCCAGCGACCCGCAGTTCCCGCTGTCGCTGCTGCGCTACGTCATTCGCACCGGCGCCGAGGTGATCGAAGACTGCATCACGGGCGCCTCGCGCTTTGCCGCCGATCCGTACGTGCAGTTGCACCTGCCGCGCGCCGTCATGTGCCTGCCGATACGGCACGGCGGCCAGATCGGCGGCATCCTGTATTTCGAGAACCGGCTTGCAGAAGCCTCGTTCACGGAGGAACGCGTGGCGTTCCTGCGCATGCTCGGCGCCCAGGCGATGATCTCGATCTCCAGCGCCAGGCTGCATGACAGCCTCGAACGGCGCGTTGCCGAACGCACGGAACAGCTGGAAGACGCCAACCGCAAACTGGCGACCTTGTCCATCACCGACGGTCTGACCGGCCTGGCGAACCGGCGTCATTTCGACGACGTATTGCGTGCCGAATGTGCGCGTGCCACGCGCGTCGGCCGGCCGCTTGCCGTCATCATGCTCGATGTCGACTACTTCAAGCGCTTCAACGACAGTCACGGCCACCAGGCCGGCGATGCATGCCTGGTCCGGGTCGCGCATGCGCTGGCGGCCGGCATGCGGCGCGCGGGCGACCTGACGGCGCGCTATGGCGGCGAAGAGTTTTCGATCGTGCTGCCCAACACCGGCGCGGACGAAGCGCGCCAGATCGGCGAAGCACTGCGGCGGGCGATCGAAGATCTGGGTATCTCCCACGCGAATGCGGAGGCGCGGCAGGTGACGATCAGCGTCGGCATCGCGGTCCAGCCGGCACCGAGAGCCGCCGATCCGGACGCCCTGCTGCGCCTGGCCGATGCCGCGCTGTACCACGCCAAGGATGAGGGGCGCAATTGCGTGGTGCTCAGGGTGCTGCCGCCTGGCTGACCGGTAGCGCCGCGCACCGCATTCACGGCGCCGGCGATGCCTCAATCGCTGCCATGGCTGTTCTCGCGCGCCTGCTCCCGCGCTTTTTCGCTTGACGCCAGCCCGTTGAAGAACAGATTGAGCAGCACGGCAACGATGGCGGCCAGCAGGATGCCGCTGTGTAGCAACGGCGACAGGACTTTCGGCATGTGCTGCGCATATTGCTCGGCCACCAGCGGCAGCATGCCGAAGCCGATAGCCAGGGCCACGATGAACAGGTTGTTGCGGTTGCTCTTGTAGTCGACGCCGGCCAGAATGCGGATGCCCGTCGCGGCGACCATGCCGAACATCACCAGCCCTGCCCCGCCCAGCACGAACGCCGGCACGGCTTCGGCCGTCTGCGCGATCTTCGGGATCACACCCATGATGAGCAGGATGATGCCGGCCGCCACGCAGACCCAGCGGCTGCGCACGCCCGTCACGCCCACCAGTCCCACGTTTTGCGAAAACGACGTGTACGGGAAGGTATTGAAGATACCGCCGATCAAGGTCCCCAGACCATCGACGCGCAAGCCGCGGCTGATGTCGGCCTGTTCGATACGCTTGCCCGTCATCTCGCCCAAGGCCAGGAACATACCGAGCGACTCGATCATGACGACGATCATCACCAGGCTCATGGTCACGATGGCAACCAGGTCGAAAGTCGGCATGCCGAACTGGAACGGCGTAACGATGGCGAAAGCCTTGGCGCTGGCCACCTTGGCGAAGTCGGCCTTGCCCAGCGCAAACGACAGGGCCGTGCCGGAGATGATGCCGATCAACACGGCGATATTCGACAGGAAACCACGGCCATACTTGGCCACCAGCAAGATGACGGCCAGCACGAAGAAGGCGATGCCCATGTTGTCCAGCGCGCCGTAGCCGGGGTTGGCGATCAGGGGCACGGGGCCAGGCGGCGCGGGCAAGCCGGCCGCCGTGGCGGCAGCGGCCATCTTGAGGAAAACGGGATCGGCGATCTGCGCCATGGCGGGCGGCCCGCCCATGGCCCAGTTCACGCCCACGCGCATCAGCGACACGCCGATCACGGCGATGATGCTGCCCGTGACCACGGGCGGGAACAGGGCCAGCAGGCGGCTGATGAAGGGCGCGATCAGCATGGAAACGACGCCGGCGCCGATCACGGCGCCAAAGATGCCGGTGATGCCCAGGGCCGGATTGTTCGCCATGGCCAGCATGGGACTGACGGCGGCAAAGGTCACGCCCATCATGACGGGCAGGCGGATGCCGAAATGTTTGCCTATTCCCAAGGACTGAATCAGGGTCACGAGGCCGCAGCAGAACAGGTCGGCACTGATCAGCGCCGCCACCTGCTCGGGCGGCAGCTTGAGCGCGCGGCCGACGATCAGCGGCACGGCGATGGCGCCCGCATACATGACGAGTACGTGCTGCAAGCCCAGGGTGAACAGTTTCCCGGCCGGCAGCACTTCATCGACGGGGGACGGAGCGGCAGGCGTGGTACCGGGCACGCCGCGGTGGATGGATTTCAGACGGGGAGAGGCCATTTACGCTCCATTTCCTGGGTTACCGCGGCACGGATGGGTGCAGGTGAAAAGGAAAAGCAAGACAGAAACGGGACGACAGAAACACACTAGCGGCCGATGATGCATGCGAAGCTCCTTGGATGGGATGACCGAGGTAGCCATGCACGCTTCGTGCCAGGTGATTGTATACAGAGATTGTGCCGAAAGTCACCAGAAATCAGCTAATCAGGCGGTGAATGCACCGTTTTCTCGCATGCCGCCCCGCATCTGCACCAGAAGGCGGCGGCGCTGGCAGGCCACGGGTGAATGGGGACTGCTGCCTGGAACGCCTGTCAAAAACCAATGCGCGTCGTCATTTGCGGCCGCCGATGCTCACTGCCTCGGCGGCACGCTGCTTCGTGCAGTGGCGTTTCTCGGGCCAGCGGGGCGCCGGACCTTCCCTGCGCTCGTCACGGTTTTGGTGGGCGCTATCAGGCGTTGTTAGCCGCCGGTACAGGCATCGAGCAGCGCTTCCAGCTGACGCACATGGGCGGCACGCAATTGCTCGCGCGCCAGCAAGGCTTGCACTTGCTCGAAGATGCCGTGGGCTGGCACCGCAGGCAAGGCGGGCGAGGCGGGGCGCGTGGCGATGCATGGCGCGCTCACCGGCCACGCTTGCACCTGCGATGCTGGCCCCCATGCCGCACAGCCGCTCAACAAGCTTACCAGCAACAAACTGGCTAAACGGTTGGCGAGGCTGCCGGCATGCCTTCCGGCACGTTCGCCTGGCGACCTCATGGCATTTCTCTGGCGATCAAGGCCTCGGCGGCACGACAGGCGTCGCCTTCGGGCGGCAGCGCCAGGATGCGCGCTGCCGCCGCTTGCGCCTCTGCCTGCCCGGTCTGCGCCGTGGCCAGCGCCTGGCGTACCCGCGCCGACCGGCGTGCGCCCTCTTCCCGCATCGTATCGAGCGCCTGGCTCTGGCGCCGCAACAGGGCTTGCACTTCCAGTACTTGCGCCGCGCACGCGGCACGGCCCGTTTCGCGGCCCCAGCGCTGGGCGCAAAACACGGCCGTGCCCAGCAACAGCAGCATGGCCACAATGCTCCAGGACGGCTTCATGCCAGCACCTTGCGTGCAGCCTGGTACAAGGACAGACGCTCTGCCAGGCCGTTCACGCCACCGTTGATGCGGCGCGTCACCCGTTCCTGGTCGCCCGCATCGGCCAGGCGGTTCAAGCCGCGCGATTGCCAGAACCAGCCCGCCGAGCGACATGCGAAAGTCGTCTGCTCCAGCAACTGCGGCGCCGCCAGCAAGTCGATATCCAGCGCCACGCCGCACGCCGCGTAGTTGGCGCGCCCCGTCACCTGCAGCAAGCCGCGCCCCTTGAAGCGCACGCCATCGCCAGCGACCACATTACCCAGGTCCGCGCGTCCTTCATAGGCCGTGCCGCTGGCCAGCTCGCGCACATAACGCAACTGTCCCGATTCGTGCCCCACCTGCGCCAGAAACGCCGCCTGGCGCAGCGGCGTATCGATGCTGAACTCGTTCATCGCCGCATTCAGCGGAGCCAGGAACAGCGTAGCGCGGCGGCCGGCCAACGGCATGATCTGCATCAATTGCGCGCCTGTCACAGCATGCCCCGCACATCCTTGACGGCAGCGGCCGCATCGGCCGCCAGTTCGCCGATATCCTTGCCGCGCCGCTTGTCGAACCAGCGCACGCAGGCGCCCAGTACCCACCAGGCAGGCAAGCCGGCCGCCACCATCAGCGGCGCGGCGATAAATAAAAATCCCGTGGCCGGGTCGCCGCCATACAGGCCCGCCACGGTTTTCGCACTGTCGAACAGACTGGGCCACCACGACAGCACGGCGGCCACCAGCACGGGGCCGAGAAAGGTGGAAATGATGATGCTGGAACAAAAACGAATAAATGCCTCCTTGGTGGTTTGGGGCCACATGAACATGAAGCCCAGCGACGTGGCGGCGGCGCCGGCCAGCACGGGCACGCCAAACAGTTTGATCAATGCGCCGCCGGCGGCGGTGGTTTCGAGGGCCATGGTTGCCTTTCAGGTGGTGGAAATGAAAAAACCCGCCGAAGCGGGTTTGTTGATGAGGTATAAGAAATACAGGAACTTAGGTAATCCGTTCGTCTGCGGGCACTGCGTCAGACAATGGGGCTTCAAACTGCTTCGGCACGCCCCCGTTCGCAAGCCACTCAGTATATTTAATGTAATCGACGTTCTGGCAATCCATCGGTATGATCGCCCCGTCCGCTTCACGAATGATTACGTTTGCCTCTTCTGCGATGGTGTACATGCGTTCTCCTAATCTTAAATTTCGGCGATGGCTTCCCAGTTACCTTGGATATTGTACTGACGAGCCGAGGTATTGGACTTTACTTTCATGTACTTATTGGTAATTTCTCCGGCTTGTCCCAAAAAGCCCTGGACACCCCCTTGAGCTGCCGTACCTTGGCATGCCCAGCTGTACGGATTGCCCACATAGCCCCGCATATTGATCGTCGGAGTAGCACGCATAGGGATAGGAAACTTAACCGTATGACGGCCGTTATTTTCCAGAGAATCTACAGCTTCGCCTCCCGATAAAATTAACCCAAGCGCGTCAGCAGCAAGTACAGTTACATCCGCACCTTCAGGGAACGAATTGCAGTAGTAACGAATGCACAGACTCATTTCCTCTGCCATAGAGCGACGCGAGAATGGTGTTGCTGTGCCTACTTCAAACTGCACACCTGTGATCAGGAAGTTGCCATTATTAGCTAACATGTTTACAGCACCGGCTACACCTGTCATGTTGCCAGTAATCCAAGTACCTGTTACTGGACGTACAAAGTTAGCCCCCGACCCCAAGTTAAAGCGCAGATGCAGGCCTTGCATATTATTCGTGTTCATTGCACTTGCAAGGTCACCGGGGATAGAGACAGCGATTTTCGTCCATGTGTTCGCTACAGGAACCGAGAAAGAAAACACATAGCTTTTGTTTGCTAAGATGTTGTAAAAAGCACCCGAATGCGTACCAGCGATGTTCGAGTAAACCCAAGCGGACAACGTGCAAGTTTTTGCACTGGCTGTACCATATTGCAGGTCGGCCAAATGATTACCCTCGATTACCTGCTGCAACAGGTACGCTTCGCCAGCAGCAGCGTTATAAGCTCCTTGAGCCCCCAAGCCAAGGTAATTAGGAAAGCCGGGGGCGCGAGTAGCCACGTTATAAAAATTAGGGCCATAAGCTGCCTTGCCATTATAGGATGCATCATAGTTCCAACGATCCAAACCATAACCAATGAGATATGTGCCCGAATTAGGTACACCACGCTGATTGATACGCATATCGCCGTTGATGACACGATTCTGCATACCGCCGATGAACGAACCGTTAATACTGGCTAATTTAAAGTCCTGTGTGACATCACCATTCTGCGATGCTTTTAAATCCAGCGCCGCTCTTTGCGTAATGCTGACTGGCTTGTCCATATCGGCCGTATTGTCGACGCTACCCAGGCCAACATCAACCTTGCTGCCTGACGTAGCCACCGCCGCAAACTGTGGCTTACCAGTAATGCTGCCCCAGGCCGGCACATACGAGCTAGGCTGCGCATCAGTAATGCCATAGCCAGCCAGCGTCGTCGCGCGCACCGCTTTTTTGGTATCCAATTCGGCCAGCGCGGCCTGCACATTCGTCGCAACGATGCCACCCGCCGGCGTGCTTGCAACTTGCGAGGCCACGTTGGTGGGTATCGTCATCCAGGCGCCAGCCTGAAATACGCGCAGGCAGCCGCCGTTCAGCACCGTGTCCCAGTAGGTCGCGCCGGCCAGCAGCGCTGCGCCAGCGTTGTCCGATGTCGGCGCCAGCGCTTTAGCACCGAGATAGCGCGCGTCGAGCGAAACAAACGCGGCGCTTGCGGATGCGGCCTGCGCGGATGCTTTAACTGCATCTGCGCTGGCGCTGGTAGCGGCCTGTCCCGCCGCTGCCGCACTGGCCGCAGCAGCAGCCGCATTGCGCGGAATATCCGCGACATCCTTAGCAAGCGCCAAGTCGTTGAGCTTGCGCACATAGTCCGTTTGCCCGGGATAAAAATTGGCTGGCATCAGATTTCCTCTACAGTAATGGATGTCGAATAACGTTCGAATTGCGGCGTGGTGACGGCAGCCGCATCGGGCAGCTTGCCGTATACCTGGTGATCCTGCTCCAGCAAGGGGTCGTCGGATTCCGGAAAGAGGCTGATGAAGACCGGACGCGACTTGCCATTGCCGCGCAAGATGGCCATCAACTTGCTGCGGTCGGGTGGCGACATGGCAGTCAGGCTCAGAGCCAGCTTGCGGCTGCGCGGTCCCACATTCGTCAGCAAATCACCGCCTTCATTGCGGTAATGCTGGCTGGCATCGTCGACCGTCACCGAAGCACCATAGTCGGCATTGCTTTCAGGCGACCAGTACATGCCGGCGACAAGGCGCGACGCCTCGATGTAGCCGGCAGGATTGAGCGCGTCATCGATGTCAATTTCCAACTTTTCCACCCAAGCCGGTGCAAACCAGATGCGCCCGTAGGCGCCGCCGCCATACGAGAAGGCATTCACGCCCAAGGGTTCCAGGCCCCAGTCCCAGGCGCCCAGCGGCTGGTGTGCACAGGCCTGCACCGTGCCCGTGTCGAATGCGGGTATCGAATCGCTCGCCAATACGTAGCCGCGCACACGCAAGGTGGCGGCCGAACTCAAGTTGCAAAATGGCAGCGCTAAGGCGCCGATCAAAGCGGTCGAGGGAAAAACAGCGCGCAGGGTGGCGCTCGTGCCTGTCGACCGCCATACTTCGGATTTAGTGTCCGTCAACAGGTTTGCTGCGGTGAGCCCCCCCGACTGGCTCGATGCCGTGATGACGGCCAGGTCAGCCGCATTGTGGTGGATGATGCGTAAATTCGTCATGACATATTCTTTCCTGAAATTTGCAAAATATCTCTACGGCAGGAAGCTTCCATCTATTACCAGGAATGGCGAAGGATGACTTACCGTTGAGTCTTTACCCCGCTGACCTTGCGATTCAATCCTCTTGAATGTGAGCCCTGCCGAATATCCCACTGTATTGTTCGCGGTGCGCAAAAGAAAATAGCGGCTATTCGTCAGGATGTAGCCAGGCTCAAGATCAAAATACGAAACATTGTAGAAAGGTGCATTTCCAATGGCGATTGGACGATCAACGGGAGGAATCCGGACACTTTCACCCAGCGATCCGGACGCAATCGGGAAAGTGATATTCGGTGTGCCAAAATCATGGGTCACGTAGTGCTCCTTACTATGCCGTAAGATCAAACCAAACTTTGAGCGTGCCTGGGATATGGTGGAAAAGGCCCAAACATCCACAGCTTCCTGCCTGTCAAATTTTTCCCAATCTCCTCCGGTACCGCAATACACCCCCACCGTATGGACACCATCCTGATACGATGTGCCAAAAATGCCGACACGCCGGCCAAGCGGCAAATCGAACGCCCACAGCACCGGGCGATCCGTCGCAAACGTATATTGTGAGTAGCCCGTCTGCCATGCGCTATCCTTGTAGTAAGGCTGTACAGTTTTCAAGAAATTCGCTTTACCTATGCAGGCGGTGCCAGGGGTATCGCTATCGACCACGAGATCGCCAGCGGCATTCAAAATGCGCAATGTATTTGTCATTTCAAATACACTCCCGCAGTCGTCATACTGGTTGATGGCAAATCGCTGCTAACGGGGAAAATAAAACGCGGATAGCCAGGTGTTTCGTCATAGGACCACTCCACATGATTTTGCCCATCGCCATACACCACCATTGGCATGCGGCCACGCGGCAAGCCAGGAAAGATGATGGTTTTTCCTGTCGCCGGAATGGCGAAGATCCCAAGACAGACTCCGCCTGCCGCCTGCCGTGAATCGAATATCACCCGGCCTGTATCGGTACGAAGTATCAACGCGGCGGCCCTCATAAAGCCATCCCCAGTTCTATCACCGCCCGGCCGTCTTTATTGAACACGTAAAATCCGTTCGCATTGAGTTCAATTCGTTGATATCCAGTCACCTCGCTGGGCGTCGAACGCAAATAAAACGTGCCATCCGCATTAATGACGACATTGCCATTGGCGGACTTACAGGTATCGCTGAACGTCAACGCCCCCGTCTTGGTCGAAATCGCCTCCAGCGAGCCAAACTTGGCATAGCTCTGGAAAGGAGTCGTCCACACAGTCTGGTTGGTTACCGGATCGTAGTTGCCGCTGGACTGGAACCACACCTGCCGTTCCGCCGGGGCGCCATTGATGGCCGCGCCCCAGGGGCGCGTCTCGCCCCAGGTACCCACGGGGGGATAAGCGTCGCCCTGCACCGTCACGCTGGCCGGATTGAAGGCCAGCGCATAGCCGTCGATCAGCGTGAAGCACTGGCGCGCTGACTTGCCGCTGCTGCCATTCGATCCAGGCACGCCATTCACGCCGTCCTGCACCTTGTTGACGATCTGCTGCGCCGTGAACGTCACGCCGCTGTCGTGCAGCAAAGTGGCGGTCACGGTGACCTGCTGCACCGACATGGCGCTATAGGCCAGGCTACGCGTGTTACCGCTACCGCTCAGGACGCCGCCAGCGCTGCAGCTCCATTGCACGGTGCCGGGCAAATTGATTTGCGTGGCCTTGAAATTGATGGCGGCCGGCGAGCCGGCGCCGCTGGTGCTGACGTGGAACACGGGCGTGTCCACCGTCAGCAGCAGCGCGGCCCCCGCTTCCGGCGCCGTCAGCCGTGGCGACGTTGCCTGCAACAGCACGTCGCGGTCATTCATGATGGTACTCATACGACAAACCCCACTTTCACATGTCCAGTCAACCAATCCGGGGCCAGTGATACAACCTGCCCCGCCACGCCGTTTTCCATGCCAAAGCGTGGATGCGTGACTGTCACGGCCTGTCCCAATTCCAGCGCCAGCATCTCCGCCGTGCCGTCGAATTCGTAAACCATGCGCGGCACGCGGCCAATCGCCAGGCGACGCTGCGCCTCTGCCTCGGCATCGACGCGGCGCAGCAGCATGGTGTCCTGCTGCAGCGGTTCCGCGTCGAGCCGGTAGGCCGCCTGTATCGCACTGTCCACAAGGGTGGCCGTCAGCCACTCCGTTTCAAACAAATCCTTGTGCTGGACTGGGATACCTGTCAGCAAACCCGTTTGCACGGTCCAGTTCTTGCAGAAGCCCAGCTTGACGGATGCCATCGGCGCGCTGCGGCTGACTGGCGTCAGGCTGCCCGCCACCATGTGCTTCGGCCCTACCTGCGTCGGCGAGCCGGCGGGAGGCAGGCTAAGTTGCAGCAGCCGCAGCTGCCCCAGGCGGGACATCACCAGCTGCGCACCCAAGCTGGACGCCAGCATCTGGCAGGCATTGAGCACATTCGTGCGGCCGGCCAGGAACAGGCCCACCGCTTGCGGATGCGCGGCATCAAACGCCGCCAGGTTGGCCGTATCGAGGTCGCCATCGACAAAGCGGTCGCCCACCTTGCCGTAGGCTGTCGCCAGGCGCCGCACCAGCGCGGCCACCGTATTGGCATAGGCGCCAGGACGGTCGCCCTGCACAGTCACGGTAACTGTCCCGGCGGGTGGCGCCGCCAGGACGACGGTGCCCCTGGCCTTGTCAGCCGTGATTCGCACCGGCAACCCGTTGTCGCGCACTTCGATGATCCCTTCGATGGCGCCGTCATGCACCTGGTACTGAAGCAAGGCCGGATCGGCCAGCAGCGGCGTGATGTTGTGCACCTCGCCAAAAACCAGTGGCAGCACGGCATCCTTGTTCGGCGTCGCGCCCCCCAGCTTGGCCTCGCTGACAGGCGTATTCAGGCGTTGCAGCTTGTCGCGCAGTTTCAGGGCCAGCTTGTCGCGGCCTTTCGGCGCGATGTCGGCCACCACGCCATTGAAGATCATGCGAAAGTCGCTGCGGCGCCAGCGCGGATCGCCGATCCAGGCACGAATCGGACGGTTCATCCACACGTCATCGAGCCAGGCATCACGGATGCCGGACGGATTGTGGATCTCGATGTCGCCCGCCGACAGACTGGCCTCGCCGCCCAGCGACAGCTGTTCGGTGAACTGCATGCCCGTCGAGACGATGGACTGGTAGGCCAGGTTCGGCGGCGTGTCATCGGGCGACGTGACATACGCACCCGTGCTCAGGAAGCGGGTGCGCTCCTGGCCAGCGCTACGCACGGCCACCTCTATCAGCACCAGACGCCGCGCCGAGGCGTTGCGCAGCCACGCGGTAAACTGCGCGTCGCTCATGGACCCATTCAAGGTTTCGTTCATACTATGCTCGCTTTCGATTGACTGGCCCAAACCGAGGCGCGGGCCGCTTCCGACGCGCCGGCCGACACCTTGTCGGCGGCGCGTTCATTGGCGTCGTAATTGCTGCTGATGATGGCGCCCGTCTGCTGGTCCTGATCGGCGCGCAGCTGACGCACTTCCTCGCGCAAGCCCTTGATCTCTGCCACCAGCGCTTCGTTGACGCCATCGCCGGCACTGAAATAGCGCTGCATCGCTTGCGCCGCCGGCGCGTCGACCACCACCTCGTCAACGGCGGCAAGCGGCATGCCGAAAGCGGATGCGAACTGCATCCCGCCTGTAATATCGACGTTGCCACCTGCCCGCAATGCAGCGCCCAGCGCATCGACCGCTTCCTGGATGCCCACCGCCGTCTTGTTTAGATTGATCAACTGCCCCACCTGCGTGTCGAGGGCCGTCAACTGCTTCTGCGCATCGCTCATCTGCGTGCCGGCAATCGCCGCCAGCGCCGCCAGGTCGGCCTGCACCCGCGCCGCATCGGCCGCATAGGCGTCGCTCGACGATTTGACTACCTGATTCGCCGTCAGGTACGCCGTGGCCGCCGCCGTCAGCGCCGATTGCGCCGCCGCATCGCCCGTCTTCGCCTTGGCCAGCGTTTCCTCATATTGGCGCTGCGCCTCAGCCATCTTTTGCATCGGCGTCAGCGTCGACAAGCTGCCCAGCAACAGGGAATCCTTGAACGAACGGATACCGTCGCCAAACGACTTCAGGCGGTCGATGGTGGATTTGAGGGCGGAGGATTCCGTCTCGTAGGCGCTGGCGATCTCTTGCCGCGCCTGCAGCTGGTCATATAGCGCCCGGTTGGAAGCATCGACCGAAGTACGCTCGCGGGCACGCAATTGCGCCGACGTCATCGTCATCTGGTCAAGTTTTTCCTGGATGCTCTTACGCTCGTCGGCGATACCCTGCTCCGATTTGGTCAGGTCTTCCGTCGCCGCATGCGTCTTCGCAAACGCATCGGCCAGCGCCATCAGGCCCGCATACTGCTCGGCGCCCGTCTTGGTGGCCAAGGCGCCGGAATTGGCCAGTTGCAATACCGTGTCCTTGAATTGCGCGCGCGTGGTCACGCTGGCATAGCCCAGGGCTGCCATCTGTTCCGTCACTTGTTTTTGCACGGGCGCCAGGCGCTCGGCTTCGGTCAGGTAGTTTTCGGCAAAGAACGCAGTCCGATTGCCCAGTGCTTCAACGCCGCCGGCGGCCTTGACCAATTGCTCGCGCGCCGCCAGGGATGCCACGCCGACGGCGCCAAATGCCTGCTGCGAAGTGCTGCCCAAGGTTGCCAGCACGGCGTCAACAGTGGCGTAACTACCCGCCAGGCGCTGCAGCGCAGCGCTCGCCGACTCGCCTTTCAATTTGAGCTGCGACAAGGAAGGAACCAATTCCATGGCCATGGCATCGCCGACGCCGGTAAAGAAGTCGGCAATGGCTTTCTGATTGGCCGCATCGTCCTTGGTCATGACAATATTGAGCGACTGCGTGCGCTTGGCCAGGCCATCCGTATTCACGCCCAGTGTGTTGGCGAACGTGCCCGTCACCGCCTTCATCTGCGCGTACGTATCGCCTAACGATGCGGCCAGCTCGGCATCGACTTCAGAATGGTCGGTACCCTTTTTATTCTTGCGGAAAAGACCGCCTTTCTGGGTCCAGTTCGAATAACTCTCGCCCGTAAAGCCATCGACACCGAGACTGCCGGAAATACCTGCGCTGCTGACCTTTTTCTCGCCCATGCCGAACAGGCGGTTCGCGGCGCCTCCCAGCAAGCCGCCGACCAGGGCTCCCATCGCCGTGCCTACCAAAGGAAAGACCACAGTTCCTAGCCCTGCGCCAATGGCCGTACCGGCATTGACAACGCCGTTGCGACCATATTCACCCGAAATCATCTTGCCGCCGTACACGCCACCCATGACGCCGGCGGCAACGCTTGCCGCCGCGCCTACACCGGTGGCGAACGAACCATTGGCACTGACAAACGGAGAATAGGGGGAACCTTGCAGCATGTTGATTCCACGCTGCACCCCATCGGCCACCGAGTTACCGATGCCGGACAGGCCGGTCGATAACGATTCGTAAATGCCCTTCGCCGAGCTCATGAGCGCCTGGATACCCCCGCCATTGGCCAAACTGCCCTGCGCCTGCGCCGCACCCGGATTCAGGAACGAGGCAAAGCCGGCCGCAATGGGAGACATGATCGGTTGCAGCACGAGGTTGTTGAACATGCTCTTCAACTTGTCCTTGAACATCGTCGCCAGGTTCTTGCCGCCTTCGAAGCCGTTCATGAAGGCGTCAGTCAGCGATTTTTCGATGTCCTTGGCGCTGGCGGCCCATTCATCCGAGGCCTTCTTGGCCGCAGCGGCAGACGCTTCCTTGGCGGCCAGTTCTTCCGTCGCCGTCATGCTGCGCTGCTTGGCATCGATCAAGGCATTCAAATACTCGATCTGCGCCGCATTTTCCTTGCCCACCGCCAGCGCGGCGCGCTGTTCCTTCAACAACGCCATTTCATTTTGCGCGATAGCGGTCTTGCTCATGCCATACACCGCTACCAGCTTTTCGCCAGCCTCCGCTTCCTTGACGGCATCGGCAACGGCCTGCGTCCGCGTATCGGACAGCGCTTTCGCCTCCGCCTGCGCCTGCTCCGCCACTGCCTTGGCTTGCTTGTCCACCTCGATCTCATCGAGGCGAGTTTGTATCACTTTGCGTGCAACCTCGAATCCCGCCTGTTGTGCTGCGGTCACCTTTTTCGTCCGATCCGCCAGGAGTTCCTTCAACCGATAATCGAACTGTTGCGCCTCGTTCATCTCGGCATAGCCGGCAACTTCGCGCTTCAGGTCGCGGGCCTTGCCGCGCATGTCATCCATCATGACTTCGAAAGGCGTTGGCGGAGCGGGAAGTGATGGCGCGCCTGTACCAGTTCCGCTCGTCGGTTTACCCGACGCGCCTTGCTGCTCAAGCTGCTTGAGCTTGCCCTGCAGCGCATCGAATTCGGCTTGCAGCCTTGCCATGTTGCTGTCCCGCGCCGCCTTGTCCAGGGACTGATATTTTCCCGTGCGATTGCGCACCGCATCCATCTCCGTCGATATCTCTGCCATGCGCTCGCCAGCCGGGGTATCCAATCCTTTTTCCGACACGCCCAGCTTTGCCAGCTCATTGCGCTTTGCCAGCTGGACCATCTGCTTGTCGAGTTCAGCAATGATATCCTTGGTGCTTTTGCGCATGGGCTCTACGGCCTTCTCCGCATTGTCCTTCGATGAACTCCCCCACATATTCCAGGCAGTAACACCTAACCCTACGACAGTCACCAGCAAGCCAATATACCCACCCATGAATGCCAAGGCCCCTTTCAGTACCCCTGCAGCGACCGATGCGGCTCGCGTTGCTGCCGTTTGCGCCACCAATGCGGCGGAGTGAGCCTCGGAGGCAACAGTGGCACGGGCTTGGGCCGGTATCAGACCATTGGTGGTCAGCGCCAGCGCCACGTCGGCCTGGCTGGCGCGTATCGTCGCTTGCAATTCAGCTACCCGTGCAGCCGCCAGTGCCGAGGTGGCAGCGGTCGCCGTCACGTCGGCATTCGCCGCCGCCAGGGTGGATGCAAGCAAGGCCCGGTTGGCTGCGACCTTGCTGTAAGTAGCCACTACGACGCCGGCAGCCCAGGTGGCAAACTTCGCGGTGGTCAGCGTTTCCAGCACGCCAACGACAAGGGTCAGGTTATTCGACAAAAATTCGAGACCGCTCGTCATCAGGCGCACGGCGCCGCTCGACTCCGCCTGCCTCGCCGTGAATTCCATCACGTTATTGCTCAGAACGGTAAAGCTGCCGCCAATAGTTTCGAACTGCACGGCTTCCTTGCGCAACTCGCCCAGCGCGTTCGGTAGCGCGATGGCCATCACATCGGCGGTGATCAATCCTGCGCCGGCAAACCCGGCAAGCGCTTCTTTCGACACGCCCAGACCGGCGGCCATTGCCGCCATGACTTCAGGGGCGGCCTGGCTGATGGCGTTAAATTGCTGGCTGCTCAGGGCCCCATCGGCGAAGGCATCGGACAGCCCTTTGAAGGCGGTAGCGGAATCGGCCGCCGATGCGCCGCTGATCTTGACGCCCAGATTGAGGGCCTCGGTGATGCCGGCCACTTCGGCCTGGCTGATGCCCAATTTCTTGGTCGCATCGTTCATTTGGGTATACAGACCCGCCGTAGCGGCGAGATCCGTTTGTCCCGAGGCTGCAATACGCTTGACATTGTCGTACGCCTCGCCATATTCCTGTGTAGAGCTGGTCGACATGCGCAGTTGCGCTGTCAATTTCGTATATTCATCAGTTAATTTAACGATCTGGCCGATATTGTTGGAAATACCCAGGCTGGAGAGTATCTCCGTGTATTTTTTCGTGACATCTTCGAGTTTCAGAGTCGACTTGGCGGCCTTCTCGCTGGCCTCGCGCATGCGTTCCAGGTCATCTGCCGCGATGCGCACATTGAGCGTATCAATGCGTATCTGTAGTGTTGCAATATCAACGGTCATAATTTACCCATAAAAAAAGCCACCGAAGGGTGGCAATGCAAATCGAGGCCACCCTGGCGATGACAGTTGTGTTTTTGGCGTCACCTCTGCTATAGATAGGCCGGGTAAAGGCCAGCCTAATGAGAACTGTTTTGATGAACCATGTAGGCCGCGTCAAGCTGATCGACCAGCTCTTCTTCCCATACCGCCAGGCGTATGCGGTGTCGCAACTGCCAAGCCAGGATATCGAGGCTGCTCAAGGGATTGACCGCCATGCCGTTTTGCCGCTTGCGGCTCATCTGCACGAAAAACTGCCACACGTGCGCCAGTTCAAACGGCAGTTGCGCGCAAACGGGAGCCTGCGGCTCCCGGTAGAGTGGATGACGCTTCGCGGCATCCAGGTGCTCGCCTTTCGCATTGCCATCAGCCGCCTTCGCCGAACGCTCAAACTGTTCGTCGGCAAAGAGCAGCAAGGCGGCGGCTAGACCGTCAAAAAATTGCCTTCCGCCTCAAGCGCAGCCAGCACTTTTTCCTGCCAGGACGGCATTTTTTCAAAAATCGCCTTCAGCAAAGCCGGGGACGGTTGTACCGGCACGCCCTTGTCGACGAAACCAGGCATGCCCACCACCACCGCGATGGCGATCTTCATGCTGCGGTTTTCCGCCAGGTCATACAGTTCCGCAGCGCCTTCGTCGGTCTTCGCGTCGATCTGCTTGCTTTTTTGCACCGAGCGCTTGATCGCCACCACCGACGTTTCGCGGATCACGGCACGGTACTGGTCGGAATTTTTGCTGACGATTTCAAAGCCCGCCTTGTGCGCACCGTCTTCGTCGAACAGGACCGACACCAGGTGCACCTGGTCCACGGACTTGTTACCGTCATTCAGCAGGGAGATATCAAAACCAGCCGAGGCGATCATTTGTGCGTTGTTCATGTGTATTTTCTTTCTTGATAAAGGTAAAAAGTAAAAAGGCCGCCCTCACGGCGGCCCCGGATCAAGCGTCAGCCGCTTACAGCGCGCTGTCCTGGATGCTCAAGGTGGTCGCTTCATGCTGCGCATCGGCGCCCTTGTAGCGCAGGACGTCGAAGGCGCAGGTGACGATTTTGTTTTTCTCGCCGTCGTCGATCTTGGCCGAGGTGATCTTGATGCGGCCCATGGCCAGCGCCAGCACGTCGGCGGTTGGCGCCGTGCCCGACGCCATGGCGTAGGCCAGCGGGATTTCCGTCTCGGACTTGAAGTAGTCGAGATAGGTGGCGTCCTGCAGCAGCACCGTGAACTGGCCCGAGCCCATGACCTTGCCGCGCGAGGCGGCCGTGGCGTACTTCGAGCCGATCACCGGGTCGACCTTGACCTGGCCGTCGAGCGAGATGGACATGCCGGTGCAGATCTGCGACGGGATGCCGTTCACCGACAGCATCGCCGTGGCGCCCGAGAACTTGCCGGTGCCCGGCGCGGCCAGCGGCGTGGGGAAGTACGGCACGGCCGTGGTCGGGCCTTCCGCCTTGCCCATCAGGGTGAAGTCCAGGCTGGTGATGCCGTTCGGCTGCACGGCGATATCCATCTTGCTGACCAGCTGGTCGACGAAGCTGCGGTGTACGCCGATCTTCGGGTCCTGCACTTCGGCCGTGAACCAGTCGGTGGTGTGGCCGCTCAAGGGGGTGAAGCTGCGCTTGCCCACGGCCGCCACGCCGACCGAGTCGCCGGCCGCCTTGACGATCATGGCCGAACCGTCCATGAACTGGCCATTCAGGTTGGTCGCCGTCACCGACGTGACGAAGAAGTTCTTCGCGTTGTTGGCGGCAGCCGGCGCCGTCATACCGGTGATGCGCACCACGCTGCCGGCGCGGAAACCTTCTGCCAGCCAGGAACCGGCGCTGCGCGTCAGGCCGGAGGCGGCGGCAGCGATGGTGGTTTGCGCGGCAGCGACGCCGCCGGCCGTGAAGTCGCGGCGCAGCAGCGCCGCCATCAGCGGCGCGTAGGTGCCGCACGCCGCTTCGGCCTTGATGGCGCCCGTGGTGCGGAAATTGCCCAGGCGGGTATCGCCCTGTTGCTGGCTGGCGTCGATCTCGGCGCTCGCATATTTGTCCGCTTCCGTGTCGAAGGTGGCCGTGACGCGGGGATAAATCTGGCCGCCGCCGGCGGCGGCCTTGCTGCCTTCGGCGCTTTGTTTGCTGATAACGATCAAGCTGTCGATGCCGTTTGCTGTCGATGCCATAAGTAATACCTTTCGTGGGATGAAAAAAAAGACCGCAGATGCGGTCTTGAGGGGGGAACTGCCAAGTATCAGGAAAATAAAAAGCCCGCACGCGGTGAGGCGGCGGGCTGGCGTCCGGATGGCGCGGGGCCGTGCCGGACGGAAGATGGGCGAAGGGGGCCATGAAGGCCGTTCGCTGCGCTGATTTCCCCTATCGGTGTCGCGCTTCGAGCGCGTCTATTACGAGTGGAGAAGCATGTGGTCCTACGGTGTTGCCGGTGTTGCTGTTGCTGCGTGATCGAGACTCTATTGTAGGGGCGTTTTTTGCATCAGCAGGCATCTTGCAGAATTTTTTCAGTGCCCCAGGCGGCGCATAGCGCGGGCCCCGTGCGACTGGAAGATGCCTTCCAGTTCGCTGACCATATCCTTGATGCGTTCGAGCTCGAAGCCGCCGGAGCAGCTGATGGCCGCTTCGCCGGCACCGCGGCACGCCTTGCAGACGACGGGCGCGCCGGCCTGCATGGCGGCGACGACGCCCGTGCCGTGGCAGACCTTGCATTTGCTGTCGAGCCAGTGCGCGAGCGACGCTTCGGCCACGCGGCGGTACAAGGTATTGGCGGCCTGCGCATCCCAGGCCGTCTGCGCCTTGACCCAGCGCCGCGCGCGGCCCTTCTGCGTCACGGCCGCCGTCCAGGCGCGCAGCAGCTGCGCCAGGTTGCCGGCATTGCCCTCGAACAAGCGGCTGACGGTGCCGTCCGCGTATTTGACGCGGCACAGCAAGGCGCCCATGTCGCCGGCCAGCGCCGCGGCCGCGATCACGTCCAGGTCGTGGTGGACGGCATCGTCGCGCAGGTTCTGCGACGACAGCGATGCGATGAATTTTTCTGCAAACCCCATGATTTTCTCCTCGTTGATTCTTGTCTTAGTTTTCCCGCGCCGGCCCGAACAGGGCCGCCACCAGCGGATCGCGGCGCGCCGCACCGCGTGGCCAGCTGGCCGTGCGGCGCACCTGCGGCGGCAGTTCGGCCCAGCCGTCGACCTCGTCTTCCTGCTCGCCCAGCGCGTACAGGGCGGGCCGCTGGCGTCCCGGCTCCGTGCAATGGCGCTGCGCCAGGTGGATCTGCCCCATGCCGCACATGTGGCGCAAATAGCGGCTCATGGTGCCCGCGTCGAGTCCCAGCAAGGCGGACAACTGCGCCGCGCTGGCCTGGCCCTGCTCGCGGATGTACTGCGCGATGCGGGCGATATGCAGCTGCGACTTCTTGCTGCGTCCCTGTAACTGGCGCCCCTGCCGCGGCGCCGCCCTGCTTTCAACCGACTGACTGCTGTTCAACATCTGCCTGACCTCCCGTGGTGTCGCCAACCGGCAAACGCTGTAGTGCGTTTGCGACAGGCAACGAGTGGACTTTATCAATCGCTAATGTTAAAGTCAAGCATTTGGTAATTTATCAAACGGTAAATTTCAGGTTTAATGTGGAGATGAATATGTATCAATACAGACGCGACCGCCTGCTGGCCCTGATCCGCGAGCACTACGACAACACGCGCAAGAAAATTTCCGACGTCAGCGGCTGGAGCGAGGCGCGCATCTCGCAAATCCTCTCGCCCACCTACCGCGAGGGACGCGCGTTCAGCGAAAAGATCGCGCGCAAGCTGGAAGCGGACCTGCAGCTGGACAGCATGTACTTCGACCAGGGCGCGGCGCCCGACCAGGCGGCCATGGCCGCGCGCGCGCTGGCCGGCGTGCAGCCCGTGGTCGTGGAAGATGGCGAAGATGAACGCTTCTACCCGATCCGCAAGGTGAAGCTGCGCCTGTCGGCCGGCATCACGGGCTTTGCCATCGAACCGGAAACGCACGACGGCAGCACCATCAGCGTGCCGCGCAGCTGGGTCGAGCGCAATGGCTACCACCCTGAAAAACTGGTGGCGATCAAGGTCAAGGGCGAGAGCATGGAGCCGGCCCTGTACGAGGACGATGTGGTGATCATCAATACGGCCGACAACCGGCCGGCCGACGGCATCGTGTTTGCCATCAATTACGAAGGCGAACCGGTGGTCAAGCGCATGGCGCGCGACATCGGCGAATGGTGGCTGACATCGGACAACCCCGACCAGCGCAAATACCACCGCAAGCTGTGCCGCGGCAATGAATGCCTGATCGTCGGCAGGGTCGTGCGCAAGGAAAGCGACCGGATCTGAGAACGAAGTTTATCGATTGATAAACTTCGTTCTCGTCATGGCGCTTAAGCCAGCGCTGCCTGGATCTGCTGCAGCGATGCCGGGTCATCCATCGACGTCAGGTCGCCCGGGCTGCGCCCTTCGCAGATGGCCTGGATCGAACGGCGCAGCAGCTTGCCCGAGCGCGTCTTCGGCAACTGCGCCACGAACAGCACGCGCGCGGGCCGCGCCACGGCGCCCAGCTGGCGGTCGACCACGGCCATCACTTCGCGTTCCAGCGCCGTTTTCGCCTCGACGCTGTCGAAACCCCGCGGGTCCTTGAGGATCACGAAAGCCATCGCCACCTGGCCTTTGAGCTTGTCTTCCACGCCCACCACCGCCACTTCCGACACGTTCGGATGGCTGGTGATGCTTTCCTCGATCTCGCGCGTGCCCAGGCGGTGGCCGGCCACGTTGATCACGTCGTCCGTGCGGCCCAGAATAAAATAATAGCCGTCCGCGTCGCGCACGCCCCAGTCGAAGGTCGAATACACTTGACGACCGCTGAAGGTGGACCAGTAGGTGTCGACGAAACGAGAGTCGTCGCCGTAGACCGTCTGCATGCAGCCGGGCGGCAGCGGGCCTTCCAGCACCAGCACGCCCTTCTCGTTCGCGCCGCACTCCTCGCCCGTCGCCTCGTTGAGCAGCTTGACGCGGTAGCCGTACATGGCCTGGCCGGGGCTGCCCAGGCGCGTCGGGGTGTCGGCAATGCCCTTGGCCACCGAGAGAATGGGCCAGCCCGTCTCCGTCTGCCAGTAGTTGTCGATGATGTCCACCTTCAGTTCGTCGGCGATCCACTGCGAGGTGGTTTCATCGAGCGGCTCGCCCGCCAGGTACAGTGCCTTCAATGACGACAGGTCGTATTTGCGCATCAGTTCCACCGGGTGCTTGCGCAGCACGCGGATGGCCGTCGGCGCCGAGAACATGCGCGTGACCTTGTATTTTTCCACGATGCTCCACCAGATGCCCGCATCGGGACAGATGGGCAAGCCCTCGTACAGGATGGTGGCCATGCCGGCGATCAGCGGGCCGTAGACGATGTAGGAGTGTCCCACCACCCAGCCGATATCCGAGGTGGCAAAGAAGGTTTCGCCGGGCTTGCCGCAGAAGTTGTACTGCATCGACGACGCCAGCGCCACCGCATAGCCGCCCACGTCGCGCTGCACGCCCTTCGGTTTGCCCGTCGTGCCCGAGGTGTACAGCACGTACGACGGCTCGTTCGATTCGAGCCAGGCGACTGGCACCTGCGCGTCCAGGTGCCGTTCGCGCAGGGCCGCGTAATCGACGTCGCGGCCATTCGTCCGTTCCATCGGCACCAGATGGCGGTCGACCAGCAGCACATGCTGCGGCTTGTGCGCTGCGATGCGGATGGCTTCGTCGAGCAGCGGCTTGTAGGGAATCGCCTTGCCATTGCGCGAACCGGCATCGGCGGAAAACACCAATTTTGGCTGCGCATCGTCGATGCGGCTGGCCAGGCTGTTGGCGGCAAAGCCGCCGAACACCACGGAATGCACGGCGCCGATGCGCGCGCACGCGAGCATGGCAAACGCCGCCTCGGCGATCATCGGCATGTAGATCAATACGCGGTCGCCCTTGACCACGCCCAGCGACTGCAATATGGCGGCGCAGCGCTCCACTTCGCGCTGCAGCTCGCGAAAGCTGTAGCTGCGCTCCGTGTTCGTTTCGGTGGAAATGGCGATCAGCGCGGCGGCATCGCCCTGGCGGTCCACCCAGCGGTCGACGGCGTTGTGGCACAAATTCGTGGTGCCGCCGACGAACCATTTGGCGAACGGCGGGCGTGAATAATCGAGGACCTGCGAAAACGGGGTATGCCAGTCGATCTTTTCCGCTTCCTCGCGCCAGAAAACGTCAGGCGTGTCGATCGAGCGTTGATAAAATGCTGCGAAATTCATGTCTCCTCCGGTAGGCGTGCAATCTGTGTTTTTTTGTTCGTGCATGTTCTGCTTATCTGTTCATCTGCTTCCTCCAGTGTGGCTATGCTGTGTGGCGAGCAGCTGCCTTGAAAACAATGCCGGCTGCGCCGCCGCGCAACTGTTGCGTTCCTGCGCGATCCGCGCGCGGTTTTCCTCGAGGCTGGCGTCATCGAGCGGCATGCCAAACTGCCCATCGCCAGGCGCAACATCCTGCGGCGACATCACGCGCTGCAATACGATATCGCCCAGCGCCTTCTTGAAATGTCCGGCCTCCCAGTACCAGCGCGTGGCAGTGCCGCGCTCATTGGCGGCGGGTATCGGCTCGCAGTTGTATGCGCCATAGCCGCTGAAATCCGTGAGGGAAATATGCGCATCCGGGTAGCGCGCCTTGACCGCGCCAATTTCCGGCACCAGCTGTGCTTTCCATACTTCGAACAGGGGCCACAGCCCGGCAGCCTCGAACATGGCCAGCATTTGCGCGTGATACGGATAGATCACCAGCTTGATATCGGCCTCGGTGGCCGCCATCGCCAGCAAAAAGGTGCGCAGCAATCGAAAGTCTTCGGTGGCAAGGCTCCGCGTCGATTTGCGGCGCAAGCTGGCGGCGCTTTCCTGCGCCCGCTGCGTGAACATCTTGTGGTAGCCATCCCGGCGCGCATGGGCGCCGTACTCCAGCAAGGGATTGAAGCCATCGGCCGACAAGGTAACCGCCTCATCGTCGTGCTGAATGCGCAGCGTGTGCACGGCATCCTTGACGGAGGCCAGCGAAAAGAGCGCATCGAAGCGCCAGAACGCGCGGCCATGCGCCGGCGCGGCCGCCGCTGGCGCCTGACGTGCGAACGGTGCGACGGCGGGATTGAGAAAATCGATGAATTCCATGCCCACGATGACCGTGCGCGGCTTGACGCCGGCCTGGCGCAGTTGCGCAAACTGGCTGGCGGATGTCGCCAGGCCCGTGCCCGGAATCGCCAGATTGTAGCCGGCGCCCAGCGCCGACAGGGCGCTGGCGCGCGGATCGAAGCCGATCTCCGCGCGCGAATTGCCGAGGATGATGAAGCGCAGCTGCCTGCGCAGCGCATGTTCCTGCTTGATCTGGTTCTGGTAGCGGCTCAGGCCCGGCTTGACGGCATTGAAATTATCGCGCCGGACGACGCCATACAGGCCATAAGGGTCGACAACGAAAACGAAGGCGCCCACCAGCACGGCGCCCCCCGCCAGCGCCAGCGCCAGTACGGCCAGATAGGATTTGAAAGGGGATGCCGTCATGATGCGCCCTCTCTAAAATTGAAAATACAGGAATTCAGCGGGCCGGTTCAGGGCCAGCATGCTCGCCAGCGCGAGCACGGCGATGGCGGCCGCCCACGCAGGCGAGGCGCGCCAGGTGAGCCAGGCGCGCAGGTGTCGCCCACCGGCAGGAAAATCCAGCGCCGGATCAAAGTGGCGCATGATCTGCTGCGTATTCGGCATGGAAAAAGTAATCAGCGCTGCCACCGCTATCCACGTCCAGCTTTCAATGAACACCGTGCCGCCGCCCAGGTAATAGCCCATGCCCATGGCGGCCAGCACAGGCTGAAGCGGCAGCAAATGGGGCGCCAGCGCATCGGGCAAATCCAGGCCAAAGCCGCCCGCCATGCCTTGGATGATTGTCAGGGCGGTTGCCATGTCGGGTGCGCGAAAGAAGACCCAGGCGACGCAGACGGCAATGAAAGTAAGGGCCGTCGCCACGACATTCCCGCCGCGCGTACCGGACGGCAGGTGCAGCTTGCGCGTCACCGTGCTCCAGGCCTTGTGGATCGCCAGGTAAGCGCCATGCAGCGCGCCCCAGACGATGAAATTCCAGCCGGCGCCATGCCACAGGCCGCCCAGCACCATGGTGATCATCAGGTTCAGGTAGCGCCGCACGGGCCCGCAGCGGTTGCCGCCCAGCGGGATATACAGGTAGTCGCGCAGGAAGCGCGACAGGGTCATGTGCCAGCGGCGCCAGAATTGCGCGATATTGCGCGCCTTGTAGGGCGAAGCAAAATTCAGCGGCAGCCGCACGCCAAATAATCTCGACAAGCCGATGGCCATGTCGGAATAGCCGGAGAAATCGAAGTACAGCTGGAAGGCATACGCGAGCACGCCAGCCCAGGCGATCAGCAAGGATGGCGCGGCGGGATCACTGAACAAGGGCGCCGAATAGGCGCCGATATTGTCGGCAATCAGCACCTTCTTGGCCAGGCCGATGAAAAAAATCGTGCTGCCGATGGCGATATTGCTGGCCGACAGGCGGAAGGTACGCCGGTCGGCGAATTGCGGCATCATTTCCTTGTGATGCAAGACAGGACCGGCAATCAGATGCGGGAAATACGTGACGAACAGCAGATAGTGGACGAAGCGGCTTTCCTGCGCCTTGCCCTTGCAGGTGTCGACCAGGAAGGCGATCTGCGTAAACGTGAAAAACGAGATGCCGATCGGCAGAATCACGTGCAAAGAGGGAATTGGCTGCGCCAGCAATTGCGCCAGACTGGCAACGAAAAATCCCGCGTATTTATAGTAGGCAAGCAAGCCGAGGTTGGCGGCAATGGCGGCAGCCAGTATCCATTTCTTGCGTGGCCGGGGGCTGGCCGCCAGCCAGGCCGCGCAGCCATAGTTAAAGACGACGGAGCCCAGCAACAGCGGCAGGTAGCGGTAATCCCAGTACGCGTAGAAGAACAGCGACGACGACGCCAGCCAGGCGGCAGCCCATAATTCGCTGCGCCGTCCCAGGATGAAAAAACCGGCCACCGTGATGGGCAGATACGCGAACAGGAAGACGTAAGAGTTAAATAACATCAGTTCACCCGTCGGGAAGTATGGGAGGTCGCCAGCGTCTGCGCTGCACGCATCGCGGCTGACGCTCCCCCATTTTCCTTGTCGCTCCGTTTCTTTGCTAGCAGAAATATCAACTGATCTGCCTGCGCATCGGCCTACCTGGCCTTAAAACGCGTCGCCGGGAATGCGCACGCTGCCTTCCATCAGCACGCGCGCGCTGCGGCTCATGATGGCCTTGGTGACGCGCCATTGGCCATCGACCTGCTGCGCTTGCGCGCCCACCGTCAGGGTGCCCGACGGGTGGCCGAAGCGCACCGAGTTGCGGGGTCCGCCGCCCGCTGCCAGGTTGACCAGGGTGCCGGGAATAGCCGCCGCCGTGCCGATGGCAACTGCCGCCGTGCCCATCATGGCGTGGTGCAGCTTGCCCATGGACAGAGCGCGCACGAGCAGGTCGATGTCGCCCGCCTCCACCTTTTTTCCGCTCGACGACACATAGCCGGCCGGTTTGGCGACAAAGGCCACCTTCGGCGTGTGCTGGCGCTTCGCCGCTTCATCAAGATGGGAAATCAAGCCCATGCGCAGCGCGCCATGCGCGCGGATGGTCTCGAAGCGGGCCAGCGCGGCCGGATCGCCATTGACGGCGTCCTGCAGTTCCGTGCCCGTGTAGCCGATGGCGTGCGCATCGACGAAAATCGTCGGGATGCCGGCGTTGATCATCGTGACTTTCAACACGCCGATGCCAGGCACGTCGAGGTCATCGACGAGGTTGCCAGTAGGGAACATGGCCGAGCTGCCACCATCGCCGCCCTCCTCGTCCGCGGCCGGGTCGAGAAATTCCAGCTTCACTTCGGCGGCCGGGAAGGTCACGCCATCGAGCTCGAAGTCGCCCGTTTCCTGTACTTCGCCCTGCGTCATGGGCACGTGGGCGATGATGGTCTTGCCGATATTGGCTTGCCAGATGCGCACCGTGGCGATGCCGTCGGCAGGCACGCGGGCCGCGTCCACCAGGCCGCTGGCGATGGCGAACGAGCCGACGGCGGCCGACAGGTTGCCGCAGTTGCCGCTCCAGTCGACAAACGGCTTGTCGATCGAGACCTGGCCGAACAGGTAGTCGACGTCGTGCTCCGACTGCGTACTTTTCGCCAGAATCACCGTCTTGCTGGTGCTCGACGTGGCGCCGCCCATGCCGTCGATCTGCTTGCCGTAGGGGTCGGGACTGCCGATCACGCGCAGCAGCAAGGCGTCGCGCGCCGCGCCCGGCACTTGCGCGCTGGCGGGCAAATCCTGCAGACGGAAGAACACGCCCTTGCTGGTGCCGCCACGCATGTAGGTGGCGGGGATCTTGATTTGGGGTACGTGGGTCATGAATTTTCCTGGAAGAGGTAGGTCGGATCAGCGGGGCATCGCCGCGCGTAATCCGATACATTGTTGGCGCGTTTCGGCAGATAAGGTCGGATTACGCGCAAGCGCTAATCCGACCTACCGTTACGCGGCTTTCGAAGATTCGAGGAAATCCTGCGCGAATCGTTGAAGAACGCCGCCCGCCTCGTAAATTGACACCTCTTCCGCCGTATCGAGGCGGCAGGTGACGGGCACGTCGACCGTCTCGCCGTTCTTGCGGTGGATGACGAGGGTCAAGGTGGAACGCGGCGTGCGCTCGCCCACGACGTCGTAGGTTTCGCTGCCGTCCAGGCCCAGGGTCTTGCGGTTCACGCCAGGGAGGAATTCCAGCGGCAGCACGCCCATGCCCACCAGGTTGGTGCGGTGGATGCGTTCAAAACCTTCGGCCACGATGGCTTCCACGCCCGCCAGGCGCACGCCCTTGGCGGCCCAGTCGCGCGAGGAACCCTGGCCATAGTCGGCGCCGGCGATGATGATCAGGGGCTGCTTGCGCTCCATGTACACCTCGATGGCTTCCCACATGCGCGAGATTTTGCCTTCCGGCTCGATGCGCGTGAGCGAACCGGCCTTCACTTTGCCGTCCTCGATGACCATCTCGTTCTTCAAGGTCGGATTGGCGAACGTGGCGCGCTGCGCCGTCAAATGGTCGCCCCGGTGCGTGGCGTAGGAATTGAAGTCTTCCTCGGGCAAACCCATCTTCGCCAGGTATTCGCCGGCCGCGCTGTCGAGCATGATGGCGTTCGATGGCGACAAGTGGTCGGTGGTGATGTTGTCGCCCAGGACGGCCAGCGGACGCATGCCTTTCAAGGGCCGCGCGCCTGCCAGCGCGCCTTCCCAGTACGGCGGACGGCGGATATACGTCGTCTGCGGACGCCAGTCGTACAGCGGGCTGACCTTGATGCCGTCATCCGCCTGCGCGGCGAACATCGGGATATACACCTTGCGGAACTGCTCCGGCTTGACGCTGGACGCGACGATGGCGTCGATTTCCTCGTCCGACGGCCAGATATCCTTGAGCAGGATAGGCTTGCCGTCAGCGTCATGGCCCAGCACATCCTTCTCGATATCGAAGCGGATGGTGCCGGCGATCGCGTAGGCCACCACCAGCGGCGGCGAGGCGAGGAAAGCCTGTTTCGCGTACGGGTGGATGCGGCCGTCGAAGTTGCGGTTGCCCGACAGGACGGCCGTGGCGTACAGGTCGCGCGACACCACTTCGTCCTGGATGATGGGATCGAGCGCGCCCGACATGCCGTTGCACGAGGTGCAGGCGAAAGCGACCACGCCAAAGCCTAATGCTTCGAGCTCCGGCATCAGGCCCGCTTCCTGCAGGTACAGTTCCACGGTTTTCGAGCCGGGCGCCAGCGACGATTTGACCCAAGGTTTACGCGTCAGGCCCAGGCGGTTCGCATTGCGCGCGATCAGGCCGGCCGCGATCATGTTGCGCGGGTTGTTCGTATTGGTGCAGCTGGTGATGGCGGCGATGATGACGGCGCCATCCGGCATCTTGCCCGGTTCGTTTTCCACCACGCCGGAAATCCCGCGCGCGGCCAGTTCCGAGGTCGGCACGCGGTTGTGCGGATTCGACGGCCCGGCGATATTGCGCACGACGGACGACAGGTCGAACGTCAGCACGCGCTCGTACTGCGCGTCCACCAGGCTGTCGGCCCACAGGCCCGTCTCTTTGGCGTACAGCTCCACCAGTTTCACCAGTTCATCGTCGCGGCCCGTCAGTTTCAGATACTTGATGGTTTGCGCATCGATGTAGAACATGGCGGCCGTGGCGCCGAATTCCGGCGCCATGTTGGAAATCGTGGCGCGGTCGCCCAGGGTCAGGTGCGACGCGCCTTCGCCGAAGAATTCCAGGTAGGACGAGACGACCTTCTGCTTGCGCAAAAACTCCGTCAGCGCCAGCACCGTGTCGGTCGCCGTGATGCCCGGCTGCGGCTTGCCCGTCAGCTTGACGCCGATGATATCGGGCAAACGCATCCACGAGGCCCGGCCCAGCATCACGCTTTCCGCTTCCAGGCCGCCCACGCCGATGGCGATCACGCCCAGCGCATCGACCATCGGCGTGTGCGAATCCGTGCCCACCAGGGTGTCGGGATAGGCCACGCCGTCCTGTACCTGGATCACGGGCGACATGCGCTCGAGGTTGATCTGGTGCAGGATGCCGTTACCGGGCGGGATCACGTCGACGTTTTTAAAGGCTTTCTTGGTCCAGTCGATGAAGTCGAAACGGTCTTCGTTGCGGCGGTCTTCGATGGCGCGGTTCTTGGCGAAGGCGTCGGGGTCGAAGCCGCCGCATTCGACTGCCAGCGAATGGTCGACCACCAGCTGCGTGGGCACGACGGGATTGACCAGGGCCGGGTCGCCGCCCTGGGCCGCGATGGCATCGCGCAGGCCGGCCAGGTCGACCAGGGCCGTCTGGCCCAGGATGTCATGGCAGACGACGCGGGCGGGGAACCAGGGGAAATCGAGGTCGCGACGGCGTTCGATGAACTGGCTCAGCGAGGCGTTCAGGGTGGCCGGGTCGCAGCGGCGCACGAGGTTTTCGGCCAGTACGCGCGAGGTGTAGGGCAAGGTGGCATAGGCGCCTGGCTGGATCGCGTCGACGGCGGCGCGCGTGTCGAAGTAATCTAGCTGGGTACCCGGCAAGGATTTGCGGTACAGGGTATTCATGGGGGTACTCATTATTTGCGGTCCTTGATCGGCACGAATTCCAGGTCTTCCGGGCCCACGTAGTTGGCGCTCGGGCGGATGATCTTGTTGTCGATGCGCTGCTCGATGATGTGGGCGGCCCAGCCCGAGGTGCGCGAGATGACGAACAGCGGCGTGAACATCGCCGTCGGCACGCCCATCATGTGGTAGGACACGGCCGAGAACCAGTCCAGGTTCGGGAACATGTTCTTGATTTCCCACATGACCGATTCCAGGCGCTCGGCGATGTCGAACATCTTGGTCGATCCCGCTTCGTGCGACAGCGAGCGGGCCACTTCCTTGATGACTTTATTGCGCGGGTCCGAAATCGTGTAGACGGGGTGGCCGAAACCGATCACCACTTCCTTGTTGGCCACGCGCTCGCGGATATCCGCTTCCGCTTCGTCCGCGTTGTCGTAACGCTTCTGGATGTCCAGTGCCACTTCGTTCGCGCCGCCGTGTTTCGGGCCGCGCAGTGCGCCGATGGCGCCCGTGATGGCCGAGTGGATGTCGGAACCCGTGCCGGCGATGACGCGGCTGGTGAAGGTCGACGCGTTGAATTCGTGTTCCGCGTACAGGATCAGCGAGGTGTGCATGGCTTTTTCCCACGACGCCGACGGTTTTTCGCCGTGCAGCAGGTGCAGGAAGTGGCCGCCGATCGAGTCGTCGTCCGTTTCCACTTCGATGCGCTTGCCGTTATGGCTGTAGTGGTACCAGTACAGCAGCATGGAGCCGAACGACGCCATCAGGCGGTCGGCGATGTCGCGCGCGCCCGGCGCGTTGTGATCGTCCTTTTCCGGCAGGGCGCAGCCCAGCACGGACACGCCCGTGCGCATCACGTCCATCGGGTGGGCGGCGGCCGGCAGCGCTTCCAGCGCCAGCTTGACGGCCGACGGCAAGCCGCGCAATGACTTCAGCTTGGCCTTGTAGCCTTTCAGTTCCGCCAAGGTTGGCAGCTTGCCGTGCACCAGCAGGTAGGCGATTTCCTCGAACTCGCAGCTGTCGGCCACGTCCAGGATGTCGTAGCCGCGGTAATGCAAATCGTTGCCGGTCTTGCCGACCGAGCACAGCGCCGTGTTGCCGGCGGTGACGCCGGACAGGGCGACGGATTTTTTAGGCTTGAAAGTGGCGGCTTGCGGTGCGGTCATTGTGTTCTCCAGATTGAATAGTCTCGGGTGCGTCACTACGGGACCGGCATGCGGTCCCTGCTTTTTGCTTATTTTTGCTTATTTCTGCTTATTTCTTTTGCGCGGCGAACAGCGCGTCCAGTTTCTGCTCAAAATCATGATAGTTGATCGATTCATACAGTTCCATACGCGTCTGCATGGTATCGACGACGTTCTTTTGCGTGCCGTCGCGGCGCAGCGCCTGGTAGACGTTTTCCGCCGCCTTGTTCATGGCGCGGAAGGCCGACAGCGGGTACAGGGCCAGGCCCACGTGGGCGCTGCGCAGTTCGTCCAAGGTGAACAGCGGCGTGGAACCGAATTCCGTGATGTTGGCCAGAATCGGCACGTTGACGGCCTTGGCGAACGTGGCGTACATGTCCAGGTCCGTGATGGCTTCCGGGAAGATCATGTCGGCGCCCGCCTCGACGCAGGCGACGGCGCGCTCCAGTGCCGCTTCCAGGCCATCGACGGCCAGCGCATCGGTGCGCGCCATGATGACGAAATTCGGGTCCGTACGCGCATCGACGGCCGCCTTGATGCGGTCGACCATTTCTTCCTTGCTCACGATTTCCTTGCCCGGACGGTGGCCGCAGCGCTTGGCGCCCACCTGGTCTTCGATGTGCAGGCCGGCCGCGCCGAACTTGATCATCGATTTCACCGTGCGCGCCACGTTGAAGGCGGAGGCGCCGAAGCCCGTGTCGGCGTCGACCAGCAACGGCAGGTCGCACACGTCGGTGATGCGGCGGATGTCGGTCAGCACGTCGTCCAGGCTGGAAATGCCCAGGTCTGGCAAGCCCAGCGATCCGGCCGCGACGCCGCCGCCGGACAGGTAGATGGCTTTATAGCCGGCGCGCTTGGCCAGCAAGGCGTGGTTGGCGTTGATGGCGCCGACGACTTGCAACGGGGATTCTTCCTGGACGGCCTTGCGGAATGCGGCACCTGCTGAGTATTGAGTCATGTGTTCACCTTATGGGTTTCGGATGGTCCCGAATGTTTCATGGAGTGGCTATGAGCATTGGTATTGCAAATGCCGTGCCAGCACCATGCGCTCGCGCGGAAAATGCGCCACGGCACAGTGAAAACCAGGGAAATGGCCACGTATCGGCGCTGCACGCGTTGTCACGCCAGGGAACAGCGATGTCACGATTCAGGCCAATGATGTTTCAAATATGTTTCAATCATTCCATTTGAAACATTGAAACATGAAACATATGAGACTGCCACCGGCGACGCGCATAAAAAAACAGCCGGCGGGCGCCGGCTGCAGGTTTGCTGGAAATTCAGGGGCTAAGCCAGCCGCACCAGCGGATTGGCGATGATGTTGTCGATCTGGCGCACGGCTTCTTCGCAGGCGGCGGCAATGGCGCCCTCCTCGTCGTCGCGCACGAATTGCATGGTCGAGCCTTCGAACACCTCCAGGCCTTCCGCCGTGGCGCGTTCGATGTCGCAACTGGCCGACCATTTGCCATCGGTGGTGGGCACGGCCAGGGGAACGATTTCCCAGCCTTTATAGTGAATTTTAGAACTGCTATTCATGGGGTGCCTCCTTTGACTGACTCAATACTGGAAATCGTAGCATGAAGCGTGACCGCTAGCGACGTGTTTCACGCGCCGGCGCGCGGTCAGGCCGACTTTCAGGCTAAACGATTTACGCTGGCTCAAGGACGCAGCAGATTATCCACTTCCGTCCTGGCCACTTCCAGGCCCGCCGTGCAAGCGGTTTCGGGCGCCGCGTAGCCGCCCAGGGTGCGGCTGCGCGTGATCGCCTGCGCTTCCGGCTCACCGTCGCGCTGCAGGCGGTAGGTAAAATCCCATAAATCGTCGTTATCCTTTTGCGGGGTCACGGAAATCGTAAAACCGCGGTACTGTTCGCTGCGTACAGTGATATCGTTCATGAATTCCTCCTTGGAAGAATGAGGTTACCATGCTGCAAGCGCCAGGGTGCGCACGACTGTGACGGGCGCATGCATGCCCGCATATCTGTTTTTCGCATGTCAAATGTCAATTTGCAGCATTTTTTTAGCGAACTCTGGCGATATAATGCCATTCCCTTGCCCGTCCCTTGCCGCCGCGATGACTCCACAAATCCAAGCCTTCTTCGACCCGACCACCGCCACCGTCACCTACGTTGTCTACGAGGCCGATGGCCGCGACTGCGCCATCATCGATTCCGTGCTCGACTACGACCCGAAGGCGGGCCGCACCTCGACCGCCTCGGCCGACAAGGTGATCGCCTTCGTGCGCGAACACGGCTTGCAGTGCCGCTGGCTGCTGGAAACCCACGCGCACGCCGATCATCTTTCCGCCGCGCCCTACCTGCAACAGCAGCTGGGCGGTGACGTGGCCATCGGCGCCGCCATCCAGACGGTGCAGCAGGCATTCGCGGCCGTCTATCACCAGAATGACGCCAGGGCCGACGGCTCGCAATTCGACCAACTGTTCGCGCCCGACCAGGTGTTTCATATCGGCAAGCTGGAAGTGCGCGCGCTGCATGTGCCCGGCCACACGCCGGCCGACCTGGCGTACCAGATCGGCGACGCCGTCTTCGTCGGCGACACCCTGTTCATGCCGGACGTAGGCTCGGCCCGCTGCGACTTCCCCGGCGGTTCCGCTACCCTGCTGTACCGCTCCGTGCAGCGGCTGCTTTCATTGCCGCCGCAGACGCGGCTGTTCATGTGCCACGATTACCCGCCCAACGGCCGCGAGGCGCGCTGGGAAGTGACGGTGGCCGAACAGCGCGCCAGCAACATCCATTTGCGCGACGGCATCACGGAAGAGCAATTCGTGGCCATGCGCACGGGCCGCGACGCCACCCTCGACATGCCGACCCTGATCCTGCCCGCCATCCAGGTCAACATCAACGCGGGCAAGCTGCCCGAGCCGGAAGACAACGGCGTGCGCTACCTGAAGATTCCGCTCAACGCGCTGTAATTTCGCGGGGCCACGCTCCGCCCCCTCCTTCCCGCCTCATCGCACCGCCCCCCTGGCGCCGCCTGCCCGCGCGCCAGCGCGGCATGCGCCCCTGCCTCCCCAAGCATCAGGAATCGTGAGCCGCACGCTCAGTATTTACGATTTGCTTCGTCCTTCGTGGCGGCTTATCGTGTATCCGCAATCGCCTGGCCCTGCCTTCCGGGAGCCCGGGCACTTGCCAGCCGGCGCCGGCCCTGTTGCCATGCACTCCACTTTCCCCCTTCCTTTGCCTGGACAGGCACCACGATGACTTACTTGACCTATGCCAGCTCCCTGCCGCCTGCGCCGCCCTTGCGCCGCATCGATGCCGCCGCAGCCAGCCAGTCCGACGACATTCCCGGCGTGTGGACGCAGGTGCACGGCATGGCGCAGCAGCTCGCCAAGCTGATACTGCCGCACGACAGCCCCGCCGGGCTGCCGCCATCTTGGCACAGCGCCTGGGCGCGCGCGATATGCGCCCGGCCGTGCTGCGGCCCCTGTTCGAGGACAATCCAAGCACGCAGCCGCCCATCCTGGCCAGCATCACGGCCGACCTTGCGGCCATCGCGCAGCGCGATCCCGCCTGCCCCGACAGCCTGCACGCGCGGCTGAACCTGAAGGGTTTTCACGCGCTGCAAACCTGCCGCATGGCGCACCATCTGTGGACGGCGGGCCGCAGCGAGGCCGCCTTTGCCCTGTCCAGCCATGCGGCCGGCATCTTCGGCATCGACATCCATCCGGCCGCGCGCATCGGCGCGGGCATCATGCTCGATCAGGGCAGCGGCATCGTCATCGGCGAAACGGCCGCAGTCGACGACAACGTTTCCATCCTGCAGAACGTCACCCTGGGCGGCACCGGCAAGGAGCATGGCGACCGCCATCCGAAGATACGCTCGGGCGTGATGCTGGGCGCGGGCGCCAATATCCTCGGCAACATCGAAATCGGCACCATGAGCAAGGCGGCAGCCGGCAACGTGGTCCTGCAGGACGTGCCCGCCCATTGCACGGTGGCCGGCATTCCCGGGCGCATCGTCCGCTGCCACCTGGCCGACAGCCCGCCCGCCTTCGAGATGGGCCAGATGCTGCAGCGGCGCCCACGCACCAGACATGGCGTCAAACGCAACAATATAGTGCAAATGATGCGTCTTCCGCCATGCCAAATCCCTCGCTACCATGGAATGACTCTTATTGGATGGACAAGCCACCTTATGAATTCGCCGTCAAAACCCCTACCTCCAAGCCAGCAGACCACCCCGGCCGGCACCGCCACGATGCCCGTGCGCGGCGCGCTTGCCAGCCTGTCCCTGTCAATGCTGCTGCCCGCGCTGGGCACCAGCATCGCCAACGTGGCCCTGCCCGACATGGCCAGGGCCCTGCATGCGCCGTTCCAGGACGTGCAATGGATCGTGCTGGCCTACCTGCTGGCAATCACCGCGCTGATCGTCAGCGTGGGCCGCCTCGGCGACATGATCGGCCGGCGCCGCCTGCTGCTGGCCGGCATCGCCCTGTTCGCCGCCGCCTCCATCCTGTGCGCCCTGGCGCCCACCCTGTGGCTGCTGGTCGCCGCGCGCGCCCTGCAGGGCCTGGGCGCTGCCGTCATGATGGCGCTGACCATGGCCTTTGTCGGCAGCACCGTGCCCAAGGCGCAGACGGGCAGCGCCATGGGCCTGCTCGGTACCATGTCGGCAGTCGGCACCACGCTCGGGCCCGCGCTGGGGGGCCTGCTGATCGCGCGCTTCGGCTGGCAATCCATCTTCCTCGTCAACGTGCCGCTGGCCGGCGTGGCGCTGCTGCTGGCCTGGCGTTACCTGCCGGCTGACCGGGGCGGCGCGCACGCCAGGCGGCCCGTGTTCGACCACCGCGGCACCTTGCTGCTGGCGCTGACCCTGGCCGCGTACGCGCTGGCCATGACCCTGGGGCGCGGCCATTTCGGCATGCGCAACGCAGCCCTGCTGCTGGCCGCCTGCGTGGGCGGTGCCCTGTTCGTCCGCGTCGAACTGAAGGCGCCGGCGCCGCTGATACGCCTGGCCATGCTGCGCGCGCCCGTGCTCAGCGCCGGCCTGGCGACCAGCATGCTCGTATCGACGGTCATGATGTCGACCCTGGTGGTCGGTCCCTTCTACCTGGCGCGCGGCCTGGGCCTGGGCACGGCCGTCACCGGCATGGTGCTGGCGGCCGGGCCGCTGGTGGCGGCGTTCTGCGGCGTGCCGTCCGGCTGGCTGGTGGACCGCTACGGCGCGCAGCGCATGGGCGGCGCGGGCCTGTGCGGCGCGGCCGCCGCCTGCCTGGTGCTGTCCCTGCTGCCGGCCAGCCTGGGCATCCCCGGCTACGTCGCGCCGATCATGCTGCTCACGGCCAGCTACGCGCTGTTCCAGGCGGCCAACAATACCGCCGTGATGGGCGACATCGTGCCCGAGCAGCGCGGCCTCATTTCCGGCATGCTCAATCTGTCGCGCAATCTGGGCCTCGTCACGGGCGCCTCCGTGATGGGCGCCGTCTTCGCCGCCGGCGCTGGCGATATCGCCGGCGCCCGGCCAGCCGCCATGATCCGTGGCATGCACGCCACCTTTGCCGTCGCCAGCGCGCTGATACTCGCCGCGCTGGCCATTTTCGCGCTCGGCCGCGTCCTGGCCAAGCCCCCTACGTCTTCTGGAGACCCCGCATGATGCGCCCCCGTCCGATCCCGTCCCTGCCCTTCCCACTGCTGCTGGCCCTGGCCTGCAGCGCCACTTTATCCGGCTGCGGCCGTTCCCAGGCCGCGCCTGGCGGCCTGCCGCCCAAGCCCACCGTGTCCGTGGCCCTGCCCGAATCGTCGATGGTGCAGGCAAGCCTCGACTACACGGGCCGCATCGAACCATCGCAGCGCGTGGAAGTGCGCTCGCGCGTGTCGGGCTACTTGCAGCAAATCGCGTTTCGCGACGGCCAGCAGGTCAAGGCCGGCGATGCGCTGTTCGTCATCGACCCGCGCCCCTTCGCGGCGGCGCGCGACCGCGCCCGGGCCAGCCTGGCCCAGGCCCATGCGCGCAGCAAGCTGGCCACGGCCCAGTTCGAACGCAGCAGCCGGCTGCAGCAAACGGGCGCGGCCAGCACCGAAGAGCTGGAAAGGGCGCGCGGCGAGCTGGAAGGCGCGCAGGCGGCCGTCATGCTGAGCCAGGCGGAATTGCGCAGCGCCGAACTGGAACTGTCCTTCACCACCATGCGCGCGCCCATCGCCGGCACGGTGTCGGACCGCCGCGTCGATGTCGGCAACTACGTGGCCGGCGGCGCCGCGCAAAGTGGCGTGCTGACCACCATCGTCGCGCACAGCCCCGTGCGCGCCACGGTCGACCTGTCGGAAGCGGATTTCCAGCGCCTGCGCCAGCAAAGCAAGCTGCCATCGAAGGTGCAGCTGGCGCTCGACGGCGGCGGTCCCGCCCAGGATGCCAGCGTCGATTTTGTCGACAACGAGATCAGCGCCCGCTCGGGCACGGTGCGCCTGCGCGCCAGCCTGGCCAACGCCGACCGCGCCGTCATGCCGGGCAGCTTTGCGCGCGTGCGCATTCCCGTCGGCGCGGCGCAAGAGCGCCTGCTGGTGCCCGACGCCGCCATCCTCAGCGACCAGAACAAAAAGATGGTGTTCATCGTGGACGCGGCGGGCAAGGTGGCGCCGCGCAAGCTGGAACTGGGCGGCCTGCAGGGCGACAAGCAGATCGTGCTGTCCGGCCTCGGACCGCAGGAGCGGGTCATCGTCTCCGGCGCGGCCAAGGTGCGCCCAGGCGACCAGGTGCTCGTGGCCGCTCCCCGCGCCAGCGGCGCATAAGGAGCGGCCATGCGCTTTTCCCAATTTTTCATCCGCCGTCCCGTGTTTGCCATCGTGCTGTCGATCCTCATCACCCTGGTGGGCGCGGTGTCGGCCATGCGCCTGCCGATCTCGGAGTTTCCCGAGATCGTGCCGCCCACGGTGACGGTGAAGGCCAGCTATCCTGGCGCCTCGGCGCAGGAAATCGCCGATACGGTCGCCGCGCCGATCGAACAGGAAATCAACGGCGTCGACGGCATGCTCTACATGTCCTCGCAATCGGTGGGCGACGGCAAGCTGACCATCAGCGTGGTGTTCAAGCCGGGCACCGACATCGAACAGGCGCAGTCGCTGGTGCAGAACCGCGTGGCGGTGGCCGAAGCGCGCCTGCCCGACGCCGTGCGCCGGCTGGGTCTGGCCGTCAAGAAGGCCTCGCCCGACCAGCTGATGGTAGTGCTGTTCGATTCGCCGAAAGGCACGCGCGACCAGCAGTACATCTCCAACTTCATCGGCACCGCCGTCAAGGACCAGCTGGCCCGCATCGAAGGCGTCGGCGACATCTACACGCGCGGCGCGCGCGACTTCTCGATGCGCATCTGGCTCGATCCGGCGCGCGTGGCCTCGCTGGGCCTGAGCGCGCCGGAAGTGATCGCGGCGGTACGGCAAGCCAACTCGCAGGTCGCCGCCGGGGTATTGAACCAGCCGCCCGGCGGCAGCGATGGCGCCTACCAGGTGCAGGTGCAGGCGCAAAGCCGCTTGCGCGACGTGGCCGAATTCGAGGCCATCATCGTCGCCGCCCATGCCGACGGCGGCGTGGTGCGCCTGCGCGACGTGGCGCGCGTCGAGATGGGCGCGCAGGATTACGCGGAAAGCGGCTTTGTCGACAACCGCACGGCCATCGCGCTGAGCATCAGCCTGCTGCCCGGCTCGAATGCGCTGGCCACCGGCGACCGCGTGCTGGCGCTGCTGGCCAAAATGGAAGCCGATTTCCCGCAGGACGTCGCCTACCATGCCTATTACAATCCGACCGAATTCATCCGTTCCTCGATCGACAAGGTGCGCGACACCATCTTCGAGGCGGCACTGCTGGTGTGCCTGGCCATGCTGCTGTTCCTCGGCTCGTGGCGCGCCGCCATCATTCCCATCCTGGCCATTCCCGTGTCCCTGGTCGGCACCTTCACGGTGCTGGCCGCGATGGGCTATTCCCTCAATACGCTGTCGCTGTTCGGCCTGGTGCTGGCGATCGGCATCGTCGTCGATGACGCCATCGTGGTGGTGGAAAACGTCGAGCGCCACATGGAGGACGGCATGAGCCCCGTCGCCGCGGCGCAGCGCAGCATGAACGAGGTGGGCTTCGCGCTGGTCGCCATCGCGCTGGTGCTGGTGGCCGTGTTCGTGCCAACGGCCTTCATCGATGGCATCTCCGGCATGTTCTACCGCCAGTTCGCCGTCACCATCGCCGCCTCCACCGTGATCTCGGCACTGGTCTCGCTGACGCTGTCGCCGGCCCTGGCCGCGCTGCTGCTCAAGCCGCAGCACGATGCCAACAGCCTGGGCGCGCGCTGGATGGCCATCTTCAACCGCGGCTTTTCCCGCCTGACGGGCGGCTACGTGCAACTGACCGGGCGCATCCTCTCGCGGCGCTGGCTGATGCTGCCCGTGTACCTCGTGCTGGCGGGCCTGACCCTGTGGCGCCTGGACGCGACGCCGCGCGGCTTCGTGCCGCAGCTGGACCGCGGCTATGCCATCGTCTCGATCCAGCTGCCGGCCGGCTCGACCCTGGCGCGCACCAGCGCAGTGGTGCAGGACGCCACGGCACGCCTGATGAGCCACCCCGGCGTGGCCCACACGGCCGCCTTCGTCGGCACCGACGGCGCCACGTTTACGTCGGCGCCCAACACGGCCGTCATCTTCACCATGTTCAAGGACTTCGGCGCGCGCGCCAGCAGTGGCCTGGACGGGCCGGCCATGCTGGGCGCCCTGCGCGGCAAGCTGGCGCCCATCAGCGCGGCGCGCGTGATGGTCATACCGCCGCCTTCCGTGCGCGGCATCGGCACCGGCGGCGGCTTCAAGCTGATGCTGCGCGACACGGGCGGCCTGGGACCGCAAGCCTTGCAGGCGGCCGCGCGCGGCATCGCCGAGGAAGCGGGGAAACTGCCCTCGGTGACGGGCGCCTTCACGCCGTTCAACGCCATGAGCCCGCAGATCAAGGTTGAACTGGACAGCACCAGGGCCGAATACCTGGGCGTGCCGCCGCTGCGCATCAACGAGACCCTGCAAAGCTACCTGGCACCCGTGTTCGTCAACGACATGAACCTGATGGGCCGGGTCTGGCGCGTCACCGCACAGGCGGACGCGCCCTACCGGCGCAGCGTGGCCGACCTGGCCGCACTCAAGACGCGCACCGCCAGCGGCGACATGGTCCCGCTGGGCAGCGTGGCCACCTTCAGCGAAGGCACGGCGCCGTTCCGCGTGCCGCGCTACAACCTGTATCCTGCCGCCGAAATCCAGGGCAGCACCAGGCCCGGCTACTCCACGGGGCAGACCATCGCCGCGATGGAAGAACTGCTCAAGGCGCGCCTGCCGGCCGGCTTCGACTACGAGTGGACGGAACTGGCGCTGCAGGAAAAACACGCGGGCGCCAGCACCGGCATGGTGCTGGGACTGGCCGTTCTGCTCGTGTATCTGCTGCTGGCGGCCCTGTTTGAAAGCTGGCTGCTGCCCCTGTCCGTCGTGCTGATCGTGCCCAGCTGCGTGCTGGCCACGCTGATCGGCGTGTCGTGGCGCGGCCTGGACAACAACGTGCTGACGCAGATCAGCATCGTGGTGCTGATCGGCCTGGCCGCCAAGAACGCCATCCTGATCGTCGAATTCGCGCGCCAGGCGATGGCGGCCGGCGCCGACGCGCGCGCAGCGGCCATCGCCGCCGCCCGCACGCGCTTGCGTCCCATCCTGATGACGTCGCTGGCTTTCCTGCTGGGTGCGATACCGCTGATGCTGTCTTCCGGTGCGGGCGCGGAGATGCGCCAGTCGATGGGCACGGCCGTCTTCGCCGGCATGCTGGGCGTGACCTTGTCGGGCCTGTTGTTTACACCCTTGTTTTTCACCTTGCTGAGCAGGCGCCGCGCGGCGCCGGCCACGCACACGGTCGCGCTGGGAGAAGCCGCATGATCCGCATGACACACTTGAACACGCGCCGCGCCGCGCCGCTGCTGGCGGCGGCCATGCTGGCCCTGGCCGGCTGCAGCGCCGGCACGCCCACGGCGACGCGGGCGCTTGATCCGGCGCAACTGTCTGCCCTGCCCTCGGCGGGGGGCCCGGAACTGCAGGCCGGCGCGCCGCCGGCGCTGTGGTGGCAGGCACTGGGCGATGCCAGCCTGGAGCAGCTGGTCAAGCGCGCCTGGCAAGACAATTACGACGTGCGCATCGCCGCCGCGCGCCTGGCCAGCGCCCGCGAGTTCGCGCAGGCCGCGCGCGGCGCCCGCCTGCCGGCGGTGGATCTCGACGCCCAGGCCGGACGCGCGCGCCTGGCGGCGATCGAGAGCCGCGGCGGCCAGCCGCACATCGCCTCGCCGCTGCAGTGGAGCGCCGTCTTCAGCTGGGAGCTCGACCTGTTCGGCCGCGTGCGCCACAGCATCACCGCTGCCGAGGCATCGGCGGACGAGCGCGCCGCCGTGCGCGACGATGTGCGGCGCCTGATCCTGGCGCAGGTGGTGGACGCCTACCTGGTGCTGCGCGGCGCGCAGCAGATGCGCGCCAGCCTGCAGGAGCAGCTGTCGAACCAGTCCGGCACCCTGCAACTGGTGCGCGAGCGCGAAAGCGCCGGCCGCGCCGCGCCGGCCGAACGCATGCGCGCCGAGGCGCAGATGCGCCTGGCCAGTGCCCGCCTGCCCAGCCTGAACGCCGAAGAACGCCTGGCGCGCAACCGGCTGGCGACGCTCACCGGACAGCGTCTCGATGCGCCGGAACTGGCGGCGCTCGACCAGCCGATGCCGCTGACGCTGCCGCAAACCTTGTTGACGGACGAGCCGGCTCACCTGCTGCTGCGCCGGCCCGACGTGCGCGCGGCCGAACGGGCGCTGGCAGCGGCCAGCGCGCGCGAAGGCGCCGCCATCGCCGAACGCTTCCCGCGCATCAGCCTGGGCGCGCTGTTTGGCGCCTCCGGCGTGGCCGGCGACTGGAATGGCGGCGATGCGGCGCGCTGGCATGCGGGCGCCGCGTTTTCCCTGCCGCTGTTCGATGGCGGCACGCGCCGGGCCCGCGCCCGCGCGGCCGGGGCCGAGGTGCAGGCCGCGCAGGCCGGCTTCGACAAGGCGCTGGCGCTGGCGCTGGAGGAAACCGACAGCGCCATCGCGCAATGGGTGCAATTGCGCAACCGCCAAGCGGAACTGCGCGAGGCGCACCGGCTGGCGCAGGAAAGCGCGCGCCTGGCGCGCGTGCGCTACCAGGAAGGCGCGGAAAGCCTGCTCGGCGTGCTCGAAGCGGAACGCATTGCGCTGGCCGCGCAGGAGCAGCTGGTGACGGCGCACCGCGACATGGCCATCGCCACGGCGCGCGCCTACACGGCAATTGCCGGCGGCTTCGACGGGCCCGTGCAGCAGGCCGCTGCCGGCGCCATCAGCCGGCGCTGATCCGGGCCGCGCAGGCGTCGACCACGCAGCCGCGCAGCCAGCGGTGGGCGGGGTCGGCATCCATGCGCGGATGCCACATCAGCGACACGGTCAGGTCCGGCATGCCCAGCGGCAGCGCAAAGCTGAACATGCCGGCACGCAGATTGCCCGTATGCCGTTCCGGCACGGTGGCGATCAGGTCGGAGCCGGCGGCCAGCGCCAGCGCCGCCGTGAAGCCGCCGACGATGCTGGCGATCGTGCGCTGCAATCCCAGCGCGGCCAGCGCGTCGTCCATCGGTCCCGTATCCTGGTCGCGCCGCGCCACCAGCACGTGCTGGCCGGCCGCATAGCGCTCGGCGCTGATCGCTCCTTGCGCCAGCGCATGGCCGCTGCGCACCACGCCCACGAAACGGTCGCCGAACAGCCTGCGCGTGCGCACTTCCGGGCTGGTGAGACTGCCGATCACGCCCGTTTCCAGGTCGATGCTGCCCTCGCGCAGCTGCACGCTTTCGCGGTCGAGCTTTTGCACGAAGCGCAGGCGCACGCCAGGCGCCTGCGCGCCGATATGCGCGAGCAGGGCCGGGCCGAAATTTTCCACGAAGCCGTCGCTCGCACGCAGCGTGAACGTCTGCGCCAGCTGGCGCGGATCGAGCGCTTGCACCGGTCCCAGCACGGCTAGCGCCTCGCCCAGCAGGCGGCCCACCCGTTCGCGCAGCTCCAGCGCGCGCGGCGTGGGCACCAGTTCACGCCCGGCGCGCACCAGCAGCGGATCGCCGGTCGTCTCGCGCAGGCGCGCCAGGGCGCGGCTCATGGCCGATGGACTCAGACGCAAGCGCCGCGCCGCGCGCGTGACGCTGCCTTCGGCCAGCAGGACATCGAGGGTGATCAACAGGTTCAGATCGGGTAGCGACATTGGCGCTTACTCGCCCTGCTCCGGCGCGCGGCCGATCTCGCCGTCGATATTGGCCAGGAACCAGGCCAGCGACGCCATCAGCGCCACGTTGCGCTTGAGGTTATCCGGGTCGACCTTGTCCAGGGTGTCGGCCGGCGTGTGGTGGTAGTGGAAGTAGCTGTGGCTGTCGACGAGCGGCTCGAAACTGGGCACGCCGCCCGTTTCCAGGCGGTGCAGGTCGCCCGTGCCCAGCGCATCGCGCCGCGTGAACGCGTGCGCGCCCATCGGCAGCAAGGCAGCGCGCAGCGGCGCGAACAGTTTTTCCGACTTCGGCCCCACGCTGGCGAGGATGCCGAACGGGCGGCCGGCGCCGCTGTCCATCTCGATGGCCGCGTATTGTTTGCCGAGCGCCTGCTTGTGGGCCTCGAAGTAGGCCTGGCCGCCACGGCCGCCGTTTTCCTCGTTCATCCAGGCGATCACGCGGATGGTGCGGCGCGGGCGGTAGTCGAGCTTTTTCAAGGTTTCCACCACGCCCATGGCCGCCACGACGCCGGCGCCGTCGTCGTGCGCGCCCGTCGCCAGGTCCCAGGAATCGAGGTGGCCCGAGACCACCACCACTTCGCTAGCCTTGTCCGTGCCGGGCCAGTCGGCGATCACGTTGTAGCTGTCCGCTTCCGGCAGATTTTGCGGCGTCAGGGTCAGGTGCATTTTCAAGGGCCCGCGCGCGGCCAGGCGGCCGATCAGCAAGGCGTCTTCCACGGTGACGGCGGCGGCCGGAATGCGCTTGTTGTCGTCCAAGCCCGTGGCGCCCGCATGCGGGATGCGGAAGTTCGCGCCGCCGACCGAGCGCACCAGCGCGGCCGCCGCGCCCAGGTCGGCCGCCGCCTTCGGCCCGAGGAAGCGCGCGCGCGAACCCTGGCCGTAGGTAACGCCGGCCAGGCCCCGTTCGGCCATCTCCTGGTCGAACGGCGTGTCGATCAGCACGATGGCGCCCTTCACTTCCGGCGCGCGTGCCTTGAGTTCGTCCAGGCTCTTGACGATGATCACGGGTGCCGTCAGGCCGGCGGCCGCAGTGGCGCCCGAGCCGCCCAGGGCCGTGAGCACCACGCGCTGCGAGACACCCTGCGGACGGCCCGCATAGTCGACGATTTCCGCCGTTTCCACGCCGCGCACCCAGTGCGGCACTTTCACGGGCTGCAGGGTGACGGTGGCGCCCAGCTGGCGCATGGCGTCGGCCACCTGCTGCACGGCGGCGGCCGCGCCTGCGGAGCCGGACAGGCGCGGGCCGATCAAATCCGTCATGTCGGCCAGACGGGCGTAGGCCCAGTCGCTTTGCAGCGCCGTATCGCGCACCTGCGCCAGCGCTTGCGGCGTATTGCCCGGTACGGCGGCAAAGGCGCCGGCGCTGACGATGCAGCCAAGGGCGATGGATAAAACGGAACGGCGCAATGGCGCGCCAGTCAGGATGATTTGCATGTGATGTCAGTTCCAGTCAACGAGGTCGAAGCGGGTACGCCGTGGCCATGGGCAAGGCGCGGCTGTCTACGATAGCGTATTTGTTCTGTCATTGCAGCAACTTTTACGGGACCGATTGCCTCTTGCCCCCAGAGTCGATTACCATGAAGATTCGTGATCGCTACCGGAAACCGACATGCTCAAGGGAACCCTCTGCACCATCCGGCATTTGCAGGCTGCCGACCTGAATACCTATATTTCCCTCGTCAACGACCTGCCCTCGCGCGGCGAGTTTTTCTCGATGCAATTCAAGTCGCCCGAGGCCATGCGGCGCGACTTCCTACAATCGGGCTTTGTCACCGAAGACAGCGAATTGTTCCTCATCGAAGATCACTCACAGCACATCATCGGCACGATCACGCACTTCAAGAGCCGCACGCCAGCCTCGCGCGAAATCGGTTACCGCCTGTTCGACCGGCAGCGGGACGGGCGCGGCTACATCAGCGAAGCGACGCGCCTGGTGGTCGATTACCTGTTCAGCGCCTATCCGTATCACCGGCTCGAGCTGCTGATGGACCCGCTGAACATCGGCTCCGAGCGCATCGCGCAAAAGAACGGCTTTACCCAGGAAGGCTTGATACGCCAGGCTTTCTTTATCAACGGCGTGATGCGCGACGCCAAAATGTACAGCCTGCTTCGTCCAGAATGGCAGGCGCGCCGGCGCTGACTTGTTACCGCCCCGCCCCGATTGTAATAAGTTGTATTAGACGTGGAACAAGCTTGCGGCAGCAGATATAGTCCAGTTCATGCAGATCATTGTGATCTCGCCGGAATGGAAGGAAATGCCATGTTGAACAAGAAACTCCTGGGTGCGGTAATGGTAGCGGCAGTGGCTGTGTCTTCGGCCGCAGTCGCCGGTGACCGCGACTTCAATACCGTTGCAGGCGCCGTTGTCGGGGCGGCCATTGGCAACAGCACCGGCGGACGCAATGGTGCGATCGTCGGTGGCGTGCTGGGCGCCGCAGTCGGCAACAGCATCAGCACGAATGACCGCTATTACGACCGTGGCGGCTATCGCGGCGGCTACCGCGAAACCTATTACGCGCCTGCGCCGCAACCGGTGTACTACGCCCCCGCGCCGCAGCCCGTGTACTACGCGCCGCCACCACGCTACTACGGCCCGCCGGCTGTCGTCTACGTGCAGCCGGGCCGCGGCTACTACCGCGACCATGGCCGCTACGACTACTATGACCGTGGCCACGGTCACGGCCACGGCTGGGGCCATCGCCGTTAAGCGACACCCGCCACCATATAAAACCTGCGCCAGCTTGCTGCCGCAGGTTTTTTTGCGAAACAGGCAAGGTATCGCCCCCGCACGATTTCGGCTAAGCTGTGTCCTACGATCAACATTGCTGGCCGCCTGGACCGCACCAACCGATGCATTTAATTAAAGACGCGCTCGACTTTGGCCCCTGGCTCGATGCCGCCGCCGGCACCAGCGTGGGCGCCGGCCCGATGCCCCGGCGCGAGAACCAGGACAACTTCCTGCTGATCGATGCCAGCGGCCACGCCGTCTGCCTGTCGCGGCAGGCGCCGTTCCACTGCCAGGTGCCGGGCTGGCCGCGCGGCCATGTGCGTGCCGCCGTGCTCGACGGCATGGGCGGCCACGGCCTTGGGCGCGAAGCGGCGGAAGCGGCCGTGCAAGGCTTGCTGACCATACCCGCCTGCCTCGACACGGCCAGCCTGGCAGCCAAACTCGACCAGTTGCACACGCGCTTGCAGGATACCTTCGCCAGGACGGCGCCAGCCCAGGCCCGCCCGCCGGGCACCACCCTGACCTTGCTGGAAGTGCCGCCCGGCGAAGCCCCGCTGCTGTATCACGTGGGCGATTCGCGCCTGTATGAAATTGCCGACGGGGTTGCCAGCATCCTCACCGTCGACCACGTGCCGGCCACCGTGTACGCCATGCGCGGCGCGCTCGACGAGACGCGCTGGCGCGCCGCCGTGCACGGCGAGCACCATCCGCAAATCTCGCAGGCCTTCATTTTAGGCAACGCCATCAGCGACAGCTTGCAGCTCGACAAGCCCTTGCGCGGACTCGATGCGGCCACCTTGCCGCCCTTCCTCGCGCACCTGGGCGACCGCCGCGTGCTGCGCGTGCGTCCCGGCGCCCACTATCTGTTGGCCAGCGACGGTTTCTGGGCCTGCGAGGATCCGCTGGCCCTCACGGCCCGCTGGCCCGCCTTGTGTGCCGGCAAGACTGCGGCTCAGGCCGTCAGCGACCTGTTCGACGACTTCCTCTTGCATCCGCCAAAAGGCTTGTATAGCGATAACATTACCGTGGTGGCGCTGCGCTTCGATGCGGCATTCACCGTCCCAGGCGGCTAGCAGCCAGGTAGCCGGCCGTGGCCGACACGGCCGACAGCACGGTGCCCCAGGCCATGTCGATCGCCGTCAAGGCCAGCGGCCAGCCGCGCAAGGTCGCATAGTTGCTCAAATCATAGGTGCCGTAGGCAAGCAGCCCCAGCAGCGCGCCCAGCGCCGCCGCCGTGCGTCCGCGGCGCGCCCGCAAGCCGGGCAGGATGGCAAAGACCAGCAGTCCGGCCACGTAGAGCAGATAAAACAGCACGGCCGGCGCCCAGCGGGGCGTGTCCGCCAATAGCGGCCCCAGCGCCGCGGCGTACACGGGTTTCATCAGCACCGCCAGCCACAGGGCGTCGATGGCCAGGAACACGCACAAGGCGGCGCCATAGGCAATGGCAAGCTGGAACGGGCGTTGGGCAGGCATGGTCGTCTTTCGGCGTCAGGCGGCGTTGAGGGGAACAGTTGCGCCAGCATAATGCAAAACGCCGCCACGCTCACGACAGCCTGTATAAATTGAACCATGCCCATGGCGCGCGGTCTGACGAAAGGATCTCTCCAACGTCACAGGAGCATGCCATGAGCAACACCATGCCTACACCGCAGGCCGGCGCCGCCGGCGCGCCCGACTACGCCGCCATCAAGCAGCGCCAGCAAGCAGGCTGGGCCAGCGGCGACTTCGCCGTCATCGGCGTGACCCTGCAGCCGGTCGGCGAGTCGCTGGCCGAGGCTGCCGATATCCGCGCCCACGAAGACGTCATCGACATCGCCGCCGGCAACGGCAACGCCACCTTGGCGGCGGCGCGCCGCTTTGCCCGCGTCGTCTCCACCGATTATGTGCCGGCGCTGCTGGACAAGGGGCGCGCGCGCGCCGAAGCGGAAGGGCTGGCCGTGACCTTCCGCGTGGCCGACGCCGAAGCCCTGCCCTTCGCCGATGCCAGTTTCGACGCGGCCCTGTCGACCTTCGGCGTCATGTTCACGCCCGACCACCGGCGCGCGGCCAGCGAAATGCTGCGCGTGCTGCGTCCCGGCGGACGCATCGGCATGGCCAACTGGACCCCGGACGGCTTTATCGGGCAACTCTTCAAGACCATCGGCAAATATGTGCCGCCCCCGGCGGGCGTGGTGTCGCCGGCCCGCTGGGGCGAGGAAGCGTATGTGCGCGACCTGTTCGGCCAGGCGGCAGAGCAGGTGCACAGCCAGCGCAAGGTCTTCAATTTCCGCTACGCCTCCGCTCACCACTGGGTGCAGGTCTTCCGCGATTATTACGGCCCCGTCCACAAGGCCTTTGCCGCGCTGGACGCACCTGGCGCCGAGGCGCTGGAGCAGGAGCTGTTCGCCCTGCTCGAACGCCTGAATACAGCGGGCACTCACTCGCTGGTGGTGCCGGGCGAGTATCTGGAAGTCATCGTCAGCAAACAGCGCAGCTGAACGCAGCTGGACTGGCGATATCAAAATAACATATCTGGAAAGACATAAAATGTGTTTTTGAGCAATAGTTTCCATGACATGTATGGCAAGGTGTGACCAAGGGGATGAATTTGGGCAAAAAGAGCGCATTCAAGCGCCGCGAAAGTTGCCAAGCAGGCGCAAAAGCGCGTAAGCTCTCATGTAGAACAGAGGGCGCAATGTCCCCGCTCGATTCGAGTCAGAATGTCATGAAAAAATGCAGCAACCCGGAGCACCCGCACTGTACGTTCTGGGTCTTGCCTGGGGAAACAGTCTGCGCGGGCAACCACCCGCAAGCGACGAATGCCCCCAGCAGCTACGACCTGTTGACCGCACTGCGCAGCGCCCGTTCCGAACCATCGGCAACGGCGCTTCCGCACGCCCGTGCGCATGATGCCGGGCTGCGCGATGCGGTGATACGCGATGCTGCTCAAGCGGTGACCAGCCTGACCAGCCCCATGCCAGCCTCGCCCCCCGCCAGCCTGCCGGCATTTACCCCAGTGCCCGCCGCACAACCCGCCACTGCGCCCGCCTACCAGCCGATACATGCCCACCTGCACATCAGCGGCTTCGATCCCCGTGCGGCAGGCGGACGGCAAACCCTGAAAATGGAATTGCGCGGCATGAGCGCCGCCTGCGCGCCGCAGCTGACCTTGCGCCTGCGCTCGGACCTGATCCCGCGCGGCGCCGTCCAGCATGATTTCGTGCGCACCACGCGCGGCGACTGGCGCCCCGTATTTGTCGAGTTTTCCTCGCGTAACAAGGAGCACGGGCAATACCAGATCGAGGTCGAAGTGCACAGCCACGTCGATGGCGCCGTGGCGCAGAAATGGGTATGCACGTTTGTCATCCTCGTACCGCGACGCGATGCCACCCTGACGGAAATCCACCAGATTTTCCTCAGCACGCACAAGAACGTGCGCGTGATGGCCGACGACGCCTCGATTGCCCGCGTGACGGGCGGCGACGGCTGCAACCTCGACGTCACCGCGCGCAATGCCGGCATCGCCCACGTGGATTTGTCGGCGCCGCAAGGCAAGATCGACATGGGTTTTACCACCATCGCCTGGGACGAGGAATTGATCGAAGTCGACCTGCCCGCCGCCAGCCACTGCCATCCGCACCCGAGCCAGGCTGCCTGCCTCGTCAATGCGGCGCCGGAAGCGGGCGAGCAGCGCCAGATCCGCCTGTTCGCGCTGGAAGAATGCATGCTGGGACGCTTCGAGCTGGTGGACCCCGAAGCCGATGTGCTGCTCAGCCATTTCAGCCCCGACGGCCAGGACAACAATGGCTTGACGCGCCGCCTGTCGGGCCGCCACGCCATCATCCGGCGCAGCCAGCAAGGCTTTGAAATCGAAGACGTGTCGCGCTACGGCATGCTGCTCGACGGCGTCTGGCCCGGCAAGCACAAACCCGTGCCCCTGCGCCTGGGCATGCGCATCGAATTGTCAGCCAGCATCAAGGGCATCGTCGTGCTCAGCGTCACGGCCATCCTCGCGCACGGCGTGATTCTGCACCGCATCGACCACGGCGCCCGCGCCGAGTGTTTTTACCTGCTGCTGCCCGATTCCCAACCCACGCCGGCCAGCCATCTTGCCACGCCGCAGGCCAGCTGCCTTCCCGTGCTATTCCACCGCAACGGCGGTTTCTGGCACCTGGACACGGCCAGCGGCAAGGAAACCCCGCTGGCCCCGGCCACGGCGCTCGACAAGCTCAGCGGCTTCGCGCGGCACAACCGCTTCGCCAGCGAACCATATCCGGAATGCTGGATCATCCGCACCGAAGGCGCGGCGCTGTGCGATAGCACCATGCAAACTGCATAAGAACACTGTTGTAAATCTGCAGTTATCCGCAAGGCACTAGCGTGGTATCAGTACGAGAAAAATCATCGACAAGCCCAGAATAAACACCGCTTCCAGCGTAAACACGATGGCGGGAATCTGCAATTCGCGCGGGATTTTCATGGCGACACCTCTTAAAACGTAAGACTGCTTTCAGCATAGCGCGCCCTGCGCCAAATACATTATCAGCCGCACAACATACTTGACCGGCCGGCATCAGGCGCCGAGTCCGCCATCACGTCCATCCCGACACACAATTTAACACTTTAATAGCAGATATTGCGCAAATAGCGCCCAGCGACGCCCTTGCGTACTGTATATTCATCCAGTTAATATCCATGACATTTCACAAAACGCCTACACAGCGTTTTACATTTCCTATGGCTTCCAACAAAGCGCATCATGCGACCGGTTGGGCTGCCGGCGTGATCGCCGCGGCCCTCGTCGCGCACGCTGGCGCCGGCGGCCCCTATCAAGTGCTGAGCATGCTCGCCTTTGTCATGGGGGCGCTGGGCGGCACGGCGCCGGACTGGCTGGAAGTGGCCTGGTGGGCGCGCACGCACAAGCTGTGGATCACGCACCGCACGTGGACGCACTGGGGCCTGGCCTGGATCGCCCTGCTCGTCTACACGTATCTGCAATTGCCGCACCACCTGTGGGCGCCGCCCCTGTTCGGCTGTGCCGCCGGCGGCATCATGCATCTGCTGGCGGACTGGCCCAATCCGCTGGGCGTGCCGTGGATTTTCCGCCGCCACTCGCTGCGCTGGTGGAAAAGCGGCCGCCACGACATCATCGTCATCATCGCCGCCTGGCTGGCCGCCACCATCGTGGCCGACCATGTGTTTTTCGACGGCATCCACTGGCAGCGCACCGTGCTGGCGTTCGACGGCCTGCTGCACTGGTCCGCCACTGCCCTGCAGCAAGCCTGGGCGGATCTGCAACAGTGGCAGGAGCGCTGGCGCCTCGGTGGCGGACAGTAATTGACGCCGCCCGCATGACAATGTGATAATGAGTATCATTCTCAAACAGCCCAGCCAGCCGGCACCCCGCGTTCCGTCAGCCCAGCTCTACCCTTGCCTGGAGAACGCAGTGAGTACCGTCAGTCCCACCCATGCCAGCCACCTGAGCACCTTGTACAGCGAACACCATGGCTGGCTGTATGGCTGGCTGCGCGGCAAGCTGGGCAACCGCGCCGAGGCGGCCGACCTGGCGCAGGACACTTTTTTACGCCTGCTGGGCAAGCGCGAGGTGGCACCGCTGGCGCCGCTGCGCGAGCCGCGCGGCTACCTGGCGACCATCGCACGCGGCTTGCTGATCGACCGCTACCGGCGCCAGGCGCTGGAACAGGCCTACCTGGAAGCGCTGGCCCAGCAAGCCGAGCCGATATCGATCTGCGCCGAAACGCACGCCATCATCATCGAAACCCTGCTCGCCATCGACCGCCTGCTCGACCGCCTGGGCGCGCGCACGCGGGCCATCTTCCTGCTGGCGCAAATCGAAGAGCTCAGCTATGTGGACATCAGCCGGCGCCTCGGCGTGTCCTTGCCCACCGTGAAAAAGCACCTGGTGCGCGCCTACACGGAATGCCTGATGCTGGTGGCCGGCTGATGTTTTCCCCTTCCACCCCGCAGTCAGCGCCCATCCCCCGCAAGGTGCTGGCCGCCGCCGCCCATTGGCATGTGGAACTCCAGTGCGGCAGCGCCGACCCGGCCGCCCTGCAGGCATGGCGCGACGCCAGCGCCGAGCATGACCGGGCCTGGGCGCTGCTGCAACGCATGGACGGCCAGCTGGCCATCATACCGCCGGCGCTGGCAATTCCTGCCCTGCAGGCGGCGCAGCAGCGACGGCGCAGCGCCGCGAAAGTGCTGGCCATGCTGGTGGCGGCCGGCGGCGGCATCATGCTGGGCCAGGCGGGCTTGCAGTCCGCCCCCTGGCAAGCGTGGACGGCGTCCTTGCGCACGGTGCCGGGCCAGCGCCGCCACGTGGCGCTGGCCGATGGCGGGCAGATGGAGATGAATACGGACAGCGCCGTCGACGTCGATTACAGCGCCGCGCGCCGCCGCATCCGCCTGCATCACGGCGAAGTCATGATCACGACGGCACCCGATGCGCGCCCCTTCCTCGTCGACACGCCGCACGGCGTGATCCGCGCGCTGGGCACGCGCTTCGGCGTGCGCTGCGATGACGGTGGCAGCGTCGTCAGCGTCTTCGAACACGCCGTGGAGGTGCGCGGCGCGGCGCGCCCGGATGCCGTGCGTCGCCTGGAAGCGGGGCAGCAGCTGCGCTTTGGCGGCACCGGCCTGGAAGCCGTGCTGGCCATGCCCGCGCACCAGGACAGCTGGCTGCGCGGCATGCTGGTGGCGGCAGACTGGCCGCTGCAACGGCTGGTGCAGGAACTGTCGCGCTACCGGCGCGGACGCCTGGCCTGTGACGCAAGCGTGGCGAAACGCCCCGTCACGGGCTCTTACCGGATCGACGATATCGACGCCGTGCTGGAAAGCCTGTGCGCCTCGCACGGACTGCAAGTGACCTACTTCACGCGCTACTGGGCCACGGTGGCGGCCCGTTCAAGCTAATTATTTTCAGTTTTTTTTGCGCCAGGGGTTGGTGTTTCGCTGCGCTGCTTCGGCTTGACAGGTAAGAAGCCGATTCATCCACCATAGCCCTTACCCTGAGCAGAAAGACCGAGCATGCAGCTGACCACCCCCGTCCTCCATCCCGCCGCGCGCGCCATCCGCCTGGCCGTCCTCGCCATGGCGTGCGCCGCCCCCGCCGCCTTTGTCGCCGCGCCCGCACTGGCGCAAGGCCAGGCCGCCGCTTCAAGCGCTGCGCCGCAAGCCTACGCCATTGCGGCCGGCCCGCTGGCCACCGCTTTGAACGATTTTGCCGTCGCCGCCGGCGTCAGCCTGTCGACCGATCCCGCGCAGACGCGCGGCCTGCGCTCGCCCGGCGTGCGCGGCAGCCACAATGTGGCGCAGGGCTTTGCCCAGGTATTGGCCGGCAGCGGCCTGGAAGCGGTGCAGCTGCCGAACGGCGCCTACGTACTGCGCCAGGCGGCACCCTCCTCCGCGCCGGCGGCCGGCGTGGAAAAGACCATGGCGCCCGTGGTCGTGAACGCCAGCATGGAGCGCGACCCCGTCAGTGAACACAGCAACTCGTACGCGGCGCGCGCCGTCACCGTCGGCAAAGGCGTGCAGACCCTGCGCGAGATTCCCCAGTCCGTCAGCGTCGTCACGCGGCAGAAGATGGATGACCAGAACCTCAACACCATCGACGCCGTGCTGGCCAACACCACCGGCATCACCATGTACGACAGCCCCATGGGCGGGCGCTATGTGTATTCGCGCGGCTTCATGGTCGACACTTACCAGTTCGACGGCGTCAACCGCGCCATGTACTACCCGCAGGCGAACAGCTTCACCAGCAATACGGCCATGCTCGATCGCGTGGAGATCGTGCGCGGCGCCACGGGCCTGCTGCAGGGCACCGGCTCGCCGGGCGCCGCCATCAACATGGTGCGCAAGCGTCCGCTGGCGGAAAAGCAGGTGCAGCTGGCGCTCAGCGCGGGCCGCTGGAACGACGTGCGCGGCGAAGTCGATGTCACCGGCCCCTTGAACGAATCGGGCAGCATCCGCGGCCGCGCCGTGGCCGCGCATGACCAGCGCGATTATTTTTATGACGTGGCCGACAGCCGCACGGACGTGCTGTACGGCGTGCTGGAATTCGACCTGGCGCCGGGCAGCAAGCTGACGACGGGCGCCAGCTACGAAAAACTGCACGCGACGCCCTTCTTTTCCGGCATGCCGCGCTACCGCGACGGCAGCGATCCGAAACTGCCCCGCGAGACTTTCCTCGGTGCCGACTGGAACCGCTGGGCTAGCCGCCAGACGGCCGTCTTCGCCGAATTCGAGCACCACTTCGACGCCGACTGGTCGCTCAAGGCCAGCGCCAACTACACGCGCGAGCGGCATGACGTGAAATACATGTTCAGCCAGGGCGCGATCGACCCCGCCACCCTGGCCGGCATGATGATGTATGGCGGCGTGTTCGACTACGGCAGCACTAACAAGGGCCTCGACCTGTCGCTCGACGGCAAATTCAACGCCTTTGGCCGCCGCCACGGCTTCAGCGCCGGCATCAGCACGAACCGCCTGGAAAGCGACAGCGATTTCAGTCTGGCCCTGCTGCAGCAAGCGAACAATCCGCTGCAGCCGAATCACAGCGTGGCCGAACCGAGCGACGCCTGGTTCCGCGAACACAGCTACCGGGGCGACCCCAGCGTAACAAAAATGACGCAGACGGGCGCCTACGGCGTGGCCCGTTTCAGCGTCAGCGATCCGCTCACCGTGGTGGCGGGCGCCCGCGTGTCGAACTACAAATGGAGCAGCGTGTACCGCGACACGGGCGAGGTGTACATCGACCCGTACCGCGAAAACGGCGTCGTCACGCCGTATGGCGGCGTGATCTACGCATTCGACAAGCGCTGGTCCGGCTACGCCAGCGTCTCCGACATCTTCCAGCCGCAAAACCAGCGCACGGCCGATGGCGCCCTGCTCGACCCGCTCAAGGGCCGCAACCTGGAAGTGGGCGTCAAGGGTGAACTGTTCGACGGCAAGGTGAACACCTCGCTGGCGCTGTTCCGCATCGAGCAGCGCAACCGCGCGGAACTCGACCTGGCCAATACCTGCTCCAGCGGCACGGAGTGCTATTTCTCGACGGGCAAGGTGCGCAGCGAAGGCCTCGATGCGGAAATCAGCGGCGAAGTGGCGCCGGGCTGGCAGCTGTTCGCCGGCTACACGCTGAACAATTTCAAGTACCTGGAGCAGACGTCGAACGCGGGCGTGATGTTCGCCAGCACCTACTCGCCGCGCCACATGCTGCGCGCGTGGAGCGACTACCGCCTGCCCGGCGCCTTGCAGCAGTGGAGCGTGGGCGGCGGCGTGAACTTCCAGACGGAGAGCTCGCGCGTCACGCGCGACGTGACCGTGGCGCAAGGCGCGTATGCCTTGTGGAGCGCGCGCGCCGCGTACCAGATCGACCGCAACTGGACGGCATCGCTGTCCGTGACGAACTTGCTCGACAAGCGCTACTACCAGACGGTGGGCGCGCCGGCCTGGGGCAATTTCTATGGCGAGCCGCGCAAGGCGCAACTGACCTTGCGCGCGCGCTTCTAAGCCAGCTTATGCCGGAGGACGCAATGGCGCCTTCGGCAACGGGATGAATTCCGTCTCGCCCGGCACTTGTCCCATGCGCTGGGCGCTCCAGTCGTCGGCCGCCTGCGACAGGCGCTCCTTGCTCGACGAGACGAAATTCCAGAACAGGTAGCGGTGGCCGTCCAGCGGTTCGCCGCCGATCACGACGAACTGCACCGGGCCGCCGCCTGCCGTCACCACGGGCACGGCGCCCGCTTGCAGCAAGGCCATGGTGTGTGGCAGCAGCGCCACGCCGTCGACCAGCACCTCCCCGCTGATCGGATAGATCGCCGCTTCCGCCGGCAAGTCCTCCAGCCGCAACTCGCGCCCCGCCTGCAGCGCCACGTCCAGGTACAGCGTGGGCATGTAGGTGCGCACGGGCGAAGTCTGGCCAAACGCCGTGCCAATGAGGACTTTCACGACGGCGCCATCGAGCGTCACGACGGGAATGTCGGCCTGCGGCGTGTGCGTGAAACTCGGCGCATCTTCCTCGTGCGCCTTTGGCAGCGCGGCCCACAGCTGCAAGCCGTGCGTGCGGTGCGGCTGCCCGGCCAGGTCGTGCGGCGTGCGCTCCGAATGCACGATGCCGCGCCCGGCCGTCATCCAGTTGATGGCGCCCGGTTCGATGCGCTGGCAGGAGCCGATGCTGTCGCGGTGGTCGATCGCGCCCTCGAACAGATAAGTGACGGTGGCCAGGCCGATATGCGGATGCGGGCGCACGTCGTGGTTGGCGTCGGGCGCCACATCGATGGGGCCGAAATGGTCGAAGAAGATGAAGGGGCCGACGGCCTGTTTTACTGCGGAAGGCAGCAGGCGCCGCACGATGAAGCCGCCGCCCAAGTCCTTCTCGTGGCTTTTCAGGATGGCCGCGCTCATGCCAGCACCGTCGTGATTTCCGTGGTGACGGCCGTCATCAGCTTGTGGATCGGGCATTTGCCGGCCACGGCCAGCAATTCCTGGCGCTGCGCATCCGTCAGTTCGCCCGTCAGGTGCAGGGTGGCGGCCAGGCGGTACACGCCCTTGCGCTCGTCGCTGGCATCGCGCTCGGTCGACACTTCCACGTGTTCCAGCGGGATGCCCTTGTGTCTGGCGTACCAGACGACGGTGAGCGCCTTGCAGGCCGACAGGGCCGCATCGTACAAGTCGTGCGGCGAAGGGCCGGCGTCGCCGCCGCCCTCCTCCACCGAGGCGTCGGCGGAAATGATGTGATCGCGCACGTGCACGATGTGGCGCATGGGTTGCGACTGGTCGCGGATGGCTTTGATGGTCATGGCGTTCCTTGGTGCGTTTGGAAAGCCACAATTTACACCGTTTGCCCGCTTGGCGCAGCCCGCTCTCCTGCTACCTGGTCATATGATACGGAAGACGGCGTCGGCCATCAGCGCCATTTCTTCCGGGTCCGGCGTGACGGCGCCAGGCGCCGTACTTGCCTAATCGAGCGTGCGCGCCACGCGGAAGCCCACGATGTCGTTCGACAGCACGGTGGAAAAACCGTTGCGCAGGGCCGAGCGCAGGTAGCGCGGGTGGTACAGCCACGAGCCGCCGCGCAGGATGCGCCGGCTGCTGTCGCTGCCCTCTTCCCATGCGCTGCCATCGACGGGCGCGCCTTCATAATTGTCGTGCACCACATCCTGCACCCATTCCCACACATTGCCATGCATGTCGAACAGGCCCCAGGAATTCGGCGCGAACGTGCCCAGCGGGCTGGTGCCGCCCCGGTACACGCCGCGCGGGCCGCCGTTGTAGACGTACAAACCGTCGTAGTTGGCTTGCTCGGTGCTGATCGTATCGCCCACGTTGAAGGCCGTGCGCGTGCCGGCGCGGCAAGCGTATTCCCATTCCGCTTCGCTGGGCAGGCGGTATTTGCGCCCGGTACGCTCGCTCAGCCACCCCAGATACAGCTGCGCGTCATTCCAGCTCACGCCCACCACCGGGTGCTGGTCGTTCTGCACGAAGCCGGGATTGTCCCAGTCCGTCTCGGAACCGCCCGCCCAGCCGGTCGCCTTGACGAAGGCGCGCCATTCGCCCACGCTGACAGGATGCCGGGCCAGCGCGAACGGGCGCGAGATGCCGACCCAGTGCTGCGGCATCTCGCGCTCGAGCCAGGCCTGTTGCGAGCCGGCCTGGATGGCGGCCTTGTGTTCCGTCTCGTGCGCGCCCATCTGGAAACGGCCGCTGGGAATGAGCACCAGTTCCGGCCCCTGTCCCGAGCCATCGAGAAAATCGTCGCGCAAGACGCCTTCCGCGTTGGGCACCGGTTCCACGTGGTCCGCTTCCGGCACAGGCGCGGAGGCCGGCGCCGGGACAGCGGCCGCGGCGGCGCGGCTGGCCTCTTCGCGGCGCGCGCGTTCCTGCTCGGCGCGGTAGGCCGCCTCCGCCTTGGCGACGATGGCCTTGCGCTGCAATTCCTGGTGTTCCTGCAAGGCGGTGGCGGCATCGGCTTCGCGGCGCGCGCGCAGCTGGCCGCGCAACGCTTCCTTGCGCAGCTTGCGCGCCTCTTCCGCCTCGAAATGGCGCTGCGCCTCCTGCTCGCGGCGCAGTTTGTCCAATCGCTGCTTTTCCAGCGCGGCGGCCTGGATTTCCGCCTTGCGGCGCTGGTCCAGTTCTTCCTGGCGCGCACGTGCCTCTTTGAGCGCCGCCTCGCGGGCCTGTTCGGCGGCCAGCGCCGCCGCCTTTTGCTGCTGCGCCGCGCGCGCCTGCTGCTGGCGCGCCTGCTCCGCCAGTTCTTCGGGCGACGGCCCGGCCGCGCGCTCCAGGTTTTCCAGCAAGGCTTGCACCGATTGCGGACGCAATTCCGGCGTCAGCGAAAACCCGTTCTGCAGCACCTGCCACTGCTGCGCGTTGAGCGCTTGCGGCGCCGACGGCAGATGGCTGGCGCTGCGCGCGTCGTCGAACGGCATGCGCCCTTCGAGCATCTGGTAGATCATCACGGCCACCGCATACACGTCCAGGCGCGGGCTGGGCTGGCGCTGGTTGGCGCCGGCCTCGGGCGCCCGGTAACCGTGCGTGCCCGCATTCGGCATGTCCAGCGCCAGGCTGCTGTCCGCATTGCGCACGCGCGAAGCGATGCCGTAGTCGAGCAGCTTGACGTCGCCTTTCGCCGTCAGGAAGACATTGCCCGGCTTGATGTCGCGGTGCACCAGCTTGTGCTTTTCCCACGCATACGACAGGGCGTCGGCCACCGGCTGCAGCAGTTGCTGCACCGTGGACAGAGGCAGCGCGCCCTCGCGCGCCAGATAATGCTCGAGGTCTTCGCCATCGAGGCATTCCATGATGATGAAATAGCTGGCCGTGGCCGGGTCCTGCGCCCACTCGTAGACGCGCACGATGTTTTCATGCGCGAGCTTCCTCGCCTGGGTCGCTTCCTCGATCAGCAACTTGGCATGCGTGGCGCTTTGCGTCAGCTGCGGCGGCAAGATCTTCAGCGCCACCATTTCGCTGCTGCCAAGTTCCGCGTGCGTGGCCAGGTCGGTCGCTTGCCACACCTGCCCCATGCCGCCCGTGCCGATCAGCCGTTCGAGCCGGTAGCGGCGGTTCTGCGGGCCGATTTCCTGGCCCGTCATGAAGCCCAGCTCCGTGCCCTGGCGCACGGGCAACGGCGCGGCCACCGGAGCGGCGCCGGGCGGCGCGTACTCGGCGTCGAGGATGGCGTTCTTGCGGCGTTCAAATTCCTGCTCGCTGAGCAGCCCGTCGTCGTGGAGGGCGCGCAGTTCCCGCAGTTTGTCTCGTGCTTTTTGCATCATCTGGGGTGAAACGCTTCCATCAAGGCTGCAGGGCGACACCGCAGGCGGCGCAGAATTTATCTTCCGGGTGACCCGCGCGCTGCGCATGGCCGTTCTTGCAGCGGGCCGGCGCCGATGCCGGCGCGGCGGAAGCTGCACCAGGCTGCAGCGCCTGCGCCACGGCCACGCCCAGCTGCGCCTGCGCCGACAGGCCGTGCGCGTGCGCCGCGTTCTGCAGGTTGATCAGGTCGAGCTGCTGGCGACGTTCGCGCTCCGCCTGGCCTTCCAGGTAGCTGCGCTCCTGCGCCACGCTGTCCTGCGCCATGCGCAGCGCGTCCAGCGGCGCGACGCTGTTCTCGGCCGCCGCCAGCGCCGCCAGCGCGTGAATCTGCTCGGCGCTCATGCCCGCCTGCAGCTGCACTTTCAGTACTTGCGCCAACGCGGCCGCGTTCTGCCCGGCGGCCATGGCCACCTTGCCCGTGTCGCTCAGGGAGCCGATTTTCTCGATGCGGTCGATATCGATGCGCGCCAGTTCGGCCGCATGCGCCTGCTGCGCCAGCAGGGCTTCATATTCTCCCTTCCAACGCGCGTAATCGCTTTCGCGCTGCTGCGCCATGGCCAGCAAGTCGCGCTGCCATTGCGCTTCCTGTTCCAGCTGGCGCAGCTGCTGGCGCTGTTCCTCGATGGCCAGCGCGTCGAGCTGCGCCAGCTGCGATTGCTGCTGCAGCTGGCGCGCGTGCACGCCGTCGGCCTCGATGGTGCGCAGCAGCTTTTCCTGCTGCGCGATGGCGTCCTCGCGCGCGCCGCCGCGCCGCAGCGCCGCCACCTTTTCCGCGATCTCCGCCGCCTGCACCTGGGCCGCTTCATCCTTGTGCGCTTCGGCGCGCAGCAGTTCGCGCTGGCGCGCCAGCTGCATCTGGTCTTCCCACTCCTGTACCCGCTCGGCCTCGCGCTTGCGCGCCGCGTTGGCCAGCATCAGGCCCTGCCAGGCCGCCTGGTGCTGCTCCGCCTCCAGCTGCGCCTCGCGCTGGGCCGCATCCGCTTCCGCCTGGCGCAGGCGCGCCAGCTGGGTGCGGCGGCCCGTCTCGTCGTCGATCAGCAGCGCGCTTTCCACCTGCTGCGCGATCGACTGCAAATGCACCTGATGCGTAAAGCGCTGCTGCGCCATCTGGATCTGTTCGCGTCCGTGCAGCTGCGACAATTCCAGCTCGCTGCGCATCTTGATGGCGGCCAGCGCGCGCACATGTTCCCAGTTGGCCGCCTCATCGGCGCGCTGGGCGCCCTTTTGCGCCAGTTCCTGTTCCAGCTCGCCCAGCGCCAGCGCGGCGCCATGGTCGAGCGCCTGGCGCCGCGACTTCGCTTCCAGGATGCGGCCATACAGGTCGATCTGGCGTCCGCGCAGCGCTTGCAGGCGTTCCGCCTCCTGGTGGCCCAGTTCCGCCTTTTCCAGCGTCGCGTCCTGCCGCAGTTCGGCGCGCCGGTGCGCGTGGCGCGCCGCCAGTTCCTCGCGGCGGATGCGCTGCCATTCTTCCTCGTCATACAGCTGGTCGAGCTGCTTCATGCGCTCCAGGCTGTGCTGTTCCAGTTCCTGCGCCGGCAAGCCGCCCAGCCACAGGGTGCCGATGCTGGCGGCGGCATCGCCCTCGCCCGCGCGCTTGTCGTGCCGCAGGCTGAGCGTTTCCACGCGCGCCACGGCCAGGCCGGACGGCGCCAGGCGCTGCGTCAGGGCCGATTGCAGGCGCTCGTTCAATTCGGGCCGCAGGTCGGCATTCGCGTCCATCTCGCGCAGCGCGCGGCTGCCGATGAATTCCAGCGCGATCTGGCGCACGGACGGCAGCAGCAAGGCGTGCAGGTGGGCGCGCGTGACGGCGCCCGGCGCGCGCATGAACTGGCGCGCGAACGCATCGGGCTGGCCCAGCGCGATGTCCACGCGCAGCGAGGCGGCGATGTTCAGCAGTTCCGTGCTGGCCAGGCCGGGCAGGTCGAATTCCAGGCTGACGGCGTCGGCGCGCGCGATCAGCACTTCGGCCGGGCGCGCCGGCAGCAGCGCGGGCAGGCGCGCGAAGAAGGCGGCGCTGTCGTAGTCGCCAGCCGGTATCAAGGTGAAAGCGTCCGATTGCACGATCCAGGCACGCGACTCGGCGGGCACCTGCAGGCGGCGCGCGGCGCTGCCGAACAGCGAGGACAACTCGCGCACGCCGAAGAACAGGGCCAGTTGCCCATCAGCAAGATGCCATTGATTGGCATGCAGCACCGCGTCGCTGTCGGGGGCGCCCAGCGACAAGCCGCATTGCGCGCAGTAGCCGGCGGCAGCGCCGTTCTTGTGCTCGCAGCGCGGGCAGCGGGCGCCGCCAAAACCAAACAATTGGAACATGTGTGACTCCTGATGAGAATGATTGCGTGCGCGCTGGCTACCGTAGCGATTCTAGCAGGAGCGCCGGCGGCGCACGCTACACCGCGCAGTATCAAATAATGCCACGCGGCAAGTACATTCATATGCACGGATACAGGGCTAATTAGGCCTCAATTCAAGCGGTCGCCCGCGCAGGCATTTCAGCGCCGTTTTTTTGCAGGCCATCCCGCCAAAACCACGGCTGGTCGCATGCGCATGGCGGGCGGGCGCGCGTCTGGCTACAGTGCATGCATACCCACCCGCCACCGAAAGGAACGATCATGAAAGCCCTGAAAAACATGGAAGCCATCTTCACCGTCGCCGTCGCCATCGCCTGCGGCGCCAGCTATGCCAGCTTCACCAGGCCACAGGCGGCAGAAACCGGCAATGCGGCGCAGGCCCGCGCCATCCCCGTCGTCGTGGTCAGCGCCAAGCGCCTGACGGAACAGGAAAAGAAAATTTCGCTGATCGAGGAACGCCAGGCCTTGCTGGGCAACACCACCGCCAGCGCCCTGTGAGTCACCGATGCTGCCCCCACGCCGCCTGGCGCCAGTTTGAACACGACCGCGCCAGGCCGCCATTTGTATCGGCCACGGATACACGGACACACAGCATTGTGTCAATTGTAATAAGTTGAATCAAAGGCGAAAAACCGCCGGCAAGCGCCTATAGTCCATTTCACGCAATCACCGAAATGGAGCACATCATGAAACCCATCACACTCTACGCAGCAGCCATGCTTGCCATCAGCGCCGCAGCCTTCCTGCCCGCGCAGGCCATGGCACAGAATCAGCTCGGCGTCAGCATTGTCGTCGGCAACGCCCCGCCTCCGCCACGGTTTGAAAGCGTGCCGGCACCGCGCGCCGGCTATGTCTGGGCGCCAGGCTACTGGAACTGGGATGGCCAGCGCCATGTGTGGAACGACGGAGAATGGCTGCGCGAACGCGGCGGCAACCAGTACCGCCGCGCTGCCTGGATACAAGAGAACAACCGCTGGCGCCTGGACCGTGGCGGCTGGGTCGCCGCACAGGTGCAGCCCGTGCGCTATGACGACATCCGCATCGCCCCGCCGCCGCCGCGCCGCGAAGCCATCCCGCGCGCCCGCCACGGCTACGCCTGGGTGCCCGGCCACTGGGAATGGCGCAGCCAGCGCTACGCCTGGACACCAGGCGTATGGATCGCCGAACGCCCCGGCTACGTGTATGCGCCGCCCGCCTGGAACCAGCGCGACGGCCGCTGGCAGATGGAGCAAGGCCGCTGGTCGCCACGCGGCCCGAACGGCGACCGCGACCACGACGGCATCCCCAACCGTTATGACCGCGACAATGGCAACCGCCACGACCGTGACGGCGACGGCATCCCCAACCGCTATGACCGCGACAACGGCAACCGCCACGACCGCGACGGCGACGGCGTTCCGAACCGCGACGACCGCCGTCCCGATAATCCCCATCGCAATTAATATGCAGCCGTAGTCCGGACAAGGCCACCCATCGCGGTGGCCTTGTCATTTTCCGGACACATCCGTGTATTAACATCGCGCGACGATCAATCACACTGCGCGAGAAAGATTCACGATGGCGATGGAAACTGCCGGTTTTACCTACGGCTCGGACACCTCGGGCCTGGTCTGGGGCTTCCTGTTTGGCCGCGAAGCGCAGCCGCTGGCGCTCGACTCGACGGCCGCGCTGGCCTGGCTGGCCGATGGCGCGGCGCGGCCGGCGCAGGAATTCGTCTGGCTGCATTTTAATTTGTCGCATGCGGCCAGCGAAAAATGGCTGATGACGCACACGCAGCTGGCCGACGAATTCTATGAAACCCTGCACCAGGGTTCGCGTTCCACGCGCATCGAGCAGGCGGAAAATACCCTGATCGCCGTGGTCAATGATGTGGTGCACAACTTCTCGTTCGAAGCATCCGACATTTCCACCATGTGGGCCAGCGTGGCGCAAAACCTCGTCATCACGGCGCGCCGCGCGCCGCTGCAGTCGATCGAACGGCTGCGCCAGGCCGTCATCAAGAACCACGAACCGATCCGCTCGTCGGTGGAACTGCTGATCCACCTGCTGCGCGACCAGGCCGACGTGCTGGTCAACATCGTGCGCGATGCCGTGGCGCGGGTCGACGATATCGAGGATCACTTGCTGGCCGGGCGCCTGGTGCCGAAACGCGAAGACCTGGGCGCCATGCGGCGCGTGCTGGTGCGGCTGCAGCGCCTGCTGGCGCCGGAACCGGCCGCCCTGTTCCGCCTGCTGCAGCGTCCGCCCGCATGGGTGTCGGAACTGGACAGCCTGGAATTGCGCCAATCGACGGAGGAATTTTCGGTGGTGCTCAGCGATATGTCCTCGCTACAGGAACGCATCAAGCTGCTGCAGGAAGAGATCGCCGCCAGCGTCAACGAGGAAAACAGCCGCAGCCTGTTCGTGCTGACCATCGTCACCGTGCTGGCCTTGCCGATCAATATCATCGCCGGCATGCTGGGCATGAATGTGGGGGGTATTCCGCTGGCCCAGCATCCGCAGGGTTTCTGGATCATCGTCGCCATCATCGTCACATTTACGGTCGTGGCGGGATGGCTGGTGGTGCGCGTGCAGCGAAACAGTTAATTTCCGTCCCGGCACGGCCTGGCAGGCGAACGGCAGGCGCCGTCCGCCGTCATTGCTTATCGGTGGTACTCGCCGGCCCGTTCAGGCTGATAGACGATTTCCTCGATCTTGACCTTCACCACGCCGCCCGGCATGGGCCAGGCGATGCTGTCGCCCACGGACAGGCCCAGCAGCGCGCTGCCGACGGGCGCCAGCACGGAAATGCGGTCGGCCTGGCCTTCCACATCCTTCGGATAGACGAGCGTGAGGCAGAATTCCTCCTTGTTTTCCACCGTGAAGCGCACGGTGGAATTCATCGTCACGACGGTCGGGGGAATCTCTTGCGGTTCGAGCACCTCGGCGCGGCCCAGCTCATCGAGCAAGGCGGCCTTGTCCGGCGATAAGTTATTACCCAAGGCATACAACAACGCTTCCAGTCGTTCCAGGTCTTGTGACGACAAAATAATTTTTGGTTTTTTTTCCAAGATATCCTCACTATTGATCATTAGGGCGGCGTCCGGTTTTGCTGGCGGCGACTTGCTTGGCCGCGGCAGACAAAACAAACAGCATCAGAACGTCCATCATCAGCGGATTATGGACGAACTCGCGAAGCAAGGCCATAGCGTTCGCGCATTCTTCATTAAAATTTATTAAAATCAATGACTTGCAATGGCCGATACAGTCAAAAAGTTAATCCGTGCCGGAATGGCCGGGCACATTGAAGTTATTCTTGGCGGTATTTTGTTTACCTTCAGCATGTTTTTAGAGAAAAAAACCGGCAGGCAAAAAAAGGATTAAACTTCAGTATGTATTATTATTAGAAAGACACGCCCGCCTTTTCCGCCTGTCTTGTCGCCTTGTCTGCCGCCAGCGGTGCCCGGCATGGATACTAAATTGCCGCACGCCCTGTACTTTCACGCTGCAAAATGACAATATGTCGGCCTTAGCAACACTTAGCAACACGTTGAGAGTTCCGGCTCACTTCGGTTTTCTTCAGACTGGAACGTAAAGTATGGCAGGGCGAGGCGCGATCACACGGGGCGGCGGCAAGCGGGGCCGGCAGGAGGAAGCGTCATGATGACGCCATTGATACTGCCGTCCGTGCAATTACGCGGCGACCGGATAGCCCGGCTGAACTTGCTGGCCGCGGCGGCCATGCTGGCCATGGCCAGCCTGCTGCTGATCCTCTTCCAGTTGTTTTCCCTCCAGGCATCCCTCCAGCGCAGCCTGCAGATCCAGGCCGACATGCTGGCGCCCGCCACCACCGAGGCCATGCGCCAGGACAATCGCCTGGCGGCGCAACAACTGCTCGCTCCCCTCGCCGCCGCCCCGCATATCCGGCAAGCCCTGCTCTACAGTCCCTATGGCGCGCCGTTTGCCCGCTATGCGCGCAGCAGCGTCGATACCGTGCCCGCGGCGCCGCGCAACGGCGTGCACCTCGATTACCTGGACGGCAGCGCCGCCATCCTCAAGACCTTGCCCGGCGGCGGCGCCCTGTACCTGCGCGCCAGCCTGGCGCCGCTGTACGCCAGCCTGGCACAATTTGCCGCCTTCACCCTGCTAGTCTGCCTGTGCGCATTCGGCCTGACGTTCCTGATGGTGCGCCGCACGCGCACCGCCGCCCAGCATGCGGAAAGCCACTTGCACTACCTGGCCCACGTCGACTCCGTTACGCAGCTGCCGAACCGCCATGAATTCAACGACGCGCTGGCCTACGCGCTGGCGCGCGCCGACCGCCAGGACAGCAGCGTGGGCCTGCTGCTGCTGGATCTGGACAACTTCAAGATCGTCAACGATACGCTGGGCCACCACTGCGGCGACCAGTTGCTCAAGCTCGTCGCCGAGCGCCTCGTGGCCATCCTGCGCGGCACCGACATCATCTGCCGCATCGGCGGCGACGAATTCGTCGTCATCGTCGAACCGGCCGACGACGCCTCGGAAATGGCCAGCGTGGCGAGCAAGATCCTCGCCGTGCTGGCCGAACCGTTCGACCTCGAAGGCCACCAGTTGTATGTCAGCGCCAGCATCGGCGTGAGCCTGTACCCGTTCGACGCGCAGGACGTGGCCACCCTGACGCGCAATGCCGATACGGCCATGTACCACGCCAAGCACCAGGGCAAGAACCGCTACGCCGTGTTCAAGGCCGAAATGGAATTGCGCGCCCAGCGCCGCCTGCGCATGGAAGCGAACCTGCGCCGCGCGCTGCAAAATGAGGAACTGTATCTGCACTACCAGCCGCAGATCGACTTGCGCAGCGGGCGCATCGTCGGCGTGGAAGCGCTGGTACGCTGGAACTGCCGCGAGATGGGCCAGCTGAGCCCTGCCGAATTCATCCCCGTGGCAGAGGAAAGCGGCATCATCGTCGATCTGGGACGCTGGGTGCTGCAAAGCGCCTGCCGCCAGGCCGCCGTCTGGTGCAAGGCGGGGCTGCTCGACTCGCTCGAGCACGTGGCCGTCAACCTGTCGGCCTGTCAGGCGCGCGACCCGGGCCTGATGGACGACATCCGCGCCATCCTGCACGAAACGCAGCTGCCGCATGGCTTGCTGGAGCTGGAAATCACGGAAGGGGTCTTGATGGACAACGTCCACGCCAACGTGGAACTGATGCGGCGCCTGCAGGAGACGGGCATCCACCTGTCGATCGACGATTTCGGCACCGGCTATTCGTCGATGTCCTACCTGAAGCGCCTGCCGATCGACCAGCTGAAGATCGACCGCAGCTTCGTGCACGACCTGCCCGGCGAGGGCGAAGCCATCGTCACGGCCATCATCGCCATGGCGCACAGCCTGCACCTGAAAGTGGTGGCCGAAGGGGTGGAGACCTTGCAGCAGGTGGAATTTTTAAGAACAGCGGGCTGCGACAACGTGCAGGGCTACTTCTTTGCGCGACCGATGACGGCGGCGCAGCTGACGGCATTGCTGCTGGAGCGGCGCGACTGGAGCACGCGGACGATTTTGCCGGCTTGAGTTGCTGCCAACGATGGTGTCGGATTACGGCCGTTGGCCTAATCCGACCTACGCCATGCACAGGCAGGTCGACGTAGGTCGGGTTAGCGCAAAGCGCGTAACCCGACACCACCATGCTACATCAAGCCAATTTCGCCGAATGCTCGCGCGTCGCGTGGAATTTCAGCTTCGGCCAGCGCTCTTCCGTCAGGCGCAGGTTCACGCCCGATGTGGCCAAATAGGCCATGTTGCCGGCCGCATCATAGGCCACGTTGTGGCCCAGCGCGTTCTCGAAATCCTGCAGGACGCGCTTGTCGTCGCAGCTGACCCAGCGCGCGCTGCTGATGCTGGTGCCTTCGAAGACGGCATCGACGCCATACTCGTTGAGCAGGCGGCTGGCCACCACTTCGAACTGCAGCACGCCGACGGCGCCCAGTACCAGTTCGCCGCCCTGCACCGGCTTGAAGACCTGTACCGCGCCCTCTTCGCCCAGCTGCTGCAGGCCCTTGTGCAACTGCTTGATCTTCAGCGGATTACGGATGCGCACGGAACGGAAGAAGTCCGGCGCGAAGTACGGGATGCCGGTAAAGGTCAGCATCTCGCCTTCAGAAAAACTGTCGCCGATCTGCATGTTGCCGTGGTTCGGCAAGCCGATGATGTCGCCCGCGTACGCCTCTTCCACCTGTTCGCGCGAGGAGGCCATGAAGGTCACCACGTTCGACACCTTGATCTCGCGCCCCAGGCGCAAGTGCTTGACCTTCATGCCGCGCTCGAAACGTCCCGAACACACGCGCAGGAAGGCGATGCGGTCGCGGTGCGCCGGGTCCATGTTCGCCTGGATCTTGAAGACGAAACCGGTGAATGGCTGCTCGGTCGGATCGACGGAACGCACGGTCGCGTCGCGCGGGCGCGGCGCCGGCGCCCAGTCGACCAGCGCAGAAAGAATCTCTCGCACGCCGAAGTTGTTGATGGCCGAACCGAAGAACACGGGCGTCTGCACGCCGGAGAGGAATTCCTCCAGGTTGAACGGGTTCGAGGCGCCGTGCACCAATTCGACTTCCATGCGCAACTGATCCATCTCCAGCGGGAACATCTCCTGCAGGCGCGGGTTGTCGATGCCCTTGATGATTTCGAAGGCGCCGTCGGCCTTCTCTTCACCGGCCTTGAACAGCATGATCTCGTCGTTCAGCAGGTGGTACACGCCGCGGAAGTTCTTGCCCATGCCGATAGGCCAGGTGACGGGCGCGCACTGGATCTTCAGCACCGATTCGAGTTCGTCGAGCAGGTCCAGCGGATCGCGCGTCTCGCGGTCCATCTTGTTCATGAAGGTGACGATGGGCGTATTGCGCATGCGGCAGACGGCCAGCAGCTTGATCGTCTGCGCTTCCACGCCCTTGGCCGCATCGATCACCATCAGCGCCGAGTCAACTGCCGTCAGCACGCGGTAGGTATCTTCCGAGAAGTCCTGGTGGCCCGGGGTGTCGAGCAGGTTGACGACGTGGTCGCGGAATTCGAACTGCATCACCGAGGAGGCGACGGAAATGCCGCGCTGCTTCTCGATCTCCATCCAGTCCGACGTCGCGTGGCGGCCCGACTTGCGGGCCTTGACGGTACCGGCCATCTGGATCGCGCCCGAGAACAGCAGCAGTTTTTCCGTCAAGGTGGTTTTACCCGCATCCGGGTGGGAAATGATGCCGAAGGTGCGGCGGCGCTGCACTTCGCGCGCGATCACGGCCGGCGCCTTGCTGCTCGCCGGCGCTGCGGCGTTATCCGCATTGTCGCTGGAATCGGGGGTAGTGATGTCGTTCTCGTTGGCCATATTGGTGACCATAATATGGCCCTCGCAAAAAACCCTCGATTTTACAGAAGGATCGGCCTTCCGTGTGAACTGCTTCACTGTAGAGAAAAGCAAAATCGCCCGCTTCATCAAGGGGTCACAATCCGCAGGCAACATTGCACTGCAGAAATGTTGTCACCCTACCCTGGAAACCCGATGAAAATCCTTCTCACCCCCGCCATCCGACTCATGCAGCGCTTGCGTCTGCTGCCCAAATTCATGCTTGTCTGCCTGGTCTTCCTGCTGCCGCTGGCGCTGGCGACCACCCTGCTGATCTCGGAGCTGGGCAAGTCGCTGGCCCAGGCGCAGGATGCGCAGCGGGGCGTGACCTATGTGCGCCAGTTGCAGGAAGGCACGCGCCTGCTGCAGCAGCGGCGCGGCCTCGAGCACTTGCGCCTGAGCGGCAAGGCAGGCATGGACAACACGGCCCTCAACGCGCGCATCACGGCTTCTCTGGCGGCCCTGGCGCGTTTGCCGGCGGGCGCCGGCCTGCCCCAGGCGGCCGAACTGACGAAACAGTGGCAAGCCCTGCTGGGCCGCCAGGCGGGCCTGGCGGCGCGCGACAGCTATGCGGCGCACACGGCGCTGCTGCGCCAGGCGGCCAAACTGGGCCAGCTGGTGGCCGACCGTTCGCACCTGAGCCTGGACCCGGACGCGGGCGCCAACCATCTGAGCGCCGTCTTCACCGCCACCCTGCCCGACCTGGCCGAAAGCCTGTCGGACATCGGCGGGCGCGGCGCCGCCTACATCGACACGGGCCTGTTCGAAGCGAACGAAGACCAGCTCGTCAACGCCAACGCCCTGATCGCGCGCCACGAACTGGAACGCCTGCCCTCCCGTTTCGACGAGATCCTTGCCGCCAGGCCGGAACTGCGCGCCAGCCTGCAGCCGGCCCTGAAAGCCGTGCCGGCCGCGCTGGCCTTCCTCGAACGCACGAAAAATGAAGTGACGAATTCCTACGACCAGACGTCGGGCGCGCAATTCCACGCGGCCGGCATGCAGGCGATCGACGCCCTGCACGCGCTCTCCGGCGCCTCCGCCACCGCGCTGGACGACTTGCTGGCGCAGCGCATCGCCCGCGACGAGGCGCGCCGCGCCCTGATCCTGGCGGCCATGCTGCTGGTGCTGCTGGCCGCCGCCTACCTGTGCGCAGGCTTTTATACCGCGTTCGCGCGCGACGTGACGCAATTGCGCGTGGCCGTCGGCGCGGCGGCGGCGGGCGACCTGTCGCAGAGCATCAACTCGCAGGCGCACGACGAGATCGGCGACCTGGTGCGCGACTTCGGCGCCATGACGCACGGCCTGGCCGCACTGGTGCAGGAAATCCGCGGCGGCGCGGCCGTCATCGCGGCGGCCGGCGCCGATATCGCCCAGGGCAACGCCGCCCTGTCCGGCCATACGGCCACGCAAGCGGACGCGCTGGGCGCCACCGTGGACTCGATGCGCGAACTGACGGCCACCGTGGGCCGCAACGAAGCCCACGTAGGACAGGGACGCACGCTGGTGGCGACGGCGGCCGACGTGGCCCTGAAAGGCGGACAGACCGTCGGCGCCGTGGTCGAGACCATGGCCTCGATCAAGGCCAGCTCGCACAAGATCGTCGACATCATCAGCGTCATCAACGGCATCGCCTTCCAGACGAATATCCTGGCCCTGAACGCGGCCGTGGAAGCGGCACGCGCGGGCGAACAAGGACGCGGCTTTGCCGTCGTGGCATCCGAGGTGCGCAGCCTGGCGCAGCGCTCGAACGAGGCGGCGCTGGAAATCAAGCGCCTGATCGGCGATTCCGTCGCCACCGTGGATGCGGGCGGCGACCTGGTCAATGCAGCCGGCAGCACCATGCGCCAGGTCGTTGACGCCGTGCAGCAGGTGGCCGTGGTGATCGGACGCATCAGCAGCGCCGGCGCCGAACAGAATGGCGAGATTACCCGCATCAACCAGGCGCTGGCGCAGATCGACGACATGACGCGCCAGAACGCGGGTCTGGTCGACGAGGCGCGCGCCGGTTCGCAGCGCCTGCACCAGGAAGGCGAAGCACTGACGCAGGCCGTGAGCCGCTTCCGCCTCGGCGAACACGAGGCGCCAAACGCGCGCCAGGCGCCCGCCGCGACCGTGCGCGACGGCTTGCCCAGCGTGCGTCCGGCCGGCCTGTGGAGCGCCAATAAACCGCGCGTCATATCACAAAATCGCGCAGAACGGCGCAAGGCTAGCTAGTCAAAAGTGTGCACGTAGGACAAGGACTACAATTTCGCCTCAAAAGAGACTACAAAGTGGCGACTGCTAATCTTATGTTCGCCACTTACATAAGCTCTTAAAGTAGCTACATCGCGATCTGCACCGCGCGGTCGAACAAAACGCCGTTATCACATGAGCACGGCAGCTTCTTTGACCAGCAACGCGGCAGTCGCACTCCGATGTAAAAAGCCTGTGAGGAATACTATGAACCAAACTCAACTTAGCACCCCGGTCCAGAAGAACCAGTTGCTGCCGCGCGCCATGCCGGCGGCCGGACGGGAAATCAAGCTTGCGTCGCGGGTTAGCCTCAGCAGTGCCCAACAGAATGAATTGCTGGCCGCCCTGCCGCGCGCCGCGCTCGAATCGCTGTTCGAAGACCTGGAACTGGTTGAACTGCCGTTCGGCAAGGAATTGTATGCCTATGGTAACAACCTGGAATATAGCTACTTCCCCACCACCGCCATCATTTCACTGCTGTATGTCATGGAAGACGGCGCCACGACGGAAATCGCCGTGGTCGGCCATGAAGGCGTGGCCGGTGCCTCGCTGCTGGCAGGCGAGCGCGCCATGTGCACGGCCGTCGTGCAAAGCGCCGGTTACGGCTACCGCCTGAAAACGCAAAGCCTGCGCGACGCCTTCAATCAAGGCGGCGCCCTGCCCCAGCTGCTGATGCGCTACACCAACGCCCTGTTTGCGCAGATGGCGCAGAACGCCGTCGGTGGCCGCCACAGCTCGATCGAGCAAAAGCTGTGCCGCTGGCTGCTGGACCGCCTGGACCGTTCGCCATCGAATGAATTGAAAGTCACGCAAGAGCTGATCTCGATCATGCTGGGCGTGCGCCGCGAAAGCATCACGGCCGCCGCCGGCAAGCTGCAGGAAGAAGGCTTGATCCACTATCGCCGCGGCAATATCACGGTGCTGGACCGCGCCGGCCTGGAATGCTATGCGGGCGAGTGCTACAAGGTCGCCAAGACGGAATACGACCGCTTGCTGCGAGACGTTTCACGCTGCTGATCGGGCAAGATAGTTAGCAAAATGGCCGGGCTGCATGCCCGGCCATTTTTTTATCTCAAGGAAAATTACGCTTCGGCATCCGCATCGATATCTTCCAGCTCCGGCGTCAGCGGCATGGGAATCACGGCCTCCACACACGTCCCCTTGCCTTCCGGCCCCTGGCGCACGGTAAGCGTGCCACCCAGCAGCAGGGCCCGCTCGCGCATGCCCAGCAAGCCGTGCGACATCGGTTTTTGCAGCGCATCTTCCGTGATGCCGATGCCGTCGTCGATCACGCGCAGCACCAGGCCGTGCTCGTTGCGCTTCAAGGTCACGCTGACCATGCCGGCCCGTGCATATTTGAGGATATTCGTCAGCGATTCCTGCACGATGCGGAACAGGGCGATCGTCAAGGTCGCTTCGCGGTTATCGATATTGATGGCCACGTCCGTTTCGCAGCGCACCGAGCTCATACGCGCAAAATCCTCGCAATAGCTTTCGATGGCGGCGCACAGGCCCAGGTTGTCCAGCAGACTGGGGCGCAGGTCTTCCACGATGCGGCGCTTCAGTTCCACCGTTTCCAGCAAGGTCGCCTTGGCATGGCGCAGCTGCGCGGCCAGTTCCGGCTGCGCATGCGCCAGTTGCTGCGTGACGGCGCCCAGGTCCATGCTGATCGAGGTCAAGTTGGCACCCAGTTCATCGTGCAGCTCGCGCGCCAGACGCGCTTTTTCCACTTCGTTGACACTGATCAAATGACGCGACAGCACGGATAACTGCTCGGTACGCTTGCTGACCGTCGATTCCAGGGTGTCATTGGCATTTTGCAATGCATACTCGACGGCTGCCCGGTTCTGGAAGCTGCGCCGCACCAGCTGGTAAAACATGATCAGCACGAGGATGGCCAGGGCATTGATGCCGATGCCGAGCAGCACGGCTTTCTGGTACTCATGATAAAAGGCGGCGCTGCCGGTCGACAGCGCTTCATTCTGCTCGCGCGTCATGATCACCACCTGCAGACGAATCTCGTCCATGGTGGCGCGGTCATCGGTCACGCGGGAAATGTTGACGATCTCGGCCAACCCGCCCTGCTTGTAGACGTCGATAGACTGTTGCAACATCGACATTTTTCGGCGGATCAGGCTTTTCAGCTGGCCCAGGTTTTTCAACTGGGTGGGACTGCCCGCGAGCAAGGTTTGCAGCTCGTTGAATTCGTTGTCGATCTCGGTGGCAGCGGTCTTCGACGGCCCCAGATAGGTTTCGGAGCCGGAAATGAAATAGCCGCGCAAGCTGCTTTCCGCATCGAGCACGAGCACGTTCAGATACTGCAGGCGGTCGGCCACGCGGGCGCTCTGGCTGAGCAAGGCATTCGTGCCCTTCAGCGACTCCAGGTTATGGTAAAGACTGAAACCATTCAATACAAGCAACAAGGCGCACGTCACGCACAGGATCGTCTTGTACAGGGGCAGGCGGTGATTCGGGGCCGGTTGAGCGGTGAAATACATCCTGGTGTGCATCCTTAGCAAGGTTCGGCGCGGGAGAGAGCGCCGGCGCCGGCCAATTATAGTCCTCGCCACAAACTGCTGCACTGCACAACATCAAGTCGTGCCCGGTTAGCTGGCTGAGCGATCATGTTTCCATGATCGCACCGCAGCGCTAGTCAAGCAAATTGTTTTTCATTGCGTAATAGGTCAAGTCGCTGTTCGATTGCAAGCCCATTTTTTCCATGATGCGCGTACGGTAGGTACTGACCGTCTTGATGCTCAGCGACAAGGCCACGCCGATATCGGACACGGTGGCGCCGCGCGCCAGGCGCAGGAAGACCTGGAACTCGCGGTCCGACAATTCCGTATGCAGGGCGGCATTCGTGTCGCGGTCGAACGACTGCGCCAGCAACTCGCCCACGGTGGAGCTGACATAGCGGCGCCCCTGGAATACGGTGCGCACGGCCGTCATCAGCTCGTCGGCTTCGCATTCCTTGTTCAGATAGCCATTCGCGCCCATCTTGAACAGATTCAGCGCATATTGCTGCGCGGGATAGCCGCTGAGGATCAGCACGGGCAATTCCGGCTGGCCCTGGCGGATCGTGCGCAAGGTATCGATGCCGCTCTGATCGGGCATGGCGATATCGAGCAGCAATACATCGCAAATTTCGCGGCGGGCGATATCGAGCGCTTCGCGCCCGGTACCGGCTTCCGCCACCACACTGAAGTCGCTTGACGACGAAAAAATCTGTTTGAACCCAGCTCGTACTATTTGGTGATCATCACAAATGGCAACGCGTATCATTGTTTCCCCTTAAATTTTCCTGGCCTGGGAAAGACTACCGGAACCTGAACGCTGCTCCGGCTTAGCGTCACTAACAAAAACGCAACATTAACATTATATTCAAAATATGGCGCGCCGTACGGTAGCGTCAGCACCAAGGCGGAGCGCCCATGCAGTATAGTCAACTTAGTCAACCGCTACCGGACAACCCGACCTATATTGGTACAAATCTTATTTTAGCAAGTTTAAAATCGCAATTAATTCATTGCGTATCCACACGCGGTCCAGCGGCGCTTCCTGCGGCACGGCAGGCATGGCCGGCAGCACTGGCAACTCGTCGGCGATGGCATGCGATGCGCCACGGCTGTCGAGCTTGTTGCGCGCGCCGCTGATGGTAAAGCCCTGCTCGTACAGCAATTCGCGGATGCGGCGTATCAGCAGCACCTCATGATGCTGATAATAACGGCGGTTGCCGCGTCGTTTGACCGGCTTGAGCTGGGAAAACTCCTGCTCCCAGTAGCGCAGTACATGCGGTTTGACGCCGCACAACTCGCTCACCTCGCCGATCGTGAAATAGCGTTTCGCCGGAATGGGCGGCAAGGGGGCGATCAACTCGGTTTTACTGATGCGCTCGTTCATCGCCACTCACTCAGGCAGCACGTGCCAGCGGACTGGTCTCTTCGACCATGCTTTTCAGCTTCTGGCTCGCATGAAAGGTCACGACACGGCGCGCCGTGATAGGAATCTCTTCACCCGTCTTCGGATTGCGGCCCGGCCGCTGCGGTTTGTCGCGCAACTGGAAATTGCCGAAACCGGACAGCTTGACGGCTTCGCCACGCTCGAGCGCATTGCGGATCTCGTCGAAAAAGGTCTCGACCATATCCTTCGCTTCGCGCTTGTTCAGGCCCACTTGCTCGAACAACAGTTCGGCCAGTTCCGCCTTGGTCAAGGTGGGTAAATCTTTTTCCGCTTCCTGGCGCACTTTGGCAACCAGCATGGCCCGATGCAAATCGGCGGCCAGTGCGGATTGCAGTACGGCGGAATCAACGTCGCTGTTATTAATTTTCCTGCCCTGCCTTTTCTGTGCGCCCGAGCCCGCCACATGGCAAGCTCGTCTACGATTGACGACGGAAAGGCCGTCACGCAAAAAGCGACGGCCAGTCCGGTAATTACGAACGCAGTTTCGCGTCGTGGCCCTGCTTGGCGGCATCGATCAGGACAGCCATCAGGCCATCGACCACATCGTCTTGCAGGGTGTTTTGAGTATCTTGCAAGCTAATCCGGAAAGCAAGGCTTTTTTCATCCGCTTCCAGACCTTTTCCACGATATTCATCAAATAAAACAATGGCTTGCACGATACGCGCCGCAGGGCTTGCCTTGGCGGCGGCATGGAAGCTGTCGAGCAGATCCTGGACGGCCACCGATTGCTTGACGACCACGGCCAGGTCGCGGCTGGCGCCAGGGAATTTCGAGATTTCCTGGTACACGGGCACGACTCTTTGCGTCAGGGCAGCGGCATCGACTTCGAACAGCACGGGCGCCAGCGGCAAGTCGTACTTTTGCATCCAGCGCGGGTGCAATTCACCGATGAAACCGATGACCTTGCCATCGAGTTCCACGTTGGCCGAACGGCCCGGATGCAGAGCCGGGTGTTCCGCCTTGGTGAAACGCAAGACCAGCGGCGCGAACAGCGCTTCCAGGTCCGCCTTCACGTCGAAGAAGTCGACCGTGCGGGACGGCTGGCCCCACTGTTCGTCGACCACCGCGCCGTAGGCCATGGCGGCAACGCGCTTGGGCTGGGCATAGCCGGCCACCGACAAGGGGCCGTTTTGCACGCTGTCGTCGCGCTGGTAAATGGCGCCCACTTCGAAGATGCGCACGCGGTTCGTCTTGCGGTTCAGGTTGTAGCGCACGTTGGCGATCAGGCTGCCGATCAGCGAGGAACGCATCACGCTCATCTGGCTGGCGATCGGGTTCTGCAATTTGATCGGATTCGTGTTGCCCGAGAAGTCGCGCTCCCATGCCGTATCGACAAAGCTCATGTTAACCACTTCCTGGAAGCCCAGGTCGGCCAGCTCATGACGTACCGCAAACAAGGAGCGGGTATTTTCTGGTGCAATCTGCATCACGTTCGCTGCCACGGGCGGCAAGGTCGGGATGTTTTCAAAGCCGTACACGCGCGCCACTTCCTCGATCAAGTCTTCCTCGATCTCGATGTCGAAACGGTAGCTGGGCGAGGTCACGGAAAACACGCCGTCGGCCAGGGTGAACGGCAGGGCCAGGCGCGTGAAGATATCGGCGATCAGCGCATCCGTGAGCGGCACGCCGATGACTTTTTGCGCGCGCGCCGTGCGCATGGTCACGGGCTGGCGTTGCGGCAGGTTCACTACATGGTCGTCGACGGGGCCGACGGTGGTGGCCGGCGTGCCGCAGATTTCCACGATCAGGGCCGTGATGCGCTCGATATGTTCGACGGTGGTGGCGAAATCGACGCCGCGCTCGAAGCGGTGCGCCGCATCGGTCGAGAAATTCAAACGGCGGGCGCGGCCCTGGATGGCGTTCGGCCACCAGAATGCCGCTTCCAGGTAGATGCTGTCCGTATCGTCCGACACCGAGCTGGCGTCGCCGCCCATGATGCCGGCCAACGATTCGATTTCCTGCTCATCGGCAATGACGCCGATCCACTCGTCGACGGCAACGGTGTTGCCATTCAACAGCTTGACGGATTCGCCCGCCTTGCCCCAACGCACGTCGAGGCTGCCGTGGATCTTTGCCAGGTCAAACACGTGGCTGGGACGGCCCAGTTCCAGCATGACATAGTTGGAAATGTCGACCAGGGCCGACAGCGGACGCTGGCCGCTGCGCTCGAGGCGCTGCTTCATCCAGTCCGGCGTGGCTGCCTTGGCGTTCAAGCCGCGGATGACGCGGCCCGTGAAACGGCCGCACAGGTCCGGCGCGCTGACTTTCACGGGCAGGATTTCATCGCTGGAAACCGGCACGGTGCGGAACTGCGGCGCATGCAGGGGCACGCCCGTCAATGCCGACACTTCGCGCGCCACGCCCAGCACGGACAGGCAGTCCGCCTTGTTCGGCGTCAACTTGATGGTGAATTTCAAGTCGTTCAAAGCAAAGTAATCGCGGAAATTCTGGCCGATCGGCGCGTCGTCCGGCAATTCCATCAGGCCGGCGTTTTCTTCCGACAATTTCAATTCGCGCGCGGAGCACAGCATGCCTTGCGACTCGACGCCGCGCAGCTGGCCCACCTTGATTTCAAACGGCTTGCCATCGGCGCCAGGGGGCAGCACGGCGCCCGCCATTGCGCAGACGACTTTCAAGCCCTGACGCACGTTCGGCGCGCCGCAGACGATGTTGAGCATGGTGCCCGTGCCGACATCGACCTGGCACACATTCAGGCGGTCCGCGTTCGGATGTTTTTCCATCTCCAGGACCAGGCCCACCACCACGTTCGAGAACGGGGGCGCGACAGGATCGACGTCCTCGACTTCGAGACCGGACATGGTCAGCAGATGGGCCAGTTCGTCCGAAGTCATCTTCGGATCGACCATGGTACGGAGCCAGTTTTCGGAAAATTGCATAATCAAGCCTTCAAATGGTCAAAGCTCACAGCGCGAGCGCACGGGCGCTCAAGCGCCATGAATCAAACGGAACAACGCTTAGTTGAATTGCTTCAGGAAACGCAAGTCGCCTTCATAGAACAGGCGCAGGTCGTTGATGCCATAGCGCAGCATCGTCAAGCGTTCCAGGCCGGAGCCGAAAGCAAAACCGATGAATTTCTCGGGATCGAGGCCGAAGTTCTTCACCACGGTCGGATGCACCTGGCCGGCGCCCGACACTTCCAGCCAGCGGCCTTTCAAAGGACCGGAGCCGAAGGCGATGTCGATCTCGGCCGACGGTTCCGTGAACGGGAAGTACGACGGACGGAAGCGCACTTGCAGGTCGTCCGTTTCAAAGAAGGCCTTGACGAAGTTCAGGTACACGCCCTTCAGGTCGGCAAAGCTGATGTCTTCGGCGATCCACAGGCCTTCGACCTGGTGGAACATCGGCGAATGAGTGGCGTCGCTGTCGACGCGGTAGGTGCGGCCCGGCGCGATGACCTTGATCGGCGGCGTGTGCGTGCGCGCATAGCGCACCTGCATCGGGCTCGTGTGCGTGCGCAGCAGCAAGGGCTTGCCATCGGTGTCGTTGCCATCGATGTAGAACGTGTCTTGCATGGAACGGGCTGGGTGGTTTTCCGGGCTGTTGAGCGCCGTGAAATTGGTCCAGTCGTTCTCGATTTCGGGGCCGTCGGCCACGTCGAAGCCGATCGAGCGGAAGATTTCCTCGACACGCTCCCACGTGCGCATCACGGGATGGATGCCGCCGGGCATGCGGCCACGGCCCGGCAGGGTCACGTCGATCGCTTCGGCGTTCAGACGGCCTTGCATCTGGGCATCGGCCAGCGCATCACGGCGCGCCGTCAGCGCGTCTTCGATCTGCACTTTGACGGCGTTGATCAGGGCGCCCTGCGCCTTGCGCGCGTCCGGGTCCAGCTTGCCCAGGCCCTTCATCATTTCGGTAATCTGGCCAGTCTTGCCCAGGTAGCGGGCTTTGGCGTTTTCAAGTGCGGCAGCGTCTGCGGCGGCGATAAAGTCAGCCTGGGCCGAGACGACGAGTTCTTCTAGGGAGTTCATGCGGCTTTTCCTGTTTTGGAAATCAATCCTGGATTTAGTAATCTAGAACCCAACAATCAAAAACGGAAACGGGGCATAAGGTTCACACCCCTGCCCCGCTCTTTATAACGTCACCCTGTGGATGACGTTGTGCAATGACCGATGCTTACGCAGCGATTTTTGCTTTCACTGCGTTGACAATCGCAGCGAATGCTGGCTTGTCCATCACAGCCATATCGGCCAGGACTTTACGGTCCAGTTCGATATTTGCTTTTTTCAAGCCGTTCATGAATACGCTGTACGTTACGCCATGCTCACGGGAAGCGGCGTTGATACGGGCGATCCACAGGCGGCGGAAAACGCGCTTCTTGTTGCGGCGATCGCGGTAAGCGTATTGGCCAGCGCGCATAACTGCTTGCTTGGCAACACGGTATACACGGCTGCGGCGACCACGGTAGCCTTTAGCTTGAACAAGAATCTTTTTATGACGGGCACGAGCTGTAACCCCACGTTTTACTCTAGGCATAGTAACTCCTTAAATTGAGTGTGAGATTAAGCAGTCGGCATCATGCGCATGACGGATGTGACATCCGATGCGTTGATGTTACGGGTACCGCGCAACTGACGTTTGTTCTTGGTGGTCTTCTTGGTCAGGATGTGGCGCTTGAACGCGTGACCCGACTTGACAGTTCCACCTGGACGCACGCGAAAACGTTTTTTCGCGGAGCTTTTGGTCTTCATTTTAGGCATAGCAATCTGTCCTCTTACGGACAGCTCCATTTATAACAGGATTGCAGGTGGCAACACGACGCTGCGCTTAGATGCCTGCTTTCACATGTTGTGCAGCGGATGCGAGTCCGCTACAGTTCACGCGGCCCGCACATTGCTGAGCGGGCCGCGCAAATTCTGCCTGGGGTTTGACGCCGCGCCAATGCTGGCACGCGCTGTGTCCACCCACAGTAAAACGCTATTGTAACTTACTTCTTCTTCTTAGGCGAAAGAACCATGATCATTTGGCGGCCTTCCATCTTCGGGAACTGCTCGACCTGGCCGTACGGCTCCAGATCGGCTTTCAGACGTTCCAGCATGCGGAAGCCAATATCCTGGTGCGCCATCTCACGACCGCGGAAACGCAAGGTGATCTTGGTTTTATCGCCGTCTTCAAGGAACTTGATGAGATTACGCAACTTGATATTGTAGTCACCATCATCAGTCCCCGGACGGAATTTGACTTCCTTCACGAGGATGATCTTTTGCTTCAATTTGGCTTCGTGAGCTTTCTTTTGCTCCGAATACTTAAATTTGCCGTAGTCCATCAAACGGCACACCGGTGGCTGCGCGGTAGGCGCAATTTCCACCAGGTCGACGTTTGCCTCTTCCGCCAGGCGGAAGGCTTCAGCCAAACTTACGATACCGAGTGGCTCGTTATCGACCCCGCTTAAACGCATTTCAGGGGCAGTGATTTCGCCATTGATGCGATGTGACTTGTCAGTAGCTATTGTAATTTCCTTTAAAAATCTTGTAAGACGGTCGTGCAGCGAGTTTCCTCGTCAGGCCTTGGTGTCGACTTCATGTTTGAGTCGCTCAATCAGGGCATCGACGGACATGACGCCCAGATCGACATTGCCCCGCGCCCGCACGGCCACTGTATTCGCATCCCGCTCTTTGTCGCCAATTACTAAGATGTAAGGCAATTTTTGTACGGAATGTTCACGTATTTTATAGGTAATCTTCTCGTTACGCAAATCAGCCTGTACGCGCAGCCCCGCTTTGCGCAGTTTTGTTGTTACTTCTTGTACATAATCAGCTTGGGCGTCGGAAATATTCAACACTGACACCTGCACCGGCGACAGCCACAACGGCATGGCACCCGCATAGTGTTCGATCAGGATGCCGATGAAACGTTCCAGCGAACCCACGATCGCGCGGTGCAGCATGATCGGCACCTGGCGCGTGTTGTCCACGGCCACGTATTCGGCACCCAGGCGGCCCGGCATCGACGGGTCGATCTGCACGGTACCCACTTGCCATGCGCGGCCCAGACTATCCTTCAGGTGGTATTCGATCTTCGGACCATAGAACGCGCCCTCGCCCGGCAATTCCGTCCACTCCACGCCGCAGGCGCGCAAGGCCGAACGCAGGGATTCCTCGGCGAAATCCCACGATTCTTCCGTGCCGATGCGGTTATCGGGACGCAAGGCCAGTTTCACGTCGATATTCGTGAAGCCGAATGCCGTGTACACATCCATCGCCTGCTGGTGGAACGCCGTCACTTCGCCGGCGATCTGCTCTTCCAGGCAGAAGATGTGGCCGTCATCCTGCGTAAAGCCGCGCACGCGCATCATGCCGTGCAAGGCGCCCGACGGTTCGTTGCGGTGGCATTGACCGAATTCGCCGTAGCGCAATGGCAAGTCGCGGTAGCTGCGCATGCCATTGTTGAAAATCTGGATATGACCAGGGCAATTCATCGGCTTCAGCGCATAGGCGCGGTTTTCCGATTCCGTGATGAACATGTTTTCACGGTAATTATCCCAGTGACCGGTTTTTTCCCACAGGCCACGGTCGAGGATTTGCGGCGCCTTGACTTCCTGGTAGCCGTTGACCTGGTACACATTGCGCATGTATTGCTCGACTTGCTGCCAGATCGACCAGCCTTTCGGGTGCCAGAAGATCAGGCCCGGCGCCTCTTCCTGGAAATGGAAGAAATCGAGCTGCTTGCCCAGTTTGCGGTGATCGCGCTTTTCCGCCTCTTCCAGGTTGTGCAGATACAGTTCCTGGTCTTCCTTCTTGGCCCAGGCCGTGCCATAGATACGCTGCAGCATCTCGTTTTTCGAGTCGCCGCGCCAGTAGGCGCCGGCCAGCTTCATCAGCTTGAACACTTTCAGCTTGCCTGTCGACGGCACGTGGGGGCCGCGGCACAAGTCCGTGAACTTGCCTTCGGAATACAGCGACACTTCCTGGTCGGCCGGGATCGATCCGATCAGTTCAGCCTTGTACGCTTCACCGATGCCCTTGAAGTAGTCGATGGCTTCGTCGCGCGCGACAACCTTGCGCGTGACTTGCTCATCCTTCTTGGCCAGTTCCGCCATTTTCTTTTCGATCGCGACCAGATCTTCCGGCGTGAACGGACGCTTGTAGGCGAAGTCATAGTAAAAGCCGTTGTCGATCACGGGACCGATGGTCACTTGCGCGTCCGGGAACAATTCCTTGACGGCATACGCCAGCAAGTGGGCCGTCGAGTGGCGAATCACTTCCAGGCCGTCGGCGTCCTTGTCCGTGACAATCGCCAATTCCGCGTCTTGCTCGATCAGATAGGAGGTATCGACCAGCTTGCCGTCAACCTTGCCCGCCAGGGCAGCCTTGGCCAGGCCGGTACCAATATTGGCCGCAACCTGGGCCACGGTGACCGGACCGTCAAATTGACGGGCGGAACCATCGGGAAGTCGGATTGTAAGCATATTGATCTCCATATCGGCGCTGGCGCCAGGTAAAACTGCAATGAATGGTGTGGACTGAAAAACTGAAAGGAAAACGCAGACGCAAAAAAACGCGGACTAGCCGCGTTTTTCACTTTTTTGAGACAAAGGAAACCCGTTCGACTAGCGTCACTCCCAAAGCTTGGTAGTAGTTCGCGGTGTCATAACCGGTTTTACCTTTCTCTCTAACTGCATTCTGGTGGGCGGTGAGGAATTCGAATCCCCGACCCCTTGGATGTCGACCAAGTATTCTAACCAGCTGAACTAACCGCCCGTAAAACTTTTGTTGATCATTGTATTTCAAATGACCGCTTGCGGCTTGCGCCAGCTTAAAACTCTTTAAAACCACTTACTGCCAAATTCTGGTGGGCGGTGAGGAATTCGAATCCCCGACCCCTTGGATGTCGACCAAGTATTCTAACCAGCTGAACTAACCGCCCCGAAGACCAGCATTATAGAGAGGCTTTCCCAGAATGACAAGGGCTGTTTTACAGGAAACTTTAATCTGTTTTTCATCCGCTTTCCGGGCGTCAGCCTCCTTTATAGAGAGTCGGCCCGGCACACACGGAATGCCGCTAGAATCGCGGCATGAACTCCACCCTATTCGCCTGGCTGAAAACCCTGAGCCGCATCTGCGGTTTTGAAACGGCCGACTCCTTCCCGCCCAATCATCCCTATGCGCGCACGCGCTGGGAAGCCGCGTATTTCGATATCGCCTCCGACGTGAAGCCCGACGAGATCGAACGGCGCATCTGCGCAGCCATCGCCAACACGCCGAGCGTCTTCGCCTACATCAGCAATCCCACGCCGCGCATGCAGCGCGCGCTGCTGAACGTGATCCACGACCGGCTGCGGCGCCAGCCCGGCGCGGGCGCCACGGACCTGGTCTTGTTATTGATCAATGCCTACGCCAGCCCCCACATCACGGAAGCCGTGCCCGGGCTGCGCACCTTGATCTACAACACGGAACACGAAGACACGAATCTGCGCGTGCATGCGATCCTGGAATTGCTGGTCGGCACGCCACGGGGACTCGACGTTATCGACATGTAGTCGTCATGCATGATTGGCGGGAACGTAGCGCGCCCGCAAGCGCATGAACGGCGTTTCCACCACTCTATACAAGAGCCAGCCCGTCAAGATGCTGACGGCGACACTGACCAGTATCGCCGGCGCGCCGTCCGGCCCATAACCGAGATCCTGCAACACCGGCCGCAGCAGGATGCACAACTGCTTGTGCAGCAAATAAATCGCATACGACCACAGGGCCAGGCTGGCCGCGCCCGGCACGCGCAGTTTATATAACGCACTGCCGGGACTGAGCGCGGCGATCAGCAGCAAGGTAAAACTGGCGGCCAGGGCCGGATAGCCGAACACGGTCACCGCATAGCCATAATGATCGGTGAGGAACACGTAAAACATCAGCGCCGTGCCGCCTATCCCCGCCAGCAAGGTGCGGTTGCCGTATGAGGTCAGGCGCGCCCAGGCGGCCAGATGATAATTCTTCACCAGCGCCAAGGCCACGCCCGCCACCAGTTCGTCGAAGCGGCACCACGACGCGTAATAAATATACTTGTAGTAGCCAAGCCCGCCGCGCGGCAGGTGCACATATTCATCCCACAGATAGGCGCGCACCAGCATGCCGACGATCAAACTGGCGGCCACGGCCAGCCACGCCCACAGCAGCGACTTGCGGCAGGCGGCGATCAACAACGCCACGGCCGGCAGCAGCACGTAGAACTGCTCTTCCACGCACAGCGACCACGCATGGGAAAACGCCGTGCCCGGCGTCAGATTGATGTTTTGCGTAAACGTCAGGAATTTCCACAGGGGCAGCAGCGCGCTGTCGCCACGGAACGCGGGCCACACATAATACAAAGCCAGCACGACATAAAAATTGGGCAAGGTGCGCAAGAATCTCCGCGCATAAAAGCGGGACAGGGAAAAGCCGTGTTCGCTGCGCAGGGCCGCAAAGATCTGGTTGCCGATCAGATAGCCGCTGAGGGCAAAGAACAGGTCCACACCCGTCCAGCCGATTTCTCCCCAGAAACCAAACGCCCCGCCCTCGCTGACGAACAGCAAATAGTGGTTCATGAAGACGAGCACGATGGCCAGCGCGCGCAAGGTATCGAGGCCATACAGGCGGGAAGGATGGGACGTACTGGACATGGAATCAGCAAGGGAAAACAACGGTGGCGCCGATCATGCCACGCCAGAGTGCGGCATGGCCACATTTTTGCAGGCGTGCACGGCGAATCCCGCTAAAATATGCCGACCCCGCTTTCCCTTCCCGCAACAGCATAGGATATGTCCAGCATGAGCAGCGCACTCCACTTCAAGTCCATCAACTACACGGGCCAGGGCAGCGGCCCGCGCCTGATCGTCACCGGCGCCGTGCACGGCAATGAAACCTGCGGCACCAAGGGCATCCACCGCGTGATGGCTGAACTCGACAGCGGCGCCCTCTCAATTCTGGCCGGCAGCGTCACCTTCGTGCCCATCACCAACCCGCTGGCCTACGCCAAGGGCGTGCGCAGCGGCGACCGCAACCTGAACCGCAATCTGTTTCCGAACGACAATCCACAAGATTTTGAAGACCGCATCGCCAACTGGCTGTGCCCTTTGCTGGGCCAGCACGACGTGCTGCTCGACTTGCACTCGTTCAATGCCGACAGCCAGCCCTTCGTCATGGTGGGGCCGCGCAACAACGATGGCCCGCTGCAACCGTTTCAACATGAAGACAAGGAACGCGCGCTGGCGCGCCGCCTGGGCGTGCGCCGCTTTGTCGATGGCTGGCTGCAAACGTATGGCGCAGGCGTGCAGCGCCGCCTGGGCAATAGCGACCAGGTGGGCCTGGTCTTGCGCTATGGCGTGGGCACGACGGAATACATGCGCTCGACGGGCGGCTACGCCCTGACCCTGGAATGCGGCCAGCACGCGGACCCGGCCGCGCCGGACGTGGCTTACCGCGCCATCATGAACACCTTGGCCTTCCTCGGCTTCATCGATGCGCCGCAGCCTGAACCGATCGCCGACGCGGACATGGAAGCGTTGAACATGGTCGTCGTGCACGACAAGCTACATGCAAGCGACCGCTTCATCAAGACCTGGTCCAGCTTTGACAAGGTTAAACAGGGCGAGCAGATCGGCGTGCGCGCGGACGGCACGCCCGTGACGGCCGAATTCGACGCCTACATCCTCTTCCCGGACGTCAACGCGCAAGCCAATGCCGAATGGTATTACCTGGCGCGGGTGGCCAGCAGCTTCTGATCAATGCCCCACTGATTTGGAGAAAAGATTAATCACCAGCACGCCGGCAATGATCAGCCCCAGGCCGATCAAGGCCGGCGTATCGAGGCTTTGCTTGAACCAGAACCAGCCGACGGCGGAAATGAGCACGATGCCCACGCCGGACCAGATCGCATACACGATGCCGGTAGGAATGACCTTCAGGGTCAGCGACAAGCACCAGAAGGCGATGCTGTAGCCGACCACGGTGATGACACTGGGCCACAAGCGGCTGAATCCCTCGGAGGCCTTCAAGGCGCTGGTGGCGATGACTTCGGCGATGATGGCGATGGCCAGGTAGAAATACGTCATGGTGAGACTCATGCTGGCATCCTTTATTGCGGGCTGAGCAATTTCAAGCCCAGGATGCCGGAGACGATCAGGGCGATGCAAGCGATGCGCGCGGCGCTGGCCGGTTCGCCCAGCACCATGATGCCGAAGATGGCCGTGCCCACGGTGCCGATGCCCGTCCAGATGGCGTAGGCCGTGCCCAGAGGCAAGGTGCGCAAGGCCAGGCCCAGCATCACCACGCTGCCCAGCATGGACACCGCCGTCAAGACGGAGGGCACGAGGCGGGTAAAACCGGCGCTATATTTGAGGCCGATGGCCCAGCCGATTTCCAGCAAGCCCGCCAATACCAGAATGATCCACGCCATCTATTTCTCCCGAGGCGGCAGGGTCGTCCCCGCCATGCAGCCCCCACATCGAGCGGGGTCGTCCCCACAGGAGCAAAAGGAAAAGTATACCATCGGGTGAAAACTCTTGCCGCCAGAACATTTTTTCTGGTGCTATTGCCAAAAGATATGCTGATGGCAGCATAATTGGGCATCCACACACACACCCGGGAACAATGATGCTACTGCTGGCCCAAATCCTTACCGCCCTCATCCTGCTGCTGCACGTCTATATCGTGCTGCTGGAAACCGTGCTGTTCGATGCGCGCGGGCGCAAGGTGTTTGGCTTGTCCAAGGAAAAAGCGGAGATCGTGCGCCCCGCCATGTCGAACCAGGGCTGCTACAACGGTTTTCTTGTCGCCGCGCTGGCGCTGGGCTTTTTTCACCCGGACGCGGCCGTCGCCCATGCATTCACCGTCTTCGGCCTGGCCTGCATCGCCGTGGCCGGCGTGTGGGGCGCGGCGACCGTCATGACGCGCATCCTCTATCTGCAAACGGTGCCTGCCGTCATCGCTCTGCTGCTGTTCCACTTCGCCTGATACCTGCCTGAAAAATCCGCCCGCCAGCACGTTTTTTATTTATATCGTAAAATTCCGATATTGAAATTCACAAAAGACGATACATATATCGCTTGAAGACGAACATCGACCAGGAGAAACAGCATGGACATCGACGCCATCCACAAGGCGCTGGCCAATCCCGTACGGCGGCAGATTTTGCAGTGGCTGAAGGAGCCGGAGCAGTATTTTTGCGAACAGGACCATCCGCTCGACTTTGGCGTCTGCGCCGGCCTGATCGACCGGCGGCTGGGATTGTCGCAATCGACGGTCTCGGCGCACCTGGCCACCCTGCAAAAGGCCGGTTTAATTTCCACCAGAAAAGTTGGCCAATGGAGCTTTTTCAAGCGCAATGAAGCCACCATCCAGGCCTTTCTGGACCACATGCAGCAAGGTTTGTAACAGCAACCCCCATCCATATCGCCGTTCGCGGCATTCTCGACAGGAAAGATAGTAACCATGGCAACTTTATTCGACCCCATCACCATAGGCAGCCTGCAACTGAAAAATCGCATCATCATGGCGCCGCTGACGCGTTCGCGCGCCGGCAATCCGGGCCGCGTGCCCAACGCCCTGATGGCCGAGTATTACACGCAGCGCGCCTCGGCCGGCATGATCATCTCGGAAGCGACGGCCGTCACGCCGCAGGGCGTGGGCTATGCCGACACGCCCGGCATCTGGTCCGACGAGCAGGTGGAAGGCTGGAAACACATCACCAAGGCCGTGCATGACGCGGGCGGCCTGATCGTGCTGCAACTGTGGCACGTGGGCCGCATTTCCGCACCCGTCTTCCTCGATGGCGACCTGCCCGTGGCGCCCAGCGCCGTCAAGCCGGCCGGCCATGTCAGCCTGGTCCGCCCGAAACAGGAATTCGTCACGCCGCGCGCACTGGACACGGAAGAAATCCCCGGCATCGTGGCAGCCTACCGCCTGGGCGCAGAGAATGCGAAAAAAGCGGGCTTCGACGGCGTGGAAATCCATGGCGCCAATGGTTATCTGCTCGACCAGTTCTTGCAAGACAGCACCAACTTGCGCACCGACAACTATGGCGGCTCGATTGAAAACCGCGCCCGCTTGATGCTGGAAGTGACGGACGCGTGCATCGAAGTATGGGGCGCCGACAGGGTCGGCATGCACCTGGCGCCGCGCCGCGACGCGCACGACATGGGCGATTCGAACCCGCGCGCCACCTTCGGCTATGTGGCGCGCGAGCTGGGCAAACGGGGCATCGCCTTCATCTGCGCGCGCGAAGCGCTCGGTGAAGACCGCCTGGGCCCGTACCTGAAGCAGGAATTTGGCGGCGTGTACATTGCCAACGAGAAAATGGACAAGGCGGCGGCCGAAGCCTTGCTGGCCAAGGGCGAAGCCGATGCCGTGGCCTTTGGCCTGTGGTTCATCGCCAACCCCGACCTGCCCATCCGTCTGCACAGCGACGCGCCGCTCAACCCGCTGAACCCGGACACCCTGTATGCACCGGATGCCGCGGGCTATACGGACTATCCCGCGCTGGCGGCACAAGCCTGAACGGCATCCTGAGAGTACCGTGAGCAGCACCGCGCTGCTCATCCCCCCAATGGCGGCGGGCGCAACGATACCAACGCAGCTGATTGCGTAATGATCGCGGCGCCCGCCGCCTTGTTGCGTCGCGACTCGGTCGCTACTCGCTACCCTTCAGCGCCATCGGCGCCGTGCCGGCCGGGCCGGCCGGCGCGCCTGCACGCTGCTGAAGACGCGGCGTATCACTTCGGCCGGCACGGCGTGCTCGCGCAAATAGGCCGTTGCCACCGTCCGGCCCAGGGCGTGATGAAACGCCACGCCACGCTCGACGAGCTCGGCCATCACTTTGTCCGTTCGGACATTGTTTCCATGTACATCATCGCTACTGTTTTTCATGCCATGGCTCCCTATCGGGTGAATCAACCCTGCATCAAGTTTTGACCACATACCGTGCATTTAGTGCCCGGCACAGGAAGCAAGCATGGTTAAAATGGCAGTACAAACGGCGCCGACACCGCATGGATAGCGGCCTCGGCTGCTTGTCGCCACCGCCAGCCCCGTATAAAATGCCTGCGCAGAATTTTTGCTTCAAGGAAAATGGCCACCAGCGCCATCCCATTAAAACAGTGTCACTGAAGGGTATCAATGGACGATTTATTTGTACAAGCGGGCGACTTGCCGACCTGGCACCAGCGCTGTGCGCTGCGCGTGCTGCACCTGTTCGGCTGGCGCCTGCGCTTCCGCCCCTTGCCGGGGCCGCGCGGCATCGCCGTCGTCTACCCGCACACGTCCAACTGGGATTTCATGGTGGGCCTGTTCGGCAAATGGGCGCTGTCCTTGCCGTTCCGCTGGCTGGCCAAGGATTCGCTGTTCCGCGGCCCCATGGGCAAGGTGCTGCGCTATCTCGGCGGCGAACCCGTCGACCGCAGCACCACCAGCGGCACGATCCAGCGCCAGGCCGAACGCATGCTGGCCGCAGACTGGTACTGGCTGGCCATCACGCCGGAAGCGACGCGCAGCTACCGCCCGAACTGGAAAAGCGGCTTTTATCACCTGGCCCTGGCCGCCAAGGTGCCGCTGCTGCTGGTCTACATCGACTACCCGAACAAGGTGCTGGGCGTCGTCGACCATTTATACTTGACGGGCGACAAGGAGGCCGACATGGCGGCGATTGCCGCCGTGTATGCGGGCCACCAGGGCTTGCATCCTGAAATGGCGGCGCCCATCGTGCTGTCCGACAAGCGCCCCGGCGCTTAAGCCGCTCAAGCAACCCCCATCAGCACCACGCCGGCGGCCGTCAAGGCCACGCCGGCCACACGCAGCACGCGCTCGGCCAGCACCTGGCCGACGACACGTCCCGCACACAGCAGCATGGCCGAGGCCAGCATGAAGCCGCACGCGGCCGAGGCGGCCGGCAATTCCTGGCCATGCGCATTGCCATGCGCGAGCGCAAATACGCCCACCAGCCCCATGCCGAGCCAGTTCGGCAAGGCCAGCGCCAGCGCGATGGCCAGTCCCACCAGCGCCACCGTGGCGGCGATGCCCGTTTCCAGCCCGGGCACCGTCAAGCCCGCCATGCCGGCCAGCGCGCCGAGCAGCATCATGCCGAGGAAAGTGCCGGGCTGGCCCCAGCCGCGGCGCTGCTGGCCGCCCCAGAGACCCACGCCCAGCATGGCCAGCAAATGGTCGATGCCCGTGAACGGATGGGCGAAGCCGGCCAGGAAACCCACGCTCTCGCCATGACCGGGGTGGGCCATCGCGGGCAAGGCCAGCAGGCACAGGGCCGCCACGGCGGCTGTTTTTGTCATCAGTGTTGCGCTCATTGCAGCTCCTTGCCTGGTTGATCGAGCAAACCTTGCTCGCGGATAAAATCGATGACGACCTGCACGCCGTCGCCGCTGCGCAGGTTGGTAAACACGAAGGGGCGCTCGCCGCGCATGCGCCTGGCATCCTGCGCCATCACGTCGAGGTTCGCGCCCACATACGGCGCCAGGTCCGTCTTGTTGATGATCAGCAAATCGGAGCGCGTGATGCCGGGCCCGCCCTTGCGCGGGATTTTTTCGCCGCCGGCCACGTCGATCACGTAGATCGTCAGGTCCGACAGTTCCGGGCTGAAGGTGGCGGCCAGATTGTCGCCGCCCGATTCGACCAGGATCAAATCAAGATGCGGAAAATCTGCCTGCATGCGCGCGATCGCTTCCAGGTTGATCGACGCGTCCTCGCGGATGGCCGTGTGCGGGCAGCCGCCCGTCTCCACTCCCATCAGCCGTTCGGCCGGCAAGGCGTCGGCGCGCAGCAGGATTTCCATGTCTTCCTTGGTGTAGATATCGTTCGTGATGACGGCCATGTCGTAGCGCTCGCGCATGCCCTTGCACAGCATTTCGCACAGGGCCGTCTTGCCCGAGCCGACGGGCCCGCCTATGCCCACGCGCAAGGGATTGGAGGTAATCGATGTCATGTTTGCTCTCTCATTGAATAGTTCAGGAACGGTACAAGCGGCTGTACTGCACTTCGTGCCGCATCGACAGCAGCGACAGGCCTGGCGCCCAGTTGCCCATCTCGTCGTCTGGTAACGTTTGCGCCGTGAGGGCAGCCGCTTCCAGGTCCGGCCGCAGCGACAGCAGCAAACGCTGGCCCGCCACCTGCCCCAGCGGCACGGATTTCACGCAGACGAGCACCTGGTTTTCCGCCCAGGCGAACAGCATGGCCAGCAGCGCTTCCTCGCGCGGAATGGCCAGCGCCGCCACGGCGCAGGCATACGCGGTGGGTAAAGCCACTTCCGGTTCGCCCTGCAGCATGTCGATCAAGACACCATCGGCCACGCCCAGCTCGGCCAGCAGCTTGGTCAAGGAATAGCCCATCTGGATGGTTTCGGCGCGAAATTCCGCCGTGTCGCGCGAAGCGATGAAACGCTCGCTCCAGCGCTGCACGGCGCGCAGATCCTGCGCTGCAAACGCCTGCATCAAGCGCCAGCACAGGGGCGCCTCCCAGCGCGCCACCACCTGCGCCAGGTGTTGCGCGATCCATGCGCGCGCCGTGGCCGCGTCGTGCACCAGGCTTGACTCGAGCGCCGCTTCCAGCCCCTGCGAATAGCTGTAGGCGCCGATGGGCAAAGCCGGGCTGGCGAACTGCAGCAGATGCAGCAGGGCCGACGCCTGCATCACGCAGTGTCACCGGGGCGGTGGATTTTCTGCCGCAGCGGCACGGGCGCCAGCAAGTGCTGGCCGTGGCCGTCGTGGTGGCCATGGCCGCCGCCATATGCGCCCGCTTCCGGTTCGAACGGCGCGCTTTCTTCCGTCACGGTCGCCCGCAAGCCTTCGAGCATCTCCTTGAGCACCACGTCCTTGCGGATGCGCAAAAATCCGTCGCCCACCTGCGCCTGCGTGTGGCGGTTCCCCAGGTGGAAAGCGCAGCGCAGCAGGGTATGGGCATCCGCGCAGCGCACCAGATAGGTCGGTTCGCGCGCGGCGACGATCTGCACCACCTGCCCGCCCGGCCCCGTCATGCGCTCGCCGTCGCGCAGCACCGTGCCGCGCACGGTGAACACGGCCACATCCTCGCCATTCGACAGCACGGCGCGCAGCCGGCATTTTTCGCGCTGGTCGTAGGGCAGCACGAGTTGGGCAACGGCGGCGCGAGGATCGTCAGCCGCCAGTTTGGTATGCAAAGTCAGCATGATGTCTCCCGCTTAAAATAGAAAATAGCGCTGCGCCATGGGCAGCACGGCCGCCGCCTCGCACACGAGCAGCTGGCCGTCGGCGCGCACGGCGTAGGTTTCCGGGTCCACTTCCATGTGCGGCGTGGCGCCGTTGTGGATCATGTCGTGCTTGCGCAAGCCGCGCATGTTCTTCACGGCGATGACGGATTTATTGAGTTTGAGCTGGTGCCCGATATCGAGGTCGTAGGCCGCCTGCGAGACAAAGGTGAACGACTTTTTCAGGCCGCCGCCGAAGGCGCCGAACATCATGCGGTAATGCACGGGCTGCGGCGTGGGAATCGAGGCGTTCGGGTCGCCCATCTGCGCGGCGGCGATCATGCCGCCCTTTAAGATCATCGATGGCTTGACGCCGAAAAACGCGGGCTTCCACAGGACGATGTCGGCAATCTTGCCCGCCTCGATGGAACCGACCACGTGCGATATCCCGTGCGTAATGGCCGGGTTGATCGTGTACTTGGCGATGTAGCGCTTGGCGCGGAAATTGTCGCTGCGCGCCGTGTCGGGTGCCAGGGCACCCCGCTGCACCTTCATCTTGTGCGCCGTCTGCCACGTGCGCATGATCACTTCGCCGACGCGGCCCATCGCTTGCGAATCGGACGACATCATCGAGATGGCGCCGATATCGTGCAAGATATCTTCGGCGGCGATGGTTTCGCGGCGGATGCGCGACTCGGCAAAGGCCACGTCTTCGGCAATGGCCGGGTCCAGGTGGTGGCACACCATCAGCATGTCCAGGTGCTCGTCGAGCGTGTTGACGGTGAAGGGGCGCGTGGGATTGGTCGACGAGGGCAGCACGTTGGACTGGCCCACGGCGGCGATGATGTCGGGCGCATGGCCGCCGCCCGCCCCTTCCGTGTGAAACGTGTGGATGGTGCGGTCCTTGAAGGCGGCCAGGGTGTGCTCGAGAAATCCGCCCTCGTTGAGGGTGTCGCTGTGCAGCGCCACCTGGATATCCATGCGGTCCGCGACGGATAGGCAATTGTCGATGGCGGCCGGCGTGCTGCCCCAGTCCTCGTGCAGTTTCAGGCCGATGGCGCCCGCGCGCACCTGCTCTTCCAGGGGCAGCGGCAAGCTGACGTTGCCTTTGCCCATGAAGCCCAGGTTCATCGGGAAGGCGTCGGCGGCCGCCAGCATGGCGTGCAAGTGCCACGGTCCCGGCGTGCACGTGGTGGCGGCCGTGCCCACGGCCGGCCCCGTGCCGCCGCCCAGCATGGTGGTCACGCCGCTCATCAGCGCTTCCTCGATCTGCTGCGGGCAGATGAAATGGATGTGCGTGTCGACGCCGCCGGCCGTGACGATCATGCCTTCGCCGGCGATGATTTCCGTGGCGCCGCCGATGGGGAGCGTGACGCCGGGCTGGATATCGGGATTGCCCGCCTTGCCGATGCCGAAAATCAGACCGTTTTTCAGGCCGATGTCGGCCTTCACGATGCCCCAGTGGTCGAGGATGACGGCATTCGTGATGACGGTGTCCATCACCTCGGCCGCGCAGCGCTGCGACTGGCCCATGCCGTCGCGGATCACCTTGCCGCCGCCGAATTTCACTTCTTCGCCGTAGATCGCGTAGTCATGCTCGATCTCGATGAACAGTTCCGTGTCGGCCAGGCGGATGCGGTCGCCCTTGGTGGGGCCGAACATCTCGGCATACGCGCTGCGGGGAATGCTGGCCATCTCAATCCTTTCCCGGTGGTGTGTCTTGCAGTTCGCCCATCACTTCTCCGTTGAAGCCGTAAACCTTGCGTTCGCCCGCCAGCGCCACCAGTTCCACCGTGCGCTGCTGGCCCGGTTCGAAGCGCACGGCCGTGCCGGCCGTGATATTGAGGCGCATGCCGTAGGCACGCCAGCGCTCGAAGGCCAGCGCCGGATTGACTTCAAAAAAGTGAAAGTGCGAGCCGACCTGGATGGGCCGGTCGCCGCGGTTGGCCACCACCACGGTGGCCGTGGCGCGCCCCGCGTTCAAGCTGATTTCGCCTTCTTCCAATTGGTATTCGCCTGGGGTCATGAGGGGCTCCTGTCAATGTCGCTTGTAGGGTTACGGTATCGGGTGGTGCACGGTCACCAGCTTGCTGCCGTCGGGGAAGGTCGCTTCCACCTGGATGTCGGGGATCATCTCGGCGATGCCGTCCATGACGTCGGCGCGCGAGAGTATCCTGGTGCCGTCCGACATCAGCTGCGCCACCGACTTGCCGTCGCGCGCGCCTTCCATGATGGCGGCGCTGATCAGGGCCACCGCTTCCGGGTAATTCAATTTCAAGCCGCGCGCCAGGCGCCGTTCGGCCAGCAGCGCGGCCGTAAAAATGAGCAGCTTGTCTTTTTCGCGGGGAGTCAGATCCATGGTTTTCCTTGCGCTTCTTTCCTGATTAAGTGTTCCAGATGCTAAGTGTTCCAGATGCGGGGCACGACGGCGTCGCGTCCCAGCATGGCGGGGCGCAGCAGCTGCCAGGCGGCCAGCATGACGCGGCGCGCCGCCTCGCTGTCGCCGCACAGCAGGCGCACCACCACCAGCGATTTCATGTGCGTGGCGCCAAACGCGGCGCCGGCCGGCACGGCGATCTCGCGCACGGCCGCCAGTACGGCGGAAGAAACAGGCCGGCCGACGGCGATCAGGGTGGCGCATACCGTGTGCCCGCCCAATCCCAAGGGGCTGGCCATCAGGGCGCCGCCGGCGGCCAGCACGCCCTGCTCCCACCACAGCAGCTTGCCGCCGCGGCGGATCTGCACCTGCTGGCTGATGCTGCCCGTGTTAAACATTTCGCCTGCGGCGCTGCGGCCCAGGCAAACGATGTCGCAGCCGATGTAGCCGGCGTCCGCCGCCAGGTCCACCTCATGTCGCAGGCGCACGCAGGCCTGGTCGAAGAAAATGCTTTCCTGCGGCAGCCACTCGATGGCGGCGCCGCTGCCCGCGCGCAGCACGATGTGCTGGCCCGAGACATGGCCGTTGGCGCGGTACCATTTGGCGGCGCCCGGCGACGTGAGCAAGGCGTGTGCGCCCTCGCCCGCCGTGGCGTCGACGGCCAGCTGGTCGCCGCCCACCACGCCGCCGGGCGGATGGATGATGATGGCGTGGCAGACGGCATCGCCTTCCGGATACAGGGGCTTTTGCACGCGCAGGGGGCCGCTGTGCGTGCGCTCGACAAGGCGGCTGACGCCATCGTGCAGCGCGAAGCCCAGGCGCAGGTGCGCCTGCCAGGCGCCGTGTGCGCTGGCTGGTGGAGGCATGACTGGATGGCTGCTGTCTGGCATGCGGGGCAATCGCGTAAATAAGCGATTACCTAAGCAGGATATGTGCCAGCATCAGGTGAAGGAAACGTGAGAATCCTGCACCGCGTTGCAGCGAATGCACCGCCATGGTGCAGCGACCGCACCGCGGCGTTTATGCCTGGGCCATGGCCAGGGTGCGCCGTTCGCGCAGCAAGGCTGTAAACAGTGCGGCGCCCAGGGGGCGGCTGAAATAATAGCCCTGCATTTCATCGCAGCCGTGTTCCGTCAGGAAGGCGACCTGCTCGCGCGTTTCCACGCCTTCGGCGATGACGCGCATATCGAGGTTGTGCGCCAGCGAGATGACGGAACGGGCGATGGCCGCGTCGCTGCTGCTGGTGGTGACGTCGTCGACGAAGGATTTGTCGATCTTCAGCACGTCGATGGGAAAGCGCTTCAGGTAACCGAGGCTGGAATAGCCGGTGCCGAAGTCGTCGAGCGAAATGCCCACGCCGATGTCCTTCAGGCGCGTGAGGGCCGCCACGGCCTTGTCCGGGTCGCCCATCACCGTGCTTTCCGTGATCTCGATGCCGAGGCAGGCGGGCGCGATGCCGTACTTGCGCAGGGCCGCCTCGACGAAGGGCACCGTGCGGTCCTGCGCGAACTGCTTGCCGGACAGGTTGACGGCCACCTTGATGCTGCCCAGGCCCGCGTCGTGCCACACGCGGATCTGTGCGCACACGCTTTCAAGCACCCATTCGCCGATGGCCGTGATCAAGCCATATTCCTCGGCCAGCGCGATGAACAGGCCGGGCGGCACCTTGCCCAGCACAGGATTATTCCAGCGCAATAACGCTTCCGCGCCCAGCATGGCGCCCGTGCGCAGGCACATCTGCGGCTGGTAATGCACTTCGAATTCATCGCGGCCGATGGCGCCGCGCAGCTGCTGCTGCATGGCCAGGCGGGCGCGGATATCGCTGCCCATGCGCTCCGTGAAGAAGGCGTAATGGTCGCGCCCCATTTCCTTGGCGCGCACGAGGGCCGTGTCGGCATGGCGCAGCACGTCGTCGAGGCTGTCGCCGTCGGCCGGGCACATGGCGATGCCGATGCTGGTGGTCAGCGCCAGGCGCTCGCCGTCAACACTCAATTCTTCGCGCAAGCCGGCCAGGATGGTTTGCGCCAGCCCCAGGGTACGTCCCAGCAGGGCATCGTCCTGCAGCAGGATCTGGAATTCGTCGCCGCCCTGGCGCACCACGGTGTCGCCCTCGCGTACGCAGCCGGACAGGAAGCGCGCCACCACTTGCAGCGCCTTGTCGCCGACGGCCTGGCCGTGCGAATCGTTGATGTTCTTGAAGCGGTCCAGGTCCAGGCACATCAGCACCACCTGCTGGCTGTCGCGCACGGCGTTCGCGCGCGCCTGTTCGAAGCGCTCGCGCAGCAGCACGCGGTTCGGCAAGCCCGTCAGCGCGTCGTGGTAGGAGAGGAAATCGATCAGATGCTGCTCGGCCTTGCGCTCGCTGATGTCGAGGAAGACGCCCACATAGTTGACGACGGCGCCATCGGGCCCGTGCACGGTGGAGACGCTGAGCAGGCAGGGATAGGTGTCGCCGCTCTTGCGCCGCGTCTGCACCTCGCCCGACCAGCAGCCGCTGCTGCGCAAGCCCTGGCGCAGGGCCAGCAGCACCGCTTCGCCCGTGTATTCGGCATGCAGGCGCATGATGTCCGTGCCCACCACTTCCTGCGCCGCGTAGCCGGTGATGCGGGTAAAAGCGGGATTGGCCGTGACGATGATGCCGGCCGGATCGGTGATCAGGATGGCGTCCTGGGTGGCTTCGAAGACCTGGCCCGACAGGCGCAGCAATTCTTCATTGGCGCGGCGGATCTGCACTTCGTGCGCCAGCGTGCTGGCCACCTGTTCCAGTTCGGCCGTGCGTTCGGCCACCCGGCGTTCCAGGTTGGCGCGCTCCTGCGCCAGCTGCAGCTGCGCCCGCGCCAGACGCACATGGGCATCGGTGCGGGCGAGGATTTCCTCGGCCTGGAAGGGCTTGGCGATGAAATCGACGGCGCCCAGCGCAAAGCCGCGCACCTTGTCGTCCGTATCGTACTGGGCCGACAGGAAGATCACCGGCACCTGCTGCAGGGACGGTATCTCCTTCAGGCGGCGGCACACTTCAAAGCCGTCGAGGCCGGGCATGCGCACGTCGAGCAGGATCAGCTCCGGCGGGCGCGCCTGGGCCGTCCACAGGGCCAGTTCGCCGTTCGGCGCCTGGCGCACCGCGTAGCCGGCGCCGCCCAGCAAATCGCTCAACAGCTTCAGCGAAGCCGGCGTATCTTCAACGATCAGTACTTCGCCCTTCGAATTCACTTCCGAAAAATCGCGGTGCATGTAGCAGTTCTCTCAGCTTTGGATGAGGCGCGGCGGTCCGTTGCCACGCTGGACAAGACATTTTCTTTGCGATGAACTACGTACTATCATCATAATCTTTATTGCAATTTAGCACCATCCATCGGCCCTACTTAGTCCGTCTTTTCAGCGAAACCGATGTTGTCAGCCCACACTTTTACGTGTGCGCCAGCGCCCCCTCATTCTCCAGCAAGCCGCACAGCTGGCGGTATTGATGCTGGTCGAGCATGGCCTGCAGCGGCGCCAGCAACGGCGCCGCCACCGCTGGCAAGGCCGCCAGCAGCAGGGCCACCCTGGCCAGGTTCAATTCGCGCAGCGCCACCAGCAAGGCGGCGCGTTCTTCCCCCGTCAGCAGCAGCAAGTCTTGTGCCCGCAGTGCCGGCAACGCCTCGGGCGCCGGCGCCACGGGCAGCGGCACAGGCGCCGGCACGGGCGCTTCGGCCGCCTGCGCGGGGATGCTGAAGCGGAAGGTGGCGCCCTGCCCCGGCGTGGACTCCACCGTCAGTTCGCCGTTCATCAGCTGCACGAATTCGCGCGAGATGGCCAGGCCCAGCCCCGTGCCATCCTTCGGTCCCGCGCTGTCGGCCTGCACGAAGGGCTCGAAGATGCGCTGCTGGTCCTCCGGGGCGATGCCGATGCCCGTGTCGCTGACGGCGAACGACAGCCCCCATTGGTCGCCAGCGCGCCGCTCGCCGCGCACGCGCAGGGTGACTTCGCCGCCGCCGGCGAACTTGACGGCGTTTGACATCAGGTTCAGCAGCACCTGGCGCAAGCGTGTCGCATCGAGCACCACGGCCGCCGGCAGGTTCGCGCAGTCGAGGCGCAGGGCCAGCCCCTGCTGCTCGGCGCGCATGCCCAGCATGTCCATCACTTCCTGCAGCAGCGGCGCCAGCGCCACCACGGCCGTCTGTGCCTGCAGGCGCCCCGCCTCGCCCTTCGACAGTTCGAGAATTTCATTGATCAGGGTGAGCAAATGGTTGCCCGAGCGGTGGATGATGGCCAGGTTGCGCTTCTCATCGTCCTGCATGTTCGGCGAGGCGGCCATCAGGCGCGAAAAGCCGATCACGGAATTCAAGGGCGTGCGCAGTTCATGGCTCATGTTGGCCAGGAAGGTGCTTTTGGCGCGGTTCGCTGCCTGCGCCTGGCTGACGGCCACCGACAGGGCGCTCGTGCGCTCGGCCACCAGCTCTTCCAGATGATGGCGGTGGCGCAGCAGTTCCAGTTCCGCCTCGCGGTGCGCCGTGATGTCGTAGTTCGAGCCCACCAGGCGCATGGGGCGACCCTGGCCGTCGCGGAAGATCACGGCATCGGCCTTGATGTAGCGGATGGCGCCGTCGGGCCACAGGATGCGGTATTCGTGCGTGAACGCCTGGCCGGCACCCAGCGCGGCGCGCAGGGCCTCCTTGGCGGCGGGCACGTCGTCCGGCACCAGCGCCCTGCGCCAGATCGCCGCCGGCGCCATGCCGCTTTCCGCGTCGGCCTTGAACTGCGCATACATCTGCTCATCCCACTGCAAGGCATCGCTGCTGACGTTCCAGTCCCAGATGCCGATGCTGGCCGCGCCGGTGGCCATCTGCACGCGCTCCTCGCTGCGCTGCAGGGCGCGGTAGCGGCTGTCGAGCAGCGCCACCATGTCGCGGATGGAACGGTACAAGGTGCGCAGCTCGCCCAGGAACCACGCTTTCGGCGGCGTGCCGGGCGCTTCGCCCTGCCCCGCCTGGATGCCGGCCGCATACTGGCCGATCGCTTTCAAGGGCTTGAGCATCAGACACCACATCAGCAGCCAGATGCTGGCCACGAGGATCACGTCGAGCGCCACGATCATGGCGCCGATGCCCAGCGCGCGCTGGCGCAGCTGCGCGTGCAGCAGGGCCGGCGTCGCATACACGGCCACGCTGCCGATGACCTGTCCGCCCATCGTCACGGGGCGCCGCTGCACCAGCCAGCCGGGTTCCGCGGACAGCGAAGAAAAGCTGCCGATGGCGCCGGACGCAGTGCGGCGCAGGACCAGCGCTTCCTTGCCGATGCCCGGCGTGAGGGAACTGGCCACCAGGTCGCGCTTGCCCAGCATGCTGCGCATAATGGCCTGCATCTGCTTTTCATCGAGATTCCACAATGGCAGTTCGATGGCCACGGCCAGCTGGTCCGCGCTTACGGACAGGCTGCCCTGCAGCTGCTGCCAGCGCTGCTCGCGTTCGGACTGGTAAAACAGCACGGCAAACACCAGCAGCAGCGCGGTGACGACAAAGGTCAGCGCCACGCTGACGGCCAGCACGATGGAGACGCCGCCCAGGCGCGCATCTTTGGGGGCGTATGGCGTCATGCACCTTCGCCCTGCGGCTCGCTGCTTGGCTGCGCCAGCAGGGCGCACAGCGGCTGGTACTGGTGCTGCTCCAGCATGGCGGCGATGTGCGCGGTCAGCTGCGGCAGGCTGGTCGCCACGCCGGCCAGCACGATGGCGCTGCGCCGCAAATCGAGGGCTTGCACGGATTCGAGCAGCGCCTGCCGCTGGGCGGCGCTCAGCTGGCCCAGCGCCTGCTGCAGGTCGAAGGCGGCGGCCGGCACGCGCGGCGCTTGGGCGGCAGTGCGCTGGAAGCGCAGGCCCAGTTGCTGCTCCAGCATGGCGAACAGGTGTTCCTGCTCGATCGGTTTGCGCAGGAAGCCGTCGGCGCCGGCCGCCAGCGCCTCCTGCTTTTCTTCCTCGAAGGCTGAGGCGGTCATGATCACCAGGCGCGGCTGCACCAGCGCCGGCTGCGCGCGCAGCCAGCGCGTCAGCGCCAAACCGTCCAGGTCCGGCATGCGCCAGTCGCTGAGCACGATGTCGTAGCGCTGTGCCGCCAGCATCGCTTGCGCCTGCACGCCGCCCGCCGCTTCCTGGAGCTGAAAGCCCAGCGGCGCCAGCAAGCCGGCCAGCAGCTTGCGGCAGTTGTCGTCATCGTCGACCAGCAGCACCATGCGCCCGCGCTGGGACGGCGGCAGGCGCGCCACGCGGCCCGGCGCCTGCGCCGCGAGGGCCGGCTGCCGCAGCGCGGGCGCGTGCAGCTCGAAACTGAAGCGGGAACCGGCGCCCAAGGTCGATTCGACGCGCAGCTCGCCGCCCATCAGGCGCACGAATTCGCGCGAAATGGTCAGCCCCAGTCCCGTGCCCGCCTGCGCCACGGCGCTGTCGGCCTGCACGAACGGTTCAAAGATGCGTTCCAGGTCCTCTTCCGCGATGCCGCTGCCCGTATCGCGCACGGCAAACGCCAGCGCCATTTGCCCGTCGCCGTCCGCCTGGCAGCTCAGCGACAGGGTCACGCTGCCCTGCTCGATGAACTTGAGCGCGTTCGACAGCAAATTGAGCAGCACCTGGCGCAGCTTGGCGCCGTCGAGGCGCACCAGCGGGGGCACGCCGTCGCGTTCGAGCCGCAGCGCGATGCCCTGGTCGCCCGAACGCATGCGCACCATCTCCAGCACCTCGTCGAGCAAGCCGTTCAAGTCCACGGGCCCCGCCTGCAGCTGCATGCGGCCCGCCTCGATTTTCGACAATTCCAGGATATCGTTGATCAAGGTCAGCAAATGGTGGCCGGCGCGGTTGATGATGGCCAGGTTGTGTTTTTCTTCCTCGAACATGCTGCTCGAATCGGCCATCATCTGCGAAAAGCCGATCACGGAATTCAAGGGCGTGCGCAACTCGTGGCTCATGTTGGCGAGAAAAACGCTTTTCGCGCGGTTCGCCGATTCGGCCTCGGTGACGGCCACCGACAGGGCGGCCGTGCGCTGCTGCACCAGTTCTTCCAGGTGGTCGCGGTAGCCGAGCAGCTCCTGCTCGCTTTGCTTGCGCTCGGAAATGTCGACGATGCCGCTGCGCACCAGGCGCCGCCCCTCCATCGGCAAGCGCACCAGCCGCACTTCGCAGGGAAAGACGCTGCCGTCGGCGCGCCGCACATGGCGCTCGACCAGGATGGGTTCACCGAGCATGGCGCGGCGCAGATGCTCTTCCATCATCAGGCCCAAAGGCATGCCGTCGGGCTGCTCCGTGCTGTACAGGTCGAACGGCCCGCGCGCCAGCAGCGCTTCGCGCGACATGCCCAGCATGCGCTGCGCGCTGCTGTTGGCGTCGATGAAGCGGTCCTGATCCAGGTCATACACGACGATCGCTTCAGGCGCATGCTCGACGAGGATGCGGAAGCGCTGCTCGCTTTCGCGCGCCTCGCTCTCTGCGCGGCGCAAACGCCGCCGCTGCAGCAGCAGGGCGCTCAGCAAGCCGGCCATCACGATGAAGACGCCGGCCGCCAGCAGCACGGCGGCGCGGTGTTCGTGCCACAGCTGCGGCGGACGGTTGAAGAACAGCGTGTCCGGCGGCAGCTGGCTGATGTCGGCATCCCAGCGCTGCAGCTGCTCCCAGTCGTACATGGGCACGGGGCGGACCGGCGGCAGCAAGGCGCCCGGCGCGGCTGGCGCCTTGCCGGCCAACACGGCCAGCGACATCTGCGCCACCTGCTGCGCGGCCCCTTCGATGTGCAGGAGGGAGCCGCCCAGGATGCCCTTGCCCACGTTCGTGTTGTACATGCCGAAGGCGGGCACGTTCGCCAGCCGCGCCAGTTCGCCGGCAAACTGCACGGGTGTGGCGATGGCGCCGGCCACGTCGCGGTTGACATTGCCCGCCACCAGCAACGTATCGGCGGGCAGGTGCGCCACCTTCACGCGCATCTGCGCCAGGGTCAGGCCGTCGAGATACTCGATGTAAACCCTGCCCTGCCACGCCTGCGCCGCCTGCTGCATGCTGCGCTTCAAGGCCTGGTCGGCCTCGCTGACGCCAACGGCCATGACGATGGTTTTGGTCTCCGGGAACAGCGCCATCGCTTGCGCCAGGGTGCCGGGCAAATCGACGTTCGCCTTTTGCTGCCAGATGGCCAGCGGACTGCCGGCCGGCAAGGCCTTGCCCGAGGTGTTAATCGCCAGCACGGGCACGCCGCGCGCCAGCGGCGCCAGGTCGGACAACAAAAAATCGAGCGCCGGCTGCTGCATGGCGATGATCAGGTCGGCCTTGCGCCCCATCATCTGGGTGTATCTTAAAAGCAACAAATCACGCATCTCGTTGCGCAGCGCCGGGTCGCCCTGAGTATTGAGGTTCAGGTGCTCGACCATGATGTCTTCGCTGGCCAGGCCCGCGGCGGCCATGGCGGCCACGTAGGTGCGCGTGTACGATTCCACGCCGGCGCGGCCGTAATCGTAGGCGTTGAGGACCAGCACGCGCTGGCCCTGGTGCGGCGGCGCAGCGGCTGGCGCCGCTGCCGGCACGGCGGCCGGGGCCGCGGCGACACAGAATGCCAGCAGCAATGCGCGGCCGCAGCGGTACACCGCTGCCCTGCCCATCCCGCCGCCAGGCACATCACGCATCATTCGCCATGCCCATGCTCACCCTCGCCTGTCACCATGTTTCAACTATGCGCCGGCCATTCAGCCACCGACACTTACAAAAACATGATAACGTCAACTGCCGGGGCAAGTCTATTCCTTAGGGCAATCTTTTGACAATACCCCGGCGCGTCAGGCCAAGCATCGTTACGCGGCGGCGCTACTGATACCGAACAATTCCAGCTTCAGCCCTTTTATGCCAGACGGCACATAAATCGCAATCGCCTGGGCCTTGATCATGCTGTCATAGATACTGCCCTTGTTATCGATCGAAAAGTAATACGTATTGGGCCGTACTGGCACCTCGGCGGGAACCTGGGCCATATGGCGCAACTCGGCACCCGGCAGCGCCCTGCCCAGTAGCAGTTCGATATTGTCCGGAGATGAAATCTTGAACTGCAACGGCACCGTGGCGACCAGTTCCAGCGCCGGCATATCGGCGTTTACCGCAAGACAGAGTTCGGTCTGACGGTCAATCCGCTTGGCATCGAGCAAGCCGTAATAGTGGGTGTTCTGTTGCGCGTCGTTCGATAGCGCGATCGGGAAATAGCGCGACAGGAGCACAGTATCGATCAGGTCACGAATGATGCCATCGAGCTTGCCGAAGCCGGCAGCCGCGTCATCGTGACAATAAGCGGGCAAGTCGCTCAGTGTGTATTTCTTCGAAAACGTCATCAAGCCACCGGCCAACGCCATCAATTTTTCAAACAAATACACGGGATGGTGGCGCCGGTAACTGGCGCAATGACTGAGCGTGGCGCTGGCCATGCTCAAAGTATGGAGCATCCAGAACGAGGCAACATCTCCGCCATGAAATTCCACCGTATTGTTACCAGGCTGACGGTGGCGGCTGTACAGCGCCTCAATTTTCGCCCCCATGCGATCGATCAGCGAATCGAGCATTTTCTGCAGCGAGGACTCTGCACTGATGGTCAGGCCAGGTGGGATGAAGGAGGCATCGATGTCAAAGCCGCCATTGCCGGCGCGGTACAAACGGATCACCGGGATGGCAAGGTAATCATTCAGAGGGTCCAGTTGGGACAGCAGATACACGCGTTTCTTCAGGTAAGCCACGTCTATGCTGACCGCCTCGCTGTACAGATCCGGTGTTTCGATATCCGCCTGGACATAGCGCGCACCGGCAGAGCTCACATTGCCGCCATGTGCCTGCAGCGCGGGCAGCGCGGCATAAAAAGTAAAACTATGTTCGCTGGAAGGGAGTTTGGACAGGTCAACCGCACTGGGCAACACGTCGCCCAGCGGCGCTTCAAACAGTTCTCCGTCCTGAAAGACGAGCGACATGGCATCTGCCCGCAGGCTATTGTTGGCCAGTGCATCCGCATTCCAGCTGACGCCGTGCACGCCCCATAAATGTGGATTGATGAGTGAGGCCAGGCGTTGCAGGCGCGCTTCATGGTAGCGGTCCAGCTGCTGGAATTGCTGGGGACCGATGGCCAGGCCTTCGGACCAAAGTAATTTGGATGGCAATGTCATTGCGTTCTCCGTGTTGACCGTTGGAATCTTTCTGCTTTGCCAGTCTGAGGTTGCCAGCGTGGAAGTCCTTGATGTTGCGCAGTAACCCTGTTCAATTATTTGCGCAAACGCAATTTTCCTTGGAGCAAACGCTCGGATACTGGCCATTCCGCCGCGAAGACACAGGAAAAGAAAGATGGAAGACTTGCTGCCGTATTTCGAACGCGAACTGGTGATGCTGCGGCGACATTGCCGTGAATTCTCCGAGCGCTATCCGAGAATCGCCGGCAAATTGCATATGTCCGGCGAATCTTGCGAAGATCCGCATGTGGAACATTTGATCGAATCGGTGGCCATGCTGGCGGCACGCATCTCAAAACGGCTCGATGACGACTATCCGCAATTTACCGAAGCCTTGTTCGAAGCCCTGTTCCCGCACTACCTGCGTCCCTTTCCATCCTGCAGCATCGTGCGCCAGTGCGCCCCGGCGGCCGGAGCGGGTGCTTTGCACCTGCCTGCCGGCAGTGAAATGGATACAGCGCCCGTGCGCGGCGTGCGCTGCCGCTTCAAGACGGCCTACGATATGACGACCGGCGCATCGGTATTGGACAGCGCCGTTTTCGATGCGATGATCAAGGCGCCACCGGGCGTACGCCTGCCAGCATCGGCCAGCGCCTCGCTGAACATCGGCATCCGGCATCCCGGTGCGGCGCCCGAGTCGCTGCGCGTTTTCATCGATGGCGAGGCTTCTTTTTCCGCCGCATTGCGCGATGCCTTGTTCATGCATACCGTCTGTGCTTTTGTGTCGGCCGACGCGGCACAATGGACAGCCTTGCCCGCCGTCCCTTTGACCCCCGTCGGCTTCGCCGACGCGGATGCCTTGATACCGTTCGGTGCTCGTTCGCAGCCGGCATACCGCATCCTGAGCGAGTATTTTGCGTATCCGGAAAAATTCAATTTCTTTGATATCGATATCGCGGCGCTGAGTGCCGCCTTGCCGCTTGCTTGCCAGCGCTTCACCCTCCATCTGTGCATGGCCGGTTTGCGACCCGATTCCGCGACGGCGCGCATGTTGTCCAGCATTTCCAGCGAAAACTTGAAGCTGGGCTGCAGTCCGGCGGTCAATCTCTTCCGCCAGGAAGGCGTACCGATCTCCGTCACCCGGCAGAAAACCGACTATCCCGTGCTGGCCCATGCCACCCATGCGCATGGTTACGAAGTCGTCTCCATCGACTCCGTGCGTTTGCTGCGCCAACGCGGCGGCGAAAGCACGCTGACCGAATTCCGCCCGCTGTACAGCCTGCGGCATGGCGAGGGTACGTCTCAACAGGGCCATTACTGGATCATGCGCCACGATACGGCGTTGGCCATCAAAAGCCCGGGTCATGAAAAGAAAATCACGCTGATCGACAGCGACTTCAATCCCCTGATCCATGAAAAGGCCAGCTTGTCGCTGTCGCTGACATGCAGCAACCGCGATCTTCCCCTTGCACTCAAATACGGCCAGCCGCAAGGAGACTTGCAACCGTGCGCTGGCGGACCCGCGCTGCACATGCTGCGACGCCCCAGCCAGCCGCGACGCTTTTCGCCAGGCGCAGGTCTGCACTGGCGCCTGATTTCGCATCTGGCGCTGAATCATCACGCACTGGTCCAGGAGGGACTGCCGGCGCTGCGCGAAATGCTGACGCTGTACGACCTGTCCCAATCGGCAAGTTCGCAACGCCAGATAGGCGGCATCGTCGCGCTGGCGCACTCGCCAACCACGACATGGCTGCGGCACCGGCGCGGCACCTCGCTGGCGCATGGCGTGGAAGTGCGCATCACGCTGGACGAGGAAGCCTTTATCGGCAGCGGCATGCACCTGTTTGTACAGGTGATCGACCACTTTCTTGGACTGTATGTGCAAATCAACAGTTTCATCGAACTGGTGGTGCTGTCACTGCAAAGCGGAGAGGAGCTGATCCGATGCAAACCAAGAAGCGGATTGCAGAATCTGGTGTAATGCAACACTTGCTCGCCGAGCCTTGCCGCTACCAGTTCGTGCAGGCGGTGCGTATTCTGCTGTGCTGGCTACGTCAGCAGAACGTGTCCCATGCACAAGCCTTCAGCCAGGTGCTGCGCTTCAAGAACAGCCTGTCCTTGAACTTTCCAGCCAGCGAAATCGAGCAGCTCTCGCTCGACGAGCATGAACAACTGATCCTGACACCGACTTTCATGCGTTTTCTGGGCGCCAGCGGCACCTTACCCTTGCATCACTCGGAACGCATCGCCGCCTGCCGCCTGTCGAGCAAGGACGCCGGCGTCTCGGCCTTCCTCGACATCTTTTCACACCGCATGGTCTCGCTGTATTGCCAGGCATGGGAAAAATATCGCCTGGAGTCCGCACGCGAGACCCATGCAAAAGATGCGCAACTGCCCTTGCTGACGGCGCTCGCTGGCGTACCGCGCGATGCGCTGCCATCGAACGGCGAGGCCGGCGCCGTGACGCAGGACGTCGCAGCCTGGTACGCTGGCCTGCTGCGCTGCCGCCCCGTTTCAGCTCAGGCGATCGGCCCCGTGCTGGCCGAATACTGCGGCGTACCCGTCACCCTGCAACAATTTGTCGGAGGCTGGGACTATCTGGAAAAAAACCGGCGCAGCCTGCTGGGCAGTGTCAACTTCGTTCTGGCGCGCGGCGCAACGCTTGGCCTGCGGCTGTGGCGCCAGGACATGCGCGTCTGCCTGCATATCGGCCCGCTGGATACTGCCGGCCTGCAACGCTTCCTGCCGCACAGCGCAGGTGCGGCGGCACTGGCAAAGATGCTGGCGCTGTTTGGCGTGCCGGATGTGCAATACGAAGTGCGGCTGATACTGAGTCCGCCGTGCATCCGGCCCCTGCTCCTGAGTTCCAAGCCTTCGGAAAGAAGGCGCCTTGGCTGGACGACGTTCCTGCAGACGGCGCAAGGCAAGGTACGCGGCGCGCAGGTGCGTTATTTGCTGCAACTGGCTTGAGCAGTTTATCCCTGAAAGCGAGGCAAGCATGAAACATGCGGGACGCGGCGTCATCCGGCTAGGAGACGCAACCGATCACGGCGGCAAGGTCACCAGTGCATCGTCGGGCAGCACCGTGATGGGGAAGACGGCGGCGCTGGCCGACGACATGACTTTCTGCCCCAAGTGCAAGGGCAGCTTTCCCATCACGCCAGACGGCGCCGGCGCAAAGCACATGGGCAAGCCGTACGCCTATGACGGCGACGCCACCGCCTGCGGCGCCCGCCTGATCACATCGCTATAAGGGAGGCAGGCCATGCATGCAAGCATACAAGCGGCGCTATCGGCCTTCGACCTCGCCGCGCAAGAGCGGCGCCTGCTGAAGATCGATTTCCCCCATGACGATGGACCGGCCGGCGCCATCCTGCTGGTCAATTCGCTGACCGCCAGGGAAGAAGTATCGCGCGATTTCCGTTTCGAAACCGAGTTGCTGTCGGACGACGCGCACATCGCGCTCAAGGCCATGATGGGCCGCATGGTCACCATTTCCATGGTGCGCGACGATGGCACGCTGCGCCACTTTAACGGCTATGTGGGCGAATTCTGCCTGCTGCGCGCCGACGGCGGCTTTGCCTGGTACCGCATGGTGCTGCAACCGTGGCTGGCCTTTGCCCGGTTGCGCCAGGACAACGTCTCCTTTCATGGCCAAAGCGTGATGCAGCTGACCGAAACCACGTTCGCGCACTACGGGCAGCGCGACTGGAAAACCAGCATCCATGGCGACGATCCACAGATTACCTGCGCCAACCAGCACAATGAAACCGATTACAACCACCTGCACCGGCGCTGGGAAGCCCTCGGCTGGCATTACTGGTACGAGCACCGCGCCGATGGCCACACCTTGTGGCTCGCGGACAACAGCACCCTGGCGGACATGATCGCCACGGCATCCGGCGACGGCGCCATGCGCTTTCACGCCGAGTCGGGTTCCCTGGAAGACGATGGCCTGCAACAATGGCAAGCCGTGCGCAGGATCGGCTCCGGGCAGCTGACCTTGGCCAGTTTCGACTATAAAAATCCGCAGCCACGCCTTGCCAGCGGCTACTCGCTGAATCGCCAGGGCGACGTATTTGCCCACGAGTTGTATGAAGATACGGGCGCCTATGGCTACAGCAATGTCGATGATGGAGAGTCCCTGGCACAGCGCCGCATGGAAGAAAGCGACCATCTGCGCCAGTATTTCGAGGCGGCAGGCAATCACCGTGGCGCGCAGCCCGGCCTTTGTTTCCGTCTCGATGGACATTTCAGCGCCGAGGAAAAGCGCTATCAGCCTGGCCAGGAACGCCCGGACAGTATTGCCGAACGCGAGTATCTGATCCTGTCAGCCGAGCATATCGCCAGCAACAATTATCAAGCGGGCCCCAGCGCGCCATCGGATTATGCGAACACGCTGGTGTGCGTGCGGCGGGACATCCGCTGGCGCCCGGGCCGTGGCTACAACAGCACACCGTGCGTGGTTGCCGGCGTGCAGACGGCACTGGTGGTCGGGCCGGCCGGGGAAGACATCCATACCGATGCCCTGGGACGCATCCGCCTGCAATTTCACTGGGACCGCCTGGGCAAATTCGATGAGCGCAGCTCGCCGTGGATAAGGGTCATGATGCCGATGGCGGGAGCGCAAATGGGACACATCGCCTTGCCGCGCGTGGGTCAGGAAGTGGTCGTGCAATTCCAGGACGGCAATATCGACCATCCCATCGTCATCGGCGTGGTCTACAACAGCGCCAATCCACCGCCATGGCAATTGCCGCAGCAACGCGCGCTGTCCGGCGTGCGCAGCCGTGAACTGGGCGCTCGCAGCGCCAACCACCTGGTGCTCGACGACACCAAGGGCGCGATCCAGGCACAGCTGCGCAGCGAGCACCAGGACAGCAGGCTTTCATTGGGCAACATCACCCGCATCGACGACAATGCCGGCCGCAAGGAAGCGCGCGGCGCGGGCTTTGAATTGGCCAGCAATGCCTGGGGCGCCCTGCGCGCCGCCAAAGGCATGCTGATCACCACGGAAACATCAGCAGGAACGGGATCGGTCAAACAGCTCGACGAAACACAGTCCCGTCTGGCGCAGGCACGCCAACTGCATGAGGGACTGGCCGGCATGGCCGTCGATGCGGGCGCGCAGGACAGTACCGCACAGCAAGGCGCCGTGGCCGACGCCATCCAACGGCAAAACGCCGCCATCAAGGGCAGCGGCGGCGATTTCCCGGAATTATCGGAACCACATCTGGTGCTGGCCAGCCCGGCCGGCATCGAACTGAGCACGGCCCAGTCCATCCACCTGGCCGCCAGCGAGCATGTGGCACTCAGCAGCAGCAAGCATATTTCACTCGCCAGCGGCGACAGCATGTTTGCCAGCATCGCCAGGAGCTTCAGCCTGTTCGTGCACAAGGCCGGCATGAAGCTGATCGCCGCCAGCGGCAAGGTGTCCATCGAAGCGCACAGCGACGAGGTCGAAGTCATTGCGAGGAAAGTGCTGTCGCTGATCAGCGAAGCGGACTGGGTCAACATCAAGGGCAAGAAAGGCGTGCGCCTGCACGGCGCCAACCACATGCTGGAAATCAGCGACAAGGTGCAGTTCTTCACCTCCTCCCCCGTGCTCTTCAACGGCAACCTGGAGACCCTGGCGCCGAAGAGCGTGTCGCAGGAATTTAATGAACGGCCACACAGCAGTTTTGACCAGGAAGTGTTGCTGGTGAATGTCGACGATACACCGGCCGTTGGCCTTGCTTTTGAAATCCTGCGCGATGACGGCAACATGGCCGGCAAAAGCGCGGAAGACGGTTCCACGCAACTACAAAAATCCACCGGCATGGATAGCTACACCATTCGCTATAAGGGAGAACTGCCATGAGTGACAATGATGAGCTGAACAAACGAGGTAATCATTCAAGGCAATTTACACAGGGTGTGGGCGGATGGGCTGAGTATCCAGTGCTGATGACCATAACCAGCGATACAGCACGCCATGAAGTCGCCAAGCCACCCGGCAAAGTGATACCGATCATTTTTCTGCCAGGTGTCATGGGCAGCAACTTACGTATGTCCAAGGCGCGACAAAAACGATTGGAGCGCCCGGATAATCGAGCGTGGCGACCTGACGACTTGATGGGGGTCGGTGGAATGGCAGATGTTGCCGCTGGAACTGGTTTGGGCGGATGGTTCAGAGAGGCTACGCCTCAACAACGTCAATTGGTGTTTGACCCCAGCGAAACTGAAGTCGAATATTACCACTACACAGAGAAGAATGATCGTTTTGACGCGGAGGGACCAGAAACAATGGCATCCGATATACGCCATCAAAATGTTCCCGATAGTTTGACCGCCATTCCACCTTTGATGGGCTCGAACAGAATTAACCCCGGCAATCGTCCTGTACAAGGGAAACCACAAGCGTCCGCAGCTCCAGCGCAGGTGGCTCGATGGCGCGGCTGGAGCGAAGTACTGTTTGATGGAGCTTATGGCTCCATGCTCCAACACACTGAAAAACACATGAACAATTTAGTGTTGGGCGGAAAGCTGCATCCAGTCTGGCGCGGGACAAGTGGCTTGAGTGCATCGGTGATGAAAGACCCTTCTACGTTTGGTGGCGTATCAGGCAATCCCATAACTGAAGAAGACTTGAAACGAATCGCGGCATGCTGGTATCCAGTTCACGCCATGGGCTACAACTTTGTGCAGAGCAATGGTGTCACTGCCGTGACAATTGCCAAACGCCTAAGAGCCGTGGTCAAAAATTATCGTGAGCGAGGCTTCAAATGTCATGAAGTCATTCTGGTCACGCACAGCATGGGTGGCCTGCTGGCCCGCGCCTTGATACATCCCGACTATGGAAAAATAGTCAATGACAATGACCTGACAATACTTGGCATTTATCACAGTGTTATGCCCGCCATCGGCGCCGCCGGAGCATATAAACGCATGCGCTTCGGCTTTCAGGAAAAAGACACTACTGCGGGTGAATACGAAGCTGAGGTACTTGGTATCAACGGCATCCATGCGACCGCCATTCTGGCAAATGCCCCGGCGCCACTGGAGATGATGCCTGGCATCGTCTACGGTGAAAAGTGGCTCAGGGTGGTAGATCAGCAAGACAAAGAACTGTGGAGCTGGCCGCGCGAAGGTGCTACAGCATTGGATGCTATTTATTTGCAGCCTCCTAATGCGTGGTGGAGGCTGATAAATCCGGAATGGATAAATCCGGCAAAGATAGAGGAAAAAAATGGTGGTGGTTTGATGAGAGTTAATGGCAGACTTAAAAACGCGTTTGAATTTTTGGAATCAATAAAAGATACCTTTCACCCTCTTACTTATGCAAGCTATTGCGCGTCACCGAAACGCTTAAGTTATGGCAATGTCACATTCAAAGTAATCGATGGCCTTAACAGCGGGATAGCAGACGACAAAGGAAAAACCAAGTCACTCTTTCCCGAGAAATGGATACTACACGGAGACAACGCCAAAAATGAGCTTGTTGTTCAAGCTGGCTCTCAAAAACTACGATTGAAGCTGATGCCAGCCAATGCTGCTGGCGATGACACAGTCCCCGCAAAAAATCTAGAGAAGTGTTTTAAAAAGGAAAGATTATTTATTCATGGAGTGAAAGATGGAACTGATTACGGACACCAAGATAGTTATTCAGATCCCAAGGTACTTGCCTCAATGCTTTATTCCATTATACAAATCGCAAAAACTGCAAAATGGACTTGACCATGATTAGTAAAAAAAAGGAAATATTATTTCTTTTCACCATCATTTTAGTGTTTGGATTATTTCAACCTTGCAAAGCACGAAGTGAAATCGAGGAGAAAGCCGTGTCAGAAAATATCGCTCTTACCAAACGTCTTGAAGTGCTCTTTCTGAAAACGAAATTGGTATGTTTTGGACGCTATACTCTGCGTATACCGCAAGAGACAGAATTGATTTTTGGGGAAACATCACTACCATCGACGATTGAAATAAGAACCGATGGATTGGCAGGGCGTGATAAACAGGTTTCAGAGGATATTGAAAGAATAAAATTCAAAAATCCAACTTCTGAAATTATCTACAGTGGAAAATTCCCAATCGAAGACAGCTGGCAGGTTCAATATTTTGATGATAAATATACCAAAGATGCAGGGAATGTATATTTCAACACATACATTACCAAAGGAAATATAACCTTTACCATAGGAGATTCGACCCAGGAAGGAAAAACAAAAATAGATACCACTATCGAACAAATAGCTCGCGCAAATAATTTGCGATTACGTGAAGACTCTGACATGCCGGCAGAACCGGGAAATTGCATCCCTTACGGTTTCATTAAGGGAAATAGCTATGACGAACAAGAAATAGTTGGTGCAGGCCTGCATTTTCCCAGTTTCCCTGATGTCACATTTTCAGTAAGCTCAAATAAAAATGCATATATGGATTATTCGGATGAGTTGTATGAAAAAATGCACACTGAACTATCACTACTGGGACGTATTGATATAGCAAAGAAAAGACAAGGCAAGAACTATCCCAGCCGCACCTTGCTGCGTGAAGGCAAACGACAAGTGCAACATTGGCAGGGTGAGGAGTCGCTAATACGTCGAGCCGATGGCGTACACGATTTTGAATGGGCCTTGGTCGGCAAGCCGCGTGATGTCGCGAATCCATCTGTGCTGGAGGCGCATATGTACACCAAGGTTGCCTACAACACAGTAGGCGCAGCTAAGGCCGCATCACTCACTGATGATGAAGCTATCGCCTTGTGGGACCAACTGCTATCTGGCTTGAAGTTCCGCGTCAAGGTACCAGGAGCACCACACGGTTCCTACTATATCGATTCAGATAAGCCCGCGCAGTAACAAGAAAGCATGCTGGCACATATGGCAGCATTGCGCTAGCATACTCCTTTTGCCCGGAAAGCCCCCATGCCCATTACCCTGCGCCCCGCCCTGCCCTCCGACATCGACGCCCTGTGGGCCCTGCGCACGGTGGCCGTGCGCGTCAGTTGCGCCACGCACTATGCGCCGGAACAAATTGCTGTTTGGACCGCCTCGGCCGTGCCGGCATCGTATGGCGCCATGCTGGCTGCCGGTGGCGGCATCGTGGCGATGCAGGACGAGGCCATCGCCGGCTACGCCATGCTCGATGCGGACAAGCAGGAAGTCGATGCCGTCTTCGTCGATCCCGCGCGCGCGGGACTCGGTATCGGCAAGCGCCTGCTGGCGGCGCTGGAGCAGCTGGCGCGCCAGCGCGGCATTGCCCATTTACACCTGTCCGCCTCGCTCAATGCGGAGCCGTTTTACCGGGCCGCCGGTTTTGTTGCCTTGCGCGCGGAAGCCTATGCGCACCCGAGCGGCATCAGCCTGGCCAGCGTGGCGATGGAAAAAGCGCTGGCGGCCGCCTGAATTTTCAGTCAGGCACCGCGCCTGCCTCGGACTCGGCCAGGCATTGCTGCAGCTTGGCGATCAGGGCGCGCACTTCGTCGTCGCCCAGGTCCAGCGGATCGCCGTGCGCACCGACGGCGATCAGGCAGATGGCCGAGCCGTCGTACCAAGCGTCCAGGCGTTCATCCTTGCCCTCACTCATATTGTTCTGCCTCACGTTGCAAATCCATCAATAGATCAACCGGCGCCGCGATGGCGCCCGGTCCTTGCGGCACGGGGAACACGGAAGCCAGCTGGCCGTTGCCTGCCATGCCCGGCAGCCACCTGGTCAAAAAAACGTCGAGTGCGATGGCGCGCGGCTGGAAATGTTCCCACTCGCCGCTGGCGCACGCTTGCGCGTATGCCGCTTCCGGCCAGAACGGTATCGCCACCCTGCCGTCGGCGTGCGCCGTGGCCCAGCCGTCGTGGTACAAGCCCCACACTTCTTGCGTATCAGCTACCTTGCGCACAAAATAGCCATGGCGTTCGGCGGACGGCTGGCCCATCACCTGCTTGAACTTTTCAGGATGCACGGTTTTCCCCTGCCTCGTCCCATACCCGCAGATGCGGCGCGCACCAGCCCGTCACCATGTCGAGGGCGTCCAGTATCACGTCTTCCCGCGCCTCATCCTGCACGCCGTCCTGCACAGACGCGCGCAATTCCTGCAGCAAGCCGGCCACTTGTGCCGCCGTCACACCGCTGGCCTTGTAGCGCAGCAGGATGGCGCGCAGCGTCAATAAACCTGCCCTGGCGTCGAGTGCGGCCAGCAAGTCTCTGTCGATGTCGGCGATGATGGTGTGCGGCATGTCAATCCGCCTCCCACGCGATGGCGGCCGGCCGCGCGCCGCCCGTCCTGAAAAAATCGACGAAGGCGCGCTGGCAGTGTTCCACATCAATGCACCACGCTTCCGGATACTCATCCACCTGGCCATTGGCCAGCAGATAGCTGCAAACGCCGTCTGCCTCCTCGTCGCCCAGCGAGTGAAAACTCAGGTCATCCTGGCCCGACAGATACATCAGCCAGGCGTTGCCGCCATTGCGCAGCATGCACAGGGCCGGGCCCTGCTCCGCATCGCTCGCCATGGTCAGCCACAGCTCGCACTGGGCCAGGGCGCGCGCTTCCTGCAGCGCTTGTTCCAGCGCAAGCACGCTGCCGATCGCACGCGGCTCGCCATGCAGATTCAATTCCATTGTCATGCTGTGCTCCCGCTCAAATCGTTCGTCGCCAGCGCCGTGCTCAGGTACAGCTTGCCGCTGAGGTCCTTCAATAAACTGCTCTGGCGCAAACGGTCCATCACGGGGCCCTTCACCTCGGCCAGGTTCAGGCTGATGCCGCGCTTGGCCAGCGTGCTGTTGAGCTCGATCAAGCCCAGCAAGGCCGTGCTGTCGATCTGGTTGACGGCCGACAGCACCAGCACCAGGTGGCGCGCCGTCGGGTGGCCGCGCAACTCGTCTTCCACGCGCTCCGTGACGGCTTCCACATTGCCAAAGAACAGGCCCGCATCGATGCGCAGCAGCAAGACGTCGGGCAAGGTCTGCGCCTCGTAGCGCTCCACGTTGCGGAAGTGCTCACTGTTCGGGATGCGCCCCAGCACCGCGATATGCGGGCGGCTGGCGCGCCAGATCAGGGTGCCCATCGACAACAGCACGCCGATCACCACGCCCGCTTCCACGCCCAGCACCAGCACGCCGGCCGTCGTCGCCAGCAGGGCCAGCGCATCGCTGCGGTCGTAGCGCCACGACAATTTCAAGGTATCCCAGTCCAGCAGGCTGCTGACGGCAAAGATGATGGTGGCAGCCAGCACGGGCAGCGGCAGCAGGGCCAGCCAGCCCGTGGGCGCCACCAGCGCCAGCGCGAGTAGCCCCGCCGTGATGATGCTGGCCAGGGGCGTGTTGGCGCCCGCCTGGAAATTGACGGCCGAACGCGAAATCGAGCCCGTGACGGGAAAGCCGCCCGACAGCGCACTGGCCACGTTGGCCGCGCCCAGGCCCAGCAGTTCCCGGTTCGTCTGCAGTTTTTCACCGCGCTTTTGCGCCAGGGTCTGGGCGGCGGACATGCTCATCAGGAAGATGATGAAGGCGATCAGCAACGCCGGCGACAGCAAGGTGCGCCAATGGGCGCCCGAGGTGGCCAGATTCAGCCCCGGCAAGCCGCTGGGCACGTGGCCCGTCGTCTGCACGCCCATCGCTTCCAGGCCGCCATAGGCGACGAGTGCGATGCCGGCCAGCACCAGCGCCATCGGCGCCAGGCGCGCGCCCACGTCGGCGGCGACTTTATTCAAGCCGCAGCGCTGCAACAGGCGCGATGCGTAGCGCTTGGCCAGCCACAGGAACAGCAGGCCGGACAGCCCCAGCACGAGGCTGGGCGTGTGCCAGTGTGGCCAGGTGGCCCCCAGCAGGGGCGTGATCTGGCCCCAGATGATCAGGATGGCGGCGCCATTGCTGAAACCGCTGATCACGGGACGCGACAAAAAGCTGGCCATGAAGCCCAGGCGCAGCACGCCGCACAGCAACAGTACCAGGCCGCTGATGAAGGCCAGCTGGGCGGCCAGCACGATGTACAGCGAGGAGCCGGGGTCGGCCAGCGGCGCCAGGGCCGCGGCCGTCATCAGCGAGACGATGGCCATGGGGCCCACCGATTGCGTCATGCTGCTGCCGAACAAGGCGTACAGCACGGGCGGCAAGATGCTGGCGTAAATGCCCACGACGGGCGGCAAACCGGCCACCAAGGCGTAAGCCATGCCTTGCGGCACCATCATCATGGCGACAACGATACCGGCGGTGATGTCTCCGGCCAACAGAGGACGCCGGTATTGCCTGAGCCAGAGCAGCATGGATGATCCCAAAATCTGAAAACCGAAGCCTATCATGCGACGAGGCCGGCTGACAGGGGGAACGCGATCAGTCTGGCAGCAATTGCGCCTTCACGGCATCGAGGATTTCCGCCGACAGCGCTTCGTCATCGACGGAACGGGCCAGCACCATGGCGCCCACCATGGCGGCAAACGTGGCAATGGCCTGCTGGCGCCGCCGCTCCGGCGCACCATCGGGCGCGCCGCCGGGCAGCAAGCCTTCCAGCAGCGCGAACTGCTGCCGCGTGGCTTGCGTAAACACGGGGCGCGCGCCGGGAGACATGCGCGCCACGTCGACGCCCATGGCCGCCGCCGGGCAGCCGCCGCCCGGCTGGTCGCGGTGCCGGGTGGTCAGATAACTGTCGATGATGGCCGGCAGCGCCCGCTGCGGGTCGCTGGCGACCTTCGCCCGCCAGCCTTCCAGCGACTTGTTCAAGGCATGCTGGCACGCCTCGATCATCAAGTCTTCCTTGGACGCGAAATGGCCGTAGAAGCCGCCATGCGTGAGGCCCGCGTTCTTCATCAGGTCGGCCACGCCGATGCCGTCATAGCCCTTTTCGCGGAACAATCTTGCCGCCACGTCGACGATGCGCTCGCGGTTCAGCGCCGCCTGCTCCCTGCTCACTTTCATGCTTCCCTCCTACATTTATGTCAATCATCATATAACTTTACGCCCGTTTGCGCCACTCTGTTAGCAAGCGCACCGTTTGATGCCGGCGCCGCGCCGATACTGGGTCTTCGTTTCCAGGGAGGCCAGCATGAACGAAAACAAAGACCAGTCCGCCGGCAACTTGCAGCGCGCCATCCAGCAGGAGCAGGATGGCCGTGATGCCGTAGCAAAAGGCAAACAGGACAGCAAGCAGCCCGTACAGACGGGCAGCCGCAGCCAGCCAGGCACACCCCTGCCCGCCCAGCACCTGGACAAACCGGGCATCGAGGGGCAAATGCAGTTGAAACCGCGCTTCCTGGCGCCCGATTACTGCGGCAGCGGCAAGCTGGCCGGCATGGTGGCCGTCATCACGGGCGGCGATTCGGGCATCGGGCGCGCCGTGGCCGTGCTGTACGCGCGCGAAGGGGCCGATGTCGCCATCATTTACCTGAACGAACACGCGGACGCCAACGAAACGAAGCGCTACGTGGAAGCGGAAGGCCAAAGCTGTCTTTTGATCCCCGGCGACGTGCGCGACCAGGGCTTTTGCCAGCAAGCCATCAGCCAGGTGCTGGAACGCTTCACGCACATCGATGTGCTGGTGAACAACGCCGCCTTCCAGGAGCACGCCGAATCCTTGCTGGACCTGAGCGAAGAACGCTTCGACCTGACCATGAAAACGAATGTCTACGGCTACTTTCACATGGCCAAGGCCGTGCTGCCCCACTTGCAGCGGGGCGCGTCCATCATCAACACGGGTTCCGTGACGGGTTTGCAGGGTTCCAAGCACCTGCTCGACTATTCCACCACCAAGGGCGCCATCCATGCGTTCACCATGGCGCTGGCCGGCAACCTGCTCGACAAGGGCATCCGCGTGAACGCCATCGCACCCGGCCCCGTGTGGACGCCGCTCAATCCGGCCGACAAGTCGCCCGAGGAGATCGAGAAATTCGGCCAGGACACGGACATGCGCCGCCCGGCCCAGCCCGAGGAACTGTCGCCCGCCTACGTCTTCCTGGCCTCGCCCGCCTGTTCCAGCTACATCAGCGGCATCGTCCTGCCCGTCACCGGCAGCGTGGGAGACTAGCCGATGGCGCGCGCACTCTGGAAAGGCGCCATCAGCTTCGGGCTCGTGCACATTCCCGTCGAGCTGATTTCTGCCAGCCTCGACCACGAGCTGGACTTGTCCATGCTGGACCGGCGCGACTTCGCGCCCATCGGCTACAAGCGCTACAACAAGCAGACGGGCAAGGAAGTCGAGTGGGACGACATCGTCAAGGGCTATGAATACAAGACGGACGAGTACGTGGTACTGTCCGACGAGGATTTAAGGCAGGCGAACGTGAAGGCCACGCAAACCATCGACATTTTGACCTTTGTCGATGCGGCGGAAGTGCCGCTGACCTTTTACGAGCACCCGTATTACCTGCTGCCCGCCAAGGGCGGCGAGAAAGTCTATGCGCTGCTGCGCGAAACCTTGCGCAAAGCTAACAAAGTGAGTATCGCTAGCGTAGTCATGCGCACCAAGCAGCATTTGTGCGCGCTCGTCTGCGTGGGCGACGCCATCGTGCTCAACACCCTGCGCTACGCTGATGAAATCCGCCCCACGGATGACCTGGACTTGCCCGCCAGCACCCTGAAGGCGGCCGGCATTTCCGACAAGGAACTCAAGATGGCCCTGTCGCTCGTGGAAGGCATGAGCGAAGCGTGGGAACCGGAGCAATACCACGACAGCTACCGCGAAGACGTGCTGGCGCTGGTCAAGAAGAAAATCAAGGCGAAACAGACCAAGACCATCACGCCGCCCGCCCCCGAACCGGAAGAGGAACACGCCAGCAATGTGATCGACCTGGTCGCCCTGCTGCAGCAAAGCCTGGGCAAGAAGGCGTCCGCGGCGCCGGTCCGCAAGCGGACGGCCGCGTCCCCCGCGCGCAAAACGGCGTCCGCCAGGCGCAAGGCGGCCTGAGGTACGCCCCACGCCACCGAGAATAGTCAATACTATAAATGCATTGACTTTGATCAAGCTTCTCGCTACGTTATGCACAGGCCTGCCAGCCGGCAAGCCCTGTCTCGCGTGCGGAAAAAAATGGATGCCGAGTTAGATCAGCTTATCCTCAGCGGCGCCCCTGGCGGCGTTGTCATCACGAACGAAGAGCACGCCGTCGTGCGCTGGACGGTGGGTGCCCAGCGCATCTTCGGCTATGGCAGCGACGAAGCGCTGGGCCGCACGCTGTGGGAGCTGATCTCCTTGCCCGGACAAGCCGAGGCGGCACAGCTGATCGACGAACAGCTGACCCTGCATGGCAGCTACGACCGCGAATCGCTGCGGCGGCGCAAGGATGGCGAACTCATCCACGTCGATGTCGCATGCCAGGTCGCACAGGCCGGGGCGGATGCCCCCCGCTACCTGATTTCCACCATGAAAGACACGACCTTGCTGAAGGCGGCACGCGACGCCCAGTTCGTCGAGGTGCGCTACCGCGTGCTGTTCGAATCGACGCCGGACAGCGTCATCATGGTCAATGCCACGGGCGCCATCGTGCTGGCCAACCAGCAGGCGCAGCGCCTGTTCGGCTACGCGGAAGGCGAATTGAACGGCAGGCAAATCGATAGTCTGCTGCCGCAACGGCTGCGCCATTCGCACGTGGCGCACCGCGCGCGCTATTTCGATCAGCCCCGCACGCGCACCATGGGCGCCGACCTGGAGTTGCTGGGCCTGCGCAAGGACAACATCGAGTTTCCCGTCGAAATCAGCCTGTCGCCCATCCAGACGGAGATCGGCACCTTCGTCATCAGCGCCATCCGCGACGTCAGCGACCGCCGCCGCGCCGAGCAGAAGTTCCGCGGCCTGCTCGAATCGGCGCCGGACGCCATCGTCATCGTCAACGGCGATGGCGAGATCGTGCTCGTCAACTCGCAGACGGAACGCCTGTTCGGCTACTCGCGCGCGGAGTTGCTCGGGCGCAATGTGGAAGTGCTGATCCCGGCCCGCTACGCGATGGACCATCCGCGCCACCGCCATGCGTTTTCCACGGCGCCGCGCGCCCGCTCCATGGGCGCAGGGCTGGAACTGTACGGCTTGCGCCGCGACGGTACCGAATTTCCCGTCGAAATCAGCCTGTCGCCGCTGGAAACAGACGAAGGCGTGCTCGTGTCGTCGGCCATCCGCGACATCTCCGAGCGCAAGCGCATCGAACGCACGCTCAACGAGCAGAAAGTCGAACTCGAGCGGGCCAGCCAGGCGAAGGACCGTTTTCTCACCAGCATGTCGCACGAGCTGCGCACACCGCTGAACGCCATCCTCGGCTTTGCCCAGCTGCTGGCCAACGAAGCCTTGCCCGCCACCGTGCTGCAAAAACGCACCTTCGTGCAAAACATCGTCACCTCGGGACGCCACCTGCTCACCCTGATCAATGAAATCCTCGACCTGGCGAAGATCGAATCAGGCAGCCTGAGCCTGTCGATGGAAGCGGTGACGCTGCCCGCGCTGATCGAGGAAGTGCGCGTGATGGTGGAAGAACAGGCGCAGCAGCGCCAGATCCACCTGATCTTTCCCGCCTGCGAAGCGCTGACGCTCAGGGCCGACCATACGCGCCTCAAGCAAGTGCTGCTGAACCTGCTGTCGAACGCCATCAAGTACAACCGCCCGGCCGGCAAGGTGGAGCTGGAAATTTCGCAGCCCGATGCGCTGTGCGTGCGCATCGCCATCCGCGACACGGGCAAGGGGCTGGACGACGCGCAGATGGCCGAACTGTTCCAGCCGTTTAACCGCCTGGGGCAGGAGGCCGGCAGCGAAGAAGGCACGGGCATCGGCCTGGTCGTCACCAAGCGCCTGGTCGAACTGATGGGCGGACGCATGGGCGTGCACAGCTGCCTTGGCGAGGGCAGCGTGTTCTGGATCGAACTCGACACCATGGCCGCGCCGCCCGACAGCATGCCTCTGGACACGGAGGGGTTATCCGAGCCTGCCGGCGACGCCGGGGACGACGCCAGCGGCCAGGCGCTGCTGCTGTACGTGGAAGACAATCCGGCCAGCCTGCGCCTGGTGGAAGACATCGTCAGTTTCCTGCCGCATCTGCGCATGATCTCGGCCACCGATGCGCGCCAGGGCATCGCGCTGGCGCTGGAACGCCAGCCCGATGTCATCCTGATGGATATCAACCTGCCCGGCATGAACGGCAACCAGGCGCAACGCATTCTGCGCAACGATCCGCGCACGGCGCACATTCCCGTCATCGCCCTGACGGCCAACGCCATGAAGGGCGACATCCGGCATGGCCTGGCCGCGGGCTTTTTCCGCTACCTGACCAAACCCGTCGAGATTCCCCAGCTCAACGCCGCCATCGACGAAGCCCTGCAGCTGGCGCGCGCCACCGTGACATTCAAGCCGGAGGCGTAAAGGCCAGCTTTTTCATCGCCGCATCGAGCCCTTTCGCGCTGCGCGCATAGCCAGTCCACGGCGCGTTGCCCACGTCGAGACGGCTGTGGACATTGCCCACGTTCCATTGGTCGCCCGCCTTCAGCTGGTCGAGCTCCTCCCAGGCCAGCGGCACGGAAATGCCCAGCCCCGAACGCGTGCGGGCCGACCACGCGCACACGGTGGTGGCGCCCCGGCCATTGCGCAAATAATCGATGAAGATCTTGCCGACCCGGTTGGACGGTCCGCTTTTCAGGACAAAACGCTGGGGAATGAGCTGCGCCATGTGCGCCACGATGGCTTGCGAAAACGCCTTGACGGTATCCCAGTCGTGTTTCGGGCGGATCGGCACGACCACGTGCAAGCCCTTGCCGCCGCTGGTTTTCAGCCAGGCGGGCAAGCCCAGTTCCGTCAAAAAGGCGCGCAGCAGCACGGCCGCTTCGCGGATGGCGGGCCAGGCCACGCCCTTGCCCGGGTCCAGGTCGAACACCAGGCGGTTCGGCGTGTCGTAGGCGCTGGCCAGTGCATTTTGCGTGTGAAATTCCACCACGTTCCACTGCGCCGCCGACAACAGGCCCTGTACGCTGGCCACTTCCAGCATGCTGGCATGCTCGGGATCGAGGCCGGGGTCGAGCTGTTTGACGCCGGGCATGGCGGACGTGTCCGCATGCTTCTGGAAAAACAGCTCGCCGCCCACGCCGGACGGCGCGCGCACCAGCGACACGGGCCGGCCCCGCAAATGCACGAGCATCAGCTTGCCCACGAGCGCGTAGTAGCGCACCAGGTCGATCTTCCTGGCACCGCTGTCCTTGTCGATCACCCTGTCCGCATGGCTGACCTTGAAACTGGCCGGCAAGACGCTGTCCGGCCTGGATTGGTTTGGCATCGTCTTCTCCCTGTCGATTCGCTGTGGCCGCTCGCGCACGATGGCGGCCGGCTGTTTATCCGCACGCAAGCCGTGAAACACGGCGTGGCGCACGGCGCCGCCGCTGGTCCATTGCGCAAAACCGACCTCGGCCACCAGCGCCGGCTTGACCCAGATGGGCTGGCGCACGCCGCCCGCCTTGCCCGCGAACGGACTCGTCTCGATGGTCAGGGCGTCGAGGCGGCGCCGCAAGTCGCGCAAGGCCGCATCGTCAAAGCCGCTGCCCACATTGCCCGCATAGCGCAGCTTGCCCTGGTCATCGTGTACGCCCAGCAGCAGCGAACCGATGCCTTCGCGCGCGCCTTGCGGCGCCGTATAGCCGCCGATGACGAATTCCTGGCGCAGCCCGCATTTGAGCTTGATCCAGTCGCCGGAACGCCGCGTGACGTAGGGCGAGCCGCGCCGCTTGCCAATCACCCCTTCCAGCCCCAGGCGGCAGGCGTGGGCCAGCAATTGCCGGGGCTTGGCGTCGAGCGCTTCGCTGAAGCGCAGCAGCGGCGAAGCGGGCAAGCGCTGCAGCAGCTGTTCCAGCAAGGCCCGGCGCGCTTCGACGGGCTGGCCGCGCAGATCGTGGCCGTCGAAAAACGGCACGTCGAACAGGTAATACACAATCTCGCTGGTGGTGTCCGCCTCGAAGGCGCGCTGCAAGGCGCCAAAATCCGGGTGGCCGCTGGCGTCGTTGACGACGATTTCACCGTCATACCAGCCAGGCGGCAAGCCCAGCTTTTCCAGCGCCTGGCGCAGCTTCGGCAGTTTCGCCGTCCAGTCGTTGCCATTGCGCGTGATCAAACTGACCCGTTCGCCATCGCAACGCGCGAGGATGCGGTAACCGTCGAATTTCACCTCGAACATCCAGTCTTGCGCGTCTGGCGGCGGCGCATCGACGAGCGTGGCCAGCTGCGGCGACAGGGCGGCTGGCAGCTTCGCGGCTGGCGCAGCCGCCTGCTCCGCGCTGTGTTTGCGCCTGGGCATGGCCTTGTGCTTGACGCTGTCGGGGAATTCGTCGACGACAGAAAATTCCAGCGCCGGCCGGGCATATTCATCTTTTTCCTTGATCAGCAGCCAGGCGGGCTGCTTTTCGCCCTTGCCCTTCATGCGCACGAGCACCCACTTGCCGTGCATCTTGTGGCCATGTACGGTGAATTTCAGCTCGCCGGCCGCCAGCGCCTTGCGCGCATCGGGCGTGGCCGGCTGGGGCTGCCACGTGCCCTTGTCCCAGATGATGACCTTGCCCGCGCCATACTGTTTTTCGGGGATCGTGCCTTCAAAGCTGGCGTAGGCAATCGGGTGGTTTTCCACTTGCACGGCCATGCGCTTGTCGCGCGGGTCGTAGCTGGGGCCTTTCGGCACGGCCCAGCTTTTCATCGTGCCGTCCAGTTCCAGGCGAAAGTCATAGTGCAGGCGGCTGGCCCAATGCTTCTGGATGACGAAGGTAAGCCCGCCGCCCGCCGCCTCGCCGCCCTCCGCAGGCTCGGGCGTGACGGCGAAGTTGCGCTTGGCTTGATAGGTTTTCAAGGCGGCTTTCATGGCGGACCCATGCGGTGACGATGGCATCGAGTCTAGGCCGCCAGGGGCCAAGGCGCGGTACGCCAGCTAACAGAGCGCCTGCCCCGGCAAATGTAAGTGTTTGTAATTGAGAGAAAACGTGTCAACGCAATTGCCGCACGGCGCGTTTTTGGCTCAGTGACAGGGGAAATGCATCTCCTGAACTACAACCCCACTTCTCGAGGAACTGCATCATGAAAAAACGCACTGTCAACATTGTCGCTACTCTGATCGCCGGCTTGTTCGCTACCGCAGCCTTTGCTCAAACCCCAGCACCAGCAGCGCCGGCCAAGGCCGAAGCCAAGCACACCAAGGAAGTGGCTAAAGCAGAAGCCAAAGAAACCAAGGCCGTCGTGAAAGCCGATGCGAAAGAAGCCGCCGTTGCCGCCGATGCGAAAGCCGATGTCGCCAGCGCCAAGGCCGATGCCGCCGTCACCAAAGCCAAAGCCCACAAAAAAGCGAAAAAAGCCAAGGCCAAGGCTGACGAAGCCAAAACTGAAGCGACCGCAGCAGCAGCCAAGTAATCCCCACAGCGCATTTTTTGCGCCACACAAAAAGACAGCTTCGGCTGTCTTTTTTCATTTTCATGCCAGCATCATGCAGCAACATCCTATAAAACACCTGATTGTAAGAAAGTGTAAACAAGGTCAACGGTAAGCTTCCGGGGCGCGTTTTATGCTCAGTGACACGGGAATCATCCCGGCACCAACAGACTTACCAGACAAACCACCACTGAGGACTGCACCATGAAAAAACGCATTTTCAACCTGAGCGCTACCCTGATCGCCGGCCTGTTCGCAACCGCTGCCTTTGCCCAGACGCCCGCAGCCCCAGCAGCTCCGGCAGTGCCCGCCAAAGTCGAAGCGGCCCACACCAAGGCCGTCGTAAAAGCCGATGCCAAGGAAGCGCAAACGGTCGTGAAAGCGGACGCCAAAGAAGCGAAAGCCGTCGTCGCCGCGAAAACGGAAGTCGCCAGCGCCAAAGCGGAAGCGGCCACCACCAAGGCCAAGGCCCATCACAAGGCCAAGCACACGAAAGCCAAGGCCGATGCAAAGCTGGCTTCGGCCACCGCTGAAGCAGCACCGGCAGCAGCCAAGTAATCACCCAGACAATCGCTTACCACTCTCCAGGACAATACAATGAAAAAAGTTATCGCCACCCTCGTCGCCAGCCTGTTCGCTACCGCCGCCTTCGCCCAAACCCCTGCCGCCCCCGCAGCACCGGTTCCAGCCAAGGCGGAAGCGGCCCACACGAAAGCCGTAGCAAAAGCGGAAGCCAAGGAAACCAAGGCCGTCGTGAAAGCCGATGCGAAAGAAGCGGCCGTCGTCGCCGATGCGAAAGCCGACGTGGCCAGCGCCAAGGCCGACGCCAAGGTCAGCAAGGCCAAGGCCCATCACAAAGCCAGCAAAGCCAAGGTAAAAGCGGATGCAACGAAAGCGGCAGAAACCGTACCGGCAGCACCTGCGCCAGCGAAGTAATCGCGGCAATCGCCACGGCAGCGCGTCCGCCGGGTCTGCGCTTCCGTGGCGGCTTCGCCCGCAGTATCAAAGACAGCTTCGGCTGTCTTTTTTTTCGCGGCTGGCATCGGCTGCGCATGACCGATACTTACGCTCGGGAGCAGGAGCTTTCCACGTAAAACCGTGTAAAGATGTAAAAAAACAACGCTTTTCAGTCACAAAAAGTCCCTATTCCGGCCCCTCATCAAATAGAATTGAGAATTATTCTCATTCTCATCCTTGATTCAGGAGCCGTTTCAATGCCAGGTCGCATCACCCCTTCCGCCGCACCGTCCACCCCATCCTCCCCCGCCGCGCTGTCGTTGCGCCCGCTGGCCCTGGCCATTTCACTGGCGCTCGGCGCCGGCATGGCGCATGGCGCCGACGGCGCCCCCGCCGATGATGCTGGCGAAGATACGCCCGTGATGCAAACCATTACCGTCACGGGCAGCAGCGACGCGAACGCCTACACGGCGCGCAAAAGCGCCTCGGCCAGCAAGTTCGACCTGTCGCTGCGCGAGACGCCGCAGGCCGTTTCCGTGGTCACGCGCGCGCAAATGGACGATTTCAGGCTCGATAACGCCAGCAAGGTGCTGGCGCAAACGACGGGCGTGACGGTGGAAGCGGTAGAAACGGACCGCACCTATTACACGGCGCGCGGCTACGACATCACCAACTTCCAGTTCGACGGCGTCGGCATTCCTTTCGTCTTCGGCAATGTGATGGGCGACCTCGATACGGCGCTGTTCGAGCGCGTCGACATCGTGCGCGGCGCGAATGGCCTGATTTCCTCGACCGGCAATCCGTCGGCCACCGTCAACTTCGTGCGCAAGCGCCCGACCCAGGGCCTGGCCGCTGCTGCCGGCGTCACGCTGGGCTCCTGGAACACGCGCCGCGTCGATGCCGACGTCTCGACGCCGCTCGGCAGCGACGGCAAGGTGGCGGCCCGCTTCGTCGCCGCGCACGAGGAAGGCGATTCCCACCTGGACCGCTACTCGCCGCGCAAGGATGTCGCCTACGCCATCGTCGAAGCGAAACTGACGCCGGACACCCGCCTGGCCGTGGGCCACAGCTACCAGAACAACCTGGCCAGGGGCGGCATGTGGGGCGCCCTGCCCGTCGCCTACACGGACGGCACGCCCACCGACTACCCGGTTTCCGCCTCGACGTCGGCCGACTGGTCGCGCTGGAGCATCCTCAACAACAGCACCTTCGCCGAACTGGCGCACCAGTTCAATGCCGACTGGCGCGTGACGGCCACGGCCACCTACAACCGCTCCACCTCGGATTCCAAACTGTTCTACGTCTACGGCACGCCGGACAAGGCCACGGGCAACGGCTTGTTCAGCTACCCTTCGCGCTATGCCTCGGCCAACAAGCAGCGCCTGCTCGATGTCGCCGCCACGGGCACATTCACGCTGGCCGGGCGCCGGCATGACCTCAGCATGGGCCTGGCCTGGTCGAAATCCACGCTCGACGACGTGTCGTATTATGGCCGCGGCATCGGCACGGCCCTGCCGAACGGCACGGCCTTCGACGGCTCCTACCCGGAACCGCTCTTCGACGCCTCCACCGATGGCAGCGCCTACAAGGACGAACGCAAGAATGCCTACCTGGCAGCCCGCTTCAACCTGGCCGACAACGCCAAGCTGCTGGCGGGCGTGAACACCGTCAAGGCCGACAGCACGGGCAGCGCGTATGGCGTCAGCCAGGCCAAGTCGCAGAGCGACACCACGCCCTATCTCGGCCTGGTGTACGACATCGGCCGCCATGTGTCGGCCTACGGCAGCTATACGGAAATCTTCAACCCGCAAAGCAGCATCGACCGCACGGGCCAGACCCTGGCGGCGGCCACCGGCAAGAGCCTGGAAGCAGGCTTGAAAAGCGACTGGTTCGACGGCCGCCTGAACCTGTCCGGCACCCTGTTCAAGACGCGCCAGAAGAACGTGGCCGAAGCGGCCGGCACCACGCCCGACCTCAAGACCTTCTACAAGGGCGTCGATTCGGAGTCGCAGGGTTTTGAACTCGACGCCTCGGGCGAACTGGCGAAAGGCTGGCAGGCGAACGCCGGCTATGCGCAGCTGCGCATCGAAGGCGAAGACGGCCAGGATGCGCGCACCTTCATCCCGCGCAAGCGCTTCCACCTGGCCACCACCTATCACGTGCCGGCCGTGCCGGCGCTGAAGCTGGGCGCCAGCCTGACCTGGCAGGACGCCATCTACAACAAGGTCGATGACAGCACCACCCTGCACCAGGGCGCCTACGCGCAACTGGGACTGATGGCCAGCTATGCCATCAGCCGCAACGTCAGCCTGTCGCTGAACCTGAACAATGTGACGGACAAGAAGCACCTGACCAGCCTGTACTGGACCCAGTCGCTGTACGCGGCAGGCCGCAATGGCAGCGCCACCCTGAGCTGGAAGTACTAGGGAGCCGCCATGCGACTGCGTCCTCCCATGGTTGTTCTGCACCGCTGGTTCGGCCTGGCGGTGGCGCTCTTCCTGTTCATTTCCGGCCTGACGGGCGCCGTGATCTCGTGGGATCACGAGCTCGATGCCTGGCTCAATCCGCAGCTGTTCCGCGCCGCAAGCGCCGCCAATGCCAGTCCCGCAAAATCGGGACTGGAGCTGGCGCGCCAGCTCGAGGCGCAGGACCGGCGCCTGCGCGTGAACTACGCGCTCACGGCGATCGAGCCTGGCCACACGGCGCTGATCGCGGTGGAAGGCCGGCCCGACCCGGCCACCGGCAAGCCGTTCGAGCCGGGCTTCAACCAGGTGGCCGTCGACCCGGCCACGGGCGCCATCCAAGGCACGCGCCAGTGGGGCGCGGTCTCGCTGACGCGCGAAAACCTGCTGCCCTTCCTGTATAAACTGCACTACACCATGCACATTCCCGATGGCTGGGGCATCGAACTGGGCGTGTGGTTCATGGGCATCATCGGCATCGTGTGGGTCCTTGACTGCGGCATCGCCCTGTATCTGTCGTTTCCGAACTGGCGCAGCTGGCGCAAGTCGCTGGCCTTCCGCTGGCGCGAAGGGGGCCACAGGCTGAACTTCGACTTGCACCGCTCGGGCGGCGTGTGGGTCTGGTTGCTGCTGCTGGTGCTGGCCGTCACGTCCGTGTCGATGAATCTGCAAACCCAGGTGATGCGTCCGCTGGTGGCGAAGTTGTCCACGCTCAGCCCGAACGCCTTCGACAGCCGCACGCCGCAGCCGCCCGGGCATCCAATCGAACCGCTGCTGACGCGCGAAGAGGCGGTGGCGCTGGCGAAGACGGAAGCGGCAAGGCGGGGCTGGACGCTGCCGGCCGGCGGCGTGTTTTATTCTTCCGCCTACGGCCTGTATGGCGTCGGTTTCTTCGCGGCGGACAACGACCATGGCGACGGCGGCCTGGGCAATGCATGGCTGTACTTCGACGGGCGCGACGGCAAGCCGGCCGGCGGCGTGGTGCCCGGCACGGGCAGCGCCGGCGACATCTTCCTGCAGGCGCAATTCCCCCTGCATTCGGGCCGCATCCTGGGCCTGCCCGGGCGTATCCTGATTTCCGCCATGGGCCTGGTGGTGGCCATGCTGAGCGCAACGGGCCTGATCATCTGGTTCAGAAAACGCCGTGCCCGCGCGGCGCAGACCGGCAAGGCGCCGGCGCCGCTGCATGCCAACTTCAGCAAGCAGGCGCAGTAAAACGCCACAAAACGGCGCAACTGGGCGACACTGGCGATCCGACCATCGCCACGAAAGCTGTCCATGCGCCGCCTGTCCTTATCCTTGCTGACTACCCTCCTCCTGTCCTGCGCCGCCCTGGCGCAGGACAGCGCCCCCGCCGCCATCGCGCAAGTCCTGCAAGCCCAGGACCGCGACAGCCATGGCGACCTGCGCGCCGTCGTCGTGCTGCGCGACGGCGCCATCGTCGCCGAACGCTATTACAACGGAGAGACGGCCGATACCCTGCACGACATCCGCTCGGCCGGCAAGAGCATCACCGCCCTGCTGGCCGGTGCGGCCGTGGCGCGCGGCCAGCTGGCGACGACAAAAACCGTGGGCGACTACTGGCCCGAAGTGGCCGGCAGCCCGGCGGGCAAGGTCGTCCTCGACGACGTGCTGACCATGCGTTCGGGCCTGGCCGCCTTCGATGAAGACGAACAGTCGCCCGGCAATGAAGACAAGCTCGATGCCGCGCCCGACCCCGCCGCCTTCGTGCGCGGCGTGCCGGCCGCAACAAAGCCGGGCAGCGCCTACCGCTACAACTCGCTGGGGGCGTACATCGCCGGCAGGGTGGTGGAAAACGCCAGCGGCGCCGACCTGGAAGACTACGCCGCCAAGGTGCTGTTCGCGCCACTGGGCATCAGGCGCTGGAGCTGGGGCCGCGACGTGGCCAACCATCCGAAGGGACAGGGCAATCTGTCGCTGCGGGCGCGCGACACGGCAAAGATCGGCCAGATGGTGCTCGACGATGGCGTAGTTGGCGGCAAGAGGGTCATCGACGCCGCCTGGCTGCACGCGGCGCTGGCGCCGCGCGTGGCCATCGGCGCCGTCGACCGCTACGCCGACAGCTACGGCTATTTCTGGTACGCGAAGACGCAGGATATCGGGGGACAGCAAATCGCCGTGTATTTCGCCTCGGGCAATGGGGGCAACAAGATCTATGTGATTCCCACGCGCCGCATGGTGGTGAGCGTGGCATCCAGCGCCTACGGCAAGGCGCACGGACAGCGCCGTTCGGAAGACATCCTGAAGGCCATCCTGAAAGCGGATGCCACGCAGATGTAAGCGTTTGTAATGACCGTCAACGTAAGCGTCCGGGGCCGCGTTTTATGCTCAGTGACACGGGAATCATCCCGGCACCAACAGACTTACCAGACAAACCACCACTGAGGACTGCACCATGAAAAAACGCATTTTCAACCTGAGCGCTACCCTGATCGCCGGCCTGTTCGCAACCGCTGCCTTTGCCCAGACGCCTGCAGCTCCTGCAGCCACCCCGGCAGCCTCGGTTCCCGCCAAAGTGGAAGCGGCCCACACCAAGGCCGTCGTAAAAGCCGATGCCAAGGAAGCGCAAACGGTCGTCAAAGCGGACGCGAAAGAAGCGAAAGCCGTCGTCGCCGCCAAGACGGACGTCGCCAGCGCCAAAGCGGAAGCGGCTACCACCAAGGCCAAAGCCCACCACAAAGCCAAGAAAACCAAGGCCAAGGCTGACGAAAAGCTGGCATCGGCCACCGCTGAAGCGGCTCCAGCGAAGTAATTTCTTCCCACTGCATTCACCCGAAAAAACACCAAGGATCTCATCATGAAAAAAGTTATCGCCACCCTGATCGCCAGCCTGTTCGCCACCGCCGCTTTCGCCCAGACGCCAGCCGTCGCGCCAGTCGCTCCAGTGGCACCGATTCCTGTCGTCGCCCCTGTCGTCAAGGCCGAAGCACCGGCAGCAGCCGTCAAGCCAGCGACGCACAAGAAAGCCAAGCATCACAAGGCGAAGAAAGCGGCACCAGCAACGCCGGCAACGCCAGCAACTCCGGCCGCACCAGCAGCTTCCGCACCAGCAGCAGCGCCAGCGCCAGCCAAGTAATCACGGCCGCAGCAAGCAAAAAGACAGGGTTTTCCCTGTCTTTTTTTTCGTCCGCTTATTGTGGCATCAGCACCGTGTCGATGACATTGATCACGCCATTCGACTGGTACACGTCATAGGTGCTGATGTTGGCGCTGTTGCCGCCTTCATCCATCACCACGATGTTGTGCATGCCGTTCATGGCGAACATCAGCTTGCCCCCGCTGGCCGTGGGCAAGGTGGCTTTACCGTCATGCATCTTGATTTCCTTCGCCAGCGCCTTGAAGTCGTATTTGCCGGGCACCACGTGGTAGGTGAGGATTTTCGTCAGGGTCGCCTTGTTTTCCGGCTTGACCAGGGTGTCGACGGTGCCGGCCGGCAGCTTGCCGAAGGCCGCATTCGTCGGCGCGAACACGGTGAACGGTCCCTTGCCTTTCAGGGTGTCGACCAGGCCGGCCGCCTTGACGGCGGCGACCAGGGTCGTGTGGTCGGCCGAATTGACGGCGTTGTCGACGATATCCCTGGACGGATACATGCTCTGGCCACCGACCATGGTCGTCATATCGGCGGCAAAGGGGGCGCTGGCGGCCAGCATGGACGTAATGAACAGTGCTGCGGGAACGATGGTGCGCATGATGATATCTCCTGAATGACTGCGTTTGCGTGATTGCAGGAGTATTTACGCGGCCTGTCCGCAAACGGATTCAACTGATTTTGCTGGTCTTGTCTGGATTGAGGGCGCAGGTGTTGTCGGCTTACGCGCTGCGCGCTAAGTCGACCTACGCTGCGTCAACGTCCGCGCATATAAAAAAACGGCGCCGTGCAATGCACGACGCCGTTCTTGGCTGGCTTATCGCCGGGATACTAGTTGGCCGCGACCTGCGGCTCCGTCTCACCCCAGCCGCCGCCCAGGGCGCGGATCAGCGCCACCGTGGTGACGGCGCGGTTGCCGCGCAGCTGCACGGCATTGCGCTCGATGGCCGCCAGGTTGCGCTGCGCATCGAGCAGATCGAGGTAGCTGGAACGGCCCGCGTCGTACAGCTTTTGCGCCAGGTCGGCCGAGCGGCGCGCCGAGACGACGGCTTCGTCGATCTGCTGCGTCTGGCCCGACAGGATGCGCAGGCCAGCCAGGTTGTCTTCCACCTCGGCGAAGGCCACCAGCACGCTCTGGCGATACGTCGCCACCGATTCTTCCAGCTGCGCTTCGCTGCGGCTCACGGCCGCCTTGTTGCGGCCACCGTCGATGATCGGCATCGACATCAGGGCGCCCAGCAGCCAGGAGCGGCTGCTCCACTTGAAGATGTCCGAGAAGGTATCGGACGCGCCGCCTCCGGAAGCGTTCAGGCTCAAGGCGGGGAACATGGCCGACTTGGCCACGCCGATGCGCGCATTCGACGCTTCCATGGTGCGCTGCGCCGACGCGATGTCGGGACGGCGTTCCAGCAAGGACGATGGCATGCCGGCCGGGATCACGGGCAGGAAGCCGCTATCCTGCAGCGGGTTGACGCCCGCCGTGAAGCTGGCGGCAGGTTTGCCCAGCAGGACGGCCAGCGCATGCTCGCTGGTGGCGCGCTGGCGCTGCAGGCCGATGGCTTCGGCGCGCACGGTCGACAGCTCCGTGCGGGCACGGGACAAGTCGAATTCGCCGATGTCGCCCAGGTCGTAGCGGCGCTGGTTCACATGCACGCTTTCCTCGCGCAGGCGCACCGTCTGTTCCAGGGTCGCCAGTTCGGCGTCCGTGGCGCGCAGCTGGAAGTAGGTTTGCGCCACGTCGGCCTGCAGCGACAGCAGCACCGAGCGGTAAGTCGCTTCCACGGCCAGCGCATCGCTGCGCGAGGCGCTGACGTTCGATGCCACCCTGCCGAACAGATCGACTTCGTAGCTGGCCGTCAGGTTGGCCTGGTAGACGTTGGTCGCCGCCACCGGCGCGCCGTTCGGCAAGCCGAGCGACACGGCGGAAGCGCGGTTGCGCTGGCCGCCCACGTTCACGCCCACTTGCGGAATGCGGTCCGCTTCGGCGATGCCGGCAATCGCCCTCGCCTGCTTGACGCGGGCGGCGGCGACCGCCAGGTTGGCGTTCGCCTGCGTGGCCTCGTTGATCAGGCCAGTCAAAGCCGGATCATTGAACGCCAGCCACCACTCGCCGCGCGCCTGGCGCTCGGCCGGCACGCCCTGCTTCCAGCGCGTGCCGTCGGCTGCCGTCTGCACGGCAGGCAAGGTTTGTGCTTCCTTGAACGCCGCCGGCGTCTCGATCTGCGGCTGCTTGAACTCGGGCGCCGCGCAGGCGGCCAGCAGGACTGCGGCGGCCATGGCGCTCAAGACGGGCGCCGCGCGCCGGATGATTGCATTGGTTTTCAATATATATCTCCTTCCAGGTCCAGCGCTGGCGCGGCGACAGGCTTGGCGGCAGCGGCGGCTGGTTTTTTCTCAAAACGCTGCGCCAGGGTGCGCAGCAGTACGTAGAACACGGGCGTCAGGAACAGGCCGAAGAAGGTCACGCCCAGCATGCCGGCGAATACCGCCACGCCCATCGCATGGCGCATTTCCGAACCGGCGCCGTGCGAGAACACCAGGGGCACCACGCCCATGATGAAGGCGATCGACGTCATCAGGATCGGACGCAGACGCAGACGGCACGCTTCCAGCGCCGCTTGCACGACGGTGCGGCCATGCTCTTCCAGTTCGCGGGCAAATTCCACGATCAGGATGGCATTTTTTGATGCCAGCCCCACCAGCACGAACAGCGCGATCTGGGTGAACACATTATTGTCGCCACCAGTCAATTTGACGCCCAACAGCGCGCACAGGATCGACATCGGCACAATCAGGATCACGGCCAGCGGCAGGGTCCAGCTTTCATACTGGGCAGCGAGCACCAGGAACACCAGCAGCACGCACAGCGGGAAGACATAGATCATCGTATTGCCCGACAAGATGTCCTGGTAGGTCAGCTCCGTCCACTCATACGAAATCCCTTGCGGCAGCACTTCCTTGGCGATGCGTTCCAGCGCGACTTGCGCCTGGCCGCTCGATACGCCAGGGGCTGCGCCGCCGTTGAAATCGGCTGCGGCATACGCGTTGTAGCGCTGCACGCGGTCAGGACCGTAACTATCCTTGACGCGCATCAGCGACGACAGCGGGATCATTTCGCCCTTGTCATTGCGTACCTTCAGCTGCGCGATATCCTGCGCATGCGAACGGAATGCCGCATCGGCCTGCACGCGCACCTGGTAGGTGCGGCCAAACTGGTTGAAGTCATTCACGTACAGCGAACCGAGGTTGATCTGCAAGGTCTGGTAAATCGTTTGCAGCTGCACGCCCATCTGCTTGGCTTTCACGCGGTCGACGTCGGCGAACAGCTGCGGCACGTTGATCTGGTAACCCGAGAACACGCCCGCCAGTTCCGGCGTCTGGTACGCTTTCGCGGCCAGTGCCTGGGTGGCGTTGTACAGCGCGTCGTAACCGAGGTTGCCGCGGTCTTCGATCATCATCTTGAAGCCGCCGATGGTACCGAGGCCGTTGACGGGCGGTGGCGGGAAGACCATGATGAAGGCGTCCTGGATACCGCCCAGGCGCTTGTTGATCTCGGCCGCGATGGCGCCGCCGGACAGCTCCTTGGTCGTACGCTCGTCGAACGGCTTCAGGGTGGCGAAGACGATGCCGGCGTTTGGCGCGTTGGTAAAGTCGTTGATCGACAGGCCGGGGAAGGCGATGGTCGATTCGACGCCCGGCACCGACTTGATGACGTCGGACATGCGGCGCACGACATCTTCCGTGCGGTCCAGCGAAGCGGCGTCAGGCAATTGCGCAAAGCCCACCAGGTATTGCTTGTCCTGCGCCGGCACGAAGCCGGCCGGCACGGACTTGAAGGTGAAGATGGCGGCAACGACCAGCAGCGCATACACGCCCAGCGAGGCGCTCTTGCGGCCCAATACACCCTTCACGCCCGCTTCATAGCGGTGCGAGGCGCGGCCGAAGAAGCGGTTGAACCAGGCGAAGAAGCGGCCGAAGACCATGTCCATGCCGCGCGTCAGCGCGTCTTTCGGCGCATCGTGCGGTTTCAGCAGCGCGGCCGACAGGGCTGGTGCCAGGGTCAGCGAGCTGAAAGCGGAGATCACGGTCGAAATGGCGATCGTCAGCGCGAACTGGCGGTAAAACTCGCCCGACAGGCCGGGCACGAAGGCGATCGGCACGAACACGGCGCACAGCACCAGGGCGATGGCGACGATGGGACCGCTCACCTCTTTCATGGCCTGGATGGTGGCGTCGCGCGGCGACAAGCCTTCCTCGATGTTGCGCTCGACGTTTTCCACCACGACGATGGCGTCATCGACGACGATACCGATGGCCAGCACGAGGCCGAACAGCGACAGGGTGTTGATCGAGAAGCCAAAGCCCAGCATCACGGCAAAGGTACCGACGATCGACACGGGAACGGCCAGCAGCGGGATGATCGATGCGCGCCAGGTTTGCAGGAAGATGATCACCACCAGCACCACCAGGGCGATGGCTTCCAGCAGTGTGTGGATTACGGCTTCGATGGACGAACGCACGAACTGCGTGGGGTCGTACTCGATGCGGTATTCCACGCCTTGCGGGAAGTCTTTTTTCAGTTCGTCCATCTTGGCGCGCACGTCGGAAGACAATTGCAGCGCGTTGGCGTTCGGCGCTTCGAAAATACCCATGCCGACGGCAGGATTGTTGTTCAGCAGCGAACGCAGCGAGTAGCTGTTTGCGCCCATTTCCACGCGCGCCACGTCCTTCAGGTGCGTCACGGCGCCGTCGGCATTGGTGCGCACGATGATGGCGCCGAATTCCTCGGGCGTCTGCAGGCGGCCCTGCGTGTTGACGGTCAGCTGGAAGTCCGAGTTCTTCGCTGGCGAGGCGCCGATCACGCCGGCGGCCACCTGCACGTTCTGCTCGCGGATCGCGTCGACGACGTCATTGGCCGTCATGCCGCGCGCCGCTACCTTTTGCGGGTCGAGCCAGATGCGCATCGCATAGTCGCCGGCGCCGAAGATCTGGATGTCGCCCATGCCGGGCAAACGGGCCAGTTGATCCTTGACGTTCAGCACCGCGTAGTTACGCAGGTACATATCGTCATAGCGCTTGTTGGGCGACACCAGATGCACCACCATGGTCAGGTTGGGCGAGGACTTGACGGTCGTCACGCCGATCTGGCGCACTTCCTCGGGCAGGCGCGGCAAGGCGCGCTGCACGCGGTTCTGCACCTGCGTCTCGGCCTGCTCGACGTTGGTGCCGATCTTGAAGGTCACGGTCAGCATCATCGCGCCGTCGGACGTGTTTTGCGAGGACATGTAGAGCATGTTCTCGACGCCGTTGATCTGCTCTTCGAGCGGCGCGGCCACGGTTTCGGCGATCACTTTCGGATTGGCGCCCGGGTATTGCGCGCGCACCACCACCGATGGCGGCACGACGTCGGGATATTCGGAGATGGGCAGGCCGAATATCGACAGCAGCCCGGCCACGAATATGACGATCGACAGCACCGCCGCGAAAATCGGCTTGTCGATGAAAAAGCGGGAAAAATTCATGTTTATTCCTTGGAAGTCGATGCTGCTTTCGCGGCGATCTTGGCGTCTTTTACTTCAGGTTTTGCGGGAGCGACGGGCGCGGTCGGGTCGAAATCCATCGCCACCATCTGCGGCGTCACGGGCGCGCCGGGGCGCACGCGCTGCAGGCCGTTGACGACGATTTTTTCGCCCGCCTTCAAGCCTTCGCGCACCACGCGCAAGCCGTCCGAGTTCGGGCCCAGCTTGACGGCACGGTATTCGGCCTTGTTGTCGGCGCCCACCACGTAGACATATTTACGGCTTTGATCCGTGCCGACGGCGCGGTCGGAGATCAGCAGTGCCGTGCTTTGCGCGTGCGGGCCGTTGCCGCCATCGAGCTGGATGCGCGCGAACAGGCCCGGTACCAGCTGGCGCTCGGCGTTGGCGAAGGTGGCGCGCATGCGCACGCTGCCCGTGGCCGGGTCGAGCTGGTTGTCGACGAATTCCAGCTTGCCTTCGTGCGGGAAGCCCGTTTCATTGGCCAGGCCCACCTTGACGGTGACGGGCGTGCCCTTTTGCGCCGTGCCGGCCACGCGCAGGTAGGTATCTTCATCGCCGTCGAAGCTGGCGTAGATGCGGTCCGTCGACACCACCGACGTCAAAATGGCGGAAGCGTCGATCAGGTTGCCGACGGTGATTTCCGCCTTGCTGACGCGGCCGCTGATCGGCGCCTGCACCTGCGTGTACGACAGGTTCAGCCTGGCCGCTTCATACGCGGCTTGCGCCGAGCGGACATTCGCGTCCAGCTCTTTCAGGCCCGAGGCCTTTTCGTCGAATTCGCGCTGGGCGATGGCTTTTTCGGCCAGCAGCTTTTCAGCGCGCGACAGTTCCAGCTTGGCCAGTTCCGCCTTGGCGCGGGCCGAGGCGGCCGTGCCTTCGGCGCGCGATACTTCAGCCTGGAAAGGGCGCGGATCGATGACGAACAGCACATCGCCCTTCTTCACTTCGCTGCCCGGCTTGAAGTTGACGGCCGTGATGAAACCGCCGACGCGCGAGCGGATTTCCACGCGCTCGATCGCTTCCAGGCGGCCCGAGAATTCCTGCGTTTCCGTGATCTGTTTTTCAACGACGGCGGCGGCCGAGATGGGCGGGCCGCCGGCCGCTGGCGCGTCGGGCACCTTGCTATTGGCCGAATCGCAGCCGGCCAGGCTCACGGCCACCAGTCCCGCCAGCGCGAGCGAGGCAGCGAGAGGCTTGATGAGTGTACCTAAGGTGGAAAATTGTTGAACGTTTTTCATTTTATTTCCCTGTTTTATGAAAATTTCTAATGGTATGGGCGGCAGGAAGCAACCCAGCTGAAAAAGTGAATGGTGGTGCCATGGCGCCCGACGGCGCTCGATCAAAGGTAAACAGGCCGCCTGCTGCTTGAAAGCGGACGGGGACGACGAAGCTGGCTGTGCGAACGCACAACGCAGACAGGAAGGGAACTACACTGCGTAGTGTAGCAACCAAAACTCAAAAAGTAAACTGATTAGTGTAAGTTTTTTTGCAGTGCCGCAGATGGCGGCTTTATGACTCGGGCTCCTGCCCCAGTCCGGCGACGAAACTGCTAATTTCGCTCAATACCTGCACCTTGCAGGCGCATTCATTACGGGCGGTCGTGTCTTGCAGCGGCGCGGCGGCCATGCGCCGCACGGTGGTCTTGATGCCGCAGGCGATCAATTTACTGCCGTATTGTTCAGCCTCGTCGCGCAATGGGTCATCTTCGCTGGACAAGATCAAGGCTGGCGGCAGGTTCTTCAGGCGGCTCGACTGCAATGGCGACGCGTACGGGTGGGTGCGGTCAGCGGCATTCGGCAGGTAGCCGCGATAGGCGGCGGCGCATTGATCGGCCACTTCGGCCAGGTCCGGACAGGTCGGCAAGTGGCGCATCGAACAGGTCGACAGGCCGGGGTCGAGCATGGGCATGATCAGCACCTGGCCCGCAAGGGGCGGGCCGCCCCGGTCGCGCGACATCATGGCGCACACGGCAGCCAGGTTGGCACCCGCTTCGATGCCCGACACCACCATCTGCTTGCCCGTCCAGCCCAGCTTGGACTTGTTCTTTTTCGCCCACAGCAGCACGGCATGCGCGTCTTCCACGGCGGCGGGGAATGGCCGCACCTTCGCCAGCGTATAGTTCGCGGCCAGCACCACGTGGTCGGGATTGCTCAGCACGAGGCAGCGCAGGAAGTCGTCCGCGTCGTCCAGGTCGCCGGCCACAAAGCCGCCGCCATGGAAGAAGACCATCAGGTTCGGCTGCTTGGCGCCCGGCACGCCGGCCGTGTAGACGCGCGCGCCGAGCGCATCCTGCGCGCCCTGCACCTGGATGTCGCGTATCTTCAGCGCCTGGCCAGGTGCCAGTTCGGCCGTGGTGTCGGCAATACTCATTGCGCCACCACCGGCTGCACCGCCACATCGCGTACCGCGTCGTTCAGGCACAACAGGGCGACGCCGCCCACTTCATGGGTCAGGGCGCTATAAGCGCTGGCTTCGCTTTGCGCCGCCAGCGAGTAGGCATCCGTCGATACCATCGCGGCCAGAGCAAGCGAGCTCATAGCGAGAGCGAGCACTGCAAAGATTCCATTCCGATGACCCATGATGTTTCTCCTGTTGTACTTCCTGCGGCATCACATTTATGCTGCAGTACAACAACTATAGACTTGATCTACAATCTGATAAAGAGTGCAATGCCGAATTGATTGTTCAGGATTCTGAATAATCACGCAGAAAGTGATAGGAAATCAAGTGAACAAGCTGCAAGCCATGGAAGTTTTCATCCAAGTCGTCGATGCGGGCGGTTTTACGCGCGCGGCGGAAAACATGCAGTTGCCCAAAGCCACCGTGTCGACCCTGATCCAGTCGCTGGAAGCGAGCCTGTCGGTCAAGTTGCTCAACCGCACCACGCGCCATGTCAGCATCACCTCCGACGGCGCCGCCTATTACGAACGCTGCGTGCGCATCCTGTCGGACGTGCGCGAAGCCGAGGAATCGCTGTCGCGCACGCGCTTGAGCCCCAGCGGACGGCTGCGCGTGGATGCGCCCACGGCCCTGGCCAGCGAACTGATCATCCCCGCCCTGCCCGACTTCTTCGCCCGCTACCCCGATATATCGCTGGAACTCGGCTGCAGCGACCGCCCCGTCGACCTGATCGAGGAAGGCGTCGACTGCGCCGTGCGCGGCGGCGAACTGGGCGATTTGAACCTGATCGCGCGCCGGGTCGGCGTACTGCATTTCATCACCTGCGCTGCGCCCGGCTACCTGGCGCGCTATGGCACGCCGCTGCACCCGAACGACCTGGCGCAGCACCGGGGCGTGAATTTTTTCTCCGCCAAGACGGGCAAGACCTTTGAATGGGATTTCACGCGCGCGGGCGAACGCATCCAGATGTCCATGCCCAGCCATATCGCCCTGAACGACTCGAACGCCTACGCGGCGGCCGGCTTGGCGGGCCTGGGCATCGTGCAAATGACGCATTTCATGCTTGCGCCCCTGATGGAACAGGGCAAAATGGTGGAATTGCTGGGCGATTGGGAATCCGACCCGTTGCCCATCCACGTGATCTATCCGCCCAACCGCCACCTGTCCGCCAAGGTGCGCGTGTTTGTCGAATGGGTCGCCGACATGTTTACCAACCACCCGGCCACGCAACTGAAGGGCAAGAGCACCCTGCCCGCGCGTGCCGCCCTGACCGAGGCCCAGCCATGACCGCAGCAAGCACACCGCCGCACCCGCACCGCATCGTCTTTCTCGACCGCGACAGCCTGATCGCCACCGTGCGCCCGCCCGCCTTCGCCCACGGCTGGGAAGAATATCCGCATACCAAGGGCAGCGAGCAGACGGTAGCCCGCCTGCAAGGCGCCACCATCGCCATCACGAACAAGGTGCCGCTGCGCGCGGCCGAACTGGCGCAACTGCCCGACCTGAAGATGATCGCCGTGGCCGCCACGGGCACGGACATCCTCGACCTGGCCGCCTGCCGCGAACGGGGCATCGTCGTCGCGAATATCCGCGACTATGCGCGCGCCACCGTGCCCGAGCACACGCTGGCCCTGATGCTGGCCCTGCGCCGCCAGCTCATCGCCTACCGCGCCGATGTGGAAGCGGGCCTGTGGCAGGCGTCGGACCGCTTCTGCCTGTTCGGCCACCCGATCCGCGACCTGGCCGGCAGCCGCCTGGGTTTGCTCGGCTACGGCGCGCTGGGCAAGTCCGTGGCCCAGCTGGGACGCGCCTTCGGCATGCAGGTGATCGTCCACAACCGTTCCCCGATCCAGGAAGACGGCGTAAAGGAAGTGAGCTTCGACGAACTGCTGGCCACCTCCGACGTGCTCAGTCTGCACCTGCCCTTGACGGACAAGACGCGCAACATCATCGGAGAGCAAGAGCTGGCGCGCATGCAGCCCACGTCGCTGCTGATCAACACGGCGCGGGGCGGCCTCGTCGATGAAGCGGCGCTGGCCGACGCATTGACCCGTGGCGTGATCGCCGGCGCCGGCTTCGACGTGCTGTCGAAGGAACCGCCGCCGCCCGACAATCCGCTGTTGAACTTGCGCCTGCCCAACTTCATCCTCACGCCCCACACGGCCTGGGCCAGCGGCGAGGCCATGCAAAAACTGGCCGACATATTGATCGGCAATATCGAAGCGTTCGAACGCGGTGCGCCCGTGAACGTGGTGGCATGAGCGTCTTGCACGAACTCGATGAACTGCTGGGGCTGGACGGCGACGAATACGACCGCCTCGACCTGTTCCAGGAGGCGGACGAACTGATCGGGCAGCTGCGGACCGCCGACGTGCCCGCGCTGCTGGCCCTGTGGCCGCAGCGCGAGCCACGCTGGCAGCAGCGTTTCACGCAAGCGAGCGCTTCCATCGACGGCGCCGTGCTGCGCGCGCTGCTGGCCGGTTTGCTGCAGATCAAAGATAGGCCGCACGGCGTGTTCGAACTGATGTCGCGCTTGCCGCCCGTGGCCGACCATTCCCCGCTCAGCGAGGCCCTGCTTGCTTACGCCGAGCGAGCCTGGCATGCGGACCAGGGGCGGCACCGGCAAATCCAGATCAGTTGCTGGAGCTGCGGGCTGTCGGGCCGGCTGCTGAAGCGGCTGGGGCTGTCTGCCTGGAAGGAGGCTGGGCTGTAGGTCCTACGGCGCGGCGGGACGCTCAAATGAAAACCCCGGCGCATACGCGTGATAGCCGTCGAAATCGCCCTTGCCGATGGGCGCGCCGCCGCTGCGCGCAATCGCATATGCCATGCTGAAGTGAAAGTAGAAATTCGGCAGGATGTACAGATTCAAGTACTCGCCGGCCGGCAGCGCGATGTCGGCAAAGCCGGCGCGGTCGCGGCAGATGCGGTCAAGCGGCCCCTCGAAGCGCTCCGCGGGAATGTCCTGGAGATAACGCATGGTCTGTGCGATCTGTTCCTGGAGGCTGGCGGCATCGCTGAAATCGGCCACCTCCAGCCCCGCCAGCGGGCAGCAGCCGCGCAGCGAAAAGCTCACGGCCGCGCGCACTTGCTGGGCAAACGGCAGCATGTCCGGGTGCAACCGCGCGGCCAGGATCTGCGGCTGGGCGTCGAGCTTGTCCAGCATGGCCGACAACTGACCCAGCGAGCGGCAAAAGATGGCGACGGGGTGGCTGTTCATCATTTCCTTGTGCAAGATTCAAGATGACAAGAGTGTGCCACAGGCACCCGCGTCCCCGCAGCGTTATCGCCGGTGCTTGCTGAAAAATTCCCACATCACCTCATTCGCATCGACGGCGCGCGTGGTCTTGCCGATGGGCAGGCCAACATTGAAAGCGTCGGCACCGGGCCACGTGTGGCCACCGTCCTTGACGGCAAGCAAGGCCACCTTGGCGCCGCCCGCACCCTGCTCCAGCCAACTCACTTGCGTGGCGTCGCCCGCAGGCCCGGGAATCAGGCGCGGCTGCGGCGTGGCGCCGTCGATGCCGTTGTGTTTGCGCCAGTAATCGTACGTGCCTTCGGCCGACAGGTAGCTGGCGGCCTTGCCCTCAAACAGCACGACCTTGTCGGCCATGCCCTGTATCAGCAGCATGCCCACCTTGTCCTTCTGCTTGTGATGCTGCAGCACGGGTTCCGGCATGGGAGCGCCCACCGAGGCAACGGCGGCGAAATGCTGAGGCAGTTCCGCCGCCAGGCGCAGGGCAAAGAAACCGCCGCGCGACAGGCCCGTCGCATACACGCGCTTGTCATCGATGCGGTAATCCTGCTTGAGTTTACTCAATATCGCCTGCGTAAAACCGACGTCATCGCTGCCCGCCAGGTAATCCATGCCGAAGCCCACGTTCCAGTCTTGCTTGATACCTTGCGGATACACAACGATGAACTGGTGCCGCTCGGCCGCCTTGTTCATCTGCGTGTACAGCATCTGTTCCGCCATGCTCATGCCGCCGCCATGGAAATTGAAGACGACGGGAAAGGTCTGTTGGGGCTGGCTTTGATAAGCCTCCGGCGTATAGACGATGTAGCGGCGCTTTTCCTCATTGTGGACGAGGCTGCTCACTTGCGCCAGAACCGGGATGCTGGTGCACGCCAGCACCAGCAGGCTGATAAGAAGTTTCATGCAGTTTTCTCCATTCATCAAGAGCTTGCAGCTTACGCAGGCGCCGGTGAAATCGCGGTGAAATCTCCCTGCTTTTTATCGTATCTGGAGGGGAATGATGTCGACGCGATAGTGCGCCTCGCCCGGATGGAAACGGATATCCCAGCGCATGGCCTGCGCCATGCGCCCAAGCAAGCCTTGTCCGTGCGCAAAGCCCTGGATGCGCCGCGGCTGCCCCGCCGGCACGGTATTGCTGATGCTCAAGCAACCTTGCGCATACGCGATGCGGATGCGGCAAGCGGGGCCGCCATGGAACAGGGCATTCGCCAGGCAGTTATTGATGAGCAACATCGTCAGCTGAGGATTGCCGACGACCTCCAGGCGCTCGGGCAAGTCCAGCGTCAGCAGGCTGGCGTCCCACGGATGTTCGTCGAGCAGGCGCAGCAGGCATTGCTCGATGCAGGCGCGCAGCTCCATCACGTCGCCGGGCAGTTGCTCGGCCCGCGCCAGCGCGAACAGCACCTCGATGGTGGCGCGCATCTCATCGACGCCCTGGCGCAGCTGCGCCTGCCCATCTGCCGTCAAAGGCTGCGCGCCGGCCAGCGCCAGGCTGTTGTGCATCAAGGTCAGCGGCGTGCGCAGTTCGTGGCTGACGTCGCGGGCGAATGCCTGTTCGCGCCGCAACACCGTTTGCAGTTCGGCAAACGCGGTTTCCAGACGGCGCGCCAGGAAACCGATCTCGTCGGGGCGATCGCGCTCGCTGAAATGGACGGCGCCGCCGGGCGCCAGCTGGCGCGCTTCCTGCGCCAATCTCTGCAAGGGCAGCACGAGGCGCCGCGCCAGCCAGTATGCCAGCAGCAAGGCCAGGGCGATCAGCGCCAGCGCCACGCCAGCGACGACACCGCCCACCTCCCGCACCAGGCGCTGCACCACCAGCACGGGCGCCACGTCGGCCAGCAGATACGCGCGCTGCGGCTGGCCGGCGGCAGCGAGGTCCAGCGCCAGCACGTGATAATGCTGGCCCGTCGTGGTAAACACTTCGCCGCGCGGGGCAGATGCTGGCACTTTCGCGCGCACCGCTTGAGGCAAATCAAGGTAGCGGCCATAGACCGTGATGAGGTCGCGGCCAGACGGCGTAAGCTCACCGTGCTGGCGCAAGCGCTGGCTGACCACCGCCGCTTCGCGCTCGAGCAGGCGCTGCACCAGCATGTCTTCCGTCACGTAGGCGATCACCAGCGCCAGGCCCGTGTAGCACAGGCATAGCAGGACGGTGAAGCCGGCCAGGGCCGCAAACAGGCGCTGCCGGATTGACCTAACCATCGCTGGCCGCCGCCTCGAAGGCCAGGCGGTAGCCCAGTTGCGGGATGGTCACGAGCACGCCCGCCGCACCAGCCCCGCCGACCAGTTCCAGCTGCTTGCGCAGCGCATAGATATGCGATTTGAGGGCGTCGCTGTCCGGCGGCTGGCTGCCCCACAGGGCTTGCAGCAAGGCCGAGCGCGACACGGCGTGCGGATGTTCTCGGCACAGCAGCAGCAAAATTTTAAAACCCGTCTGCGTCAGCGGCAGCGTTGCGTCACGGTACAGGGCGCGTCCTGCGCGCGTCTGCAAGGTGAATGGGCCCACGCGCATTTCCTGGTGCACGTGCAGCTGCTGCCGGCGCGCCAGCGCCTCGCAGCGCAAGGCCACCTCGCGCAAGTCGAAGGGCTTGGTCAGATAGTCGTCGGCGCCGTCGCGAAAGCCGCGTGCCTTGTCTTCATAAGAGTCGCGTGCCGTCAGCATCAGAATCGGCACATTGCGGGGCGCACTGGCCTTGATGGCGCGGCACACCTGCAAGCCATCGATATCGGGCAGGTTCAGGTCCAGCAGCACCACGTCATAGGGGTTGCGCGTGGCCAGCGCGACACCGAGCGCGCCCGTGCCCGCATGATCGGTCTGCCAGCCCAGACCGTCGAGGAAATCCAATACCTGGCGCGCGATGGCCAGGTGGTCTTCCACCAGCAGGATGTTCAAGGGCGCTTTGCTCATGGAATACCGGCAAGGCGCGCATACAGCCAGAAGTTGCCCGATCTTCCGCGGATTTGCCGGTAGCTGCGCAGATAGCCTTCCCGCTCGAAAGCGCAGCGTTCGAGCACGCGCAGCGAACGCTCGTTGCTTTCCAGCACGGTGGCCTGGATACGCAGCAAGCCCAGGCGCTGAAAGCCCCAGTCCACGACGGCATTCACGATGGACGTGGCCACGCCCTGCCCCCACACGGCGGGCGCCAGGTCGTAGGCGATTTCGGCCGTGCGGTGCTGCGGAGAAATCGCATTGAAGCCGATGGTGCCCACCAGTTGGCCGCCGTCGCGCAGCACGACGGCCAGGCGCATGGGCGAAGCCGGCTGGGCCGATGCATAGTCATCGAAATTGGCTTGCAAATCGTCGATGCCGCGCACGTCCCAGCTCGTGTGTTCGACGACGACAGGGTCGGCCAGGTAGGCATACCAGGCGGGCGCGTCGCTGCGTTCCAGCGGGCGCAAGGTCACGAGGGGATGGGTGGAACGGGGCAAGTCGGCCGGCTTCATCGTTGGCTCCTGGAATAGTCAATCGACGGGGCAGTCGGCGGCCAGCCAGGCGGCGAAATCATCGGCGGCCCGCTCGAAATCGTCGCGCTGCATCGAGCCATGGTCCACCAGGTACACGGCGCGGTCAACGCCATCGAGCGCCAGCATGACGGCGCGCCCGCCGCTGTCGTCGCCGATGGTCATGTAGCCGGGGCAAAATTGCTGCGTCTCATACGTTTCATTGCGTTCCCGTAAGCTGTCCACGCCGTACAGCAATACCTGTTCGCCGCGCATGCTCTCTTGCCCATCCTGCAAAAAACGCAGGTAATGCGCCGGCAAGGGGGCACCCAGCCAGCGTTCAAGCGCGTCGATCGCTTGCCCGCTCACGCGGCATCCTTGCGCCGCGCTTCCCATTCGCGCCGCAGCAAGCCGTACAGTGCCGAATCGCTGACGTGGCCGCCAACGATCCAGCGTTCGGGCAAAAAGCCTTCCCTGTTGAAACCCTGGCGCTCGAGGGCGCTGGCCGAGCCGGCGTTGAGCGGGTCGATATCGGCTTCCAGGCGGTTCAGGTCGCGCTCGACGAAGGCGTACTCGATCAGCGCCGACAGCGCTTCATGCATATAGCCACGGCCCCAGTGCGGACGCGCCAGCGCATAGCCGATCTCGGCGCGGCGGTTCTGTCGGTGCACGGAAAACAGCGTGCAGCTGCCCACATACTCGCCCGTCTGCTGCAGTTCGATGGCGAAGCGGAAGAACTCTTCGTTCTCGAAGGCGGCGCTGTCCTCGGCGATCTGGCGCGCGGCGCGGCCGGCATCGTCCCAGGGCGGCTCGCTGAAATAGCGCATCACTTCAGGGTCGGCATGCATGGCGAACAGGGCCGCCTCATCGGATGGCTGCGGCTTGCGCAGGATCAGGCGTTCGGTGGTGATGGTCTTGCTGTAAGTCATGGCGCTCCAGTCTGGCGGCAAACGGACGAATGCTTATTATTCCATGCAACTATAACGAAGTGGCAATTTTGTGACGGTGCTTTTAATGTAATATGGCAATATTTCGACCATATCATTGATGCAACTTCATGATCCGCTCATGCACGCAGTAAAACACGCAGCCAACACCGAAGCCGACCATGTCCATCCCTAAAATCCACCTCACCATGCCGCTTGCCCTGGGCGCACTGTCCGTCTGGCTGGGCTTGAGCATGGGCGGCCGCTGGCTGGAATCGGCCGGCTACGCCTTGCCGGGCGCCGCCGTCACCGGCCGTATCGGCCTGTCGTGGGCGCTGGCCGCCGTGTTCGCACTGGCGCTGCTGCTGGCATCCAGCCGGCCCCGCGAAGCGGGCCTGTGCGCGCCGCAGCCGTGGAAAACGGTGTGGCTCGCCTCGCCGCCCCTGCTGTATGCGCTGCTGATGCTGTTGCTGGCCTGGGCCGGCGGCTGGCCGCAACCGCGCGTGCTGCTGATCGTCGCCTGCAATGCGGCGCTGGTGGCCGTCTCGGAAGAGCTGATGTTCCGCGCCATCTTGCTGCAAGGAATGCTGGACCGCTACGCCGTCTGGCCCGCCGTCCTGATGTCCTCGGCGCTGTTCGGCCTGGCCCATACGGCCAACGGCCTGGCCACGGGCGACGTCAGCGGCGCCCTGTGGCAAGCCGTCGCGGCCACCCTGCAAGGCGTCGGCTATGCGGCCATCCGCCTGCGCACCCGCTCCATCTGGCCCATGGTGCTCGTACATGGACTGTGGGACTACGCACTCGTGACGGCCACCTTGCCGCACCCGGCCGAAGACGGCGCATCGATCCTGCCGTATATCGCCCTGCTGGCCGTGCTGCCCCTGTGCCTGTACGGCGTCTACCTGCTGCGCCCCAGCCAGCGGGCCGCCATATCTCAACTGCAACGATAAGGACTGTGCATGGCGTTTTTTTCACGTGATTACGAGGTATTCCTGCTGCTGGCCGCGCCCGATGCCATACCGCTATGGGATGCGGCGCAATGGACGCCGTTTGCCGCCAGCCTCGACGGCCTGATGGCGCAGGCGCGGGGCAAGGCCGGCGTGCGCAGCCATCAGTACAATCCCAAGGGCAAGCCGATTCCCTTTGGCCGCCTGGGCTGGGACGCCAAATCGCACGCGAAGTGGACGCACACGCCGGCCACGACGCAAGCGCGCTTCATGAGCCTGGAAGCATGGGCGCCCACCTGGACCGTCTGCGAAAAGGACGACCAGGCGCCCGATGTGTTCCTGGCCCTGGCCAATGAATCGCTGCTGGGACTGGCAGGCAAGCCCTTGCAGTTCACCCAGCGCCTGGTGTGCGCCATCGCCACGGACATGGGCCCGGAAGCGGCCGCCACCTTGCGGCAAGCGCTGGCACAACTGGCCGCGCAGCAAGGTGCCGTCGTCTTCGCCCATACGCACCGTCAGTGGGGACGCGCCTCGCCGTATGGCGGTTTCACGGGTGCCATCCAGGACATGCTGATCGGCGGCCTGTTCCAGGCAGACGACCCGCATGCGCGGCTGCTCGATGACACCGCGTTCCAAGATGTATGGAGCAAACTCGACATCCACCATGCATGAACGGACTCCCATGCCACGCCTGAGCTTTGCCATCCTGCTGTGCTGGAGCGTCCATGCGGGCGCCTTCGAACTGAGCGGCACCATCCGCAGCAACGGCCCGCCGCTGCCGCAAGCCATCAGCATCGTTGCCGAGCGCATGCACGGCGAGCCGCAGATACATGGCACGGTCGAAAATGGCCGCTACCGCATTGATGTACCGGAAGGCGGCACACTGGCACTGCTTTTGCAATCGCCCGGCTGGGAAGCGGAACCCAAGCTCATCTTCAGCGTGGCCACGGCGGGCGCGCTGGACTTCCTGCTGTATCCGGCCGCGGTGCCCGAGGCGGCGCTGGCAGCCGAATTGCGGACCATGGAACAGGAAGACCAGGCCCTGCGCGCGGGATTCCCGCCAACGGGGCCGGACCTGGCCACGCGCCAGCGCATGCTGGCCACGGATGAAGCACGCGAGCAACGCTTGCGGCACATCATCGCCAGCAAGGGCTGGCCCACGCAAACGATGGTCGGCTACAAGGCGGCGGGCAGCGCCTGGCTGATCGCCCAGCATGGCTCCAGTGCCTTCCTCAAAAGCAGCCTGGTGCTGATGCGCGCAGCAGCGGCAAGGGGAGAGATCACGCCCTCGAAGCTGGCACTGGCGATCGACCGCGACTTGAGCAATGACAAGCTGCCGCAGCTGTACGGCAGCCAGTTCCGCACGGATAGCACCGGCAAGACGGTGCCCTTCCCCATCGACGATCCGCAGCGCCTGGAGCAGCGCCGCGCCAGCATGGGCATGGAACCGTATGCGCAGTACCGGCAATTATTCGAGTAAAGACCAAGCATTGACAACGCCATCCATCGCATGGCATCGTTGCGCCATGCCATCGCCATTCCCGCCCCTGCCATCGATTATTGCCGCCATTTCACAAATGGTGGCTGGACAGGAATGACATTGACCAAGCCGCCTGCAAGGCGGCTTTGATCGGCAACAAATAATCAAGACGTCTCGCAGGCTTTGTTTTCACTTTCAGCGAGCGACCATGCACACCACTTCCAGCACCCCCGTTATCCCCACCTTGCACCTCGTGTGCGGCAAGATTGCCTCGGGCAAATCCACCTTGACCAGCCAGCTTGCGCAAGCGCCGCATACCGTGCGCATCAGCGAAGACACCCTGCTGGCGCAGCTGTATCCGGGCCAGATCGCCAGCCTGGCCGACTATGTGGCCTGCGCGGCGCGGCTGCGCGCGGCCATCGCGCCTCTTGCCCTGCAGATGCTGCGGGCGGGCGTGTCCGTCGTGCTCGATTTCCCCGCGAATACGCCCGCCAGCCGCGCCTGGATGCGCGAGCTGCTCCAGCAGGCGGGCGTGCCGCACGTGCTGCACTACCTCGACGTGAAGGATGAGGAATGCAAGGCGCGCTTGCACCGGCGCAATGACAGCGGACTGCACCCGTTCTCCACCAGCGACGCGCAATTTGATGAAATCACGCGCCACTTCACGCCGCCCGACGCCTCGGAAGGCTTTGATATCGTGCGGATTGCCGCTTAAAACGTCCCCGGCAGCAGGATTTTTTTATCCACCTGCTGCAAATCGCGCAAGCCGCAAAACGCCATCGTCAGATCGAGTTCATTGCGGATGATATCCAGGCATTTGGTCACGCCCGGGCCGCCCATGGCGCCCAGGCCGTATAAAAACGGGCGGCCGATGTAGACGCCTTTCGCGCCCAAGGCCACGGCCTTGATCACGTCCTGGCCCGAGCGGATGCCGCCGTCCATGTGCACTTCGATCTGGCTGCCGACGGCGTCGACGATGGCGGGCAAGGCTTCGATCGACGATTGTGCGCCATCGAGCTGGCGCCCGCCATGGTTCGAGACGATCAGCGCGTCGGCGCCGCTGTTGACGGCCAGGCGCGCGTCTTCGGGGTCCATGATGCCCTTGATGATCAGTTTTCCGCCCCAGCGCTGCTTGATCCATTCCACGTCGGCCCACGACAGGCTCAGGTCGAACTGCTGCTGCGTCCAGGCCGACAGCGACGACATGTCGGACACGGACGTGGCGTGGCCGACGATGTTGCCGAAGCCGCGGCGTTTCGTGCCCAGCATGCCCGCCACCCAGCGCGGCTTGGTGGCCATGTTGAGGATATTCGGTATGGTCAGTTTCGGCGGCGCCGACAGGCCGTTGCGCAAGTCCTTGTGACGCTGGCCCAGCACCTGCAAGTCCAGCGTCAGCACGAGCGCGCCGCACTTGGCCGCCTTGGCGCGGTCGATCAGGCGGTTGATGAATTCGCGGTCTTTCATCACGTACAACTGGAACCAGAACGGTTTGCTCGTGTTCGCCGCCACGTCCTCGATCGAGCAAATGCTCATCGTCGACAGGGTGAACGGCACGCCGAAGCGCTCGGCCGCCTGGGCCGCGAGGATTTCGCCATCCGCATGCTGCATGCCCGTCAAACCCGTGGGCGACAGGGCCACCGGCATCGAGACGGCCTGCCCCACCATGGTCGAGGCCAGGCTGCGGTTTTCCAGGTTGACCGCCACGCGCTGGCGGAATTTGATCTTGGCAAAATCGCTGTTGTTGGCGCGGTACGTCGATTCCGTCCAGGAGCCGGAATCGGCGTAGTCGTAAAACATGCGTGGCACCCGTTTCTGGGCCAGCACGCGCAAGTCTTCGATGCAGGTGATGATACTCATGCGTTTCCTCGGTCGATGGCTAGTCGGACCATGATCGTGCATTTACCGGTAATTGTCTATCCGGCAGGCAAGCCTGCCGGATGGCGCTTCGCTTACCAGTCGCGCGCGCCGAGGATCTTCTCGCCCAGCGCAGTCAGGCGCGCCTGCGGGTAGCGCAGCTTTTCCTTGTCCTCGGGGTCGCCGGGAAACGCGTAGCCCTGCGGCGCGCTGCGTTCGCACCAGCTTTGCACCCTCCAGTCGCGCAAGGCCTGGTTGTCTTGCTGGGCGGGCGTAAAGGAAATGTATTGCGCCAGCCGCACCTGGTCCGTCGACGTGTTCGGGCGGATGCCATGCGCCAGCAGGCTGTTGAAGATCAGCAGTTCTCCCTTCTTCATGGCGATGAATTCCATCGGGTACGGCACCGTCGCCAGGTCCGGCTGCCACGGGTTGCGATCCGCCGGCACGGTCTTGCGCCATGCGAGCAAGTTGTTGAACAGCTCCGGATAGCACTGGAAACCGCCGCTCTCGGGCGAGGTGTCGGACAGGGCCAGCACGCCCTGCACGTTGACGGGCAGCGGGTCGAGCGTGGTGTCGGCATCCCAGTGGATGAAACCGCCAAACTTGCGCTTGCCATGGTTGGGCGTGTTCAGGTTGGCGCGGTCGATCGTCACCCACAAATCCTGACGATCCCAGATGTCGACAAAGGCGTCGTACACGCGCTGGGTCTGGCGGTTATCCCACAGGGTCTGGTTGTGATAGGCCTCGACCATGCCGGAGCCGTTGAGCTCTTTCATCGCGTGGTCGCGCAATTGCTCCCGGTTCCAGGTGGCGGGGTCATGCTGGTCGAGTCCCTGGAATTCCCACAGGAAATCTGTCGTGCGCCGCACCTGTTCGGGCGCCACCGCATCCTTGACGATGACATAACCATAGGTTTGCCAGTGCAGGAAATCGCTGTCGGACAGCACGCGCAGGGGCAGCTGTTTTTGTATGTCGCGCAGCTGGGTCTGTTCCGTGTAGGCCACGGACGGGTTGCCGGGACGGTCTTCGCCGTATTGATATCGATCTTCTTGCATCGCTGTCTCCTGTGTTGGTGTGAGACAGATTGTGCGATGGCATGGCAGGCTGAAATGCGCGCCAAGCGGCCAATACTGATACTATCCTGACTATTCATACGCTTCAAACGTCACAATGACGCCCTTATTCGAACAAGTCACGATACCGGCGGGCCACTCCTGGGGCTTGCTGTGGCGCGAACTCGACACCATTCCCTTCATCTGGCACTACCACCCGCAGTTCGAGCTGACCCTGACGGTCAATGCGCGGGGGCAGCGCTACATCGGCGACCACCTCGGCGACTTCGAACCGGGCGATCTGGTGCTGCTGGGGCCGAACTTGCCGCACACATGGTCGGCCAGCGAGCGCATCGACAGCAGCCAGCCGATGCTAGCCGTCGTCGTATGGTTTTCATTGGAATGGCTGGAGCGGCTGGCGGCCTGCTTTCCGGAATTGCACGGCGTGCGGCAACTGGCGGCCCGCGCCGGCCCGGCCCTGCATTTTTCGCCGCGGACGAGCGCGCGCAGCGCTGATAAACTGCTGCAACTGAACGCCCTGCCCGTGCCGCAGCGCTTGCCGCTGCTGCTCGACGTGCTGCTGGACCTGGCGGGCGATACGGGCGCGCGGCCGCTGGCCTCGACGGCGCAGGCGCCGCTGCCCGATGGGCAGCAAAAGCGCATGGCCGGCGTGTTCGATTTCATGCACGCACATTTCCGGGAAGAAATCGCGCTGGAAACCCTGGCGCAGCGGGCGGCCCTGTCGCTGGGCGCGTTTCACCGCTGTTTCAAGCGCCACGCGCATTGCACGCCGGGCGAGTACCTGGCGCGGCTGCGCATCGGCCGCGCCTGCCAACAGCTGATCGAGAGCGATCTCGCCATCGCCGTCATCGCGCAAGAGGCGGGCTACCGCAACCTCGCGCATTTCAACCGCCAGTTCCGCGCCGCCAGGCACGTCACGCCGCGCGCGTTTCGCCTGCAATACCGGCGCGGCGTCAAAGACCTATCGTAAATCCGTTCGGAAACGAAAAAGGGGATCAGATTTTACAATCTGATCCCCGATATTCTGGTGCGGCTGGCAGGAATTGAACCCACGACCCCTTGGTTCGTAGCCAAGTACTCTATCCAGCTGAGCTACAGCCGCCTAAGACAAGATTATAGCAGGGCTTTGCAGAATGGCAAAGGGCGTGGCGGCGATATTTCACAATTGACGCCCTCCCCGGTATTTCACCGGCCGCCCCGTCACTTGCATTTTTGATCACATTGATGTTCTGATTGCGGCGCAAAACCGACACGCTGATGACTGATTGGCCATTATTAATGCATTCAAGAAAAATAAATTGCAATTCATGGAAAACTTTGAGAATGTTTACTAGCAGTAATTCCAAAAAAAATACCAAGGGGATGTCATGAAAATAAACTTGCATAAATTGCCTCTGGCCGCCGCCTGCGCGGCCACCCTCCTTCTTGCCGCCTGTGGCGGCGGCAGTAGCAGCAGCCCCGCCGACCCGGTTCCGCCCGTCGTGCCGCCGCCGGCAACGACGCTCAGCGGCACTGCCGCCGTCGGCGCGCCCATCTCGGGCAGCGTGGTGGCCATCGATAGCAAGGGCAAAGTCTCCACGGCGGTCAATACCGGCACCGGCGGGGCATTTACGGTGGACGTGGCCGGCATGACGGCGCCGTTTTTCCTCAGCATCACCGGCTCGTCCGGCGGCAAGCAGGTGACGCTCAATTCCATCGCCACCGCGGCTGGACAAACCGTCAACATCACGCCGCTGACCGACCTGATCGTCTCCACGGCGTCGGGCCAGCCCGGCGGCACGGCCCTGGCCGCCGTCTGCGCCCCCGTCGCCAATACGGTATCGGCCGCCTGCACCTCGGCCCTGGCCAATGCCGCGACGCAGCAACGGCTCGATGCGGCCGTGGCCGCCGTCGTCGCCATGATCAAACCGATTAATACCGGCAATACCAATCCGCTGACGGGCGCCTTTGTTGCCAACGGCACGGGCATGGACGCCGTGCTGGACCAGATCCTCGTCGCGCCCGCGGAAGCGCAGGGCGCCATGGCCACCGTCACCCTGATTGCCACCAACAGCGCGCTGGGCAGCGTGACCCTGCCGGCCGCCGCCGGCGGCGCGCCGACGATACCGGCAGCGACGCCGCCATCGGACGCCGACCTGGCCAAGGCGACGGCTGCGGCCAGTGTCTTGCCGGAAATCCGCGCCTGCATGGCCTCGCTCAGCGCCCTGTATCCGAAGACGGGCTTCGTCGTGCCGTCGGCGGCGGCCGTGTCGCCGTTCATCGACAGCAGCTTCAACATGGGCGCGGCGGTGGGCAAGGCCGACATTGTGTCCGCCCTGATCAGCGCGGACCAGGCTGCCCATGCGGGCCTGACGATCGAGGCGCTGGGCCTGGCCAGCGTCAGCATGCAGCCCTTGAGCACCGATGAAATCGCCACGCTGACGTCCGCGAGCAGCACTTCGACGACGCGCGTCGCCGACTTCATCGGCAATCGCCTCGGTGCCGGGGCGACGGCCATCGCCTTTACTTCAGGCAAGCCCAGCAGCGCATGGGTACAGTTACGCATAGGAACAGATGCGGGCATGCTGAACTGGAAGCTGGTCAAGACGAGCGACACCAGCGGCTGCGCCGGCGGCTGGAAGCTGGCCGGCAGCGGCCACCTGGACATGCACATGAATGCGCGCATCCAGCGCAGCGTCGATACGGCGGGCACGGCCAGCTTTGCGCGCGAATGGGCTGCCCACGTCGAGCTCGACACCGTGCTGCAGGAAAATCCGGCCGTCAACAAGATCGACGTGCGGGGACCGGGCCTGACGACGTTCGGCGACTTCCAGATACCGGGCACGGCCGGCAGCAAGCTGCAGCTGATCCTGCCGGCCACCGGCTACACCCACATGCGGGTGGCCGACAGCAATGGCGCCGCCAGCACTTTCTACAATAACGCGGAAGCCATCCAGAGCTGCCAGGACCTGGCCAGCCTGCCCGCCAATACGCCGGGCCTGGGCGCGGGTACGGCTTGCATCGACGAAACGAAAGTGGCGCCTGGAAAAATCTACGTGTGGACCCTGAAAACGCCGAATGGCGCCGTCAGCGCCTTCCCGTTCCAGATCAATGCCGTGCCCCTGTCGAAAGCGTTTGCCAAGGCCAACCAGGCCAGCCTGTTCGCCACGCTCACCAGCATCACGCCGGCGAAACTGTCGTCCATCCCGGCCGCCGCCCTGCTCGATGGCGCGGTGACCTTCAACTACACGCAGTCGGCCACCTACGGATCGAAAATGGATAATTGCGGCCTGTACTTGTTCAATGGCGCCACGCCGGTGCTGAACGCGGAGCAAAATGCGGTTGGACAGGAAACCTCGTGCACCTTCACGACCTCGGGGCTCAATGCGCTGGCGTCGAACGTGGCGGACCCGGCGCAATCTGGCGCCTCGCTGTTCAAGTTCACCGGTCCCGTGACCAGCGGCGGACTGTGGGTGACCACCATCGTCCTGGGCAACCAGGCGTCGTCGGGCCAGCCTTATCCGAATTGACGGGGCCCGGCCACTGCAGCGCGCCGCGACGGGGGCGGCGCGCTGCAGGCTTGCCTTTCGCTGGACGAAAAAAAACCCGGAAAGCAAACTTTCCGGGTTTTTTTACTACTTCTTATACTGGTGCGGCTGGCAGGAATTGAACCCACGACCCCTTGGTTCGTAGCCAAGTACTCTATCCAGCTGAGCTACAGCCGCAAACTCTGACACACTTCGCCGAACGGCGCGAAGCTTGAAACCTTCATCAAAACGAAGCGAACTCCATTTTGGAAATACTGGTGCGGCTGGCAGGAATTGAACCCACGACCCCTTGGTTCGTAGCCAAGTACTCTATCCAGCTGAGCTACAGCCGCAAACTCTGACACACTTCGCCGAACGGCGCGAAGCTTGAAACCTTCATCAAAACGAAGCGAACTCCATTTTGGAAATACTGGTGCGGCTGGCAGGAATTGAACCCACGACCCCTTGGTTCGTAGCCAAGTACTCTATCCAGCTGAGCTACAGCCGCAAAACTTCTACAACATTCCACTAACAACATGGAGGTGAAACTTGTTACAACAAAACCAGGCAAAGTCTGATTTTCAGTATTCTGGTGCGGCTGGCAGGAATTGAACCCACGACCCCTTGGTTCGTAGCCAAGTACTCTATCCAGCTGAGCTACAGCCG